>DASPUN010000074.1:0-2197 GCA_035622875.1 Candidatus Acidiferrales bacterium
TATCTACGGGGCCGAGTGGATTTGGCTTGAACGCTGGCACGGACGCACCCCGACCGGGCTTCCCTCCGCCACCGATTTTCCTGATCTGGAAGCGACGCGCCGCCGATTCAACGAAATCGATCGCAACCTAGTGGACTACGTCGCCTCGCTCACGGCAGGTGATCTGCAGCGCGTCATCGAAATCAAAACGACGGCGGGTGTCGCGCACGCGCAGCCGCTTTGGCAAATGCTTCAGCATTTGGTCAATCATGGCACCTATCACCGCGGTCAGGTCACCACTTTGCTCAGACAGCTGGGAGCCAAGGCTGTGAGCACCGACATGATTGGCTTCTATCGCGAGCGCGCTGCGCAGGCCAAGGCGTGACAGCTCTGACCACTCCGCGCCGGCACCGCAAAGCAATCTTCTGAACTACCGCCGGTCGTCGCGCTTACCTCATGGAGACAATTCATACCGTTGCTTGGATGAAGCAAGTTGTGACCCAGGCGCGCCGAGAGGATCGCGTGATCGGACTGGTTCCGACAATGGGCGCGCTCCATGAGGGGCATCTTTCACTTGTCCGTGCCGCACAACAGCAGTGCTCGCCCGTGATTGTCTCCATCTTTGTAAACCCCAAGCAATTCGGGCCTGCCGAAGATTTTGAGAAATATCCTCGTACGCTCGAGGCGGACCGCGCGACTCTTGAAGAACAGGGCGTGGAGTATCTGTTCACTCCTTCGCCGGAGGAAATGTACCCGGCGGGGTTTCGCACGGCGGTCCTCGTCGAAGGCCTGAGCGAGCGCCTGGAGGGGCGTTTGCGGCCTGGCCATTTCCGCGGCGTTACCACCGTCGTTTTGAAGCTGCTGGAGATCGCACGGCCGCAGCTTGCGTTTTTTGGTCGCAAAGATGCACAGCAAGCCCGCCTGATTCGACAGATGGCTAGGGATCTCAATCTGGACGGTGAGATTGTAGTCTGCCCCATCGTGCGCGAACCCGACGGCCTGGCGCTTTCGTCCCGAAACGCCTATCTGCGGGGCGCCGAGCGCCAGGCCGCAACGACACTCTATCGAGCACTGGACGCCGTACGCAGAGAAGTTGCTGCGGGCGAACGCGACCCGGCACGCTTACTCGTGGCTTTGCGCCAAGTTGTCGACGCCGAGATGGCTGTCACGCTCGACTATGCGGAGATTGTGGATGCGGACACGTTTGAGCCAGTCCTGCACCTGCGAAAGGTGTGCTACGTGCTCATTGCCGGGCGAGTCGGCACTACCCATCTGATCGATAACGCTCTTATCGAGCCGACGGCCGAATCTTTGAAGGTAACCCTGTAAACAGGCCTGTCGGATCCGGCTCAGCCTCCCCGAATCGCTGCGAGCACTTCGGCGGCGTGGCCTTTGGGCGTCACTTTCTCCCACACTTTCCGAATGATCCCGTCCGGTCCGACCCAGAAGGTCATCCGCACAATTCCCAGAAACGACTTCCCGAAGAAGGTTTTCATACGGCGGGCGCCGAAGGCGTCGATTACATCGAATTCTGTATCGGCCAGCAGCGGGAACTTGATTTTGTAGCGTGTTTTGAATTTGGTCTGCGCCTCGACGGAGTCGCCGCTGCAGCCCACGATCGCGGTGTTGACGGCCTCGAATTGTTCGAGCGCGCTGCTGAACTCGACCGCCTCATGCGTACATCCGCTCGTATTGGCCTTGGGATAAAAATAGAGGATGAGGTTTTGCCCCTTGTAGTCGGCCAGTGAAACCTTCTCACCGTCGTCGGCCGTGGTGTGGAATGCCGGCGCTCGATCGCCTTCCTTGAGCATGGTTTCTCCCCTTCCCTAGCGCTATTCCGTGAGCAGTCGCTTCAGAATTTCGTTGACGGCTTGTGGGTTGGCCTGGCCACGCGTCTGGCGCATCACCTGTCCTACGAAAAACTTGAACACGCCTTCGTTGCCGGAACGGTATTTGGCAACGTTCTCGGGATTTCTGGCGATGAGGTCCCGAGCGACTTGTTCGATCGCACGGGTGTCCACGATTTGCTGAAGCCCTTCCGCAGCGATAATCTCCGCCGGGCGCTTGCCAGTTTCAAACATCGTCTGAAAGACCCTTTTCCCGCTCGCGGCGGTGATCTCGCCTTTCTCGATCGTGCCAAGCAGTTCCGCGAGCGCCGCCGGGGTGACCGGGCAGTCGGAAATGTTCGCAGCGTCCTTTAGTCGTCGAAGCAGCTCGA
>DASPUN010000075.1:0-28061 GCA_035622875.1 Candidatus Acidiferrales bacterium
TGGGCGTGGCAGCTTCCGCAGCTGTTGGAATTGAATCCCGGCCCCAGCCCTTTGCCCGATTCGCCGGATATCGTCCCGCTGACTGAATCGACTTCGATGAATCGCGTCAGGCCATCCTGAAAGAAGTCGAGCTGTGCGGGACTCAACATCGGGAGAGACTGCCCCGCATTCACCGAACCCGCCCGCACGCCCGGATCTTGAGCCTTCGGCGGACTCGAAGATCCGCTTTGATCCGGAAATCGCTTTTGATTTTGCGCTTGCACCGAAAATGTAGCCGCAAGCGACACCACCGCAATACCTCCGCCAATCGCCACAAACCGTTTGAAACTCATGGACGCCCCCCTAATTCCGTTCGCGAAGGCAAAAAAAGGCACACCCCCGCGCGCGATTTCGCACTGCTTCTGGGCTGGCGACGCTGACTAGGAAGCGTCAGGGCAACGCGAGAGCGAACAGCGCAGGAAATTTTTCGTCTCGCGAATCTCGGCGAACGATACGCGCCTGCCGGCGGACGGTCAATCGCGGCGGAGGACAGATTTGGTACAGGCGAAAGAAATGTTCCCGGTCAGTTTGCGGAACAGGCGAAGGCCATGGACACTCGCACGCAAGTTTGATTCGATGCTGCCAGCTCGCTACGTGGAAAGAGTCAGCGCGCGGAATCGCCGGAATGAAATTCGACGAGCTGCAGTTCCGTTTCTGCGATCGCTCCGTGATGGTGGTATTGATAGCCCGTGATGCCGATGCCGGGCACGAACTCGATTTCCGTATCGTCGGCGACCGAGTCGTAGTCGATTTCGTACTCCTGCCGCTGCCCCGGCGCGACGCCCTTCACGTGGCCAAGCACAACGGGTGAAGGCGCACCGACCACCCAGCAATATTTCCCGTCCTTCCTGTCTGCGGCGGCTCGATCGCACCCGAATCGTTCTCCAGCGCTTAGCGGTAACTGCAAAATCCATTCGTCCGGCCGTGCAAGTTCATCCAGCGGATACTCTGGAGCGTCGATCAGACTAGTCACCAAACTCGTGTCCCACGGAGAGTCGAAATAATACTTGGAGTCAGCCGTTCCGACCAGCATCGACCGCTGCACCGTTGCCTGGCCCTCCGTCCAATCCAAGTCGCTCGGAAACCCGCTGACAATCGCCGCAGTAATTCCACCCCTCTCTACGACCCGCAGGACAGACATTTTCCATGTTACGTGCGTTACGTTTCCGATTGACGAACCTTCGGTCCACGATCGTACGAGCCCGTGATAGATCCAGAACGTGCCCGGAGAGAGGGGAAAAACTTGCTGAGCGTTTTCGCCTGCACGCGCCGAAACGGCGAGCGCTATGCAAAAAAGTACCGCGCTGAATAGTGCGCCACGTCGCATATTCACCGCCGTCACATCAGCTTACGGGGCCCGAATTCTGGCCAATTCTACAGCGGAAACCAGTGCGTCGTCACGCCCGGCGACCCAGGCTATGCCGGCTTGCGCGCGGCCATCCAGAGAGAGTCGCTCGTGGGCATTCGGTCGGCCAGCGGCCGCGGAAGCGGCTCTAGTCCCGCCTTGCGCATCAGCTCCGCGAGCGTGCGCGGAGTGAAATAGTTGCAGTGCCCGGGAATGTAGTATCCGCACCAATCCTCGCCGCGAATGTGGCGATTCCAGCTGGCGTAGTTCGGCGTCTTCATCACCGTGACGCCGCCGGGCTTGAGGACTCGCGCCGCCGCGCACATGCCGGCCAGCGGATACCATTCGTGCTCGATGTAGCCGAACTGCGTCACGACATCGAACGCCCCCGCCGGCAGCTCACGCTCAGCCATCTCCGTTACAGGCCCCTCGAAAATTTGCGCCGTGGGTACTCGCTGCCGCGTGAGTTCGACCCCGCGCGGGCTGAGCTCGATCCCGGTCACGTCGAAATGCTTTGCCGCGAGCGCGAGAAATCCGCCGTCGCCGCAGCCGAAATCGACGAGCTTTCCTCCCGCGCGCCAGCGCAGCGTTTGCGAAAGCATCCGGCCGTTTGTATTCGGCCGCAGCGGTCGCAGGATGCGGGAAAGAAACAGCATCACGGGCTGCCTTTGCTTGCGCCGCGCGAATTCCTTCGCGTGCTCGACCGCCCAATCGTGCTCGCGCGCCTGCACGTCGTAGGCGAGCCCGCTGCCGATGAACACCATGCCGCACGCTGCGCATTCGACGACGTCCCACCGCTCACGGCGGAACAGCAGCTTGCGCTCCATCGCGCCGCACAGCGGACAGGGGCGCATTTCGGCTTTCGGCGCTTGAACTTGATCGCTCATTTGTCAGAGAATCCGCACGAAGAATCGGCGATTCTAACACGCGCCGCAGATGCTCTTATCTGCGTGCGCCACTTTCAAGGGGACAACCATGAAGATCGCACTTATCGGCGCCACAGGCATGATCGGGCAGCGAATTTTGAACGAAGCGCTTTCGCGCGGGCATCACGTCACCGCCATTGCGCGCGACCCGTCGAAAGTCGCCAAACGCACCAATCTCGAGGTGAAGACAGGCGACGCCATGAAGCCGGAAACCGTGATTCCGGCCCTCAACGGCGTCGACGTTCTCGTCAGTTCTTGCGCGCCACCGAGGGACGATCCTCGCCAGGCCATCCTTTCGGTGCGCACGCTGACAGAAGCCGTCACCGCTGCGGGCAACGCAGCGAACCGGCGGATTCGGCTGATCATGGTCGGAGGCGCTGGAAGCCTTGAAATCGCGCCGGGAATGCAGCTCGTCGACACGCCGAATTTTCCCGAAGCGTGGAAACCGATCGCGACGGCCCATCGCGATGCGCTTGCGGCTCTGCGGAAAACGTCGATCGACTGGACCTACTTCAGCCCTGCGGGCTTCATCCAGCCCGGCGAACGCACCGGCAAATTCCGTCTCGGCACCGAGCAGCTTGTGACGGACTCCAAAGGCGAAAGCAAGATCTCGGCGGAAGATTACGCGGTTGCGCTCGTCGATGAAATCGAGAAGCCGCAATTCATCCGCAAGCGCTTTACCGCGGCGTATTGATCGCGGGGCAATCGCCCACCACAGGGGTTTTCCAGAACGCGGACGATTTAGTAGGTGCCGTACTCCCGGGTCGCGTCGCACCACACCTTCACGAGCTCCGGATTGCATTCGTCCATTGACGAATTGGCGCCCATGATGAATCCGCCGCCCTTGCCGAGAATCTGGCACATCTTCTTCGTGAGTTCCCGAACCTGCTCGGGCGTTCCAACCTGCAGCAACGCGGACGGAAAACAGCCGGAGATCGACATCACGTCTCCAACCGTTTCCTTCAGCTTCGAGATATCGGTGCTTTGAAATCGGCCGGTCGTTTTCCCCGCAGGCAATTCGCGGAGATAGTGGAGACGCTTATCCCACACGCCCTCGTAGAACAATGCGGGCACGAGGCGCGCCGCAATCAAATCCATCACCAGCGCCTTCAATTGCGGCCAGTAAAATATTTCGAACTGCTCGATCGACATGAATCCATCCGAACCGCGATGCAATGGTATGAAGACGAACGGCGTGCCCATCATCCGGCAGGTGTGAATCGCGTCGTCCACGCAGATGCGCCGTGCTTTTTCTTCCGCAGCGAGCAGCTTGTCCGGGCATCGGCGCATGTCGAGGAAGACTCCACGCATTCCACGCAGCGTGTCGCCCATAAAGTCAAACGGTGCCATCGCAAATGCGCCCGCACGGCCGATACCGCTCGGGAAACCGAGGGCCGCCATCCGCTGCGCGTACCCCTCAGCCAACATGCGTCTCCCTTGGTAGAACCTGACCACCTTCGCAAAGGCCTCGATCGATGCAGCCGCTCGTGGGTCGTTGAGCGCGACGAGGCTCCCAAATGACACGTAGCCCGTCAGCAACATGGGAATGCGAGGCAGCAGGGCGAGACCATCGAGCTTCTCATACATCCGCGGCAGGAGTCTTCGCAGAGTGAAGTTGGTCGGGTCGTCGAGGAACTCATCATAGTCCTCGGCCTTCATGTACTCGCCTTCGATGAACTGCATGGGCTTGTCGGGCGGGAGCCCGTAACCGGGCCATTTGGACAATCGGTCGCCCAGCATCACGCTGGGCGCCGAAACGAACATGCTGAGTCCCATCGCCTGATCCGGCTGAAAATACACGGCTGCCTGCTCGAGAAGCTGTTGCGCCTTCTCCGGATCGGCGTCGAGCTCCTGGCACGTGATGCCGCCCATCTTCGCCAGCATGTACCCGAGGTTCAACGCGATGGGTACGCGGTCCGGCTGCCTGAGCATAAAGGCATCCTGCAAGCGCTTGGCGCGCTCGGCTAACAGCTCTTCAGGCGTCTTCGACAAGTTGCTGCTCGGTCGTCCTAATTTCCGTGCTGTGTGCGGATCATATCACGGTGCCCTGATCAACGAATCTGCGGAGAATTCGACCGAAGCTCGGTGGGGCCAACTTTCAAACCGCTTCAGGTACAGCGATTGGGCTAGAGGCCGGAACGACTCTGGGTTGAGAGGCGAGGCGATCGGCCAACGGAAACCACGCGTACGAATCGTCGCTTAATCGACGGCCTTCAATCTGGTCCCGCCGCGGACGCGCGGGGAACCAGTACGCTCCTCCACGAAATTGAAAAGCTCCAATTCATCCGCAAGCGCACCACCGCGGCGTATTAGCGCGGTTCGCTCGTCGCTTAGCTCACGTGTTCACCTTCTGACTTCGGACCACGACGGCGCGGCTCTTTCGTGAGTCCAATTCATCGGCCACGACGCGCAGGAACGAGCGAAACGCCGGAGAAGCGTTCTCCGCTTCGTACGCGACGGCCATTCGCGTGATTGCCGGCGGGCCTTGAATCGGCCGATAGACGACTTGCTTGCGATGCAGGCTTTGGATGGACGCGGGAACGATCGCAACTCCCAGCCCGGCGGACACCAGGCCGATGATCGCCTGAATCTGCTGCGCCTCCTGCGAAACAATCGGACGGAATCCGGCGCGGCGGCACATCGCTTCGATCTGCTCATGCAGTCCGGGCGCGGCATGCCGCGGCAGCGAAACGAACGGCTCTTTCGCCAAAGATTTCACCGCGACAGCGCGCCGCTTCGCCAGGCGATGTCCTTTGGGAAGCGCCAAGATTAGCCTCTCAGTGAGAATCGGCTGCACGACCAAGCGCCCTTCCGAATCGTCCACCGGCAGCCGCAGAAAGCCGACGTCGACGCTTCCGCTTCGCAACAGCTCGATCTGCTCCTCGGTGCTGCGCTCTTGCAGGCTCAGGTTCACGCCCGGAAAGCGTGAGCGAAACGCCCGAAGCACGCGGGGCAACACGGTGTGCGGCATCGAACTGGAAAAAGCCACGGTCAAGCTGCCGGTCTGCCCCTCGGCAGCGCGGCGCGCAGCCACGGCCACCCGCCCGGCCTGAACGAGGGTTCGCTGCGCCTCCTCCAAGACGGCGCGGCCAACTTCGGTGAGCCGGACCTGGTGTTTTGTGCGATCGAAAAGCTTCACGCCCAGGTCGTCCTCGAACTGGCGGATTTGCTGGCTCAGCGGCGGCTGAGCGATGTGCAGCCGCGCCGCTGCCCGCGTGAAGCTGAGCTCTTCAGCCACGGCGACAAAATAGCGGAGATGCCGCAACTCGAAGCTCATATTCCATGTATATTGCCACATATCACCTTAATATTGGACATGTCTAGCCTCGGTGCGTTATCAATGGCGTGTGCGGAGGAATGGAGTCGGTCCAGCGCGCCTGTGGATGCGCTTCGGAAGTCCACAGAACTCGCTTGACAAAACGGCTCCCTCTCTGTGCTAGCGCGGGTCGGGGCGCTGATCAGGCTCCGGCAAGCTTCGGAGATCAGCCCCGGAAAGGACGCACAGTGGCAGCGCAAGGGAGCGAACAGGCGGGACGCGGGCACAGGGAAATCGACGGAGTCGGTTCTTCTCTGGCCACTAGTCACTCGTCACTAGCCACTGCCTTTTCTAATCGCCAAAATCTGCGAGTAGAACGCCATGCAACTCACTGAAAACACAGGGCCGCGATCACGTCTAATCGCCAAAAATGTCGCGTTCTCGCCGGCGTCGCTCCGATTGGCGGTAGCGCACGCGAATTGCTACAATCCGCCGGGGGAATGGAATTAGGCCGATGCCACCACGCACACTTTACGAAAAAATTTGGGACGCGCACGTCGTCCACGAAGAGCCGGGACAGCCGTCTCTGATCTACATCGATCGCCACCTCGTCCACGAGGGCACCTCGCCGCAGGCTTTCGCAGGTCTGAAAGCCGCTGGCCGCAAGGTTCGTCGCCCCGAGCTGACTTTCGCCGTGATGGATCACTCGGTCTCGACGAAAAACCGCCTGCTGCCCGTCGCCGATCCCGATGCCGCCGCGCAGTTCGACGCGCTCGCGCGCAATTGCCAGGAAGCGGGCATCAATCTTTTCGACATGAACAGCCGCAATCAGGGCATCGTCCATGTGATCGGCCCTGAGCTCGGCATAACGCTTCCGGGCTGCACGATCGTCTGTGGCGATAGCCACACGTCGACGCACGGCGCGCTCGGCGCGCTGGCGTTCGGTATCGGAACGAGCGAGGTCGAGCACGTGCTTGCCACGCAATGCCTCTCACAATTCAAATCGAAGACGCTGCAGATCGACGTGCAGGGTAAGCGCCCGCGTGGCGTCACCGCGAAGGACATCATCCTGGCGATCATCGGAAAGATCGGCATCGGCGGCGGTAACGGCCACGTCGCGGAATATACCGGCGAAGCGGTGCGCGGACTTTCGATGGAAGGCCGCATGACGATGTGCAACATGTCGATCGAGGGCGGCGCGCGCGCGGGAATGGTCACGCCGGATGACAAGACGTTCGCGTACGTCGAAGGCAAACCGTTTGCGCCGCAAGGCAAGGATTTTCAGATCGCTGTCGACTACTGGAAATCGCTCGCGACCGATCCGGGCGCGAAGTATGACAAGACCGTCGTGCTCAAGGCCGAAGAGCTCGCGCCGATGGTCACCTGGGGAACGAATCCCGGCATGGTCACGCAAGTGACCGGCCGCGTGCCCGATCCGTCATCGTTTGCCGATCCGGTCGATCGCAAGGCTGCGGAAAACGCCCTCGCGTACATGGCGCTTCAGCCCGGAACGAAGATGGAAGATATCCCGGTTGACCGCGTCTTCATCGGCTCCTGCACGAACTCGCGCATCGACGACATTCGCGCGGCAGCCAAAGTTGTCGCAGGCAAGCACGTCGCGAAGTCGCTGAAGCAGGCGCTGGTCGTGCCCGGCTCGCGCGTCGTGAAGGCAAAGGCAGAAGCGGAAGGCCTAGATAAAATTTTCCGGGACGCCGGATTCGAGTGGCGCGATTCCGGTTGCAGCATGTGCATCGCGATGAACGACGACGTGCTACTCGCCGGCGAGCGTTCCGCGAGCACCTCGAACCGCAACTTCGAAGGCCGTCAGGGCAAAGGCAGCCGGACGCATCTTGTCAGCCCAGTGATGGCCGCGGCTGCAGCCCTCGAAGGCCATTTCGTCGATGTCCGGAAATTGTCGACCGTGGACGGAGCTGAGTAGCGGCCAATGAAGACTCTGCATCGCGTTTCCTTAGTTCTGATCGCATTACCGCTCGTCGCGATACTGTGGTCGTCACCCCGGATGATGCTTTTTGTCCAGCCAGAGCGCAAGGAAATCGCAGCAGGGCGTTTGGGTGGTATGTTCAGCTACGAAAACTTCGTTCACGAAGTTGGGTTCGCCCGGCTGGTGCTCGCTGTCATAGGGCTGCTGATACTCTTCATTCCGTATCGGAAGGGCGAGCGGTGGGCTTTTGCGGCTCTTGCCGTGTTGATCGTGTGCTATGAGTTGCCAGTTTTCTTCTTTTTTTCGATTCCTAATCTCGGCACATGGCCGATCTTCCGAAACCTTCCTGAAGAAAGGGTCAGCAACCTTGCCTCTCTAAACTTCCAACGATATTTCTTCACTATACTGGCATTCGCGGGACTTGCCATAGCTGTTCCGCAATTCATAACCGGCAGAAGGAACGCCCAACTGAAGGACGTTCGGACAATATGAAACCATTTACGAAGCACACGGGCCTCGTTGCGCCGATCGATCGCGTGAACGTCGATACGGACCAGATGGTGCCGAAGCAGTTTCTGAAGTTGCTCACGCGCGAGGGCTATGGCCGCGTGCTGTTTTACGACTGGCGCTACCTGCCCGGTGAGAAGCCGAATCCCGATTTCGTGCTGAACAAGCCGCGCTATCAGGGCGCGAGCGTTTTCGTGGCGCGCGCGAATTTCGGCTGCGGATCGAGCCGCGAACACGCGCCGTGGGCGATTCTCGATTTTGGCGTGCGTGCGATTCTTGCGCCGAGCTACGCGGACATTTTTTACAACAACTGCTTCAAAAACGGCATTCTGCCCGTCACGCTTTCCGACGCGCAGATCGACGAAATCTTCAAGCGCACGGAAGCGAACGAAGGCTACAAGGTGACCGTCGATCTCGAGCAGCAAATCGTCACCGATGACAAAGGCCTGCGCTATTCGTTTACCGTCGATCCATTCCGCCGCGAGTGCCTACGCAAGGGGCTCGACGATATCGGCTTGACGCTGGTCCACGAGACCGAAATCTCCGCGTTCGAAAAAAAGCATCTTCACGTCCCGGCGCTTCACGCCAAGCTCGACGTGAAGTATCACCACGAGTAACGGCGCGGTTAGGCTTCGGACAAATGAGGCTCCGCGCGTCTTGATTCCCTCCCATGCCGGGCCGAAGATGGATTCTGGGTCGCTCCAATGCCTAGATTTCTCATTTATCATCCCGGCGAAGATACTCGCGTGTTTGAGCTGATCGGCGACCGGCCGATTTCGATTGGCCGGGCAAAATCGAGCAACCTGGTCCTCGACAATGCCAGCATTTCGCGGCTGCACGCCGTCGTGCGTGCGACGCAGGACGGAAAGTGGGAGATCATCGACCGCGGCAGCGCGAATGGCGTGCGCGTCAACGGCACGGCGAAGAAGGAGGCGGCACTTAAGCCGAACGATGAAGTGATTCTCGGCGAATACCGCCTGCGCTATTTCGACGATTCCTCTTCGCGCGAGGCGGTCTCTTACGGCACGCCGCAGCTTCCGCCGCGTGTCGCGACGGCGATTTCGCAGTCGGCATATTCCGCCAGCTTCATGGCGGCACAGCCGGTCAGCAACGTGACAACTGGCCACGGCATTCGTCCGCCATCGGACTCCGATCGCAAGCAAGCCGCCGAACACGAAAATCGCTTGATGACGCTGCTGAATCGGGTGAATCGAACGCTCGAGGACCTCAAGACGGTTCCCGAAGTCACACAGAAAACTCTCGATCTGGTTTTGGAGATGGACGGAGCCGAGCGCGGATTTGTGATGCTGCTCGACAAGGATTCGATCGGCGGCGGCGATTTCAGCCGGGGCGGATACGGGTTCGAACCGGCGCTGATCCGCTATCGCGCACAGGCCAATGCGTCGCAGGGACAGGGCGCGCCGCAGCTCACGATTTCGCAGAGCATCATCAAGCAGGTGATGTTCGGCGGTTTGCCGCTGCTGGTGACCGAT
Source organism: Candidatus Acidiferrales bacterium (assembly GCA_035622875.1). Taxonomy (GTDB): domain Bacteria; phylum Acidobacteriota; class Terriglobia; order Acidiferrales; family UBA7541; genus Palsa-295. Next base: position 9,509 of record DASPUN010000075.1, read on the forward strand.
CCGCAGGCTGATCCACGACTCGCGGCCAGCAAGAGCATCGTCGCAGCGGGAATTCAATCTGCGATGTGCGCGCCGCTGGGCAAACGCGAACGCCGATTTGGATTGCTCTACGTCGATAATCTCTCGCGGCGCGGCATGTTTACCGTGGACGATCTCAACGTCTTCACCGTCATCGCGGCACAAGCGGGCCTCGCGATTGATCGCGTCCGCCCTCAGGGTGAATCTGCAGAACATCTCGAGCCTTCTACGGTGAAGAAATAGCGGGCAATTCCCCGATCTAGAATCTATCCAAAATTTGATTCACATCGCAGGAAAGTAGCGTTTCATTCGTGCAGCAAAACTCTTATGGACGATAAGCGCCAGAGCCGCTTTTGCAGTCAGTTCTTGACGCTTAATCGCGGTCTGACGGCGGTTATTTCGTGCCAGACAGGGCGGCGAGGCGCTCGGGTGCGGTCCGCTCCCATGCGGCACGCATGGCACGCTGGAGGTCGGCCTTCCTGACCAGCTTCAAGCGAACCCTGGTCGCTCCACCCTTGCCCCATGCCCCATTCACTGGGACAAAGATCTCGGGCTGCGATTCGTAGAATTTCGCCTGCAGATCGGGGGACAGTTTGACCATTCCCCATCGCTTGTCGGGATAGCCGAGCGTCGCGAAAATTTTTCCGCCGACGCGAAAATCCGGATGGCTCATGTGCGAGCTCTCGGTCGTCTCGGGAAAACTAAGTGCGATTCGGCGAAATTCGCTCGCGGTCATTTGAGTCACTCTCCTAGCGCCGCGGCAATCTCACCGATGCTACGACAATCGTCCGCACTCAGGCCGGCTTCTCGCAGTTAATGAACCACGGAATCCCAAACCGGTCGACGAGCGTGCCAAAAAGAAGCGCCCAGAATGTTTCCCGGAGCGGTAACTGAACAGTTCCATTTTCCGCCAGGGCCTTGAAGATGCGCTCCGCTTCCACTGGGTCGCTGAGATTGAACTGCAGAGCAAAGCCCTGCGGCTTCTCGTACTGTCCAGGCAACGCGTCCGAGCCGGAAAACCTGAGCTCGGCAAGAGCAAACGTGGCATGGCTGATCTTCTTTTGCCAATCAGCAGGCGGTTTCCGATTCATGGGCGTATTCTCGTACGTCATCATGAACGTGATCTTTCCGTGCAGGCACTCCTCGTAGAACTTGAAGGCCGCTTCGCATTGGCCGTCGAACGTCAGATGCGGATACAACTGCACTCTACTCACCGGTGAAGGACGCGGCGCCGCCGCACTTTGCGGATTCGAGGCTTGGTCGTTGGGGCGCGGCATTCCCGTCGGTGGCAGCGCTTCTGTGCGCGTCGCGATCCACCACTGATTGCCGAACGGATCGGTGACGGCGCCGACGCGATCGCCGTACGGCTGATTGGCGGGCACCTGCAGCGAAGCGGCGCCCGCGCGCAAAGCCTGTGCGTAAACAGCGTCAGCGTCACTCACGTAGACGAAGAACATCGCGGGCATCGGCTGGTACGGCCCGTGCGCTTCACCCATTTCCACTACGGACGTGCCCACGCGAACTTCCGCGTGGTGAATCACGCCATCGGGCGAAGCGTATCTCGCGATTTCCTCCGCGCCAAACGCGGTCTTAAGGAAATTGATCACGGGCTCAGCGCGCAGCGGATGCATGTAGACGTTGACGTTGTGCAGGCCTTTGGGAATGTAGCTTTCGCCCTTGTGCGTCGCGACGTACCAGTAGTTGCCGAAGGCATCTTTCACACCGGCGCCGCGCTCGCCGTATTCGTGATCCTGCGGCGCGCCGATCGAAGTCGCGCCTTGCGCGAGAGCCTTCTCGTAGACGGCATCGACGTCGGGCACGTAGACGTGCAGCGCGTGGGCTCTCGGCTCGCTGCGAAATTCCCGGCCGGGAATGCCTCCCCCCATCATCAACATCGAGTCGCCGATGCGAACCTCGCCGTGGACGCCACCCGCCGAACCGATGCCGCGGAACGTCTCCTCGGCTCCGAAAGCCCGCTTCGCAAATTCGATCAAAGCCGGTCCATCGGCCGCGGTCATGTACGGCGTGACCGTATGAAAGCCTTCGCGAATCGGACTCACTGCTTTCGCTGAACTTGCCATCGCTGCTCTCCTTTCCAAATCAGCTTTCAGGCGCGCCTTGAACTCCCGGCGCGGAAAAGTTTTCAGATCGCGGATGATTTCGATCACCGGCTCGAACGCAGGATCGAACGGGCGCGCGGCGCCGTCGCGCGAGAGAGGCGCATCCGGACGGCCGAGAAGTGCCGATACGACTTTGTCGAATTGTTCGCTCGGGCTTTGTTTAGCCATGTGCTTTGCTCGTGCGCTTGCCCGGCTTCTCGTCGAGCTGAGCGCGAAGACTTCGGATTGCACGGAACTGCAACTGCTTGATCGCACCGGGGGAGCGTTTCATTGCCTGCGAGATCTCGCGGATCGATTTTTCTTCGGCGAAGCGCATTTCGATCACGCGGCGCTGATCGGCTGGTAGCGTCCCGACAAGGCGGAAAAGCAGAGCGCGCCGCTCGATCTGGCTCGCATCGGCGCCGGACTGCGGATCGACGGGGTCATCTGCAGCTGCAGCCCCCTGCTCCCGAGAGGCGTGCTGCCAGCGATCTGCGATCGCGTTTCCCGCGATGCGGTAAAGCCAAGCGACGAAAGGGACTCCGCGCCACTCGAAGCGTGCCAAATTCGCCAGCGCGTGCTGAAAGACTTCCGCGGTCACGTCCTCCGCATCCGCACGCGTGCGCACGTGCCGCGACACGAACGCGTAAACGCGCTCGAAGTTCGCTTCGTAGAGCTCGGTGAAGCGCGCGGGATCCTTCTGCGCCGCTTCGACGAGGAGCTTTTCGTCGGCCCTGCCTGTCGGCGAGGCAAGCTCTTTCGCTGGGGCCTTCAATCGGTTCTCCGCAGTGCGCGTTCTCTATAGCATTAACCGGCGAGGAGCGGAAAGGTTACGCGCCAAACTGGCGCTTCTGGGCAGTTCGGCTCATCGGGGTTCAAAACCGCCAAGCGGCGTTATAATAGGGCTCCGGCCAAAAACGACGGAGGTGCAACGATGCACACCACCGACCGTTCCGTTGAGCGTCCCACGGAAATCTATTATCGGAATTCGATTCGCGCTTACATGGAGGGCTTGCCAGGCTGCGATTTGGAGTGGATCGCTCGCGTGCTGAGCCGAGCCAAGATTACGGCGCGCGCCCTGCTCGCGTCACGCTTCAGCAGGTACGAATCCACCGATCGATATCGCATGCTGAAGGCTCGACTGTAGCGAACGCCGGCGAGGACTTTCTCTCGACATGCAGCGCTGCCCTCGCGCAAAGGGCTCGTGCGCCGGGGCGAGTTCCTTCTATTCGCAAATCGCGGTCCCCAACCAATTCAAGCGGAGGCCGGCAGTAATTCATGCCGCGCGGAAGGCCGCGGCGCGCCATTCAGACCTCACGGCGGAGAGCGCGGCTTGTCAACCGGCAGGAAGCGGGATATAAGCACGGCAAGCAATCGGTCTCGGAGGGACCTCACGGAAATGAAACAGAGTACAAACCGGATTCTGACAACGCATGTCGGCAGCTTGCCGCGGCCCGACGATCTCATCGAGCTGTACCGCGATCAAGCGCCGACCGAGAAGCTCGAGCCGCGGCTTGCGAGCGCGGTCACGGAAGTCGTGCAGCGGCAAGTCGAAGCCGGCATCGATATCGTGAATGACGGCGAATTCGGAAAACCGATGTCGGATGAAGTCGACTATGGCGCGTGGGCGACGTACGTGCTCGGCCGCGTGAGCGGATTCGAATGGCGCGATCTGCCGAAAGACTTCAATCTCGTGAAGTCGTTTATGGGCGGCAGCAAGGATCGTCAGGATTTCGCGGACTATTACGCCACCCCGGAAGCATACGCCGGGCCTTCAACGCATCCGGTGCGTTTCCCAGTGAACATCGGGCCGATCCGGTACACGGGGCAGGACGTCATTCAGCGCGACGTCCGGAATCTCAAGTCTGCGCTGGCAGGCAAGAATGTCGAAGAGGCATTCATGACGGCGGTCGTGACCGGCGTGACCATCATGCCCGGCGAGTATTACAAAACTGCGGACGAACAGGCGGCGGCTGTCGCCGAGGCGATGCGCGAGGAGTACAAGGCAATTGTCAATGCCGGAATCAATCTACAGATCGACGATCCGATCATCGTGAACGTTTACGAATGGCGGCACTCGATGAACGGAGATATGGCCGCATTTCGAAAATGGGCCGAGGAGCATATCGAACTCGTGAATCACGCGCTGGCGGGAATACCCGAAGAGAAAGTTCGATATCACATCTGCTGGGGTAGCTGGAAAGGACCACACAGCACAGATCTGCCGCTGAAAAATGCGATCGATCTGATGCTGAAGGTGAAGGCGAGTCAGTATTCGGTCGAAGCGGCGAATCCGCAGCACGAGCATGAATGGAAAGTCTGGAAAGATGCGAAGCTGCCTGCGCACAAGTCCGTGATCCCGGGAGTGGTGAGCCACAAGACGAACGTGCTCGAACACCCCGAGGTCGTAGCCGATCGGATCATGCGCTACGCCGAAGCCGTGGGCCGCGAACGGGTTCTCGCCGGAACCGATTGCGGAATGGGCGGGCGAATTCATCCGTCGATCGCCTGGGCGAAGCTGCGGGCGCTTTCAGCAGGTGCTGCGGAGGCCAGCAAACAGCTCTGGGGTAGGAAAAGCATGTCAGCGTAAGTTGGTTCCGAGTGGCCAGGCAGAACTGCTACGCGGGCCGGACGCGCGAATGCCTCGCGCGCAGCGCACCGCCAATGCAAGCGACCGGAATCGTGAAGATGATAGTCACGATGAAATTCCGCTTGGGCAAATTCGAGAAGTGCACCATCGCCATAAGCGTCAGCACAACCTCGATGGCGCCCATGATCAGCGCGTGCAACACCGGCGCGCGGCCCGCAATCCAGGCGGCGACGTAAGCGCCCAGCACAAGACAAAGGCTCGTGTAGAAAAAGAGAAAGATGCTGGCAGAAAGGTTCTCGTCGAGAGCAGCGCGATTCGGCAGCGCATTCGGAAACATATGCATCAGGATCGGGTCGGCGGCGGCCTCGATCGCGAACGACGCGACAGTCAACACGATGAGTCCCACGAGCACTCCCAGGATGCTGCGAAAGATTGCCATCATTACCTCCCGAGCGGGCGGATAGGCTACCTCAGATCGATCTTGGGAGTCTCGCTGTTTCCTGCGATCCGCCTCCGAATTTCCGGCGTGTCATTCAGAGGATGGCGCAATCGGCTCGGGAGCGGCGGGTAGGGCTGGAGCCGAGCCCTTGAATTCCGCGAGTAGGATTCCCGCGAAAATCAGTGCGCCGCCGAGTAGAAGACGAGCGGTCAGGTGTTCGCGGCCGAGGACCAGCGACGTGATCGCGGCGAACACTGGTTCGAGGCTGAGAAGTATCGCGGCATGCGACGGGGATGTGTGTTTCTGCGCCCACGTTTGCAGCGAAAAGCAGATGACCGTCGCGCCGATGGCTGTCGCCAAAATCGCAAACACGAGATAGCGCGTCCAGACCAAGCGCGGCTGCTCCCAACCGAGCGCGGCGGAGATGGGCAGCGCGATGGTCGCGAGGACGGCGCTGGTCATCACCTGCAATGAACTGAGCGCGGCCACGGAATGGTGCTCGACGTTGCGGCTGATGAAGATCATGTGAAGCGCGAACAAGATCGCGCAGCCGAAGACGATCGGATCGCCGCGGTCGAGACTGCCGATTCCTTCAGGCGGGACGGACAGGAAGTAGAGCCCCGCGAGCGCCGAGAGGGCGCCCGCCCAAATCCAACCCGGTATCCGCCGTCTGGCAAAGATCGCCAGAATGAATGGAACGAACACGACGAACATTCCCGTGACGAAGGCAGCTTTCGAAGGCGTCGTGAAACGAAGGCCCGTGATCTGGAAGACGTAGCCGCCGAACATGAAAAATCCGATTTGCGCGCCGGCCCAAACGGTATGCATCGTGATCTTGCGCAGCGAGCGCCAGTAGATGACCGCCATCAGGAGGGACGCGAGGCCGAAGCGGATTGCGAGGTAGGCGATGACGGAAATGTCGGCGAGCGCGTCTTTGATAACGACGAACGTCGCGCCCCAGATGAGCGTGCAGGCAGCCAAGGCGAGATCGGCGAGCAGGCGACTGTTTCTCATGGTGGACGAAGGGGAGCTAGCGCTCGGGCGTGGCGAGTGCCACGACGGTGAAGAATAGGCGCTTGAGGCCGAGCTCGCGGCCGGTCGGATCGTACCATTCGTCCAGTGTGTGCGAGCCGCCGCCCTTCCCTCCTCCGCCGATTGCAACGGCAGGGATTCCGAGAGAGAGCGGAATGTTCGCGTCGGTTGAGCTGCGTTCGAGGCGCGAGCGATTGCCGAGGAAGCGATCGACGTTTCGGATGGTCGCGAGGAGCGGTGAGTCGTCCGGTAGCTTTCCAGCAGGGCGCGTGCCGAGCGAGCGGAAACTGATCTGAAGCGTGTCGCGCGCAGACTGCGTGGCAGAAAGTTCATCGTTCATACCGGACTGCATCGCATCTCGAAGCGACTTTTCAAGGCGCGCGAGTTCGCGTTCGTCCTCCGAGCGCAGATCAACCTTTAGGACAGCGCGCGATGGAATCGAATTCACCGAAGTTCCGCCCTCGAGGACGCCGAAGTTGTACGTACTGCGCGGATCGTCGGGAAGTGAAACAGACGAAAACCCAACAATCCCCCGAGAAATCGCTGTGATGGGATTTGGCACGCCGAAGTCGGACCAACTGTGGCCGCCCGGGCCCGTTACCGTCACTTCCCAGCGCTGAGATGCGATGGCCTGCGTGGTGATGTGATCAGCGGACGGGCCATCGAGCGCGATGATGGCGGTGAGCCGCGAACCATAGGCGTCGACGAGCGCGCGAATTCCGCGCAGGTTGCCCTCGCCTTCTTCGCCGACATCGCCTGCAAGGACGATTGTCTTTTCGGTGCGCACGCGAGATTCGGAAAGCGCGCGCGCAAGGCCGACCAGCGCGGCAAGGCCCGCGCCGTTGTCCGAAATCCCGGGAGCGTAGATTCGCGCGCCCGTGCGCTTGACGTGCACGTCGGTGTCAGGTGGAAACACTGTGTCGAGGTGCGCCGAGATAAGAATCACGCTCTTGGCGTCTGAGCCGGCGCGCTCGCCGATCACGTTGCCGATTCTATCGACGCGAATCTGAAGGCCGCTCGCCGCGAAAAGTTCCTTGAGCGCAGCGCCGCGGCGCGCCTCGGCAAATTCAGGTGCGGGAATCTCGGTGAGGCGAATCTGCTGGTCGGTGACCCAAGCAGCGTTTTTGTCGATCCAGGCGAGGCCGCGCGCTGCGCGCGGATCGTCCGCGAGTTTCGTGACGGGATCTTCTGCAACGCGAGCCGAGAGCGGGACCATCCAGAAAAAGATACAGCAGATGAGAGCGACTTTCACGCGATTCGTGAAGCGGATTTTATCGCCAGTCGTCGAGGATGTATACGCCAGCGCGATTGTAGCCGGAAGAAGCGTTGCCGGTTTCCATGGCCACGCCCTGCCTTTCCGGGCGGAACCCGTTGGCAAGCATCGCGCGAAAAGCTTCGCGGCGGGCAGCGTTAACGTCTGCCGTGACCTTCGGCGCGCGGCGCGATGCCGCAAACGATTCGATGCCGCGAAGGAGACGCGCGAAAGTTTCCTCCGAGCGAGGACCCGGACGGACGGCCGCGAACTTCGCGTAGCAGACGCCGCTTCCGGCCTCGGTTCCAGCGCCGGTGTGACAGACAGCGAAACCGGCGAGACGCGAAGAATCCCAGATCAGAATCGTATCGCCGAGGTTCTGTTCGGCGACCGCGCGGATCTCGCGCTGCACGTCGAGGCCTTCAAAAATGGCGTCCGTGATTTCGCGGCAGGCCGCGATGAGGCTTTCGCGATCGGCAAGCTTGGCTTCAGAGAAGCGCGAAACATCGAGAGGCACTGCCGGTGCGCCATCGACCGTTTTCGCGAAGTTGACGACCAGATCGCGCGGCCAGAAGCCGAACTTCTGATACAGCGCCATGTGTTTTGGGCTGTGCGGAAAAGTGTAGAGCCCGAGGTGGCGATTGCCCCAACGGCGGAAAATTTCCATGGTCGGACCGAGGAGCCGCTGCGCGACGCCGCGATTCCAATATTCGGGCTCGACCGTGAGCGGGCCGAAGAAGCCGAAGCTGCCCCAGTTCGTGGCGAAATTCGAGCCGATGACCTTGCCGTTGTGCTCGGCAACGAGTACGGAGCCATGATCGGCGAGCCAGCGCGTGCGCGCCATTGATGCGTCGCCCATGAACGCAGTTGGATCGGGCATGCCGAGGAAGGTGCCGAAGGCGACGCGAATGATGCGATCCGCGGCCGGGAGGTCCGATTCATGCAGCGGACGAATTACGATTTCGGTTTGGGGTTGTGAAGTAGCCATGTCAGTCAAGTTCAGGCGTTTGACCTAGTGCCGGGCCGTCGCTGGCACCAGCGCTAGGATCTCTTCTTCGGTTAGCACCTTCGGAGATTGTTTGGCCGTCGAGAGAATGCGATCCACGAGATCATCCGTCACCGCGATTCCGTGTTTGCCGAGCCAATAGACGACATTCGACTTTCCGCTCATCGGGCCGATCTCGATAATTTGTTCGAGGCCGAACAAGTGCGCGGGAACGCCGCTGTAAATTGCGTCGGCCAGTTTGACGTCGTGCTTGTTGTACGCCTTCGCTATGGCGGCCGCGTGGACGCCGGTTTGCGTCCGGAACGCATCCCGGCCGACAACGGGATAGTTCGGCGGAATCGCGGTATTCGTGGCGCGAGCGATTGTTTCCGAATACTCCTTCAGCTTCGACAGGTCGCGATCGATCAGGCGGAGCAACCGCAAATTGACGAGCGTCGGCTCCATTGGCGTATTTCCCACGCGTTCTCCGAGTCCCAGCGCGCAGCAGTGAACTTGATCGGCGCCAGCGGCAAGTGCGGCAATCGAATTCGCCACGGCGAGGCCGCGATCGTTGTGACCGTGCCAATCGACGCGGATTTTCGCGCCCGATGGCTTCACGATCTCTTCGATCGCGAATTTCACGAGATTGTATGCGCCGCGAGGCGTCGCGTGGCCCACGGTGTCGCAGAGGACGATCGAGCGAGCGCCCGCGCGAATCGCGGTCGAATAGAGCGCGATGATCGTCGAAGGATCGGTACGAATCGTGTCCTCGGTGACGTACATCGCAGGCAGGCCGGCGGACACTGCGAACTTTACGGCCTCTTCGGTGGTGCGCTGGAGATGGTCGACGCTCCAAGCTTCAACCAGGCGGCGAATGGGGCTCGAGCCGAGAAACATTGCAGCTTCAATCGGCTGGCCGACGCGCTCACAGATGTCGATCATGGCCTGAATGTCCTGCTTGTGCGTGCGGCCGCCGAGATTGGCGCGAATCTTCATCCGCGAATTGATAATTTCGCGCGCGAGGGCCTCGGTGTCAGCAAAAGCGCGGGGACCGGCAGCGGGCAGTCCGATATTGACCTGGTCGATGCCCAGCGATTCCATCAAGTGCAGAATTTCGATTTTTTCGCCGATCGAGGGATCGCGAACCGAGGGATTTTGCAGGCCGTCGCGGAGCGTTTCGTCGAGGACCATTACGCGTCGGCCGGGCGGGATTTCCGGCACGGCATGCGCGTTCCAATCGTAGATGAGGTCCGCGTCCATTGCGTGTCAGTCTACATGAATTCAGCCTTTGGTATGAGCAGCGTGGCGGCGCGAAGAAAATGCCGCGAGTGAATCAGTCGGATCGGGATATTCGAGGGACACGAGATACAAGCCCTCGGGCGGAACGGTTGGGCCGGAGCGCGAGCGGTCGCGCAGTTCGAACAATTTCGGAATGTCCTGCGGCGTGAGCCTTCCCTTCCCGATCTCGATCAGCGTGCCGACGATCTTGCGCACCATATAGCGGAGAAACGAGCGCCCGCGAACCACGTAAGCGATTTCTTCACCGCTCGCGTCGCGCACAATTTCTGACGAGTGGATCATGCGCATCATTTCGCGGTCGCGATCGTCGTCTTCGGAGCCGGAGGAAGCGGCAAACGAGCTGAAGTCATGCTCGCCCTCGAAGAGGCGCGCAGCTTCGGCCATGCGGTCTTCATCAAGCGGCCAGGGATAGTGGAGCGCGCGGCCGTGTTCGAAGGGCGGCAGCACGCGGCCTCGATAGATGCGATAACGGTACGTCTTTCCTTGCGCCGCCCAGCGCGCGTGAAAATCGTGGCCCAATTCCTCGGCGGCGACGATGCGAATGGCTGGAGGCAGCAGTGCGTTCAGAGCGCGCTGGAATTCGAGCGGCGAAAGCGCCGACTGCGTCTTGAAGTGAGCGACTTGGCCGAGCGCGTGAACGCCGGCGTCGGTGCGACTAGCGCCATGGACGACAACTTTTTCTTGCGTGATCTTGTGGGCGGCGTCGTTGAGCGCGCCTTGAATCGTGGCGACGCCGGGCTGATATTGCCAGCCATGAAAGCCGGCGCCGTCATATGAAATTGTGAGCTTAATGTTGCGCATGCGCCTGAGACATTATCGCACGCGCAGAAAAAGGAAGGGGCTCCTGCTTGGGATCAGGAGCCCCGAAAGGTCGCGTTCCATTGGCTTCGGTCTAGGCGTAACCGAGCCATGGGGTCATCCATCCTAGCTTCCCTCTCAGAGGCAGGTGGGAACGACCCGTACCATCCTGTGAACGGCCCCTTCCTCCCCGTTCACCTGACGATGCGGACCGTGTCGGAACGCGACCCGCATGCGAAGATAGTGCAAGTCGGGTGCCCAATTCTGGCGGACGGCGTCAAGGTGGCCCCTAGTGCAGATTCAACGACTTAAGGGACTCTTCAGATCGTCGAGTGCGCGGATTCGAACTCAAATCGGGAAGGGCCGTCCCGCATTGGCACGCGCAGCTCGATGACATTCGTGCGTCACGGTTTGCGGCTGCGCACGCACCGATTGTGCGGGATGAAGCGCTGCCGCATAATGATCTGGGGGGAGACAAGTTAGGTGCGCAGAGTGTCCTTCATCATCCTGATTGCCGCCGCGGCACTACTCAGTCTGGGGCTGGAGCTGAGGCCGTCGGGCTCGGTTGCGCATCGGATCGCGTTGGCGAATTCGGCGCCTCATAACTCGCCACCCCCGGCTCAAGAACATCAGCCGGGCCTGAGCAACGATGGAAGTCAGGTCATCATTCGTTTCGCGAGCAATCCGCAGCCGATGCCGCCATTTCTCTTGAGCGATCTAGACAGCAACATCGTCTCCACCGCAAGCTGGCGAGGCAAGGTCGTGCTGCTGAATTTCTGGGCGACGTGGTGCCCTCCCTGTCGTGATGAGATCCCCGAAATGATTGAGCTGTCGAAGCGTTTCAAGGATCGCCTGCAAATCGTCGGGGTTTCGATGGACGACGCGCCAGCGGACGAAGTGCGGCAGTTCGCGCGAAATATGGGAATGGATTATCCGATCGTGATGGGCAGTCCAACACTTTCGATGGAATACGGCGGCGTGCCTGCGCTGCCGACCTCGTTTGTGGTCAATACGTACGGCCGCATCGTTCAGAAACACGAGGGACTCTATCCCATCGACCTGTACGATTCGGAAGTGCGGTCGCTCTTGGGCATGCCCGTCGAGGCTAAGGTGGAAACCTTCGAGGACACCGGACAGATATTTCTGAAGAACGCAATCAATGCGAAAGAGCTCCCCGGCGTCGATTTCAAGGGATTGACCGAGGATCAGAAACGCGCGGCGCTAAAGAAATTGAATTCGCAGTACTGCACGTGCGGTTGCAAGCTCACGATCGCGCAGTGCCGCATCAACGACTCGGAATGCACCACGAGCCAGCGGCTAGCGGAAAGAATCGTGAAGGAAATCCCGGCCGGCTCGACACATCCCGCCTCAACACCTTCCAATACGATTCGACAGTAGCGAAACGCGGCAAGAAAAACAAAACGCCCCGGCACACAGCGCTCGATTCACCTTACGTGCGCCGCAGGTCGGGGCGAAAGGGATTGTGGCTGACTAGTCGTACTTCAAGCAAATGTCGAGCTGCCTGATCGCTTCGTCGATCGCGCGAATGGCGTCCACGCGATGGCCTTGATAATCGTGCGCAGCATGATTCAGGTGTTCGCGAGCGCGGCGAAGTGACGCTATCGCGTCGCGGATTTCAGGATGGTCCGCAGGAGCAGCGGCGGGAACCGCAGGCCGCGGCTTTGGCGCAGGAGGCGCCGCGGGAGAGGACACTGGGAACGCGAGTGCGAAAAACAAAGCAACGAGCACGACCAAGCTCAACAGCCAATTCTTCATCGATCTTCCTCCTCGTGAGATTTACCCCGAGATCGAAAACAGGCAATTGACTCCAGTGCGCTACGCAGGGCTGCGCGCCAGAGCAGGCCGATGGTATATCGAGGGACGTGCCGAGGGATAGTTCATTCATCGTGTGTTGCCGACCGTTCGCGTACGGAAATCGTACTTCGGTTTACGGTGTACACCTGAGGTGTACTCGCAAGAGCTTTACACCGAAACGTAGTCGATTGAGATGCGATCGGCGTCATCACAGCCGGCGTAGTAGAGCTCAACGGACAGCTGCGGGAAGTCCTTGCGCATCGATTCCTTCACGCGACGGAGGTCCTGTTCCTGTCGCTGCCTTAGATCGGGCGAGGAGTGCAGATGGAGCGGCATCGACCGGTAGAATGCGCAGTCCTGGTGCTGAATTAGGATCAGCCGATGAATATTGTGCTGCTCGGCAAAAAAGCGCAGCCATTTCGACATCGCCCATTGGAACTTGGGTAGATATTCGAATAGCGTCAAACTAAGCGGACCGCCTGGAATTACCAACAGGTCGTAGTTCCCCGCCAGCTCCAGGGTCTGATTCAGGAATTCCTGAAACGCGGTCTGAAAGCGGTAGTCTCCGCAGTGAATGGCGAGAGTGTCGGTATCACCTCGTCTGAGCTTTGAAGTAAGGAGGCGGCTGTTCATTTGCACCGGTCGCTGAAAAAAGCAAAGCTTGCGCTTACGTCAACGGCGGCTTCGGGGATGGGCTCGGGACGCTAGCGACCACCGAAGAAGCTTCGACCGGTTTGGTATTGGGGGGGTTGGCGAATGCTTCTAACTTGCTGCCATTCAAGCCCAGCTGCGAAAGGACGTTGGGCACGTCCAGTCCAAGAGCTTGCAGTTGTTGCAGCAGTCCAAAGACGAGCGCAGGGCCGGTACGTGCGACGCGACCGATTCCGCCAGTGCCGCCACCGTCGGTGCCATTGCCTTGCTCGATCACGACGACTTTGTCGATATTTCCCAATGGGGCGGCGACGGCGCCGAAAATCCCCGCCGAAGCCTGCAATACGCTCGGCAGCTTTTCAAGTACCGTCTGTAGCCGCGCCGCGTCGTTAAACTGTTTCCAAGCTTCAGCTTTCTTCAGAATCGCTTGCGCCTCAGCAACTCCCTGAGCCTCAATGGCGCGCGCTTGGGCGAGACCGATGGCCTCAACCTTCGCCGCTTCTGCGCGACCCTCGGCTTCCACGGCGGCAGCACGTCCGATGCCCTCCTGGCGCAGCTTCTCTTGCTGCGCCTCGGCCAACGCGATTTGAGCTGCTTTCGAACCCTCGGCTTCGAGTATCGCGGCCTGCTTGGCAGCCTCCGCACGCAAGATCGCTGCTTGCCGGTCGGCCTCAGCAGACTTGATGACGGTAGCTTCCAACTCTTTTTGCTTGCGCAGGACTTCCTGCTCCTGAACAGCGATTTGCTCCTGCGTACGCATTTTCTCAACGCGTACTTGCTCGACAATCACTTGCTGCTTTGCTTTTGCTTCGGAGAGAGGGCCAGCCTGGGCCGCAGTTGCCTTTTCGGTTTCGACCTCGGCCAGGAATTGCGCCTGTTTGATCTGGAAATCGCGCTGAGCACCTGCGATATTTGCGTCGGCGTCGAACTTGGCCTTTTCACCTTCCTGCATCGCCTGCGCAGACTTGATCTTCGAATCGCGCGTCGCTTCGGCCTCGCCGATCGTTCCGTCACGCTTTACCTCGGCGGTGCGGCGCTTGCCGAGCGCATCGAGATAGCCCTCTTCGTCGCTAATTTCCTGAACGGTGAGGACGTCGACGCCGATTCCCATGCGCTCCAAATCTTGAGCGGCCTCGGAGGTGAGCTTCTGCGCGAAGCTTTGGCGGTCGCTATTCACCTCTTCGACGGTGAGCGTCCCAAGGATGGCGCGTAGATGGCCCTCAAGAGTTTGAAAAATCACTTTCTGAATCTGGTCCGGCGGCATACCTAGGAATCGCTCAGCCGCGGCGCGAAGAGAGGTGTCATCGCTCTTGATCTTCACGTTGGCTACGGCTTTGACGGAAATCGGAACGCCTTTCAGTGTGTAGGCGCGCTTGATTTCCAGCGGAATCGTGAAAACATTGAGGGACAGATAATCCACTTGCTCGAGAAGCGGGAATCGGAAGGTCGCTCCGCCGTTGACGACACGATATCCAACCACGCGGCCGTCTGCCGTTTTGCGTTTGCGGCCACTGAGCACCGCGACGGCGTTCGGCGGAACTTTCAAATAGTTCTTGCTGAACAACGCCATCGCGATGAAAAGCGCCAAAATGACGCCGACAACGACGATTGGTATGAAGTATTGAGTAATCATTGAGAGCCTCTGCTAAATCAACTTCAGTCTGCCCGCCTAACGAGAACAGTTTCACCGACCACGGATTCAATTCTCACGGACGTGTTCAGAGGAATCGGAGCACCATCTTTCGTGCGCGCAATTTTTTCGACGATGCTCTCGCCAAGGGAACAACGAATCTGGCCAAGCCCGTCCTGAGGAATGGCCACGGTAACTTGGGCAGTAAGACCAATCAGGTCGCCGACTCGAACGTCGCTGGAGGCCTGCTGGCTGTACAGAAAGCTCGCGAACAGATAGATGAGCCCGCCGAATACCGCTCCACCAATCAGTCCCATGAGCGTGCTGATTTCGATCCGGTAGCCGAGATGAATTCCGATAGCGCCGAAGCCGCCGAAGGCGGTGATGAAGACGCTCACGATCCGCGTGCTAAAAACGCTGACTCCATGAGCATCGCCGTGAACATCGTGCGGCGACGCATCGTGGCCTCCGATTCCGCCGTGTCCGAAGACTTCTCCGAAAACGAAGCTGATTACCAGAAACAGAAATCCTAATGCGGCAATCCCGAGAAAAACGGCGAAGGCCGAAATGCCAAGTAGGGACATGAGGATCTCACGAAATCGACAAAGACTCCGCTCGCAACGTCCGCGTGCTAATGGGTGGCCAGACTCTAGATTGGCCTCCAAGCTAAGTCAAGGCGCATAGAAGCCATGGCCGCGCAGCTCCGACACGATAGCGGTACGTCACTTTTCCGTCAAGGCCGCGCGCGGCTACCGACTGTCCGTAGCGGGTGCGTGCGAATTAGGAGTGCGGCATCTGAAAGACGGTTAGGGTCGGATGTCGACGGATGTGCCGACGGCGACCATGGGCCAGATTCCGTCGATCTCTCCGTTGGTTACCGCGATGCAGCCGTCGGTCCAGTCGACCTCGCGATGAAGCGCGCCGACCCAGCCGAATCCGTCGCCCAAGCCGTGAATCTCGACAGCCCCGCCCGGGTTGACTCCCAGTTTTCGAGCGCGTTCGCGATCGGCTTCATTAGGGTAGGAAATGTGCAGTGCGCGATGAAATCGGCTCTGCTCGATCTTCGCGTCGATGATGTAGTGCCCTTCAGGCGTCTTGTGATCACCTTCCCGTTCCTTCGCTCCCTGCGGCTGGCGACCGAGCGAAATCTTGTATGTCTTGATCGGTTTTCCGTCGCTGAAAAGTGTCATTTCCCTGTTCGACTTTTGAACCACTATCTTGTCGGCTCTTACGGTCCCGCCGGTCTTGGACTGCGCAGAAGCCTGGCAAACGATCGCAACGGCCGCAGCAACTACGAACGCGAATATTGGGAAGGCGCCTCTGGCTTTTTTCATCGTCTCTCGAGCGACCCTACCATAGAGAGCTCACGTCTTGCGAGGGTAGCTCGGATGGATTCGCAGCTGAGGCGTCTACGGCAAATTTCGCGTGCCGACGGCGTCGCGTAGCTGTTCAAGCGCGGTCAGATAAGATGCCAGAGACTGGCGGTAGCCAAGTTGCGTCGCTCGGTAGGTGCGCTCGGCATCGAGGAAGTCGAGCAGGCTCGCGCCGCCGCGGCGATAGGCGTACTCGCTGATGTTGCGATCGTCTTCCGCGGCCTTCAAATAACCCGACAGGTAAAGAAGCACGATCTGATCGTTTTCCTGAAACATTTCGTAGGCATCGCGCACATCGGTGATCACGTGCTGCGACGTCGCTCTCTCTTCCTCTTGCGACTGCGTGATCGCATAACGCGTGCGCGCGATTTCGCCCTGATTGCGATTGAACACGGGAAGCGGAACGCTTACGTAAATGCTCGCGGCATTGATCGCGTTGACGTGCGAGTAGTTGACCTGGCCGGTGACGTCCTGTTTGGCGATCGCTTTCTGAAGCTCCCATTGGCTCGTTGCAGCCGTCACACCTTGCTGTGCGGCGCGGAGGTCCGGACGGTTCTGGACTGCCTTCATCTGCAGATCTTCGAGGCTGGCCTTCAACGGCTGATATTCGAAGGCACCTGCAATGTCATAGTCCGCCGGCACTGCATCGAATCCGAGCATGTTGCGCAGGTCCGAGAGGCCCTGGACTTTGGCAAGCAGTGCTTGCCGGTAGTCTGTCTCGAACTGGAGCAATTGAATCTTGATCTTGAGATAGTCGTCTTCGCTGGTCCCTCCAGCGTTATACGAAGATTGGCTGATATCTACAGTCTGACGAAAGCTCTTCACGTCCTTCTCTGCAAGTTCGAGGGCCGATTCGGCGAGCTGAACGGCGATGAATTGTGAAGCGACGTTGAATGTGAGCGTGCGCTCGTTGTCTGCGACGAGCGAGCGCGTTTGCGCGGCGATGTCCTTCGCCACCTGCAAACGGTGCTGGCGCTTCTTGCCGCGCTCGAAGAGATAGCTGACACCCAGGTCTGCTTCCGTGGAATCTTGCAGATAGGTACCGGTCCACGAACTCGGCGAGAAGAACGGCAGATAATCCCAATCGCCGAAGAGCGTCGGATTCGGGCGCATGTTAGCCGTGATCTCTTCCGCTTCGCTCTGCTGAATGGTCGTTCGCGCTGCCAGGAGATTGTGGTTGTGCTCAAGGGCAAACTGAATCGCTTCATCCAGAGTTATCTTCACCGGCCCTTGCGCGAAAGCGGCCGACGCACTCGAAATGAGCGACACCGCTAGGACACAGCCTATCGAAAACACGCGCACTGTCGCGCGCGAGCGTGAAAACGGATTAGCTCTCAAAGGACTCCTCCGGCTCCGGAAGTCTGTCGCCATCCCGGGCAATCCAGACGTACAAAGTTGGCAAGAGAAATATGCTCATCACAAGATTGACCATGAGGCCGCCGACGATCACGATCGCGAATGGCCGCTGCGAATCGGAGCCGATGGCATGAGAAACCGCGGCGGGTAGCAAGCCGAGTGTGGCCACGAGCATGGTCATCATAATCGGGCGGAGGCGCAGGACGGCGCCTTCGATCGCGGCGTCTTCCACGGGACGCCCAAGCGCGCGCAGCTGGTTGATGTATTCAAGCATGATGACGCCCGTCTGAACCGAAACGCCAAAGAGCGCCAGGAAACCGACGCCGGAAGAAACGCTGAAGTGTGTGCCGGTGACGAGAAGAGCCAGCAAGCCACCGACGCTCGCCATCGCCACCGTCGCCAGGATGAGCGTCGCCCACTTTGCCGAGCGAAACATCGCGTACAGGATGAGAAAGATGACGAGAACCGTCAGGGGCACGATCAGCAGCAAGCGTGCCTGAGCGCGCTTTTCGCTTTCGTATTCTCCCTCCCAATCAATGTGGTAGCCGCGAGGCAATTGGATGCTGGCAGTTACTTTCTGAATCGCCTCCTCGACCGCGCCACCGAGGTCGCGTCCGCGCACGCTGTATTTGATCGCGACGTAACGCTGATTCCCTTCTCGGTAGATTTCCGATCCCCCATCGCGCTCTTCGATTTTGCAGAGCTGCGCGAGAGACACGCGTTCGCCGGAAGGAGTAAGCAAGCGGATATCTTCGATGGCTTCCTGCGTCGTGCGGTACTCCGGAAGATATCGAAGCACGAGATCGTAGCGTGCCTCGCCGACCAGGACCTGAGTGAGCGCGTTGCCTCCGACGGCCGTTTGAATCGCGTCTTGCACATCCGCGACGTTGATTTGGTAGCGCGCAGCTTTTTCGCGATCCACCTGAAAGTTGATATTCGGCTGCCCCAAAACCTGGAGGACGCCGAGGTCCTCGATGCCCTTGATCTGTCGCATGACGTCGACGATTTGGTCGGCCTTTTCTTCGAGAACCTTCAGATCATCGCCATAGACCTTCGTAGCCAGTTCGCCTTTGACGCCGCTCACAGCTTCTTCCATGTTGTCTTCGATGGGTTGGGAGAAACCCCAGACGACACCGGGAATCCTATCCAGCTCCTTATTCATGGCGGCGATCAACTGGTCTTTGTCGTGATGAAAGATCGGGCGCCACTGTTCCTT
>DASPUN010000076.1:0-5718 GCA_035622875.1 Candidatus Acidiferrales bacterium
ACGCCGGCCCGGGATTCCACAACGTGTACGTCGATCGCACGGTGGTCCGCAACGTGACGGTGGTCAATCATTACAGCTTCAACGGCGAAGGCGGCATCCGCGCGGTCCCGACGGCGCAAGAGCGCGGTTACATGAATGAGCACCACTTCGAGGCGACGGCCGAGCAGAGGTCGCACGAGCACTTGGCCGGCGAGGATCACCGCAACTGGGCGTCGGAGAACCACGGGCGTCCGGTCGGGATGGGAGTGAATGCGCGGCAGGAGCGCCAGCAGGATCGCATCGCGCAGGGCGTTCATTCCGGCGAGCTGACGCCGCATGAGACCTCTCACATCGAGCATCAGGAAGCGGCCATTCACCACGAAGTCCACAACGATCGTGAAGCGAATGGCGGTCACCTGACGTCGCAGGAACACAAACAGGTCGAACACCAGCAGAATCACGAGAGCAAGGAGATTTACCGCGACAAGCACAACGACCGCAAGGACAAGTAGTCGGCGGAAGTTGCGCGCCGTTTCGTCGCGCTGAACGCGAGTCGTAAGTCAGGGGCGGGTGCTTCAGCATCCGCCCCGTTTTATTTTGGCGGCGCCGATGCCGGATGGCGACAGGGCTGCCAAGTTCGTTTGCCGGGCACGACTGATCCCCCAGGCTCGACTCACCGTCGACCTGGGGGCCCCGGCCTGCTGTGCCCCTACAAAAACCGCGCGCTTCGAGATTACGAGTTGTCCTCGTCGAACTGCCAGCGCCCGGGATTCATTCGGATGTACTCGCACGCGTTTCCGTAGTCCTCTTCATCACGAATGACGTGCTCGTGGAAGCCGCGTTGCCACACAACCATGTTCAGACGTCCCGGCAGATCGCGGATTCGCGTGCTCGCGGCCGATTTGAACGACCGCACGATCGCAGGAATCGAATTGCGCGCCATGGCACCAAATCGCCGCGCCGAGGTAGCACGTAGGGGCACAGCATGCTGTGCCCGGAAAGCTTGCTTGGCAGTCGGCTGGCCATCCGGCGGCAAAGTCAGCCGAACGATTCCGTGAACGTGGTTTGGCATGACCACGTGCGGACCCAATTCGACGCCGACAAAATGCGAAGGAATCTCGCGCCAGCAGGCATCGACGATTCGGCCGACTCCATTCAGCTGCACGACGTTGTCGATAACTTCGCCGAAAAATCGCCGTTTGTGCGGGGCACAAATCGTCAGGAAGTAAGACTTCGGAGTCGAATAATCGAAAAACGGCAGGCGAACTGAACGGCGACGCGGAAGAAGGGGCTCTTCGCGCATAGAGGTGGCGCGATTGTACGCCTCGCAACTCCACCCGTGAAGATAGAAGCGTGCCCGAATGGCGAGACCGCGCCAAGGTCCGCGCCGGGCACAGCATGCTGTGCCCGTATGAAGACAGCGACGGCGGCGGGATGGTTTTGTAGGGGAATAGCACCGCTATGCCCGGCGAGGATTCTTGGCGAGTCCATCGCCATTTGACGCCGACGACACGACGAGACGGATGGGCATCGTCGTGCCAAGAAATTGTGCCGGGCACAGCATGCTGTGCCCCTACAAAACCTCTGTTGAAGCTCAGCTGTGACCGATGGGCGGCGCGGTGCCGGGCGTCGACGGCTATTGCGCCGGGGCGGCGGGAGGCTCGTAGGACCAGTTGGTGTCGACCACCTGCTTGCCTTGCAACGCGTCCTTCTGCTCGAGGATCACGCTCTGCACGTCGACGATCGTGGCCTTGTCCTTGCAGGTGACGATTCCCTTGTACGAATACTTCTGCGCGAGCATGGCGGCGAACGCTTTCTGCCACGCACTCGCCGACGGCAGGCCCTGCGTGTCGAAGGGATCGCTGAAGTAAACGGTCGGCTTCTTGTCGTCGGAGTAGCAATAGGACGCGCGCGGAGGCGGGCCGCTCGGAGCGGCAGCAGCGTCTTCATCTTTCGGCTTGTCGGCGGGAGCGTCGCCTTTGGAATCTTTCGTGGGCTCGGCGGCTGAGTAAGGATTCGTCTTCGGATTCGGGCCGTTGCGCGGCGCTTGCCCGGGTTGCCAATTCACCTGCACGACTTGCATGCCGCTGCGCTGCCACGCGTTCATTTCGGTGGCGATCACGCGCTGCTGAATCGCGGGATCGGCGCTGCCGGGATTGCAGACCGCGGTCTGAATTGTTTGCTGCGGATACGCTGCGTGCACGTAAGCGGACCAGGCGCTGGTGAGCGAGGCGCGCTGGCTCGCGTCGCCGGGAATCATGGCGGTGATGTAAATGGTGGCGTGGCCGGCTTCGGCGGACGTCGCGATGCATTGGAACGCGCCTGTGTTCGCCTGTGCCGAAGCGCGCGGCACCGCGAGCGCAACAATGAAGATTGAGAAAAGCGATGCCGCCGCAAGTGACGCCTTCATCGTGATGACCTCCGCGCGAGAACACGCAGGCGTTGGCGAGCCTGCGTGCGATGCGCGGAATGTTATCGCCGCGAGTGCGCGCGGGTCAACACGGGAGCGAATTTGACGAAGGTTTCAATGTAGCGCCGCGGTCTTTAGCGCGGCATCTTCGCACGAGGCAATGTGCCGGGCTAAAGGCCCCGGCGCTACATTTGCACCTCACACTGAAGCGCGATGCCGCGAGGCGAACGGGCGGCATCGAGCCAAGCAAGTTTGCCGGGCACGATATATCGTGCCCCTACAAACTCTTCTAATACCCCGTCGGGATGGCGAGGTTGGAGATGTAGGCGCCGGAGCGGGGCGATTCGTTCCAGACCTGGAAGCCGGTGACGAAATAGAAGATGTACGCCGAGGCGAGGCCGCCGCTGGTCCCGTAAATCGGGAAGACGGTTTGCCCGCCCACGTCGTAGAAGTCGATCTCCTGCATCACGGCGCGTCCCCAATGCGAGAGGTCGAGGAAATCGACGCGCGTTTGATTCGCGTTGATGCTCGACTTGATCGGGACGCCCGCCATCGTCTTCTCGCCGGTGAAGAGCAGGTCGAGATCGCTGGCGCGGCCGCCGGCTCCCTCCTTGATGATTTGCGAGATCGTGACGCCGAGTTGCTCCCACTGATGCTCCTGCTCGAGTGAGGTGTAGGCGATCAGCTTCGACACCTGATTTGTGCCGAGAGATTTCCGCACTTTGTTGATTGCGAGGCGCACGGCACCGGGCGTGAGCGCGGAGTTGTTGCCGTTCACGGCAGGGGTGGCGAGCTCGACCGGATACGTCGCGCGGTTGAGGTTGAGCCACGTGCCGGTGGTGGCGTTGGTCTGATGGTAGAGGATGCCGAAGAGCGACGTCGGCTGCGCGCCGGTGAGGCCGTCGTGCACGACGAGATCGTTGGCGCTGGTGCCGCTCGGCAGCGAATCGACCTGAATCAGCGAGTTGAACGGATCGACGAGCAAAACGTTGGCGGAGCCGCGATTGGTGGTGAGCGTCGGGTCGTACACCTGCACGGTCTGGTTGTAGTAGAAAAGCTGCGCGCCGGGCGGCTTCGCCATGGTGAACTGCGCGGCGACACCGGACGGAAGGCCGCTGGTGGTGATCGAGCTGATCGTGCCGAGGACGCCGTTGCCGTTGGTCTGCATCACTTTGTCGAGGAACGAGCGGAATTGCGCCATCGCGTTTTTCACTTCGCGCTTGGCGGCGTTTTCGATCGCTTTCTCGGGCGCGTTGCTGGCGTATTCGACGAGCTTGGTGATTTCGACGGCGTGCCGGAAGAAAACCGGCGTGACTTGCGCGACGTCGTAGAGCGTGCCGGAACCGCGGCCCAGATCGCCGCCGTCCATGTTGGCGAGACCGGCTTTGCCTCCGGGACGAATTTGCAGCGGGAGGCGCATGTTGCGGGAGCTGACGCGTTCGACGTCGCCGCGCTGTTGGATCATGGTGAGCAGGATGTCATCGCGTTCGTAAAGAAGCGGGAGTTTGTCGCGGACCTTTTCGAGCTGGAGCGCGACGGATTGTGCGTTTTGCATTTGTGCCATGGGCGTTGATTCTCCTTATCTCCCAGGCTCGACTAACCGTCGACCTGGGAGCCCTTTCTGGATGGAAATTCGTGAGACGGGTGCAAGGTTGTCATCCCGAACCCAGCCCCGAAGCTTTCGGTCGGGGATGAAGGAAGGGCTCCCGGGCAGACGCCCGCCTGCCGCCTGCCTGCCGGACAGGCAGGGCGAGGCAGGGTTAGTCGAGCTTGGGAGATCCGTGAGGGATCTGCGGTTGCGAAAAGCAGATTCCTCGGCCCCGTCCAAACGCAGGCCGGCCTCGGAATGACAACGCGGTGGCGGGGTGCGGGGTGATTCGAAAGAGATGCGCGGCCTCTCATTGAGAGGCGGCACGAAAAATCGTAGGATGGCGGCCGTGCCCAGCGAGAAGAGTGCCGATATCGCCGCGATCGAAGCGATCGTTTCCGCGCAGGCGGAAGCGTGGAACCGCGGCGACGCGAAGGCCTTCTCCGCGCGGTTTGCCGAAGACGGCAGCTTCACCAACGTGTTCGGGATGACTTTCTACGGGCATGCCGCGTTCGAACAGCGGCATCGCGAGTTCTTCGAAACAGTGGCCCGAGGCACACGCGCGACGATGGCGATCGCGAAACTGCGGTTCGTTCGCGATGACGTGGCTATCGCGGATGTGGATTGCACCACAAGCGGCTACGCCAAACTGCCGCCGGGTGTTCCCGCAAACAGCGAAAGCGCCGTTCGCAGCTGTCTGCAGCTGGTTTTCGTCCGCGAAAACGGCTCGTGGTGGATCACGGCGTTCCACAACACGGCGGTTACTCCACTACCAGCGCGTTCCTGAAGAAGATTTCGCCTACAGATTCAAGATATCCGAGCCTAAGAGGCGGGCGTAATCGATGTCGTGCAGAGCGACAGCCGCGTCTGAGACGCTTCGAAAATGGCGGCGGCCGTCAGCGCTGATCCACTACGAGGCGGCCCGCGAGCGCGCGGGTTCGGCACCTTTCGAAGCGGAGTTCGCCGAGGCGAGGAAAGCCGTCACTTCCTGCGCGGGACGCACCTGACCAAAGACATGACTAAAGGATAGCAGGGCGGCGTCATGCATCTCCTGAGACAGTTCGGTGCACGCATCGCTCGCGATAACCACGCGGAAGCCACGGTCGGCGGTTTGCCGGGCGGTGAGGCCCACACAAACTGCGGTGGTCAGGCCGCAGACCACGAGCGATGTCACGCCCATGTTGCGCAGGGTTTGATCGAGATTCGTCGAGCTGAGGGCGCCGCTTGAAGTCTTGTTGATGACAGGTTCGCCCGGAAGCGCGGCGATGGAATCTTCGATCTGCCAACTGGCGTCGTTGATCGCGGGCGTGGACCGGCGGCCCAGCAATTGAAGACTGACGTTGTCGAAGTCCTTCAGCCAGCAGGGCAGATCGCTCCCGTCCTGCATATAGGAGCCGAAGATGCAGAAGACGACGGGCAGGCCGAGAGACCGAAAAGAATTTTGTAAACGCTGGATGTTCGGCAGGACCGTGGAGCTTACGCGGCGGAAGTAGCCGTCCATTGCTCCGGGCGCGAGTTTTTGGAAGACGTGCGCGAAATCCGAGTCGGGGCGCGTAAAGTAGCGCTGGACGTCCACGATGACAAGCGCAGTCCGCGCGGGATCGAGAGCGATCGGCGCTTGCTCCTTTTGGCGAATCATTGCCGCGATTTGCTCGTGCTCGGTCATGGTCGATACCCATCCTTTCGCTCTTTGCGGCGGCATCATAGCACGAGGTTGCGCGGCGCCGGCGGGCGGGGGCCG
>DASPUN010000077.1:0-43686 GCA_035622875.1 Candidatus Acidiferrales bacterium
GCCGTCTTTCAGGCGAATATCGTGTTCGATCTTTCGCGTGCTGATGATGGGCTGGTTGATGCCGCCAATGTTGCTGGAGCCGTTCAGCGCTGAAACTTCAACGCTGAGCTTCATGCTGACATCGCCATCGGGATGCACGCGCGGTGTCACCTCAACCTTGACGCCCACGTCGAGATACTGAAATTGAGTGTTGACCAGGGGATTGACGACGCCCGCGCCGCCGACGGCTCCCACGCCCACGCCTGCCTGAAAGCTGCCGGTTGCGATCGGGACGCGTTCACCTACTGTAAGCGTCGCCTTCTCTCCGTCCGAGACGCGTAACTCCGGGTCCTGGATGATTTTCGTTTTGTTGTCGGTGAGGATTGCGTTGGCGGTCGCGCCGGGCAACGTCACGCTATAGTCGGCTGCGGAGAGATTCTTCAGATTTCCAAGGGTTATCTGGAGCGGCGTGCTCGTGCCGGAAGTGCCGGTGCCCGAAGACGTGCTGCAGCCGCTGGTGCTGGTGGTGCTGCCCGGCTGGTTTGAGCACGTAGGAGTGAACGTGACGGCGACGCTCTGCCCGGGCAGAAGTCCGAGGTCTCTCAGCCGGTTCACATTCGCCGAAAGCACCTGAACGTGAATCAGGACTTCGGGCTTGGCCTTATCCATGTCGTGGATGATCTTGGAAGCGAGCTCGAGCTTGTCCGGTGTATCGCGAATCACGATCGCATTCTGTGCGTTGACCGGAGTGACGCGCCGCAGGTCGAGCAACTGGCGAAGGCTTGTGACGATTTCCGTAAGCTCCTGAGGAGTGACGGTATTGTTGAGATAAAACGTCTGTATGGATTCGTCCTCGAGGTCCCTCCGCTTCTGCGGATTATCGGGCGCGACCATGAAGACGCTGGGAGTGACCGGCTTCCAGAACGCCTTGCTCTCAAGTGCGACGGTATCGAGCGCCTGCCCAGCCGAGAGATTGGGCAGCTCGACGGGGATTCGGCGGGACGTGAAATCCGGGTCGAAGATCACGCTGAGTCCGCAGAGCTTAGCAATGGTTTCAAAAACGACGCGCGAGTCGTTCGTCATCTTGACGTTGATGGGCTCGCAGGAAACCGGCTTGAGCTTGGGCGGACCCGCCAGCAGATCTGCGTCATCCGATTCATCCGTGCTAGCGGGTTTCGGCGCGGCCGCGCTCTGATGAGCTGCGATCAGCTCCATCGTGCGCTTCAACTGCTGCTCGGCCGACGCATTCGAGGGATCGATCGCCTGCGCCTTCTGAAATTCCGCAAGAGCGGTTTGGAGATCGCCCTTGTTGAGGGCTTTGGTGCCCTGCTCGACGTGGAATTGGCCTGCTTCGAAGCGCATCTGGGTGACGCGAAGTTTGTATTCGGCGTCGCCGGGCGAATCTCGGAGGGCGCGCTCATAATGGACCAGAGCCGTATCGTAATCCTGAAGATTTTCGGCCTTGCGGCCCGCTTCGTAATCCTGGTTCCCCTTCGGGCAGCCGATCAGAAAGACGGCGGCGCAGGCCAGAAGCGAAAGATACACTGTGCGGCGCAAACAGACCCTCCGGGGGGTTCGGCTAATTCTTAGGGAGTCTAGCATTCGCGTTAGGATGCGGCAAGGAAAGGCGCCGTTGCCGCGGACATTCGGTTAGCATGTACATTGTGGCCAATGCGCTACAATCACGTGAAAGTTGTCGCCGACTGCGGCGGAAACCCGCTGGATTCCGTCGCTTGCGAGTGTTCGCGGGCGGCGGCTATCATACCGAGCCAGTGAAATCCGCCGCGAAAAAGAAAGAGCGTGAAGGCGTCAAAATCGTCGCGCAGAACCGTGCGGCCTCCTACAACTACGACCTGATCGACAAATTGGAGGCGGGTCTCGTGCTGGTCGGGACCGAGGTGAAAAGCCTGCGCGAGGGCAAAGGAAGCCTCCGCGAGGGCTACGCCGAGATTCGCGACGGCGAGGCGTGGCTGATAAACTGCCACATTCCCGAATATCAGCCCGGGGGACCGCGAAACCACGACCCGCTCCGGAAGCGCAAGCTGCTCCTCAACCGGAGGGAGATCGACAAGCTCCTCGCCGAGACGCAGCAAAAGGGCATGACGCTCGTCCCGACCAAGATCTATTTCCGGGATGGCATGGCGAAGTGTGAGATCGCCGTTGCTCGAGGCAAGAAATTCCACGACCGGCGCGAAGCCGAGAGACAAAAAGAAGCCAAACGCGAAGCCGAGGAAGCGATCTACCGCTCCCGGCGGCGATGAAAGCGAAAGGAAGACATGGAGATTCGAGTCGAGACACAGCCATACGCTTCAATTCAGGCCGACGCTCTCGTAACGTACGTTTTCGATAAGGAAGATAAATTCGACGGAGTGCTCGGGGAAATCGACCGCGCGATGGACGGCCATCTTCGCGCGCTCGCCGAGAGCGGGGAACTGACGGCGAAATCGCTCGAAACGGTGCTGGTACATTTCCCGGCTGGCCTCGCGGCGAAGCGGCTGCTGCTGGTCGGAGCGGGCAAGCCGGAGAAGTTTGACGCGAACGTTGATCTTCGAAGGATTGCGGGAACGGCAGCGCGTTCTCTGAAGTCGCGGGGCGCAAAGAAAATTACGTTCCTCGCGCGCGAAGGCGAGCGTGCTCCCGCGGCGGCGCAGGCGGTCGTCGAAGGATTGATCGCAGCGGATTTCGAATCGGACAAGTACCGCAGCGAAAAGAAGGATCGCGCGGTCGAAAGTGCCGCGCTGGCGGGATTCGAGTCGGGCAATGACGTAGCCGCCGCGATCGACCGCGGACGCGTGATCGGGGAGTCGCTCAATTTCGCGCGGGATCTGATCAACGAGCCGTCGAATAAGCTGACGCCGAGAATGCTCGCGACGCGCGCCGAGGCCATGGCCAAAGAAGCGGGCCTCGGAATCGAAATTCTCGACGAGCGGAAAATCGCCGAGCTGAAAATGGGCGCGCTGATCGGCGTGGCGCAGGGAAGCGTCGAGCCGCCGCGCGTGATCGTAGTGCGGTATACACCGGCGAACCCGAAGCCCGGAGCGCCCGTGCTGGGGTTAGTCGGCAAAGCGGTGACCTTTGATACCGGCGGCATTTCGATCAAGCCCGCCGCGAATATGGAGAAGATGAAGTACGACATGGGCGGGGGCGCGACGATGCTCGGCGCGATGCGGGCGATTGCGGCGCTAAAACCGTCCGTGCCCGTGATCGCAGTCATTCCAGCGACAGAGAACATGCCGGGCGGGCGCGCGCAAAAGCCGGGCGACGTGCAAACGGCGATGTCCGGCAAGACGATCGAGGTGATCAATACCGACGCGGAAGGTCGCTTGATCTTGGCGGACGCGGTGTTTTATGCGCGCAAGCTTGGTGCGACACATTTGATCGACGCTGCGACGCTCACCGGCGCAATCGAGGTTGCGCTTTCGAATGTTCACGTCGGCGCGTTTGGCACGCCGCGCGAGTATCTCGACAAATTCCTGGAAAGTGCGAAGGCCGCGGGCGAAAAAATGTGGCCGATGCCAATCGATGACGAATACGAAGAAATGATCAAGAGCAACATCGCCGACATCCGCAACACCGGCAGCGGCAAGGGCGGCGGCGCGAGCACTGGCGCGTGGTTCATCAAGGAGTTTGTGGACGACACGCCGTGGGTGCACCTCGATATCGCGTCGACGTGCTGGGCGGACGAAGGGCGGCCGTGGCTCGCGAAGGGTCCGACGGGAATCGCGATCCGGTCAATCATCGATTTTGCGATGAAGATGGCTTGATTCGTCACATTCTCTCGGGTGCTTGAATTCCGAGGAGTTCGAGAGCGCGCACGAGCTGGTCTTTTACGAGCTGCGTGAGGCGCAGCAGGAACGCGCGCTTTTCGCGGTTCTCTTCAGAGATAATTGGATGCCTGTGATAGAAGGCATTGAAGGCCTGCGCGAGTTCAAAGCAGTAGCGCGCGAGAAACGCCGGCTCCTGTGCGCCGAGGGCCGCGTCGACACGCGCATCGAGCGATCCCGCCAGCAGCGCCACATCCCATAGATCGTCGCCCGCACCTGCGGTGAGAAACTTCGCAGAATCGATTTCGCCGCTAGCGATCTTCTGCAGATTCGCGGCGTCCGCATCGCCGAGACGCTCGGTGCCTTTGCGCACGATTCCGTTCACGCGGACGACGGCGTATTGCGCGTAGGGGCCGGTTTCGCCCTCGAAACTGAGCGCGTCCTTGAAATCGAAGGCGATGACGGTCGAGCGGGTGAAACGCAGCAAGAAGTAGCGCAAAGCGCCGACCGAGATCGACTTCACCATCTGGTGATACTCGGGAGTGCCGACGAGATCGGGATGGCGCGATTCGATCTCCGCCTTCACCGACAGCTCGAGCTGATCGATCAGATCGTCCGCTTTGACCCCCTGTCCCTTGCGACCACTGACTTCGATGTAGGGTTTCTTCGCGTCTTCGGGAGGAATTTCATAGCCGAGTTCTTCGGCGCAGCGCGGCGTGAGCGCGACGACGTTGTAGGAAAAGTGCTTCAGGCGGTCGGCCTGTTCGGTGAAGCCAAGCGCGCGCAGGCCTTCGGCGACGACCTGTTGCGGATAGGCCTGGCGGGCGTCGATGACGTTGTAGACGTCGTGCGCGCGGCCGAACGGCGGCGCATCAGGCTCGCCGGATTCTCTTGCCGTGACCCACGGATAGGGGCCGCGGATATCGGCTTCGAAGCGCTGGTAATTAAAATCGCGGCCGAGCAAGCCAAATTTCCAGAGGTGATAGGCGATGTCCTTGCCGACGTAGGTGACGGTGCCGTTTGAGCGAACGATGATTTTAGCTTCGGCAAGCTCGGACGGTTCCTCTTGCGCTTCGGGCTCTTCGGCTTTTTCCTTTTCGGAGGGAATCTGCATCACCCAGCAGCCGGCATTTTTCCCAGACGTGGAGTACTGAATCGCGCCGCGCTTCTTGAGCATGTCGAACGCAGCGTCCCAGAATTTCAGGTGGAGAATTTCGCTCTCGCGCGAGAGCAAGTCATAGCTGATGCCGAGACGGTCGAGCGTCCGCAGGTGGCAGCGTACGATCGCCGTCGAGACGGCCTCGGCCATTTGGGCGGCTTCGCCGTGGCCTTCTTCGATTTGCTTCAGGGTCTGCGCGCGAAGTTCCAGCCGCGATTTATCTTCGGCGAGCCACTGCGTGACGCGCGTGTAGAGGTCCCAGCAGAGGTAGTCGAATTTCGGTTCGTCGGCGAGCGCGCGGACTTCGCCGGGAGTTCGCGGCTCGACATGCAGGAATCCGAGCACAACATCGGCGACCTGCACGCCGGTGTTGTCGATGTAGTTCTGAACTTCGACGCGGCGACCGGAGTAGCGCAGGAGGCGCGCGAACGTGTCGCCGAGGACCGCGTTGCGCAGATGGCCGATGTGCGCGGCTTTATTCGGATTGATGCTTGTGTGTTCAACGACGACTTTGGGCGCGTCGGGCGAGGCGTGGACCACGAGTGGGCGGGCGGATTCTTCGAGCGTCGCGCGAAAGAATGCGGCGCGGTCGAGAAACGCGTTGAGGTAGCCGCCGCCGGCGACTTCGACGCGAGCGACGCCTTCGATCGGCGCGAGCGAATTCTGAATTTCCTGCGCGAGTGCGCGCGGAGCTTTCTTCAATTGCTTGGCCAGCTCGAAACAGACGGGCGAGGCAATTTCGCCCATGGCGAGTTTCGGCGGGCGAGAAGTGACAACAGGCACATCCGTCTTGTAGCGCTCGCGAATGTGACGGCGCAACGCGGCGCGGAAGCGGTCGTCGAGAGATTTATACACGTTGGTCCCAGGGTTGAACGAATCCGGCGATTATAGGGAGGGTCGCGACGTGCGTCAAAACTGAAGACGCAGAATTTTGGCGATTAGGCACGGGCATTGGCGTTTGTTTCCAATAAGATAGGTGGGGAGCTACCTGCCAAATTTGGCGATTAGAAAACCGCGGGCGAGGCGCCGTCATTTCCGCGCGCGATAGCATCGGCCGAACTGTCGTCAAAATGCTCATCGTCCCATGCTAGGGCGCGGCGAGCGGAATGCAAGCAGAAAGGCCTGTGGAACTGTTCTGACTTTGGTGGAGTGAAAATATCGGTCACTCAACTACTTGCTGCGGGTGAACCTGCGCATAGGTTAGGCGCTTCGCGCCGATATTTTTGTCGGAGCTGAAGCTCCGACCCCCTAAACGGCTCGGTTGTCGTGCGCTTCGAGCTGAAATTAGGACGCCGGCCGGTGGAGTTTGTGGAACACCGGAGCTGGGGAACCGGAAGAATTAAGAGAGTGGCGCGTTGCCGGTGTCGGGCCGTGCGTACAACCTAGAGCGCGGTGCAAGAATCTTGATTAGATAAGTCGTGAGACAGCAAATGAAAACCCTATTTGTTTCTCTGGTGGCGCTCTGTGGATGGCTTCTTGCGGCGAGAGTTGCGCGCAGCCAGCAGACTCAGGCGCCCGCGGTAGCGCCGGCGGCCGCGCCCGCCGCGAACGCTGCGCAAGTGGCTGGTGGGGGAACTCTTCCGAAACTTGCGACGCAGGTCAAGGTTTCGACGCTCTATGCGACAGCGCGCGATAAGAAGGGCAAGATCATCGCGAATCTGAACAAGGAAGATTTTGTGCTCGATGAGGACGGGCGGCCGCAAACGATTACCTATTTCGTTCGTGAGACGGACGTGCCGCTGACGATGGGCCTGCTCGTCGACACGAGCCTGAGCCAGCGGCGGCTGATCGATTCCGAGCGCGACGCGAGCTATACGTTCCTCGATCACATGCTGCGCGAGGACAAAGACAAAGCGTTCCTGATTCATTTCGATCGCGAGGTGGAGCTGCTGCAGGATTTGACGTCGTCGCGGCCGAAGCTGCAGGCGGGACTGCAACAACTGCAGACGCCAACGCTCGAACGCGCAAGCGAAGATGACAACGACGGCGGCGAGCGGCATCGTGGAGGGACGCTGCTCTACGATGCGATCTATCTCGCGTCAAACGAACTGATGAAGAAGCAGCAGGGGCGCAAGGCGATTTTCGTGCTGACCGACGGCGTCGACCGAGGCAGCAAGGAATCGCTAGCTGACGCCGTGGAAGCGGCGCAGAGGGCCGACACGTCGATTTACTCCATTTACTTCGCGGATGAAGAGCCGCGCGAGCATGAAGGTCACGGCGGGCACGGCGGCTGGGGCATGGGGCACGGAGGACCAGGATACGGAGGCGGATGGCCGGGCGGCGGAGGAGGACAAGGTGGTCCGGGAGGCGGGGGGCGTCGCTATCCGCAGGAGCCCCGCGTCGATGGAAAGAAAGTGCTCACACAAATTTCGGACGAAACCGGCGGGCGGATGATCGAGGTCTCGAAGAAGCTGCCGATCGATCAGGCGTACGCGCAGATCGAGGAAGAGCTGCGGAATCAGTACAGCCTCGCCTACACGCCGACGCCTGCGAACACCGGAGCGGGATATCATAAGATTCATCTTACTGCGAAAAATACGGACCTTACGGTTCACGCGCGGGACGGATATTACTCGGCGCAGTGATATTTCAACTCACTCGGCGCGGCGCTTGTTCGCGGGGTGAAGCGCCTTCATCACCAAAGCCACGGCGACCAGAAATGAAGTAATGGCGTTGGCCCAGATCACTGCGGCGGCGTGTATCAGCAGGCCGTAGAAAAGCCAAAGAAGAACTCCGGTCAGATAGAGGAATAGCATCGGATACGAGAGATCGTTTCCGCCCTGCCGCCGGATTTTCAGAATCTGTGGAACGAAGGCGATCGTCGTGCAGATCGCTGCGATCGTGCCGACAATTCCGATGAGGCCCATTTGCTCTCCTTACGGTTGCGCGTGACAGCGCTGAAGAGGCGGAACTTCAGCGGCTGAAGCCGTTCCTGTAATGAGCTGCTGTTGTCGCGGCTAAAGCCGCGACCCACAAAACATACCGAGTTCGTTGCCACTCGCAGAGGTCATTTGACAGTACCCGAAGGCCACACTAGTATCGTTTTCTTGCCGTTCCGCAGCCGAAACATAAACATTTCATGGACCAATCGAACGCAACGAAGGGCAAGCCGAAGTTCTATCTGACAACGCCGATCTACTACGCGAATTCGCGTCCGCACGTGGGGTCGGCGTACACGACGATCGTGTGCGATGTGATCGCGCGGTACAAGCGGATGTGCGGGTACGACGTGGCGTTCGTGACCGGCACCGACGAGCACGGCGTCAACATCGAGCGCGCGGCCGAGAAGCAGGGAATTAGCCCCGCGGAGATGGTCGACCGAAACCAAAAGATCTTCCGCGAGCTTTGGAAGCTGCTGGGAATTACGAACACGGGATTCGTTCGCACGACGTCAAACGAACACGCACGAGCGGTGCAGACGCTGGTGCGGCGGACGGTGAAGCGCTCGCCGGACGCGATCTATAAAGCGAAGTACATCGGGCGCTACTGCGTTTTCGACAACCTCTACGTTACTGACGCGCCTGACCCGGCGGATTGCCCGATTTGCGGACGTCCTGCGGAACTGATCTCCGAAGAAAACTATTTTTTCCGGCTCTCGGCCTATCAGGACAGGTTGCTACAGCTCTACAAAGAGTGGCCGGAGTTCGTGCAGCCGGATTTTCGGTTGAACGAGGTGAAAAGCTTCGTCGAGGGCGGATTAAGAGACGTGTCGATCAGCCGGAAGACGATCAAGTGGGGAATTCCGTGGCCGGGCGACCCTGAGCACGTTTTCTACGTGTGGTACGACGCGCTGACGAGCTACATGACCGCAATCGGCTATGGCGAAGGCGAAGAAGGCAGCGCTGAATTCCAGAGATTCTGGCCGGCGGACGTGCACATGATCGGCAAGGAGATTATTCGATTTCACGCGGTGTACTGGCCGGCGTTCTTAATGGCCGCTCAGTTGCCGCTGCCGAAGAAAATTTTCGCGCACGGATGGCTGCTCTTCGAGCAGGAGAAGATGAGCAAGTCGAAGGGCAACATCGCGTATCCCGAGCCGATCGTGAAAGTGCTCGGCAACGATGCGCTGCGGTATTACCTGTTGCGGGACACGGTCTTCGGGCAGGACGGCAATTTTTCGCGCGAGGCCCTGATCACGCGGTACAACGCGGATTTGGCGAACGGACTGGGGAATCTGGCGAGCCGCGTTCTGGCGATGATCGAGGGCTACTTCGAGAGCCACGTGCCCGAGCCGACTTCCGACGAGTCGATCACGAAGTTCGTTTCGGGCCCGATCGAGTCGATTGTGAGGGCGGAATACGACGCGTTTCGGTTTTCGAATGCGATTCAGGAGATTTGGAGATTCATTTCTCAGATTGACGCGTATCTGGTCCAGGAGAAACCGTGGAAGATTGCGAGCGATCCGGTCTATCGCGGGCAGCTGCGCGAGGTTCTCTACAGCGCGGCGGAGGCATTACGGATCATTACGGTGCTCGCGCATCCGGCGGTGCCCGATGCGACGCGGGAGATATGGCGTCACCTGGGGCAGACCGGCAGGATTGAGGATTACCCGCTCGACAGGTTGCGCTGGGGCGGACTGAAACCCGGGACGCACATTTCGAAACCGGAGTCGGTGTTCCCGCGCGTGGAATTCAAAGAGGCAGACGAAAGGATTGCAGCGATGGAAAACGAGATACGGAGTCCGGGAGGAGCGCAGCCAGCGCCGCCAGCGCCTGCGGTTCCCGCGCCCGCAGGCGAGGCGAAGATCACGATCGAGGATTTCGCGAAGGTCGAGCTGCGTGTGGGCGTGATCAAGTCGGCAGAGCGGATTCAGGGCGCGGACAAGCTGCTGAAGCTGCTGGTCGACATCGGAGGCGACGAGGTGCGGCAGGTGCTGGCGGGAATCGCGCTGACGTACGCGCCGGAGGATTTGATCGGGCGCAAAGTAGTGATCGTGGCGAATCTTGCGCCGCGGAAGATGCGCGGGCTCGAGTCGAATGGAATGCTGCTGGCGGCGTCGGCTGGCGCGGATGGGAAGCCAGTGCTGTGCACGTTTGCGGAGGAGATTCCGCCGGGCGCGAAGGTGAAGTGACGATCCGATCAGGATGGTCATCCCGAGCGAGTAGCGCGAGCGAGGGATGTCTCGTCGCGAATGCTGCGAGCTGGCGGCAGAGCCCAAGCGACACTCGACTACTTGCTGTGGGTAGAGCAGCGCAAAGGAAGGCGCTGCGCGCCGTCTTTTTTCGCGGGGCTAAAGCCCCGCGCCTCCACCCAAAGGATTCGGGGGTGAGCGCAGTGCGATCGCATTGGTGCGCAGCGGCAGAGCGAACAGCAGATCCCTCACCTCCATCCCCGACTGAAAGCGTCGGGCCTGGGTTCCCTTCCCGCGTCAGGGCAGGCGGGATGACAGCGTAGTCTATTGGCCGAGATTACCTTGCATATCATCGATTCACATGCGCACCTGGAGTTTGCGCAATTCGACGCGGACCGCGAGACGATGCTCGACCGCGCGCGGGCGGCGGGCGTCGAGACGATACTTGCAATCGGGAGCGGGACGAGTCCTGCGGAGAGGCTGGACGCGGCCATTCCTTTTGCCGAGCGGCACGACTGGATTTACGCGACGGTTGGCGTTCATCCGCACGACGCGAGCGCGGCGACCGAGGAACATTTCGCGCGGCTCGACGAACTTGCGCGGCATCCACGAGTGATCGGATGGGGCGAGATGGGTCTCGATTATTACTACGACCATTCACCGCGAGACGTGCAGAAGCACGTTTTTCGGCGTCAGCTCGCGCAGGCGCGCGCGGCGAAGTTGCCGGTGATTATTCACTGCCGCGACGCGTGGGCCGATTGCCTGGAAATCCTCGAGCAAGAGTGGCGTTCAGCAGGAATCGGTGGAATTTTTCACTGCTTTACGGGGACGATCGAAGAGGCGCGGCGCGGGCTGGATATGGGATTTCTAGTTTCGTTCGCTGGAAATGTGAGCTATCCGAAGAATCGGCAGATTCGCGATGTGGCACGAGAAATCCCGCTCGACCGAATGCTTACGGAGACCGATTCGCCATTTCTGGCACCGCAGGGGCGCCGCGGCAAGCGAAACGAGCCTGCATTTGTGGTTGAGGTAGCGCAGACCTTGGCGAATGTGAGAGACTTAGCCGCCGAAGAGGTTGCCGCCGCAACGGCGGCGAACTTCCGACGCCTTTTCAAGCTTGGTACAGGGGTGTCCAAGCCAGCCTAGGCGGCGGACAAGGTAAGAGACGGATGGCATTCGCTGTCCAAATCGCAAAAGGAATTTTCGATCTGGTGCGTGACGATCTGGCGCTCGTGGAGCGCGAGATCGCTGCGCAAGGCGACGCCGCGATCGAGCCGGTCGCGGAGATCGCGGGCTACTTGCGCGAGGGCGGCGGCAAGCGGCTGCGTCCGGCGCTGCTGCTGCTCGCGGCGGGCGCGGCAGGATACCGCGGGCCGAGCGCGATACGGCTGGGCGCGGTGGTCGAGATGATTCACAGCGCGACGCTCGTACACGACGACGTGATCGACGGCGCGCAAACGCGGCGCGGACGTCCGAGCACGAACGCGCGGTGGGGCAACCACATGAGCGTGCTCGCGGGCGACTGGCTGTACATGCAGTCGTTCGAATTGGCGCTGCGCGAGCGGAATTTCGCAATTCTCGACATCCTGATCGAGCTGACGCAGAACATGGTCGAGGGCGAGC
This sequence comes from Candidatus Acidiferrales bacterium, assembly GCA_035622875.1. Lineage (GTDB taxonomy): Bacteria > Acidobacteriota > Terriglobia > Acidiferrales > UBA7541 > Palsa-295. The sequence goes on from DASPUN010000077.1 coordinate 11,597, forward strand.
TGTTGCAGCTCACGCGGCTGGGGCGAATCGATTTGACCGAAGCCGACGCGACGGAACTGGCGTATCGCAAGACGGCGTGCCTCTTCAGTGGATGCGCGCGGCTGGGAGCGGTGCTCGGGCGGCAGCCGAAAGATGTCGAAGAGGCGTTTGCGGAATACGGGCGCAATGCAGGGCTGGCGTTTCAGCTCGTAGATGATCTGCTCGATTTTACGGCGTCGCACGAACAGCTGGGCAAGCCGGTGCTCAGCGATTTGAAGGAAGGCAAAGTCACGCTGCCGCTGATTTTCGCGCTGCAAAATGGCATCGCGCCGCACACAAGCGACGGTGAATCGAATCGCCATTCGGCGAGCGAAGCGCGGCGGCTGGTTGCGAAGGTGCTCGAAGAGCGCGGATTCTTGACTGTGCGGCCGGAGCAGATTACGCGGCTGGTGCGCGAGACGGGAGCGCTGACGCGAGCGCAGAATCTGGCGCGCGAGTACGTGAGGCGCGCGAAGGTGTGTTTGGAAGAATTGCCCGATACCGAATACCGCAGAGCGCTGCTTGCAGTCCCCGATTTCATCCTCGAACGGCAGAATTAAGCTCGTCGCATAAGCTTCTTCTTCACCGGCCGCAAAACATCAGGATCGCTACGGGCTTGCGCTCAATTGCGTTGATTTCGCCAAGGAATATCGCCGGGCACAGCGTGCTGTGCCCCTACAGAGAAAGGGAGCGCGAAAGTGTCAGGCCTTGGGAACGGTGGTGGAGGAGGAGTGCGGGCCGGCGGTGCGCTGATTTCCCTGCTGTAGGGATTGCTCGGCGTCCTGAATGAGATCGGCAGGCTTCCAATCGCTGTCCTCGTACCACTTGTAGACGGTGCCGTCGGGGTTGATCACGGTAGTGCTGAGCGAGTGCGCGATCTGGTTGCCGTCGACATTGTAGTAGAGCCCGAAGAAGTCCGCGACAGCAGGCAGCTGCTTCGCGGGGACGGCGGCAAACTCCCAGCGATCGAAGGGAGCGCCGCCCGTGGTCGAGTCGAACGTGCGGGCGTATTTTTTCAGCACCGCCGGGGTGTCGTATTTGGGATCGAAGCTGACGCTCAACAGACGGATCTTGTCTGACGCGAGCGCCGGATCCTTGCGGAGCTGCGCGTAGATTTGTCCGAAATTCCTTGAGACATAGGGGCAAAAATCGGGGAACGGGCAGCGCGTGTATATGAAGGTGACGAGCAGGACATCGCCGCGATAGGAACTCAGGTGGATGCGCTTCCCGTCCTGATCGATGAGGGCAAAATCCGGGACCGCTTCGCCGGGAGACGGTTCGTGCGTGGCGCCTGAGGGCTTGCCCGTTCCGGGGGCGGCCTTTTTGGTGACGACGATGTTTTCGAGATACGCACCGTCGCTGGTGACAACGACGTCGGCGGTGATTTCGTCGCCGGGATTGAGCGACGAGAGCGATTTGGCGTCACGGACGGGATAGGGCATCGTCATCGCGGCCATAAAGCCGGGGATTTCCTGGCCGTCGACGTTGAGAGTGGCCTGCTGCTGATCGATGGAGACGACTTTTCCGACCAAATGATAGCGCTTGGCTTGCGGCTGCACGGCAGGCGCCTGCTCGGATTTCTTGCAGCTCGTTAGACCGCTGCCGACTACGACTAGCAAAACGGCGAGTGAGATTTGGATGCTGCCGAACCTGCGAAACATGTTAAGTGCCTGATGCATTTTCACTCCTTTGATCTTCACTATTGTACGCCCTTAATTCCGTGAAGCAGGAATCAGCGCAAACTTGCGGCGAACTGCCGCGCTTCAGTTCAGAAATGAAAGCGGTAACGAAATTCACCGTAAATTTCGCGTGGGTTGTTGAAGTGGAATCCGCCGAACGTGAGGCTGTTGTCGATCAGCAGATGGCTATCGGTGGTGTTGAGAGCGTTTAGAGCAATCGAGAAGCGCTCGCCGAAATTCTTTCCGATCGCCATATCGATCTGACTATGTCCCGGAAGATAAGGTCCCTGGTACGGCGAGCCATCAACGCCAGCCTCCCCGTTGGAGAAACCTGAGCCGTAGTAAACATTGGCTGACGCGTAGCTCTGCCAGGGCAGGCTGGTATAGAAGCCGACATTGAGCGTGTTGCGCTGATCGTGATCGAGCACGGACCAGTCCGGCGGATCACCGGGCGCGATCAGGCCGCCGGTAAATACGCCGGCTGCCTGCGCGATCTGATTCGAGTAGGCGAGATGGACGTCTGCTCGATTCCACATGCGAGGGGACCGGATAGTCAGTTCCGTGCCGCGAATCCGGGATTCGGCGATCGTGACCGGAATGAAGACGCTCGACTCGCCGATATTGTTGTGGTCGAGGAAATTCACGCCGCGAGTTTCGAAGTAATCGACGTCGAGAGACCAGCCGCGAATGGGAATCGTGACGCCGAACTGATGCTCTTCGTCGCGCTCGCCGTGCAGCGGCAAGAAGCTGCACTCGTTGGTGGAGCAAAGCTGAATCAGCGGGCCGGAAATCGTGACGAGCGGAGGCGGCTGGTAGAACTTGCCCCAAAACGCGCGAAAGACCCAGTTCACATGCGGAATCTTTAGCGTGCCTCCGATGCGCGGGTAGGTGGTGTTCTCGGTGACGCCGCCGGAGAAATGCGTAGCGCGCACGCCGCCAATCAGCGTGAGCCAGGAAGTGACGCTGAATTTGTCGCTGGCAAATAATGCGATGTCGTCGCCCGGGACGGTATCCGTCTCGTGCGTCGACGGACTGTCTTCCTCCGTGAATACGAGATTGAAGAGCTCGTCCTGGCTGGCCGCGAACGAATAAATGCCGGCCTGTATGTCGTTTTTCGGCGCGTGATAATCGAGGACCGCTTGGCCGCCGCCGTAGTTCGTCGTAAAGACAGCCGTCGTAGCGACGGGAAAGTCGGTCATGGGACTGTGATAACCGGCACTGTTGTAATGGTAGAAGGGCGAGACGGTCAGCGTTGCGTTGGGATTGAACGTGTGCACCCAGGAAAAAAGAGCGTATCCGTCCGTTTCGAGATCCCAGTCGCGAAGGCCGCTGGTGGGCCACTGCGAATTGTCGAAGTCGCCGGGATTCGGATCGTAAGGGATCTGATAGTAGTCCCGGCGCAGCTGGCCATCGAAACGGAGCTGATCGTTCGGGGTCAGGTTGTACATCAAGGACGAAAATCCGCCGTAGCCGTTTGCCGCATCGTGAAAGACCTGCGAAATGGGAGTTTCAAGGCCCAGATTGGCGCGGTTCCCATTGACGCTCGCGTAGTAGGCGAAGCGTTCCGTATGGCCGCCGAGGTTCAGCTGATCGTCAGTTTGATAGAAGCTGCCGATCGTGGTAACGAGTTCCGCTTCGCTATTCATGTCGAAGCCGGACTTGGGAAGGATGTTGAACATGCCGTAGGTGCGATCTCCGTATTGAGCGCCATAACTGCCGCGAAGAATTTCGACGTCGTCGATATCTCTGGGATCGACGCGCGGGGCGAGGCTGGTGGCGATGTTCGTATCGGGAATCGGCACGCCGTCGATGAGCCACGACGTCTGGTGGCCCCCGCGCATGTGGAGCATGTCGTGAGTCATGTAAGCGGCCGGCGTGAAATCGGTGACCATCGCAAGGCTGTTTGTCAGGTCGGCGCCCGGAGTTTGCTGAATGTCGCTGCGATTGATCAGTGTCGTGGGCGTAAAAGTTTCGAGCGCGGAGGTGCCTGCTTCGGCGGTGACAACCGTGGTTGCAGTCACAGGAGCAAGCGAGAGCATGAAATGAAGGACCGAGGATGTGTCGGAGGCGAGCGTGAGGGATTGCTTTTCCGTGCTAAACCCGGTGGCCGTGACGGTGACGGAGTAGTCGCCGAACGGCACAGCGGGAAAAGAGAATTCGCCGTCTTGATTGGACTGCATCGTCTGAGTCCAATCGGACGTGGACGATTTGAGTTGCACCGTGGCGCCGGCGACGGGCCGGTGCTGCGGGTCGTGCACGATACCGCGAACATTGCCGAAAACGGTCGCTCGCGCGAGCGGACTCCAAAGGAAAAAAACCGACGCGAGCAGAAATGCGAACACCTTCTGCATAGACTCCTCCAATCAGATTGTGAATTTTCGACTGCAGTTGAAGGAGGCTAGCTTCTGGGTGGGTTAAAAGGCGCGGCGGCGAAACCCTTTGCGAGTGAAGCGGACCGGACCTGCAGCGGCTGGCGCGAAGAATCGGGGACGCCGACGGTTGCGAATTCTTCGGTCATGGTCGGCGCGATGGGTGCGATCAGTCCAAATTCGGGGAGCTGTTTCTGCGACTTTCCGGAGCAGTGGCACGGCATCGACGGAACTGAATGAGAACCGTGCGGCAGGCAGCACATCATCGGGCACGACGTAGATTCGCACGCCATCGCGCGAGAAAGAAGCGCGAGCGGAGTGGCAAGCAGCGCGAGCATCACGACGGCGATCTGAACGCGGCGCATGGGTTCGAGGCTAGCACGATGGTGGGAGGCGCGCAATCCCGGTCGCCGGCGTTTGCGTTGGCGAAAAGATCGCGATAGGCTCGGAAAATCGTGCTGCCATTCAAGCTGATTTATCACGATGGGTACGATCTGCATTTGGGCGCACACGTTTTTCCTTCGCAGAAATACCGAATGATTCGCGACAAATTGCTCGCTGACGGCGTAGCGGTTCCGGAGGATTTTCTTTCGCCGGAGCCGGCGAGCGATGAGGATGTGCTGCGCGTGCATTCGCAGGACTACGTTTACAAGCTGACGAACGGCACGCTCAGTCGCATCGAGGAGATGCGGCTGGAAGTGCCGTACTCGAAAAAGCTGATCGAGGCGTGCTGGCTGGCGGCGGGCGGGTCGATTCTCGCGGGGCAACGCGCGTTGCAGGATGGCTGGGCCGCAAATATCGGCGGCGGATTTCATCACGCGTGTCCCGATCATGGGGAAGGATTCTGTGTGATCCATGACGTGGCGATTGCGATCCGGCGGCTGCAGTTTGACGGAGCCATCGAGAGAGCGATAGTCGTGGACACGGATGTACACCAGGGGAATGGCACCGCAATCATATTTGGCGGCGATGAAAACGTATATACGCTCTCGCTGCATCAGGAGCACAACTATCCATCTCCGAAACCGCCGTCGACGGTTGATGTCGATCTGCCGGACGGGATCGGCGATGAGGAGTATCTCGCGATTCTCGAGAAGCACTTGCACCAAGCGTTTCACGACTTTGCGCCCGACATACTATTCTACGTGGCAGGAGCGGATCCGTATCGCGAGGACCAACTCGGCGGCCTTGCGCTCACGATGGAAGGTCTTGGACGGCGAGACGCGCTCGTTTTTGACTACGCGAGGCGCAACGGTGTGCCAGTGGGCATCACGCTGGCCGGAGGCTACGCGCGGCACGTGGCCGACACGGTGAGCATCCATGCCGGCACGATCGTTGCGGCGCGCGACGCGGCGCGACAGAGCGCAAATCGAGCCAGAACACAGGCGAAATCAGATTGAATTTGATTGAGCGTCCTGAGGGGCAGCATTTCCTCAGGGGCTAAAGCCCACTTGTTTTTGATGCGGTTATGTCGGAGCTAAAGCTCCGACCCCCTACGGGCCGCAGACCGGGTAGAGACCGCAGGTTCTGTTGAAACTGCAGCCCCTGAGAAACCCAGACAAGCTGCGGGTGCTGTTACTGGAAGTCGATCATTACGTCGACCGTCGCGTCGTTGTGATTTTCCTGAAGGACGCGGCCGATGCGCTCGTAGTGGAGCGGCAGGCCGGAAAACGCTTCTTTAACTCCGTTCGCGGCGAACTCCTCGTAGACGCTGCGATCGAAGACAGCTCCGGCAGGAATTTTCCATGCGGCGCGAAGTCTTTTTTCGCCTTCGAGTGACAGTCCGGTGAGGACAAGTTTCCCCATGTGATACTGAGGGCCTTCGGTGATCGCCACGGAGTAAGCGACGGTTTTGGCGCTGTCGTCGAAATGCGGCGTCGGAGTGAGAACGAGGTCGAGATAGCCTCGTTCGGCGAAAGCGTTTTGAATCGCCTCCCAGCCGCTCTCCATTTTCACTCCGTTGGCGACGTCGCCTTCATGCAAGGGCACAAGCGTGTCGAGTTCGAGCGTGCTGACTGCGGAATTTCCCGAGAACTTGGGCGCGCGCCAGGTAAATGCCGGTCCAGGATCGACAGGCGCTGTGACCGCAACGCGAGGAATTCCGCCGCTATCGACGACGTGCGCGGAGATCGAGCCGAATTTGGCATTAAGAAAACCGTGCGAGTAATACACGGGGCGGACCTGCTCGAATTCGAAGAGAGCGACGGCGGCACGCGAGTATTTTTCACCGACCAAATCGGAGAGGCGAGACTGAACGCCGCGGTCGGTTTTCGCCAAGGCGTCGCCGAAGTCGACGCTCGCAATGTTGAGCGCTGCATCTTCCGTCCGGAACTGCTGCACGTGATCGTCGCTGCCGGGAGGCGTGGTAAGAGCGTGCGTCACGCTGCCGTGAAGGCCGCGCATAGTGAGCTGGCCTTGAAGCTCGTCGGAGATTTGATCGAGAAGAGCGCCACCTTCGGGAGCGGTGCCGTCGAATAGCGGAAGAGATTTCTTGAGCGCAGCAATGAGTTCATCGTCCGTAAACCAGGGAAAATCGTCGAACACGACCGGAACGGAAGGCGCGTCGGTGACTTGATATTCGGCGGACACGCCGTCGTCGCTCGCGGCGAAGCGATACTGAACGCTCGCGAAGCGGCCGGACTTCGCAAGATCGTCGGCCGCGCGCTGCAGATCGTCGCGCCCAACCTGTGCGCCGAGACGCAGGTTCGTCGCGGCGACGATTTGATCTGAGGTGAACTTCTTCGAGCCGGTGATGTGCACGACAGCCAGGCGGGCCGTGGCGGCCTGGTCCTGGGCAAGGCAAAGAGCCGCGAGACTAAGGGCGAGTGCAAGCGAGCCCGCGAGGCGAAGCGTCGCGGGCGCTGAACGGCGAAACGAGTGACCGACTTTCATGCTTCGAACTATTCGACCGTGACGGATTTGGCGAGGTTGCGGGGCTGGTCCACGTCGCAGCCGCGCCGCACAGCGATATGGTACGCGAGCAATTGCAGCGGGACAATCTCGAGAATGGGCGCGATCAAATCCGGCGCGGCAGGAATCTCGATGACGTGGCTCGAGACATCGCGGGCGAGCTTGTCGCCTTCGGTGACCACGGCGATCACGATGCCGTCGCGTGCCTTCACTTCCTGCAAATTCGAGATCGTTTTTTCGTAGCGCAGCATCGACGCGGGATCGGATTCGTCGCGCGTAGCGATCACGACGACAGGAAGATTTTCGTCGATCAGCGCGTTGGGGCCGTGCTTCATCTCGCCAGCCGGGTAGCCTTCAGCATGAATGTAAGAGATTTCCTTGAGCTTGAGCGCACCTTCAAGCGCGATGGGGTAGTGAATGCCGCGGCCGAGATAGAGAAAATCCGTGTGGCGGAACAACTGGCGCGCGAGGTCTTCGATCTGGGAGTCGTGCTGCAGGACGGTCTCAATTTTGTGCGGGATACGCGTCAATTCCTGCATCAACTTTTGAGACGCAGAACTGGCGAGCTTGACGCGGACCTGGCCGAGATAGAGCGCCGTGAGCAGCAGCGCGGTGAGCTGGCCGGTGAAGGCTTTCGTAGAAGCGACGCCGATTTCAGGGCCCGCGTGCGTGTAGATCGTGCCGCTCGATTCACGGGTGAGCATCGAGCCGACCACGTTACAGATCGAGAGAACCTTCGCGCCCTTTTGGCGCGCCTCGCGTTCGGCGGCGAGCGTGTCCGCCGTCTCGCCGGACTGGCTGATGGCGATGATCAAGCTGCTTTTGTCGACGATCGGATCGCGATAGCGAAATTCGCTGCCATAGTCGACTTCAACGGGAATGTGCGCGAGCTGCTCGATCATGAATTTGCCGGCAAGACCCGCATGCCAGCTGGTGCCGCAGGCAACGATCTTTACGTTGGTGAAGTTGCGGAATTCCTGCTCGCTGATGTCCATCTCGTCGAGAAAGACCTTTCCGGTCTCCTGCGAAATGCGGCCGAGGAGGGTGTCGCGCACGGCGCGCGGTTGCTCGAAAATTTCCTTCTGCATGAAATGCTTGAAGCCGCCCTTTTCGGCCATGATCGGGTCCCAGGTGATGTGCTGGGCCGGGCGCCTGATCGGATGGCTTTCGAAGTCGCAGAGCTGAACTCCCTGCGCCGTGAGAATGGCCATTTCGCCGTCGCCAAGGAAAAAGACGCTGCGCGTGTGCGCAAGAATCGCCGGGATATCACTGGCGACAAAAAATTCGTGCTCGCCTAGGCCGACGACAATCGGAGGGCCGAGCCGCGCGGCGACAATTTTATTGGGATCCTTCGCAGACAGCGCGACGAGCGCATAGGCGCCGGTCATAGCCTTCACGGCTTTGCGGACGGCATCTTCCAACGGCGCATCTTTCGAAAATTTCTCGATCAGGTGCGCAATGATTTCGGTGTCGGTCTCGGTGACGAACTTGTGGCCTTCGGCGAGGAGCTGCTTCTTCAGATCGATGTAATTTTCGATGATGCCGTTGTGCACGACGACGATCTGACCGGTGCAGTCGCGGTGCGGATGTGCGTTTTCTTCAGTCGGGCGGCCGTGAGTAGCCCAGCGGGTGTGGCCGATGCCGTAAATGCCGTCCATCGGGGTGGCGCGAATGGACTCCTCGAGGTTGCGGAGCTTGCCGGGTGCGCGGCGGATTTCCATCTTGCCGTTTTCGCCGACCACGGCGATTCCCGCCGAATCGTAGCCGCGATATTCCAGACGCTTGAGGCCGTCAAGAATCAGCGGCACAACACGCTTGGGGCCGATATAACCGACAATGCCGCACATTTTGGCCTGGCCTCCGTTCTGGAACCGGCGTCCGAGGAAACACCTTCAAGGAATCAATGCTAGCACAAGGACTGAGGCACGGAAGCACGGAGCAAGCCGCGGTGCCCGGAGGGGAATCAGTCGAGGATTTCGAACCGGAAGTCTTCGATGACGGGGTTCGTGAGGACGTCCTTGGCGATCCGCTCGACTTGAGTTTGCGCCTCGGCGCGGCTCAGGCCGTCGAGATTCAGAACGAAAAACTTGCCCTGGCGGACGTCCTGAACTTTGGAATAGCCGAGCGAGGAAAGTGCGCGCTGGATGGTCTGCCCCTGCGGATCGAGGACCGTCGATTTGAGCATGACCCAGACGTGGGCTTTCATTGCATCTCCGAGTGCATCGACGCTCAGGGAAACGATCCCTGAGCCAGGCAGCAGATTATATCAGGCCACCGGATTTTGCCGCGGCTCGAAAGTCATCGAGGAGCTGGCGCTTTTCGATCGGCGGCAGAAAAGCGGCGTTGAAGCTCTGCTCAGCGAGTTGCAAAAGCTGCTCATTTGAAAGACCCAGCGACGCAGCGCGGGAGTATTCGGTCAACAGATCGGTGTGAAACATTCCCGGATCGTCGGTCGAGAGAGTGACGAGCGAGCCCTGCGTCAGCAACCCCTTAAGCGGATGATCGGCGAGTGTGGCTTCGGATTGGCCGAGCTGCTTTGCGAGAGCGCCGGTAGCAACGTTGCTCGTCGGGCAGTTTTCGAGCACCACGTGCCGCAAAGAGAGGGACTTGGCGAATGCGGGATCATGCATGACTGCGATGCCGTGTCCGATCCGCTCGGCGCCCAAAATCTCGACTGCTTCGCGAATCGATTCCGGTCCTCCGATTTCACCGGCATGACAGACGACCCGCAAGCCTTCGCCGCGCGCCAGTTCGAATGCGGGGCGAAAATTGGCGGTGGGGAAGGCGAGTTCATCGCCACCCATTCCGAAGGCGACAATGCCCGAGCGGTGAAGTTTTGCAGCCCAGCGGGCAACTTCCGTAGCTGCTTCCGCGCCGAATTGCCGGGTCGCGTCGAAAATCCACGCCGTGCGGACCTTGCGATACACCACGCTCTCGGCAGCTTCGCGGATCGCCGCGAAATTCGCCTCGACGTTTTGCATACGCCGCAACATCACGCCTGCGGAAATCGTGATTTCGGCGTAGACGACATTTTCGCGGACGAGCTCATCCAGGAGATTTCGCGTGATGAGCGCGTAATCCTCGGGATCGCGCAGGTAGGAAGTAACCCATTTGAAAATGTCGATAAACCCGGCGAAATTGGAATACTTATAGCGCGCGGAGACTTCTTCAGGCGTGATTTTGTCGCCGTGGCGCGCAGCGAGTTCGGCGGCTGTTTCCGGGCGAATCGAGCCTTCGAGATGCAGATGCAGCTCGGCCTTGGGCAACGAATCGAGGATCGTCAGCGATTGCTTTGTTTCGGGCACCGTTTCCGTTCAGTACGAAGGCAATTGCGGGCGGCCCGCGTTGATCCAGGCCGACATCCAGTAGGAGCCGATGTCGGTCGAGGCGTCGGTGAGCTGGCGTATAAGGACTGCGCCCGCCTGGGCGTAAAAGCGGTCGTAGTAATCTTCGTTGTATGCAGAAAGGCCGCCGCGAGCGCGCCGATCGGCCAGCAGGATATTTTCGAGCCAAGAATGCGCGCTCAGCGACATTTCGAAAGCGTAGTCGGTGGGATCGCGGATGAATGCCGCTTCGTTGGGCCGCATGAAGAAAAAGCGCTGGTAGCGGTCTACCAGAGCCACACCGAAACGTTCGTTGGCGCCGGGCTGGCCAGAAAGCGCGCCGTCGTTGTTCGTTGTGGAGCGGAAGGGATCGTGCGCGGCGGAGATGAAGTAGGCGAGCGTAGCAGCGTCGATTTTGACTTCGTCCCAATTGTGGGCTCGAAAGGCGTCGGTGAGTTTCTTGCTGTACAGCCCGATCTCCCACGGAAGCTGGCCGTGAACGCGGACGCTTCGCTTGCCGAATTTCGTGACCGCGTCGGTGTAGGAGCGCGGGAGCTCGGCGAACGGGAAGGGGCCGTAGTGATCGAGCTCGATGAAATTGTTCCTCGATCCGATCGGGAGTTTCGACTCAGCTTCGGCCACCTCGTTTGCGTGCTGGATCAGTAGGGAGCGGTTCGACTGAAAAAACTGCTGCATCTCGTCGGGCAGGGTGTCGACGGCCTTGTCCGTGATCATGTGCCGCGCGTTGTCGCCCCAGCCGAACGACGCCGGCAGTGCTACAAAGAGGAGCAACACCAGGAACGCGACGATACGGACCAGCCGATTCATCCGGACGACTTCCCCTCAGAGGCTGCCTGGATTTTGGCAGTGGCCAACTCGCTATGCTTTCGGCCATAGGAATAATAGACCACAAGACCGATGGCGAGCCAGACGAAGAAGCGAATCCAGTTGGTGATCGGGAGTCCGGCCATCAACAGCAGGCACGTGAGAATTGTGACGACCGGCGCAAGCAAGCCGCCCGGCGCGCGAAAGTGGCGCGTGCGATTGGGCTCGCGGAAACGCAGAATCAGTACGCCTCCGGCGACGAGCGCAAAAGCGAAGAGCGTCCCGATGTTGGAAAGATCGGCGAGCGTGCCGATATCGAGCAGGCCGGCCGGGATGCCGACGACGAATCCGGCGACCCACGTGGAAAAGTCCGGCGTGCGGAAGTGGGGGTGGACCCGGCTGAAAATCGATGGAAGCAGGCCGTCGCGAGACATCGCGAACCAGACGCGTGCCTGACCGAGTTGAAAAACTAGCAGCGAAGAGATCATTCCCATGAGCGCGCCGATCAAGACGGCCAAACGCACGTTGCCGAAATGAAGCCGCTTCATCGTGTTCACGACGGGCGCGGCGTCGTCGATGAGCGTTTGCCACGGGACGATGCCCGTAAGCACCACGACTACGGCCACATACAGCAAGGTGCAAATCACCAAAGTGAGGACGATTCCAATCGGCAGGTCGCGCTGCGGGTTCTTGCATTCTTCGGCGGCGGTGGAAACCGAATCGAAGCCGATGTAGGTGAAGAAAATGATCGAGCCGCCGGTCAAGACGCCGGGCCAACCGTTGGGAGAGAAAGGATGCCAGTTGGCCGGGTGAATGTAGTTGGCTGCGACGCCGACGAAAATGATGATCGCGAAAATCTTAAGGAGGACCATCACGTTATTCGTCGTGGCGGACTCCTTGATGCCGCGCACGAGGATGACCGTGAGCATCATCACGATCACGAACGCGGGCCAATTGAATCCGAAGTGCCAGCCGGGATGGTAGAGCGTATTCCCCGCGAGATCCTGCAAGCCGCCGGGCAGATACGCGGGAGTAATCCACCGCAGGCTGGGATGAAAATGGAACCAATCGAAGAGATCGACCACGTGGGCGGAGAATCCCACGCTGACCGCCATGTTCGAGACGGCGTATTCGAGGATCAAGTCCCAACCGATGATCCACGCAATCAGCTCGCCCATCGTTGCGTAGGTGTACGTGTAGGCGCTCCCCGCGATGGGAATCATTGCCGCAAGCTCGGCGTAACAGAGCGCCGCGAAGCAGCAGACAACTCCGACCAGTGCGAAAGAGAGCGCAATCGCCGGGCCCGCACCCGGTCTGCCGAAAGAGGAGGAATGATGGATCAGGTATTCGAGCAGAGGAGCGTTGAGGATCGAACTCGATTCCATCTTCTGACCGGCGATGGCCGTGCCGATCACGGTGAAGATTCCGGAGCCGATGACGGCGCCGATGCCGAGCGAGGTGAGACTCAGCCAGCCGAGCGACTTCTTGAGCCGCTTTTCGGGCCGGTCTGCGTCAGAGATGAGTTGGTCGATGTTTTTGGTACGGAAGAGCTGCGGGTTCAATTCGCCACCTTTCCCGTGCCGTTGGACAGACTGTACCTTGCGGAGCGATTCGGCGCAACGGGCCATTCAGCGGACTTTGGGCCGCGGAGGGCGCAGATGCGCGAAAAATTTCAGGCGAGTTGAAGATTCGCGTAACGCTCGAGCAGCTTCTTTGGGCCGTGATCCTGGAAGCTGACGGTCAGGCGACGCTCTTCGCCTTCGCCCTCGACTTCGATGATCGTGCCGAGGCCGAATTTCGAGTGGCGGACGCGAGTGCCGACCAGCGGATCGCCGCCTCGGGGCTTGGCAGCAGGACGCGCGCTGGGCGAGCGGCCGTATGCGGATCGCGGGGGAGCCTCGCGGCGATTGGGCGGTTGTCCATATGGCGAACGCTGCCGGCGATAGCCGTAGCCATCGGAGAATTCGGGATCGTCTTCGTAGCGGCGCGTTTCGCCGGGCTCGGATTGCGAGCCGGCTGCGGCCTCGACCAGATCGACCGGAACTTCGGCGAGGAAGCGCGAGGGCAGGGAAGCACGCATACCTTCGCTGCCGTACGTGCGGCGATAGATGGCCCGCGAAAGTACGAGGGATTTCTTGGCGCGCGTCATGCCGACGTAGAAAAGGCGCCGCTCCTCTTCGATTTCGGCGCTGGTATCGAGCGAGCGGCTGTGCGGAAGCAAACCCTCCTCGAGACCGGCGAGAAAGACCGCGTCGAACTCGAGTCCTTTCGCGCTGTGAAGAGTCATCAGTGAGACGGCGATCGTTTCGTCGAATTCGTCGGAGTCGCTCGAGAGCGCGGCGTGATCGAGGATTTCTTCAAGCGTCTGGCCCTGCTCGGCGGCCTCGGCCATCGCGTTGGAAAGTTCGCGAAGGTTATCGGCGCGCGAAGTGTGCTCGAGATTGTCCTGCTGCTCGACCCAGTCGAGATAACCGGTTTGGCCGAGGACGCGCTCGATCAGATGAGCCGGCGAGAGGCTGTCGCGCTCCTCGCGCAGATCTTCGATCAGTTTGCGAAAGTAGCCGAGGGCGCCGGCAGCCTTTTTGCCGACCAAAAAGTTCGCGTCGCCGATCACGTCCCAGAGCGACCTTCCCGTTTCCTTTGCGCGGGCTTCCAGAGTCGCGACGGTTGTGGCGCCGATTCCGCGCGGCGGTACGTTGAGTACGCGCAACAGGGCGACGTCATCTTCCGGATGAAACAGCAGGCGCACGTATGCGAGAGCGTTGCGGACTTCGGCGCGCTCGTAAAAGCTGAAACCGCCGACCACGCGATGGCGAATTCCAAGGCGGCGCAAAACTTCCTCGAACGAACGCGATTGCGCGCCGGTGCGGTAGAGGACGGCGACGCGTGCGTCGGAATCGTTGCGCAAAATCGAGGCGATTTCGTCGCAGATGAATTCCGCTTCGGCGACGGAATCGGGCGCTTCGAAGTACCGCAATTTTTCGCCGGAGCCGAGCGTCGCTTGAAGATTCTTGCCAAGGCGATCGGAATTGTTTTTGACGACCGCGGCGGCGGCGTCGAGGATCGTCTGCGTCGAGCGATAGTTTTCTTCGAGGCGGATGATTTTGGCGTCGGGAAAATCCTCCGTGAACCGCTTCAGGTTTCCGGCGCGAGCGCCCCGCCAGCCATAGATTGATTGGTCTTCGTCGCCGACGACGCAGACATTTTTTTTCGTCCCGGCGAGCAAGCGCACGAGCTCTTCCTGCGCGTGGTTAGTGTCCTGAAACTCGTCGACCATCAAATATTGGAATCGGCCGCCCCAAGAGGCGCGGACATCGGCGTGATCACGAAGCAAATCCACGGCGCGCAAGAGCAAGTCATCGAAATCGACGGCCGCGGCTTTGCGCAGAATTTCCTCGTAGGCGCGAAAGACGGCTGCCACGTCCTTACGCCCGGGATCGCGCATCTGGGCGGCTTGCGATTCCATGTCGTCCGGCGAGATGCCGTGATTCTTCGCGTGGCTGATTTGCGCGCGCAGGGCGCGAGGCGGATAGTCGTCGGCTGAAAGATCGAGCTGCGCGAGAGCGCGCTTGACGGCGGAGGTCTGATCGTCGTCATCGTAAATTGCGAAATCGCGCGGCAGCCCGAGATGGGTCGCTTCGCGGCGCAGCAGCCGGGCGCAAAAGGAGTGAAACGTCGAAACCCAAACTTCCGATGCGTCGCGGCCGCTAACGCGCAAGAGGTCGCTGATGCGCTCTTTCATGACGTTGGCGGCTTTGTTCGTAAACGTGACGGCGAGAATCGCCTGCGGCGGCACGCCTTGCTCGATGAGATGCGCGACGCGATACGTAATCACGCGCGTCTTGCCGGTGCCGGCGCCGGCCAGGACGAGTACAGGGCCCTCGGTTGCAAGCACGGCTTCGCGCTGGCGCTGGTTCAGTTCGTCGAGGAGTGAGGTCATCTGCGGAGAAATGCTCAACAAAGAATTCTAGCCGACCCAGTGTGATTCAGCAATTTGGCGCGTTGAGCCTCCCGGACGCTACGACAATCTCTGCTAGAATCGATCGATTTGATTGGAGCTTTCTCGCGATATGAAGCAGGTCAAGCTGCCGCACTGGCTGGCGAAACTCGTGGCAATGCTGGGCGGCGGCGGGCTGTTTCTCGTCACTTTCTTTGATTCGTCCGTTCTCTCCTTTCCGCTGGTCGCGGATGCAATTGTGATGGAAGTGTCGATGCAGAAGCCCGCGCGGATGCCGTATTACTGCGCGATGGCGGCGCTTGGTTCGCTAGCGGGTTCGATCTGGCTCTATCTGCTAGCGAAGAAGGGCGGTGAGGCCATCTTCCAGCGGCACGGAGGCAGGGGAGTGCTGCAAGCAAAGCAGTGGGTGCAGAGGAATGCGTTCCTAAGCGCGTTTCTTCCGGCGATTCTGCCGCCTCCGGTTCCATTCAAGCCATTCATTTTGGCGGAAGGCGTGTTCCAGGTGCCGTGGAGGACGTTCGTCTTCGCGCTGCTACTCGGCCGCGCGCTGCGGTATTTCATTGAAGGAATTCTCGCCGTTCGCTATGGCGAAGCGGTGCTCCTGTATCTGACGCTGCATACGGCGCGGTTCGCGCTGGCGGTGCTTGTTGTCGTGCTGATCTTCTACGCCGCGAGCCGTCTGTTCTTTCGAAACCCGCCTGCGGAAAACTGACAAGATTCGCCTAAGGATTCGGCGAGGACGCGAACAGAAATTCCTCGCGCCGAATTTGCGAATTGCTGTCGAGATCGATGCGCAGGAAGACATTTGCCGGATCGTCGTCGTCCGACGGGAAGCGTGCATCGCGGACTTCGACGCGGTAGTCGGCCTCGATGCGACGGACGGTCGCCAGTGGCACGCGAGCATAGACGAGGAACTGCGAGGCCGAGGTGGACTTTTCGGCGGCTTCGAGGGCAGGCGAGTCCTCGGGCTTGTACAGCGTCGCGCTGCTGTTCGAGTCGAAGTCGCCGGGCCGACTGAGCGGAACCTCAACTTCCTCAAGCGTATTGTCTGTTCCAACGACGCCGCGCCAAATCAGGGGCGAGGACGGCATCGGGAAAGCGTCGGCCGAAAGAGCAACGCGTCCGTGATACTCGCGCGAAAGGAGCAAATCGACAGCCTCGCTGCGCCAGTGCGCCCGCGCGCCGAGATACCCTGCGATCAGGAGCAGCGTGAAGATGGCAGAGCCCTGCCCGGTGGGCTTCTTCTGGCCCGAAGTCACTTCTTCGTTCACAAGTTTGAATAAGATCGGCAGCAACAGTCCGGCCACGAGAAACGCCAATATCCAAGGATCGAAGTTCGTCGCGAGAGTCCACGCGGTCCAGTACGCGCGAAAAGGCCACAAGAGTTGCACGCCGACTCCACTCGCGAGATCGAGCAGGACGTGGCCGGCAGCGCCCACCGCGCACACGGCAAGGGCAGACAGGAAACCGAGTGGCACGTTCGCGGAATTGAGGCTCAGCTTTTTCTGCGGCCACTTTCGATCGAGGACGCAGAATGCAATGGCGATGACGCACGCCATCAGAGCCGAGCCGGCGAGCGAGTGGAGTGTCGTGCGATGAAATCGCATGAACGCGCTCGCGCCGGCGAAGTAGGAAGCGTAATCGAGGTCCGCCGCGACACCGGACACGACCAACATCGCGGTGCCAAAGCGAGGGAGACGCCGCTGCCCAACTCGCGCGAGGGCCAGCGATGAGAGTGCGTGCGTGACGGGTTCCACAGCGGACAACTGTACCGCAATTCGGCGCCGAACTACGACGCGGTGGGCATGACGATTGACAACGCGTCGGGCACGATTCGGAACGCGAGCGGCAAGCGGCCGACCGGCTCGCCATCAACCTGGGCGAAGATGGGCTCGCTGTTCGCAGGCTCGCAAACTGCTTCCGTCGATTTCCACGCCTCGATGCCTTTTATCTTGCGAAGCTTGCCCAGCCACAAGGCCGGCAGACATACGGCATAGGCAAACCGGCTGCGCCGGGAATTGGTGACAAATTCGAAGGAGTCTTCGAAAAGGTTGGCATTCGTCGTGATTTTGAACGGGCCGCCGTAGTGGACGGTCCTGCCGACCACGATGATGGTCGCTGTGCGCTCGCGGCCACACGAACGGACGCGAATTTCGGAAAAGCTGTAGGTGAGCAATTGGCGCATTCCTTCGACCCAGTAGGCGAACACGCCCGTCGATTTCTTCAAATCCGCGTGGACGCCGTTGACGACGGCTCCGTCGGGTCCCGCGCCCGCCACGGAGAGAAAGTAGCGGCCATCGCGGGGCATGGCGTCCGACGCGTTCCCGTCCGTCGGAACTGCGATTCCGAGCGCGATACGGTGCAGCGTGCCGCCCGCAATCAGGCGCGAAGCGTGGGGAATGTCCCACGGAATGCCGAGCTCCTTGGCAAGAATGTTCGCGGTGCCGGCGGGAAGCAAAGCCATGGGAACGACGCTTTTGGCTAGGCCGTTGACGATCTCGTTGATCGTGCCGTCCCCGCCGCAGGCGATCACCATGCCGCGCTGCTGCTCGACGGCCTGCCGCGCGATTTTCGTGGCGGTGCCGGGACCGGTTGTAGGAGCGAGCTCAGTGCGGATGCCTGCGTCCTTGAGGATGCGGACGGCTTGCTCGATTTCGGCAAAGCGGCGATGGCGCTTGCGCCCGCTCGTGAGGTTGTAGATCAACAACGCGTCTTGAATATGGTCCGGCATAAGTCGTCGCAAAGCTCAGGGCAAACGCGCATTGTATAATACCGGCGCAATCGGACCGACCTCATCCCTGCAGAGGATTTCCATGGCAAAAGCCGGAACGGCGAAGTCCCGGGACGCTGCAAAGGAAGCCACGGAGCTGCGCCAGAAGATTCGCCACCACGAATACCTCTATTACGTCCTCGATCAGCCCGAGATTTCCGACGCGGCGTTCGACCGCTTGATGGAACAACTGAAGAAGCTCGAGGCTGAGCATCCGGAACTGGCGACGCCTGATTCACCGACGCAGCGGGTCGGCGGTGCGCCGCGCGAGGGATTCCAGCAAGTTCGCCACAAGACGCCGATGGTCAGCCTGGACAACGCGTTTTCGTTCGAGGCGCTAGGCGAATTCGACAGGCGCGTGCGCGAGCTGACGGGGCGATCGAAAGTTGATTACGTCGCGGAGCACAAGTTCGACGGGCTGAGCATGTCGCTGCTGTACGAAGACGGCACGCTCGTGCGCGGAGTCACGCGCGGCGACGGCACCACGGGCGAGGACGTCACGCCGAACGTCAAGACGATCCGATCGATTCCGCTTGCGATCGACTCGGCCCTGCTGAAAAAGGCCGGAGTCCCGGGAGACTTCGAGGTTCGCGGCGAAGCGATCATGTCGAAGAAGGCCTTTCAGGAGCTAAACGAGCAGCAGGGCGAGCAGGGACTAAAGATTTTCGCGAACCCACGCAACGCCGCCGCCGGGTCGATTCGTATGCTCGATCCGAAGATCACGGCATCGCGGAAGCTGGACTTTTTCGCCTACTACATTCTGGTCGACGGGCGCTACGCGAAAAAGCGCCTATCGGAGATTTTGCCCGCGCTCGCCACGCTACGCTTCAAGGCGAGCGAAGACTGGAAACTCTGCCATTCGGTCGAGGAAGTGCAGAACTACATCGGGGCTTGGGATTCGCGGCGCGAGAACCTGGAATACGAAATCGACGGCATCGTCGTGAAAGTGGATGAAATCTTGCTGCAGAACGAGCTGGGGTTTACGGCAAAGGCGCCGCGCTGGGCGATCGCCTACAAGTATCCCGCCCATCAAGAGACGACGGTCGTCAACGAAATCAACGTGAGCGTGGGCCGTACGGGCGTACTGACGCCGGTGGCGTTTCTCGAACCGGTGCAGATCGGCGGAGTCACCGTCAGCCGTTCGACGCTGCACAACATGGACGAGATCGAGCGGCTCGGCGTCCACGCGGGCGACACGGTGCTGGTCGAGCGCGCGGGCGAAGTGATTCCGCACGTGCTGCAGGTGGTGAAACACGGCAAGCAAGAGAAGCCCTTTCGGATACCGGAGAAATGCCCGGAGTGCGGCACGAAGATTCACAAAGATGAGGAGGGCGTCGCGTACCGCTGCGTCAACGTCTCTTGCCCAGCCCGGCGGCGGCAATCGTTGCTTCATTTCGCCGGCCGCGACGAGATGAACATCGACGGCCTGGGCGAGAAGATTGTCGATCAGCTGGTCGAGAAGGGAATCGTGAAGGACTTTGCCGATTTGTACAAACTCGACGTCGATACGCTCTCGGGCCTGGAGCGCATGGCTGAGAAATCGGCGCAGAATTTGATCGATGAAATCGCCGCGAGCAAGAAAAGCAGCCTCGCGAGGCTCATTTACGCGCTCGGCATTCGCTTCGTCGGCGAGCGGACGGCACAGTTACTCGCGGCGCATTTTGGCTCGATGGAAAAGCTTGCCGAGGCCAGCGAAGAGGAATTGACCGGCGTGACCGAAGTGGGCCCCAAAGTCGCCGAGGGCATACTGGAATTTTTCTCCGAGCACGCGAATCGCAAGCTGATCGACCGTTTGCACGCGGCCGGCGTGAACATGAAGGAAGAGCGCGCGGCGCTGAAGAGCACGAAGTTTGCAGGGATGACGTTTGTTTTTACGGGAACGCTTGCAAACCGCACGCGCGAAGAAGCCGAAGCGCTGGTGGCTGCGCACGGCGGCAAAGCGGGATCGTCGGTCAGCAAGAAGACAAATTACGTGGTGGTCGGCGCGGATCCGGGTTCGAAATACGACAAGGCCAAATCTCTCGATGTTTCCATCCTCGACGAGGCGCAGTTTGAGAAGCTGCTCTCGTCAAAGCAAAAGTAACGGTTGCAATTCCAACGTGGCGCGCGCGGAATTCTTCGCGCAGCCGGGAGGAGCGAAAGCACCATGGGCAGCGCACGAGAGATTACGCGCGAGGTGGAGAATTTCTACCGCGCGTACATGGATGTATTCAACCGCCAGGATGTGGTGCGCTATTCGCTTTTTGTCGAGCTTCCATACGCGCTGATTTCGGGCGAAGGCGGCTTGGTCGTCTGCACGACGGAAGCGGAACACGATCGCCTCTCGAACCAGCTTTTCGGCGATCTCAAAGCGCGGGGATGGGCGCGCTCGGATGTCGACCGCGTGCGTATTTCTCTTTACGCGGAAAATCACGCGCTGATCGTTTCCGACATCACGCGGCGGCGGGCGGACGGCTCGGTGTTGCAGAAAAACCGCTTCTGCTACACGGCGCGGCACAATGGAAATTCCTGGAAAATGATCGCGTATTCGCCTGTCGCGGACGGATTTCTGGGCCCCGGCAATTTTCCGCTATGAGCACTTATCGCGGCGAAGAAATCTCGCTTCATTGTGTCTACCTGAATCGATTCTGATCGAGTGCGGAGGCCGACCGTGCCCAAAGTGCGCTATCGAGTGGCGATGAGTTTGGACGGGTACATCGGCGGCCCGAAGGGCGAAATCGACTGGATCATCATGGATCCGGAAATCGACTTTGCCGCAATTATGAGCCAGTTCGGCACGCTGCTGGTCGGCCGGAAGACGTTCGAGACGATGGCGAAAGCCGGGCGCACAACGATGCCGGGGATGAAGACCGTCGTGATTTCGCGGACGCTCGAGCCAGCCAAACATCCCGAGGTGATGATCGTAGGCGAAAAGCAAAACGAGATGGTCGCGTCGCTTCGCAAGGGCCCGGGAAAAGACATCTGGCTCTTCGGCGGCGGGTCGCTATTTCGAAGCTTGCTCGAAGCGGGACTCGTGGACTCGGTTGAGGTGTCCGTAATGCCGGTGCTCCTTGGCGGAGGCGTTCCGTTTCTGGCGTCTCCGGCGAGCACAAAGAAGCTCGTGTTGACGGCCCACACAATCTACAAGAGCGGAATCGTCTCGTTGCAATACGCGGTCAAGTAGCCTCCGGCAAAGGTAGAAACAAGTAGTATCGCTTCCGTTACTAAGCCATAATCGCCCGCGCGATGGGTCTCATCCATGCGCTGAGGAACGCCACACGGGTCGCGAGAAGCATGCTCCCGGCTGAGCCTGAGCACTTCTTGCTGCTCCTGGGTGCGATTCTTCTCTACATCTCGCCGCGTCTTGCCTGGTGGAATTCCAGCCCGTCGCCAACGTGGGAGATCAGGAGGTGGTTGCCGTTTGTCACCGTTCTTGGACTTCCGCTAGAGTTTGCCGGAGCCGCGGCAGCCAGCGTCGTATTACTCCGCTGCGAACGGCCGGTGCGCAAGCTGATTCTCTTGGCGCTGCTACCGAGCGTTGCGAGTTTGATCGCGATTCCCAGCGTAGGGCTCTTCTACTTTTCGAACGAAATTGGACTATCGAATTATCTCCCGAACTCGATATTTGAGAGCAGCGAGGATTACTGGCGAGCGATACCGCATCTCCTGGACAACCTCGGCTTTGGGTTCCGCGTGGCCGTTGCCGGATTCCTTTGCGTCGCCTTGTTTGCGTTTCTTTACCGCCGTGGCCGACTCACACTGCCTATTCGACTCTCGGAATATTCGAGTCCCGTCGGTCCCATTGGCGAAGCGAGTGACGACCGCGAAATCGCGCAGTTTGGCTGGGCGATGGTGTTTCTCACGGCGCTGCTATATTTCGCGAACGGAGCCTTTGCCGCCATCTTCATTGCGTTCGGTGGGCGATTTCGAACCGATATGAATTTCGTGATCACACTTGGCACGATTTTCTCCGCCGCGGCGCTTTGCCTTTTCGTCTGGCTGGCTGTGGGGAAAAACAGGAGGGACGTTTTTCGAAGTGCGCTGGCACGTCCACGACTTCCGTATCTCGGCTTGGGGATTCTGATTCCGGCGGCGATCGCCTGCGTTTGGCCAACCGTCTCATTCTTGCAAGCGAGGATGGAATGGGGGAAGGCAGGAATCGGCCGGTTGGCGTCGCCCGACCCGCTGAACTACTTCGGACTTCCACCAGCAACATCCCTGCTATAGGTCGTAGGGGCCCTCATAGAGGAAATCGCGTGGCGCGGATTCCTCCAGCCGCGGATGATTCGGAGGTACGGGCTTGCCCGGGGCGTGTTGCTCGTTGGAATCGTGTGGGGCGCATTCCATTTTTTCGGCGACGCCAGCGGAATCGCAACGCTCAGCGGCTTCTCGGTGCGACTCTCGCGCAGGCTCATCGAGACCGTATCGCAGAGCTACGTGCTGGCCTGGTTGACGATTCGGGGAAGGTCGGTGCTTCCCGCAGCGCTCGCGCACGCCGTGTTCAACATGTTTGTTTTGAACGAGATGCCTGTCCACTCCTCGCTCTGGCTTTTGATCGCTTTGTGGGGCGCGGCCGGTATTGTGCTGTTCCGCTACTTTCCGCCGCAGCCGGATCAGGGAGAGCTCGCACATCCAGACTCGTCGCAGCTTGCCGAGACGGCCGAGGGTTCGACAACCGAGGTATAATGAAATCGGCGGGTGAGCCGGGTGATCGCCGGCCCCGAGAAATCGGGGCGGGAGGAAAGTCCGGACTCCAGTCGTGGTGAGCTCGCAAGGGCCGGCCACGGCAGGGCAACGCGCCTGGTAACGCCAGGGGGCTGCGAAGGCAGCCACGGAAAGTGCCACAGAAAAGAAACCGCCGGTGATGCTTGCACCTCGGCGGCAGGTTTGCGGAAAAACCGCGAGCCCGCCTCGCTCGGTCGAGCGCATTAGGCAAGGGTGAAAAGGTGGGGTAAGAGCCCACCGCCCGGATGGCAACATTCGGGGCACGGAAAACCCCGCGTGGAGCAAGGCCAAATAGGAGGGGAGGGCTGGCCCGGCCCGTATGCGTTCCGCTCGCAAGAGCGGTCGCTCTGACCCTCGGGTAGGCTGCTTGAGTCCCGGAGCGATTCGGGATCTAGAGGAATGATCGCCGCGTTGCGCGGCTCAAGCGTTCTGGTGCAAATCAGAATGACGGTCGCGTGGCGGACAGAATCCGGCTTACAGGCTCACCCGCCAATTTTATTGAGTGCACTCGCGGTATTTCGATCTGCGATTGCCACTGAATTGTCACGCGCTGATACGGATTCGCTAGCGTGTGATAGCCCCGCCAACTTCCCAACTTTCTGATGCGCCCCTGGCAACTTGTGCCGTTAGCGCGTGAATCGCAAAATATTCACAGGCAGGCTCGCCTTTACCGGCGCGCGACGGGAGCCAGCACGAGGTTGACAGTCCTCTTTTTCCGCTGAGCTCACGCGAGATCGAAGCGATCGGCGTTCATCACTTTTGTCCACGCCGCCACGAAGTCTTTCACAAACTTCTCCTTCGC
Organism: Candidatus Acidiferrales bacterium; assembly: GCA_035622875.1. Taxonomy (GTDB): domain Bacteria; phylum Acidobacteriota; class Terriglobia; order Acidiferrales; family UBA7541; genus Palsa-295. The sequence continues at coordinate 34,955 of DASPUN010000077.1, forward strand.
ATCCGCACACCCGTAGACTTCCGCGAGGGCGCGCAGCTCAGAGTTCGAACCGAAGATCAAGTCGACGCGCGTGCCGGTCCATTTGACTTGATTCGTTTTCCGGTCGCGCCCCTCGTACACGCCTTCCGAGCCATTCGTAAGCGGCTGCCATTGCGTACCCATGTCGAGCACGTTGACGAAGAAGTCGTTCGTCAGCGTTCCCGGCCTCTTCGTGAAGACGCCGTGTTTGGACTGCCCGGCATTTGCGCCGAGGACGCGCAGGCCGCCGACGAGAACCGTCATCTCGGGCGCCGTCAGCGTCAATAGTTGCGCCTTGTCGATTAGCAACTCCTCTGGCGAGATCGTGAACTTGGCCTTGAGGTAGTTGCGAAACCCGTCCGCGACCGGTTCGAGATAACCGAAGGACTCCACATCGGTCTGCGCCTGGGATGCATCCGTGCGCCCCGGCGTGAAGGGCACTTTTACGTCGTGCCCAGCAGCCTTCGCGGCCTTCTCGACCGCGGCACAGCCGCCGAGGACGATCAGATCGGCCAGAGAGACCTTCTTACCCTTCTTTCCCTTGGGTTGCGAGCTGTTGAACTTCTGTTGGATCGCTTCGAGGGACTTCAGCACCTTCGCCAGTTGCGCTGGCTGGTTGACCTCCCAGTCCTTTTGCGGCGCAAGGCGGAGGCGCGCGCCGTTCGCTCCGCCGCGCTTGTCGGAGCCGCGGAAGCTGGCGGCCGACGCCCAAGCGGTCGAGACCAGCTCCGAGATGGAATGTCCGGATGCGAGAATCTTGGCCTTGAGATTGGCAATGTCCTTCGCGTCGATCAGCTTGTGATCAACCTTTGCAACGGGGTCTTGCCAGATCAGCTCCTCCTTGGGAACCTCCGGGCCGAGATAGCGCGAACGCGGGCCCATGTCGCGGTGGGTGAGCTTGAACCACGCGCGGGCGAACGCGTCTGCGAACTGATCCGGATGCTCGTAGAAGCGCCGGGAAATCTTTTCGTAGGCGGGATCCACCCGCAAAGAAAGGTCCGTCACCAGCATAGTTGGCGTGTGATGCTTCGACGGATCGAACGCATCCGGAATTGGCTTGGCGCCACCTTTCGCTTGAAACTGATAAGCGCCGGCCGGGCTCTTGGTGAGCTCCCATTCGTTGCCGAACAAGTTCTGGAAATAGTAGTTGCTCCACTTCGTTGGCGTCTGGCTCCAGGTGACTTCCGGTCCGCCGGTGATCGCGTCTTTGCCTTTGCCTGTGCCATAGCGGCTGTGCCAGCCGAGGCCCATCTCCTCAATGGGCGCTGCCTCGGGCTCCGGGCCGACGAGCTTCGGATCGCCGGCGCCGTGGGTCTTGCCAAAAGTGTGGCCGCCGGCAATCAGTGCGACGGTTTCTTCGTCGTTCATCGCCATGCGGCGGAACGTTTCGCGAATATCCCTGGCCGCCGCGACGGGATCCGGCTTGCCGTTGGGCCCTTCCGGATTCACATAGATCAGACCCATCTGCACGGCCGCGAGCGGATTCTCGAGATCGCGGTCGCCCGTGTAGCGCTTGTCGCCAAGCCAAGTGTCCTCCTTGCCCCAGTACACCGCTTCGTCAGGCTCCCACACATCGGGGCGCCCGCCGCCAAAGCCGAACGTCTTGAAGCCCATCGACTCGAGGGCGACATTGCCGGCCAGGACCATCAGATCGGCCCAGGAAATTTTCCGGCCGTATTTCTGCTTGACCGGCCAAAGCAGCCGGCGCGCTTTGTCGAGGCTCGCGTTGTCGGGCCAGGAGTTGAGCGGCGCGAACCGCTGTTGGCCGGCGCCGGCGCCGCCGCGACCGTCGCCAATGCGGTAGGTGCCCGCGGCGTGCCACGCCATGCGAATGAAGAGCCCGCCGTAGTGGCCAAAATCCGCCGGCCACCAGTCCTGGCTGTCCATCATCAGCGCTCGGAGGTCCTTCTTCAGAGCTTTGTAGTCGAGTTTCTTGAACTCTTCGGCGTAGTTGAAAGACTCACCCATCGGATCGGACTGGGGCGAGTTCTGGCGGAGAATTCTGAGATTCAACTGGTTCGGCCACCAGCTGCTATTCGACCTCATTCCAACATTCGTGGTTCCGTGCACGACCGGGCACTTCGCTTGGCTTGCCATGTTCCTCTCCTGATTACCGAATTAGTTCAAAAGTCTAACGGAAAGCGCGCCGCGGAGCGCACTTTGCGCACAACCCTCGGAAAATGAGTTCGCATTCGCGGAGAACCCGTTTACCAAGGTAGCGCGCAGCAGGCTTGGGCACGTCGCGCCACTCCAAGTCCTCCACTTTGCCGCAGCGATCGCAGATGAAGTGATGATGCCGCATGCCTTTCGCGTCGAACCGTGCGGCGCGGCCCTCGACGGCGACTTCGCGCACCAAACCTGACTGCACCAGATCGCGAAGATTGTTATAGGTGGTGGCCTTTGACGAGCGCGGATCCATGCGATTTACGGCTTCGAAGATTTCCGCGGCCGTGGGGTGACTGTTGTGTTCCATCAAGAACGCCATCACGGCGTAGCGCTGCGGAGTGCAGCGCAACCCGCTTTCCTCAAACGACCGCTTAATCGCCCCTGCATTCATGAACAATCTGGAATATATCTAATGTGAGATTTTGTCAAGAGTGATGCTTCTGTCTGCTGGCGCGGTCAGAAAACTGGCGGACGCTGAAGTGAGGGAAACTGCTGCAAACTCCTGAATAGCCGGATAAGCGAACAAGAACGGACTGCGGACGCCTCATCGGCGTCCGCGTCCAAGGGAGCAACTCTACCAAGTGAATTTGTGGAACTGCTGGGGCACGAATACGGAACCGTCCAGGTCTGCGTCCGTAAAGCCGAAGACAAAGAACTGGTTGGGATTCAAGATCGGGTTTCCGTTGGAATCGTTCACATTCTGGACGAAGTCATTGTCGTTCGCGATCCAGAGCGTGTGAAGAGTTGTAGTTTCCTCCTGAACATCGGGGCCGAACGCGACGCCTTCGATTTTGGATGAGATCCCCTCCAAAATCGAACGCGACGCCTTCGATTTTGGAGGGGATCTCATCCAGCGCGATACCGGTTGCGCTGAGCGACTTGACGATATCGAGAAACAGCGTCTTCGGGACTGCGTTGGCGGCGGCGGTTGGTCCGTCCATCGCGCTGACGTCAACGGCCCCGTCTAAGTCAATCTTGAAGAGCTGCTTGACCTTGGCTTTCGTGCTGTTCCCGGGCGGCACGTTGGCCTCGCGTCCCGTACCGTCCCGCTCGTCCACCAGAAATTCGTGATTGTTGAGCGCAGCGATTTCGCTGACGCCGGAGCCTGTGGTGAGCAAGTAACCGTATTGGTGGGTGACTTTGCCCGACGGAATATCAATCGTGACGATGCGCAGCAACTTGGTGGCACCCGCATTGGCGTCCTGGATCAAGGCATTCTGGATGATGCCCACCAGCGTGCGCCCGTCCGGCGTGATCGCCAAGCCTTCCATTCCCTTATTGGCCACTCGCCCCGAGGTGTTTCCGGAGATTTCGACGGCGCCCATCGAAGACAAGTTGGTCACGTAGAAAGACGAAGGCAATTGGAACGACCGCAGGCGTACGCCGAGGAATCGGTCGAATTCATATACATAAGGACCGTACTCGTCGGAGATGTACACCCGCAGCCCGTCGTTCGAGAGGCGCATGCCCTCCGAATCCAACCGGGCATCGTTGGGATCGCCGGAGTTGTGGTTGGGATCGAAGTTATCGGAGCGGCCGGTGAAGAAGTGCACGAGAAAGTTGTTGGGCTTCGGAGCGCCGCTGCCCACGATGCTGTCGCCGGCACCGTAAACCAGCGGAGTCAGACTCCACAGCAAGGTGGTAGCGCGCAACGTGGGAGTCAGGATAAAGGGCAGGCCGGTGCCGGTCGTGTTGGGTTCCAAATCCATCGTGACGGTGTGGAATCGGTTGATGTAGCTGGCGGTGTCGTCGATATTTGAATCGTACGGGACGGCGTTGGGGCCGCGGTCGGGCAGTGCCAGAAATGTGTTGCCCGAGGCATAGCAAATGGCCGAGCCGAAACCGCCCAGCGAGTTCGCAGGAACGCCATTCTCGAGCGTGTAGGTGAGACCGGAAAGATCGGCGAATGAACCGGCTCGGGACTGATCGAGGGTCCCTACGGCTAGCAAAGGTAGAGTTTGTCCCTGAGAATATGGCGCGGTGAAGACGCCAAGAGTGAAGGCCAGCAGAGCCAAACCAAAAGCAAATTTTTTCACGGAGCGTAGTCCTCCCTGATTTATCAGCAGGCGAGGCTCACGCTATGGCCGGATTAATACGATCAAGTTACAAGCCCATGAAAACTCCGAAAAGAGATCGTTCTTGCAGCCGAGTGCCTAGTTCACGCGACTGCCGCGATGAGTGAACTTGCTGAGGACAAACTCCAGCGTCTCAATAAAGACGATGTGCTCACCTGTGCCGATCGCGAACAATGTCTCTAATGCGACATTTTGTCGAGACTCATGCATTTGTTTGTTGAGCGCGTGGTGAAGCGAGCGCTACAAACCGAGAAGATTCGTCTCGGACTTTGCATAGCCGTGCTCGGTGGCCCAAAGATTGAGCGGCATCGTCGCGAGTTCGTCGACCACCGGCACGGCGTGGCCGTCTTTGGTCAAATCGACGGTTTTGATGTAGTGGCGGCAGGAGTCACAGGCCTCGACGCGCACGTGGGTGATTCCCTCGGCGAAATAGATGGCTAGCTTGTGAACATCTTCTTCGCCACAGTCCGGGCAGATGAGGCGGCGATAGTCCCATTCGTGCGCGCAGAGGACGCAGATCAGAGATCGCTTCGCGCCGTCGCCTTCCTGCCTCAGCACGCCGACTTGAGGCTTACCAGAGCATAGCGGACAACAGGACGGTGTCCCGTGAACGACTGGTTGGTCGGTCGTATCAGCCAAACACTCCGCGTATGGCTGCAGAAAGGCCCATGAAATGAGCGCTTCGCCGGGTGGGAGCTGCGCGCTCGAAACGGAGCCCGCCTGCCAGAAACGAGTCAGTACGTCTTTGGATTGATTGCCGTCTTTCGCGCGCATGGCGCGCGCCGATTGCGCGAGAGCCGCGGGGGCAGATTGCTCGATGATTGAAAGGAACGGCGAGAGCCGGGGCAACAGGAAGATCAGGTCGAATTCCTGGCGCAGGCCGCCGCGAGGCCGCTGCGTTTTGAGCTTTCCGAGCCGTGATTTCAGCTCGCCGTAGAGCGATTTTTGCGCCTGCGCGACGCGCTCGTAAAAGCGCAAGCCCTCGGAAGCAAATGGATACACCTTCTCAAGAGCACGCGCACGCTCGATGCGCGCGTCCCACTTGCTGGCGATCATTTTCTCGATTCAGCGTCGCGCAGAATCTGCTGGAACCACGTGTGGTGGTGTTCGTCCGCCCAGGCGCGCGAGACGTCGCCGCGAATCACCGAGCCGAAAGCGCCGCGCTCAAATACCGTTCCCATGTAGACATGGATAATGAACAGGCCAATCGTGAGCAGGGCGGACACAGGGTGGACGATCACGGCGATGTAGCGAAGAAAACGTAGGCTCCACGGGATGTACTGCGGCAGCCAGAGAATCAGGCCCGAAAGCAGAAGCAGAATGCCGTTCCAGAAAAATCCCCAGAACAAGAGCTTCTGGCCAGGATTGAAGCGATCCGCCGACGGCATTTGCTTATCTTCGTTTTTGATGTAGTGTTCGACCGCCGCCCACCAGTTCTTATCGGCGGGGGTTTCCCGCATCTGTTTGCTCCACATCTGATGCATGATGACGACGGCGATTACGAACACGACGCCGAACCATGGATGCAACTCGCGCGAAATCGTCGCGCCACCCAGCACCACCGCGATCCAGAAAAGCCACGGCGACCAAAACGAAAGCCCCGTCAGCAGGAGATAGACGTAGGAGACGCCGGCGAGCCAGTGCACGAGGCGCTCTTTGTAGGAATAGCGCAGCACGCGCCCGTTCGGCAGGAAATAAGGTTCGCTGCTCATCGCTTTTCTCCTTGCGCAGCTATCTGATCGTCCTCGACGATTTTCGGCCCGAATCGCAGATAGTGAGCGAACACGCCCACGATTCCTCCGATGATCGCCAGATTGCCGATCCACTTCAGCGGCTTCTTCCAGAGCTGCACGGTCAGTGGAATGGATGGATTCTTCGGCAAGCCGCCGTAGGCTTCGGGGTTCGACGCGTCATGCAGAACGTAAATCACGTGCGTTCCGCCCACTCCATCAGGATCATACACACCGGCGTTAGCGAAACCGGAATGATCGCGCAGTTGCGCCGCGCGAGTTTCCGCCAGTTCTTTCATTTCAGACTTGGTGCCGAAATGCAGGCAGCCCGTCGGACAAGACTTGATGCACGCGGGCTCGAGCCCCTGCGTGACGCGATCGTTGCAGAGCGTGCACTTGAAGACCTTACGCGCCGTCGGGCTGAATTTGGGAATGTTGAACGGGCATCCCGTGATGCAATAGCCGCAGCCGATGCAGTGATCCTGTTGGAAGTCGACGATGCCGTTCGCGTATTGCACGATTGCGCCGTCAGCAGGGCACGCCGCGAGGCAGCCGGGTTCTTCGCAGTGCATGCACTGATCTTTGCGCATCAGGAGCTGCAGCGTGCCGTCTTCGCGCTCGTGCTCGTTGAACTTGATCAGGTTCCAGTAATTCCACGCCGTCTCGGGCATGGTCTGGTAGGAGTTGTCGAAGGTGGTTTCGCTGAAGGTGAGGCCGTTCCATTCAAGGCACGCGACTTCGCACGCTTTGCAGCCGATGCACGTGGTCGTGTCGATCAGCTTGCAGACTTCAAACTCGCGCTTCACTCCCTCGCCGGGAACGGAACCTGCATGCCCTGAAATCGCCCGAATCTCGAGTGTCGCCTGGCTCATGTTCGCCTCCTACGCCTTTTCCACTTTTACGAGGAAGCCTTTGAACTCAGGGGTGAAAGCATTCGGGTCGATGACGGTCGGCGAGAGGAGGTTCGCAGGCGTGCGCGCGTTGCGGTCTTCGTCTTCGGCGATTCCGCGGAAGCCCTGATGGATCGGAATGCCGATCTGATAGACCTTCTTGCCGTCGATCGTCATGGGCTTGATACGCTTCGTGACGAATGCCTTGGCAATGTAGCTGCCGCGCGCGCTCGTGACCTTGATTTTCTGCGATCCGCCGATTCCCAGATCGCTCGCCAGCTCCACGGGAATTTCAATGAACGGCTCGGGGATCAACTGCACGTTGACGGGATTGTTTTTCGTCCAATAGTGATATTGCTCCGTCAAGCGGTACGTGGTGCAGACGACGGTGAAGCCGGCTTCGGGCGTACCGAACTTGTCCGCCGCGGTCGTCAGCTTCTTGATGACCGGGCTGTTCGACTGGGCTGGATGCAGTGGATTCTTGATCGGGCTTTCGATCGGCTCGTAATGCTCCGGGAAAGGCCCGTCGGCCAAAGCGCCGAGGGGAACGAACAGCCTGCCCGTACCTTCCGGATTCATGATGAACGGACCCATGTGGTCCTTCGGCTGAGAATCCGGCTTGAAGTCGGGAACATCGTTGCCGACCCATTTCTGCCCGGCTTCGCTCCACCAAACTTGCCGGCGCTGTGGATCCCATGGTTTCCCTTCCAAATCGCAAGACGCGCGGTTGTACAGAACACGGCGATTCGCCGGCCACGACCACGCCCAGTTCGGATAGATGCCGAGCCCCGACGGGTCCTCCGTGCCGCGGCGCTGAATCTGCGGTCCGGCTTCGGTCCACGAGCCGCAGTAGATCCAGTTTCCGCATGAGGTCGTTCCGTCGTCTTTCAGCCACGCAAAACCGGGCAACTGTTGGCCGTTCTTGATTTCTTGCCCGGTCTTTTCGTCCTTCAGGTCCGCGAGCGCCTTGCCGTTGATCTCCTTCGCCACTTCAGTCAGGGATGGATGCTGCGGATCGGTATACGACCACGTGAGACTCAGAATAGGATCGGGGAACTTACCGCCTTCTTTCTTATAGAGATCGCGGACGCGCAGGAATATCTGCGCGACGATGTCCTGGTCGAGGCGCGCATCGCCTGGAGGTGGCAGAGCAATGTTTTTCCACTGCAGCCAGCGCGCCGAGTTCGTCATGCTGCCGTCTTTTTCGGCGAAGCCAGCGCAGGGCAGGCGATAGACCGTCGTCTGAATGCCTTTCATCTCGTCGGCGGAGATTCCCGGTGCGCGCCAGAATTCGCTGGTTTCGTCCGGATAGATTTCGCCGACCACGAGCCAATCGGCCTTCTTGAGTGCGTCGATGTTTTTCTGAGTGTCGGGCCCGATCATGACGCCGTTCATGCCGAAGGCGAAGACGCCCTTCACGTTTCCGCGGTACATGTTGTCCCAGATTTGCGTCCAAGAGTAATTGCGGTCCACTTTCGGCAGGTAGTCGAACGCGAAATGGTTTTCCTTCTTTGCCGCGTCGCCGTAGAGAGCCTTGAGGAGCGAAATCGCAAACTTCGGCGTGTTCGACCAGTAGTTGAACGAATCCCACGTGCCCGGCTTCGATGGCGTCGGAGTGATGCGCTTCAGATACGCAGCGAAGTCGGCGTCGGCGGGAGTCGGTACTTTGAGATAGCCCGGAAGGTTATCGAAGATGCCGGCCATGTCGGTCGCGCCCTGAATATTCGAATGACCGCGCAACGCGTTCACGCCGCCGCCCGCGCGCCCGACGTTTCCGAGAAGAAGCTGCAGCATGGCCGCGGTGCGGATCACCTGCGTGCCGTAGGTGTGCTGCGTCCAGCCAACGGCGTAGA
>DASPUN010000078.1:0-65248 GCA_035622875.1 Candidatus Acidiferrales bacterium
GTCCACGTTGGTTCCGTCGTCGATCGTGTAAATCGCGGAGAGTGTATCCTTCGCTGAAAATATGTGGTCCACGCGCGTCGTCCCGAAATCTTCGCGAATCTTTTGAAGAGGGCTGGATTTCGGCGTGCCGGTTAGCTGTGCGATGCCGCTCGGCGCTCCGCCGACCAGCAGCTCTGGACCATTGGAAGCCGGCCACAGATTCAGCAGTTGCTGAACGATGTTTGCGCACGCCGCCTGTTGGGCTGCCGGACAGTTGCCGCCCCAACCGGGCGCGTACACGGCACATCCGGCGGGAGCGGCGCAGTTCCGGTCTTCATTCGCGGGCACGAAGGTCAACATCGTTTGATGCAAGTTTTGCCGGAATCCTTCGTAGTTTAAGAAGACGAACGTCCTGTCCTTCGCGACCGGCCCGCCCAGCGAGCCGCCGAACTGATTGCGCTGGAATAGAGGCGCCGAGCCGAGAGAGGCATTGTTCGGGTCCGCATCGAAGAAGTTGCGGGCGTCGAGCACGTTGTTTCGCAAGTATTCGTACGCAGAGCCATGCCATTCGTTGCCTCCCGATTGCGTCACGATGGCAACCTGCGCGCCCGGGTGCTTCCCATACTCAGCGCCATAGGAGTCACGCACCACGTTGAATTCGCGCACCGCCTCTACGCCAAGTAGTTGACCGCTTGGTCCCCCGGGAGTCATGTTGTTTTCCGCGGCGCCCGTGAATTCCACACCGTTCAGCAGAAACAGGTTTTGCTCCGGCCGGTTCCCGGAGACTGCAAAGTTGCCCGCCGTGGACGAGTTCGAGACTCCGGTACCGCCCGTCTTTTCCCACGTGAAATTCACCACTCCCGGATTCAGCAGCATCAACAGGTCGTAGCTGCGCCCATTCAGAGGCAGGTCCTTCACTTGTTCTTCCCCGACCAAGCCGGAGATATCCGCGGTAGTGGTGCTGACCAGCGCAGCGTCGGCGTTGACATTAATCCGTTCAGTGACTCGGCCCAGCTGCAAAACAAGGTCAGCGCGCGCGTCCTGCCCTACGACCAGGTGGATGCCTGTTCTCACCTCCTCGGTGAATCCGTCTTTCTTGGCGTGAATCTCGTACTCCCCGATTGGGAGCGCGAACACCTGATAGAGTCCGGCTGCATCTGTCGTCGTGTTCCGGACCACGCCGGTTTCGGCGTTCCGAACACTTATGTCAACGCCGGATACAATGGCGCCCGTTTGGTCCGTTACCGTGCCGGATAGGTTCGCGGCCATCTGGGCTGAGGCCGGTAGCGATCCGAACGCGAGCAGCACTCCTAGAGCAATGAATTGGAACCAGAGGAGCCGACGGCTCTGTCCTCTTTCAAGACAACTGATCATGCAACTCCTCCTCACCCTTGTGGGGAACTCATGGAACGGCGACTGACTCGGTGCCAGCTGCGAAGAGTTGACTATTTAATACGGATAAAGTAGATAAGTCAATGCGCTTTGGGTTGGATAGAGGCTCAGTTCCGTCTACCCTGTGGGGATGCTTCCTTGTTTCAACGGCATAAATATGTCGGTCTCCTGAGCCTTCTTCTCTTTGCGGCCGCGACGCTTTTTCCCATTCAACGCGACCTGGGCGCACAGAACACGCCGCCCGTTGCGCTGCTAACAGTCGGCGGCGCAGTTCCGAAGCCATTAAGCCTGAGCATCCCGGATCTGCGGAACCTGCCCCGAAAGACTCTTCGCGTCATGGACTCACACGAAAAGCGAATCGAAGTGTACGAAGGTGTCTTGCTCGACGACTTGCTCCAGGAGGCAGGAGTCGCTCACGGAGAAACACTCAGAGGTCCGCTGATGGTTTCCTATGTGATAGCGGAAGGCGAAGACGGCTATCGCGTCGTGTTCTGTCTGGCTGAACTGGATTCGGCATTTGTCGACTCGGACGTTTTGGTGGCCGATACGATCGATGGTGCTCCGATAGGGCCAAAGCAGGGGCCGCTCAGGCTTGTGGCGCCACACGACAAAAGGCCGGCGCGATGGGTCAGAATGCTGAAATCCATTACTGTGATTGGTCCACCGGGGTGATTGAACGAGTGCAGCGCGAGACGCCTAGACGCGGACAATCATCACTTCTGTTGATTTGACCAGCGCCGCCGCCTTGTCGCCCACTTTGAGCCGCATTTCGCGAACGGCATCAGCGGTGATGATCGATGTGACCCGTTGGCCGCCAATCGAGAGCGTCACCTGCGCCATCAGGCCATCGACTTTCACTTCCGTCACGCGGCCCACCAGCTGATTGCGCCCGCTGATTTGCCGGAAATTCGGGCGCCGTTGTTCGACCGGCAGCCGTTCCGAATGCAGGTGCAGAAACTTGTCCAGTTCCGTTTCAGGTATGCGGTGGTGCCCGCCCGCTGTTTTGACGGTCTGGAGCTTCTTCTTGTAGATCCACTGCTTCAATGTCGGGTAGCTGATGCCTAGCACTTTCGCGGCATCGCGGGGGCTCAGCAGATTGCTGGGGCGCGTGGTCATGACAATTCCACTCGGTTTCTAGCGCAAATTGGATATGGCAGTCAACGATTACATGATGTCAGCCGGGCGGGGCGTCCGTCGTTGACTCACGCCTCGTGGCAGGTTAAACTTGGCTAAAGCGATTTCATGAACCTGCTGCCTCAATGCGTCTGTTGTACCTGTTGTCGCGCAGCGCGGATGTGTGCGTTGCCGGGGGCGCAGGGATTCAGCAAGTAAGATCAGAGTAAGCTAGGCCTGAATCTGACCCGCCCTCGGAATAAATCCGGGAGGCGGGTTTTTTGTTGCGGTGGCGATCCGACTGGGATCGTCGTCGCGAGAGAGCAACGCGAACCGAGGGACCTCCCGCAACATCGCTGGAACTGGGAGGGAAAATGGAATTCATGATCGATTTGGAAGGCATCGACGGTTCAGCAACTCGGGCGGATGGGCTTGACCATCTGAAGATGCTCGAAGCCGAGAGCATTTTCATTCTCCGCGAAGCCGCGGCCGAATTCGCTCATCCGGTCATGCTGTATTCGATCGGCAAGGATTCGTCTTGCATGCTCCGGCTGGCGCAAAAGGCTTTCTATCCTGGCAAGATTCCGTTCCCGTTGTTGCACGTCGACACGAGCTACAAATTCCCCGAAATGATCGAATTCCGCGACTGGTACGCCAAGCATGTCGGCGCCGAGCTCATTGTCCATCGCAACGAGAAGGCGCTGGCGGAAGGTGCCAATCCCTACACGCTCGGCACTCAGAAATGCTGCGGCCTTCTGAAGACGCGTTCGCTGCTCGATGCCCTCGCCGAAGGCGGATTCGACGCAGCTTTCGGCGGCGCGCGCCGCGATGAAGAAAAGTCGCGCGCCAAAGAACGCGTCTACTCATTCCGCGACGCTCTCGGCCAGTGGGATCCGAAAAATCAGCGCCCCGAGCTCTGGAGCCTTTACAACGGCCGCCACCACAAGGGCGAAAGCATTCGCGTCTTTCCGCTTTCGAACTGGACCGAGCTCGACGTCTGGCTCTACATCCACGAGGAGAAAATCCCTATCGTGCCGCTCTATTTTGCCAAAGAGCGCGAAGCGATCGTCCGCGGCGATCAGATCATCCTCACGCAGACTGGCGTCCGCGTGCTGCCCGGCGAGAAGACGCAAATCGTGAAGTGCCGCATGCGTTCTCTCGGTTGCGTGCCGTGCACCGGCGGCATTCGATCTGACGCCGACACTGTTCCGAAAATTATAGAAGAGATGATTTCGTTTCGCCGCTCCGAGCGCGAAAACCGGGTCATCGATCACGATGAGGAAGGCTCGATGGAGATCAAGAAGCGCGAGGGCTACTTCTAGTGTCCACGGCGACGCCGGAACCCGCAGCGAAGACGCAGACGGCTGCATCACCTGAAGCCGCGACGACCGGCATCACCGGCTCGCTCAAGCGCAATATGGATCTGCTCCGCTTTTCCACCGCGGGGAGCGTGGACGATGGCAAATCGACTCTCATCGGGCGCCTTCTCTACGACAGTAAGTCGGTCTTCGAAGATCAGCTTGCCTCCGTGCAAAAGAGCAAGATCAATCGCGCGGCTGGGCCGATCGATTTCTCGTTGCTTACCGACGGCCTTCGCGCCGAGCGCGAGCAGGGCATTACCATCGACGTCGCCTACCGCTACTTCTCGACTCCGCGCCGCAAATTCATCATCGCCGACACGCCCGGCCACGAGCAATACACGCGCAACATGGCCACCGGCGCATCCACAGCCGAAGCCGCCGTTGTCTTGATGGATGCGACAAAGGGCGTGCTGAAACAGTCGCGTCGTCACGCCTATATCGCGCATCTGCTTGGCGTGCGCCACATCATCGCCGCCGTCAACAAAATGGACCTGGTCGCGTTCTCGCAGGAAGTCTTCGACCGCATCTCGGCTGACTTCCGCGAATTCGCCGATCAACTCGGCATTTCGAATATCTACGCCGTTCCCGTCAGCGCGCTGGAAGGCGATAACGTCGTGCGGCGCAGCAAGCGCATGCCGTGGTTTGAAGGTCCCGCTCTGCTCGAATATTTAGAAGAGATTCCGATTGGAAGCGCATCGATCGACGCACCGCTTCGCTTCCCGGTGCAGTATGTGATTCGCCCCGACGCTACTTTCCGCGGATTTGCCGGTCAAGTCGCTTCGGGACAGCTCCGCGCGGGGACGTCGGTGATGGCGCTGCCCTCACGCGTGAAGACGAACGTTCAGTCGCTCGTTGCATTCGAGAGCGAAACGCCCGCGGCGGGCCCGGGCGATTCGATCACCATCACGCTCGCGGACGAAATCGATCTCAGCCGCGGCGACATGCTGGTCGCCGTAGATCAGCCTGCATCGGCCGGCACGGAATTCCAGGCCACGCTTGTCTGGATGCATCCCGAGCCGCTCGACCCGCACAAAATCTACGTCCTCAAGCACACTACGCGCACCGTTCGCGGACGCGTCAGCCATATTCGCTATCGGGTGGACATCAATACGCTCGAGCACGTGCCTGCCGCCAAGCTCGATTTGAATGAAATCGCTGCCGTCGATGTCAAAACCACGCTGCCGCTGTTTTTCGATCCCTATCGCCTGAATCGAACGACGGGCAGTTTTATCCTCATCGATCCGCTCACGAATGCCACGGTCGGCGCGGGAATCATCGAAAGGGCGATCGAGCACAGCGCTCGCAGTGCCGCGAGCCATCGCAAGCGGACCACAAAGGACGAGCGCCTCCTGCGCTACGGTCACCCCGCCGCCGCAATTTGGCTCCGGGGCCGGCCGCACGTCGCTGAGCTCGTTGAGCGCATGTTGTTCGATGAGGGCTGGCACGTCCAGCTCGCCGGACCCAACGATTTTCTCGCACACGAGCTGGCAACCGTCGCCAAGGCCTACCGCGCTTCCGGCCATATCACGATCTTCTCACCGCTCGACGATGGTACCGATCAGAAGCAGATCGTCCGCGCCATTTACGGGCCGGATTCCTTCTTTGCCGTTCGCATCGATGAGAATACGGATGAGGAAGCCGCGCAGAAGATCGTCGGTATCCTTCGCCAATGGCGCGACAAACACGCCGACACGGAAAAGGGCAAATCATGACGCCGCCGGTTCTCGCCGAGCAATTTGAAGCGCTTTCCGTCGATGGGATTATCGGCCGACTCCTCGCCGATCACGCTGCCGAGGCCGCGCGAGGCGGCTTTTGCATCACGTGCAGCTTTCAGGCCGAGGACATGATCGTCCTCGATTATCTCCGCAAGCGTCTGCCCAACATCCCTGTGCTGTTCTTGGATACCGGATACCACTTCGCCGAGACGTACGCGTATCGCGACCGCATGGCGCAATCGTGGAATCTGAACGTCCAAAATCTTGCCGCGAAGCAATCCGTCGCCGAGCAGGAAGCGCAGTTTGGCATCCTCAATCAGACCGACCCGAGTCGCTGCTGCCATCTGCGCAAGGTCGAGCCGCTTTTTGCGGCGCTTGAGAAATTCGACGTGTGGTTCACGGGCCTTCGCCGAGAGCAATCGCCGACGCGAAAAAATCTAAAAGTACTCGAGCACCACGCACTTCCGAGCGGCAAGAAATTGTTGAAAGTCAGCCCGCTTGCAGCGTGGACCTGGGGACAGGTTTGGAAATACACAGCCGAAAACAAGATCGACTACTTGCCCCTTTACGACTTCGGTTATCGCAGCATCGGGTGCGAGCCGTGCACGGCAGTCCCTACCGAAGGTTTTGACCCCCGCTCCGGGCGGTGGGGTGGCCGAAAGCTCGAGTGCGGCATCCACACCGAATCTAGACGAGAGAACGAGTGAACGTTCTCATCGGCTTGGCCATTGCGTTGGCCGTCGGGCTGACCGGCATCGGCGGTGGTAGCTTCACAGTCCCCGCCCTCGTCCTGCTTGTCGGACTGCCCGCAGAAGCCTCGGTCGGTACCGCTTTCGTATTTGCCGGAGTGTTGCGCTTAATCGCCGCGCCGTTCTATTTGGCGGGCCGGCACGTGCATTGGCGCTATCTGTGGTTCTTGGTGCAAGGAGCGGTCCCCGGCCTCCTCATCGGTACGTTCGCTCTGAAACTCGTTAGCAGCAGCGCCGGAACCTCCGCCGTCGTGATCATCCTTGGCCTATTGCTGACAGCCTCTTCGAGCATCACCTTTATCCCTCGCGCGCAGAATCGAGATTTCGCCAAGAAGAATCCGCGGTGGCTGCCTTGGCTCGCGCTTCCCATTGGCGTAGAGGCTGGGTTTTCCTCTGCGGGAGCCGGAGCGCTCGGAACCGTGCTGCTGCTCAATTACTCGGAGATGACACCACCGGAAGTGGTCGGGACGGACATCTTTTTCGGCCTTGTGCTCGCAATTCTCGGCAGCGCATTCCACTGGAAATTCGGAGCGATCGATCGTCACGTCCTGCTGCAGCTGCTCGAAGGCGGAATTCCGGCGGTGATGGTCGGCTGCATTTTCGCGCGACGTGTTCCCGCGCGAAAACTGAAGCTCGCCATCGCCATGATCGCCATTTTTGCGGGATTGCAGCTCGTTTGGAGCGGTGTCCGTTCGCTTGCATCGAAGCCCGCGAAAAAGACCAGCGTCGTGCCGCGTACGGCTTCTCGGTTCGTTTCGGAATCCGCGAAGGATATGACGAACGGCTCGAACGGTCTAAATATCGAAGCCCAACTGTAGCCTCGCGGCTTCAGACATTCGGCTCGGGTTCCAGGGCGGGTCGAAAACGATTTCGACGTTAACTTCCTTCACATCAGGCAGGCTCGCGAGTTTCTTTTCCACGTCGGACTTCAGAACATTTCCCATTCCGCAACCCGGTGCCGTCATCGACATCTTGATCTCGATGCGGCGGCCGCCGTCGTCGAGCGGTTTCGTCTCGCAGGAATAAATCAGTCCGAGATCGGCGATGTTCACCGGAATCTCTGGGTCGTAGACGGTCTTCAGTTGATCCCAAACGAGTTGTTCGCTGAATTCTCGTTTGCCATTGGCAGGTGCTTGAGAAGGAGTCGGCGGCGTGAGACCCAGCGCATCGGCATCTTTCACGTCGATTCGAAACATTCCGTATTCGCTCGCAACCGTGTAGCTGCTGCCGAGGAACTGCATCACGCGCACTCCAGCGCCAGCGGGCAGCTTGGCTGGTGCGCCGCTCGGAATTTCAATCGCTTCGCATTCGCGCGAGAGCGTGATGTGTCCGCCTGTCGTCATGAACCTTGCCGAGTTACTCGGTCGTCGTCTCCTGTTTGCCTTCGAGCGCGGCCTGGAGAGTGTGCCAGGCGAGCGTCGCGCACTTCACTCGTGCGGGATACCCCGATACGCCGGAAAAAACCGCCAATTTTCCCAAATCCGAGCTGCCGTTCGAGTCGGCATGGCCGGTAACGAGATTGTGAAACGTCTTAAAAAGCTTTGCGGCTTCTGCCGCTGATTTTCCCTTCACGACTTGCGTCATCATCGAAGCAGATGCCTTGGAAATCGCGCAGCCGGAGCCTTGAAAGCTGATGTCGCGAATCGAATCGCCGTCCATCGCGATGTAGACCGTGAAGCGGTCCCCGCACAGCGGATTGAAGCCCTCAGCTTTGTGGTTCGCTGTCGGCATCTCGCGGTAGTTGCGAGGAGCCTTGCTGTGTTCGAGGATCACGTCCTGATACAGATCGCGCAGTTCCGACATCAGGCGAACACCTCGCGCACTTTTTCGATCGCGCGAACCAGCGCGTCCGCCTCTTCCTTCGTGTTGTAGAGCGCAAAGGAAGCCCGCGCCGTCGCTTCGATCCCGAAATGCTGCATCACCGGCTGCGAACAGTGGTGGCCGGTGCGGATCGCGACGCCTTCGCGATCGAGAATCGTGCCGATATCGTGCGGATGAACGTCGCCCAGCGTGAAGGAAAGCACGCCGGCTTTCTCTTTGGCCGTTCCGATCACGCGCACGCCGGGAATGGCCGAAACCTTGCCGGTTGCGTAGCGCACGACCTCATTCTCGTGCGCGCCGATGTGCTCGATGCCGAGACGAGTCACGTAGTTGAGCGCCGCGCCGAGTCCGATGACGCCCGCGATATCGGGCGTGCCCGCTTCGAATTTGTAGGGCAGGCGGTTGTAGACCGTCTTTTCGAACGTGACCGACATGATCATGTCACCGCCACCCTGATATGGCGGCATTTTTTCGAGCAGCGCAGTCTTGCCGTAAAGAATTCCGATGCCCGTCGGCCCGTAAACTTTGTGGCCCGAAAACGCATAGAAATCGCAGTCGAGCGCATGTACATCCGCCTTCATGTGCGGCACAGCCTGGGCGCCGTCGACTAGCACTGGCGCGCCGGCGCTGTGAGCCATGTCGACGATGCGTCGGATCGGATTGACCGTTCCGAGAGCGTTCGAAACGTGCGTCACGGACACGAGTTTCGTCTTCGGACCGAGAAGCTTCGAAAATGCGTCGAGATCGAGCTCGCCCGCATCATTGATCGGAGCGACGCGAAGCGTGGCGCCACGCTCTCTGCACAAAATCTGCCACGGAACGATATTGGAGTGGTGCTCCATCTCCGTGATGAGGATCTCGTCGCCGGCGCCGACATTCGCGCGCCCGTAGCTCTGCGCCACGAGATTGATCGCTTCCGTCGTCCCGCGAACGAAAACGATTTCCTTATGATCGGCTGCGTTCACAAATCTTCGCGCTGTCTCGCGGACAGATTCGTATTCCGCTGTCGCAAGCTCCGAAAGGTAGTGAACTCCGCGGTGAACGTTGGAGTTCGCCCCCTCGTAGTAGCGGTTGATCGCATCAATCACCACGCGCGGCTTTTGGGACGTTGCGGCGTTATCGAGATAGACCAGCGGCTTGCCGTGCACCTTTTGTCGAAGAATCGGAAAGTCTGCGCGGACGCGCTCGACGTCAAATCCCGCCCCTGAAACGCCCTTGGCCGCAACGCTCATGACCCTTACTCCTGATGCCTCGCGGCATCGGCGATAAATCCCAAATTCTGGTGAATCAAATTTTCGACGTACGTGCGCGCCGGACCGGTTCGCATCCGGTCGAGGCACTCGCTCGCGAACGCAAAAAGCAGCAGGCGCCGCGCGGATGCCTCATCGATTCCTCGCGACCGGAGATAGAAGAGGGAATTCTCCTCGATCTGGCCGATCGTCGCGCCGTGCGTGCACTTCACGTCGTCCGCGTAAATTTCAAGTTGCGGCTTGGTGTCGATTTGCGCCGTATCGGAAAGCAGCAGGTTGCGATTCGTCTGCTTCGCGTCAGTTTTCTGCGCATCCTTGTGGACGATGATGCGGCCGTGAAAAACGCCATGCGCTTGGCCATCGAGGATGCCGTTGTAAAACTGGCGGCTGCCGCAGTGCGGGCTGGCGTGCTCGACGAGCATGTAATTGTCGAGGTGCTGCCGGTCGCGGCCGACAAAAAGTCCGTTGATCAGACATTCGCTGCCTTCGCCCGCGAGCACTGGATGGACATTGTTTCGCACGAGCGCGCCGCCGACCAGCACCGAATGCGAGGCGACGTCGGCCGAGCGGCCCTGCTGAATGCGAAGCGTGGAAACGTTGAAAGCCTGCTCGTCTTCGCGCTCGATCATGTAGTGCGAGACCACGCTGTGATCTCCGGCGATCAGCTCGGTCACCGTATTGCACAGCGCTTTCTCACCGCGGCCGAGCGAGACGTAGTTCTCGACGATTGTCACCTGGCTATCTTCGTCCGCGATGATCAAGTTGCGCGGGTAGCAGACTGTCGGCGTATCGTGGCCGGTTGAGATGAAGAGCAGATGTATCGGCGACTCCAGCACCACGCCTTTTGCCACATGGATGTATGCGCCGTCTTCGATAAATGCGGAATTGAGCGCCGCAAAAGCGTCGCGCTGCATGTTGAGGTAGCGCCCAAGATGCGGCTCGACCGCGCCAGGATTCGCGGCGATTTCGGCGGAGAGGCTCGCGACTTTCACGCCGTTCGGCAGCTTGCCTACAGACGAAAGTTTCTCTGCGAAGCGCCCGTCCACGAACACCAGTTCGCATCCGGCTCCCGAAATCCGATGCGGCGCGATGTCCGCCAGAGAGGGCATGTGATGCCCGTTGCGAACGAGGTGAAACGGTGTCTGCGCGATCGCCGAAGGATTGGTGAAGCGCCAGTCCTCGTCGCGAGAGGTAGGGAAGCCTGTCTCGCTAAATCGAGCGAAGCCTGCCTGGCGCAGCTTTCGCAGCCACGACGGCTCGTGGCTTGCAGCGGACTTCTCGAGCCCGCCGAAGCTCTCTTCGTAGTGTCGAATTGCCTGCGTTGCCGTTCCCAAGATTCTCTTCCTTATCCGTTTGCGCTTGCGCCGCGCTCGCCGGTTTCGTAGCCGCCGTAGCCTTTGTCTTCGAGCTGCAGGGCAAGTTCCGGCCCGCCCGAGCGCGCGATCCGTCCGTCGACGAGGACGTGTACGCGATCCGGGACGATGTAGTTGAGCAGGCGCTGATAGTGCGTCACCACAAGAATGGCGCGCTCGTGGCTGCGCATCGCATTCACGCCCTTCGCGACGATCTTCAGAGCGTCGATATCGAGGCCCGAGTCCGTTTCGTCGAGAATCGCGAACTTCGGTTCGAGCACGGCCATCTGCAGGATTTCATTGCGCTTCTTTTCGCCGCCCGAGAACGCTTCGTTTACGGAGCGATTCAGGAATTTTTCGTCCATATCGAGCAACTTCATTTTTTCGCGGAGCTTCGGGAGAAAGTCGATCGCGTCCATTTCGTCTTCGCCACGATACTTGCGGATCGCGTTCACAGCCGAGCGCAAAAAGTACGCGTTGCTGATTCCCGGTATTTCGACGGGATACTGGAATGCGAGGAAAACGCCTTCGCACGCCGCCTCTTCAGGCTTCATCGCCAACAAATCCTTGCCGTTGAAAAACACTTCGCCGGCTGTGATTTCGTAGCTCTCGCGGCGGGCCAGCACCTGCGCGAGCGTGCTCTTGCCCGAACCATTCGGCCCCATGATCGAGTGCACTTCTCCGGCGTTCAGCGCAAGGTTGACGCCCTTCAGAATCTCGTGGCCGTCCACCGCCGCGTGCAAGTTCTTGATTTCAAGCAAACTCATCTTCACCTCTGGGCTCGTTTTGACAGGCTCGAGTTCTTGGCGATTAGGCCGAGCCGGGCCGTTTGTTTCCTGACACTTAGCGAACGCTCTACTTGCGCGTTTTGGCGATTAGCGAGGAGGCCGCTAGCCATTAGCCGACGCTCCCTTCGAGGCTGACGCTCAGCAGCTTTTGTGCCTCGACCGCGAATTCCATCGGCAGTTCGCGGAAGACGCGTCTGCAGAAGCCATTGACGATCATCGAGACGGCGTCTTCGGCCTTCAGTCCGCGCTGGCGCAGATAGAAAAGTTGGTCCTCGCCGATTTTCGATGTCGAAGCCTCGTGCTCCATACGCGCCGTGGAATTCTTCACTTCGATGTACGGAAACGTGTGCGCGCCGCACTTATCGCCGATCAGCAGGGAATCGCACTGCGTGTAATTTCGCGCGCCCGTCGCGCCCTTCATGATCGCGACCTGGCCGCGATACGTATTCTGGCCGTGGCCGGCAGAAATGCCCTTCGATACGATCGTGCTGCGCGTGTTCTTGCCGATGTGGAGCATCTTCGTGCCCGTATCGGCTTGCTGATAATTGTTCGTGAGCGCGACCGAATAGAACTCGCCGACCGAATTCTCTCCCTGCAGAATGCAGCTGGGATATTTCCACGTGATCGCGGAGCCGGTTTCAACTTGCGTCCAAGAGATCTTGGAATTCTTTCCCCGACACGCGCCGCGCTTGGTGACGAAATTGTAGATTCCGCCTTTGCCGTTCTTGTCGCCGGGATACCAGTTCTGCACCGTGGAGTACTTGATCTGCGCATCATCGAGCGCAATCAACTCGACTACGGCGGCGTGAAGCTGGTTCTCGTCGCGAATCGGAGCCGTACAGCCTTCTAGATAGCTCACGGAAGCGCCTTCATCTGCAACGATCAGTGTCCGCTCGAACTGACCGGTCTCCGCGGCATTGATGCGGAAGTACGTTGATAGCTCCATCGGGCAACGCACGCCCTTGGGCACGTAGACGAATGACCCGTCGCTGAAAACCGCTGAATTGAGCGTCGCGAAGAAGTTGTCGGTGTAGGGAACTACGGTTCCAAGGTATTTCTTCACCAGATCGGGATGCTTCTGGACCGCCTCCGAAAAAGAACAGAAGATCACGCCCGCTTCAGCCAGCTTCTCTTTGAAGGTGGTGGCAACAGAGACACTATCGAACACCGCGTCCACCGCCACACCGGCCAGCATTTTCTGCTCGGCGAGCGGAATGCCCAGTTTCTCGTAGGTCCGCAGGATTTCGGGATCGAGTTCATCGAGACTCTTGAGGCTCGGCTTCTGCTTCGGCGCAGAGTAATACGAAATATCCTGATAGTTGATCGGCGGGTAGTGAATATTCGCCCACTTCGGCTCCGCCTGCGCCTTTTCGAGCGTTTCCCAGTGGCGATAGGCTTTCAGCCGCCATTCGAGCATGAATTCCGGCTCGTTCTTCTTCGCGGAGATGAAGCGAATGATCTCTTCGTTCAGGCCCTTCGGAGCGCGGTCTTCGCCGATGTCGGTGACGAAGCCCCACTTGTACTCCTGCTGGGCTAGCTCGCGGATCGTCGCGTCTGAATTCGAACTCATTGAATTCTCCCGGAGGCGATGGTCGGCACGATCCTTCCGTGCGCGTCCCGGATAGGCGTCAATTGAAGCGGGTGCGCGAGGTCGGAAAGAGTCACCTTCTCGAGTACGCCTCGGATAGCCTGGTTGATGATCTGTTGATTGCTCTTGATCGGGCAGCCAGATTCCAAACTGCAAAGGCCGGTGACATCGGTGCTGCATTCCGTAAGGGCCATGGGACCCTCGATCGCCGCGATGATCTCCAGTACTGAGATCTGACGCGGATCGCGGGCCAATATGTATCCCCCCTTGGTGCCGCGATGGGACATCAACAGCCCGCTCTGAAGGAGTTCTTTCAGGAGCTTGCTGACCGTTGAGAGGGGCAGGCGAGACTCCCTGGCCAGATCGCGGGCCGTCCGCAGCGGCGTCCCTTCCGCTCGGGCAATACAGGTCATCAAGACCAGCCCGTAGTCCGTTAGTTTTCCGAGTCTTACCACGTCAGAATACCCGTACCCTATACAGGACTAAATCAGTCCGGTATCATTCTAACAGCGGGACGGCTTTGGCTGCAAGCGCGGTTCAATGAAAATTTCCGGATTCAACCGATAAGCGGTCAACTCGGCAAGCCGCCGAGCGTGAAGCGATGGAAATGTCCCGTTGTGAACGAGGCGGTAGCGCAATCACTGGGCGTCTAGGGAGACCGCCGAGCATCGCGCTCCGGGCGAAGACCTCGCTCGGGTCCGGTCAGCAAGTCTAGCGCGGCCGGTTCCAGCGTCGGCCACTGCTCGACGAGCCGGACCGCTAAGCCTCGTCCTCTGCGTCGCTCAATCGGTGTCGAAGATCGGTTCTCGCTTTGGCAGAAATCTTTTTGTAAAGCGCGAGAATCATCTCCACGGCCCTAGAGTCGTCAACCGAAACGGAAGGATCGGTCTTCGCATTGTGCGAGAGGCGCTTGTGCGACGTGAGGTAGCGCTGATTGTAGTGCCGTCCGCAGACGTCACACTTTACCATCGGCGATGCCAGCCGCGCTTCCGTCAGCGGCTTTTCGTCTACGTCTGTTCTAGCCATTTAAAGTGACCCCGTCTTTGCCATTGCGTCGGACCCGATTGGTTGGGCTTCCGACGTTTTCGTTGTTCGGAAAGAGCGCTCGGCAATTGCGGCAACCAAAGCGCGCCCCGTAATTCGATCGCCACCGCTGTGAACTGAACAGAAAAATAGACAGGCGGCAGCGAAACGGCGCGGGTGTGCTAGGCGGTTACGGGAGGAGAACGATGCTGGGTGGACGAGGTGAAGGCAACCTGATTCGGTCGAGGCAAGTCTGGATCGGCCGAGCGAAATTCAAACGAAGCGCTCGGTTGAACCAACAGATGCATTACTAGGGGGAGCGGCACGCGATCCGGCGTCACAACCGATTTCGGCTGGTCCATCTTGGTTGCAGCCGACGTGAAGTGGGCCGGATTCGATCGTGGCAGGCCGGAATCGACCTTGGCCACAATGCGCATTCCTGCAACGGAAACCAACAAAAGCAGCACGGTCGCTTTGAGCAACCACACGCTGAGTCGATTTCTTCGCGCTGCTGACCGGTTCATAGGCGCGCTCAATATCTCGGGCAAAAGCGAAATTCCTGCGTTTCAGCCGACCGATCGATGCAAAGTCCCAACTGCCAATCGCAGTGTGGTTCGACGCTTACGCCACGTTATCGTGGGCTACCGGCGGTTGCAAGAGAGCGGGTGTGTATCAGTAAACCGCTTACATTTGAGCGTGTGCCTGGCGGCGTGAGCAGCCTTTCCCCGATTGGAGCCCGCCTCGGTCGGTCGTCAATTTTGCGGGGAACCTTTGGGTTCGTTCTCGGTTGGAGAAGGCGTATCCGTTTGTGATCCGGGGCGCCAGGTGTTCCTCACCATGTTGATGCTGGACTTGGTGGAGTACGCATGTTCATACATCAGGGCGGCCACCCGTGCCCCCTCCGCGTTTTCCAGAGCCTGTACGATCGCGTGATGCTGACGATGCGCCGACTTCAGATAGTCGTACATCCGCGGGAGGTTAACGTTATCGAAAGCAATTGCGTGGGCGGCCGCGAAAGGGATGCGGCCGATGCGCTCCAGCGCGTCGGCGATCACTTTGCTGCCCGCGCCTTGCACGATGAGAGAATGAAAGTGCTTGTTCATTTCGCCGTAGCGTGCCTCGTCTGACTCGACCAGATGCCGCTTCGCGAAAATCTCGTCGCCTTCGCGGAGACACTCATGCAGGGACTGAATCAAGCGACGCGAAGGTCCCTGCTCGGCGAGCATGCGAGCCGCGAGCCCCTCGAGCACTCCCCGCACGTCGATGGCATCCATGATTTCCTGGGGCGTGAAAGCTCGAACGACGAATCCGCGTGTGTCGAGCTGAGTTAGCATCCCTTCCTGCGCAAGGATTGGCAGGGATTCGCGGACCGGCGTGCGCGAGACTCCAAGCTTTTCCGCTAGCTCAACTTCCCGCACCCGCTGCCCGGGTATCAACTCGCCGTGCAGGATCATCTCGCGAATGCGTACGATGACTCGTGAATTCTTGCCGGCCATGTTCTCTTAGCGTGCCCCAATCCGTTCTCTGGAGTGGCACGGCGGATGTTATCAACTCGCGGCGGTTGAGGCAATTGCTAGAGCTTGTTGCGGCTGGCGAGCCGGAACCCACATTGCGCGCGATTCTGAAAGCAGCGTCTACGATTTCAACGGTTGGCGCGAGTGGAAGACCGTTGCATCACATCGTCCGTGACTCCGATTGTGTATGCACGACAGTGCAATCAGGGCTCTTCAGATGGACTTAAGGAGTGGTCTCGCAAGCGTAGGAAACAAAAATGCCGCCCGAAAGTCGGGGGTGGACCTTCTTTCGGGCGGCAATCGGCAGCCTTCGGTCTCGGATTCAGGCGCCTTATGTGCCGGAGTGTATACACTAATTTTTCTGGTGTATGCAAGTGGTTTTCGCACCAATCCGCAGAAATATTTGGGTGGGTCGAATCAAGGCCTGCGCCAACTCCTGATGCGCTAGCTTCGGAACCGAGGAGCGGGGGCCAAAGAACTGTTAAACAGGGTAAGAAACGGCTGGTGCCGCCACTCGGCGGCATCAGCTGAGAGGTAAGAGTTATAAGCCGAAGTGTTCGGCGTGAACTAAATCTGCCGCAGTGTCACGACCGGGTTTCCGGAGCATTCAATAAGTACGTTGTTTCCTCCAGGCGAGTTGATGGCACCAAGTACATCTCGTGAAGTCGGCGAAGCGCCTTCATGAGGGTTGAAGTCATTGTGGCCTCCGTTCAACACAAAGAAGGTCACCAACCCGCCCAACTACACACAACTCGCAATATCGGAACCGTCCGACATGATCCCACCCTCATCACTATGCAGGAACTCTCGGAATCAAGTGCGTTGCACCCCTGCGCCATAGTCCCTGCGCCGCGGGCAACACTGTCAATGCCACGTTCTTGTCTAGATAAGTATGCATACAAGAAGACGAACGCCGGTAGGAAAGCCTACGTCGGGCTCAGCTTAACGGTCTCGGCCAATCCGTTGGCAGCGCGATGATTAGCGACAACCTTTGCGACTCCGCAGTCCGCAGCCGAAGAAATGGAACAGCCCCCCAATGGATACACTGCCATAGGCACAGCGTACATTGGCGTTGACACACCGCCGCCCGAACCTATATCTTCCTCGGGTCCCCAGGATGCCAGCGGTCGTGGTTCTGGCTACGTCAAGGATACGGGGGAGGGGACGTGCCAGCACGGCGGCGAAAGATGGCGCGCACCGAAATCGCACAGCTTTTAGAGATTTGAGGGCGACTACCTCCTCGGCATTCCGGTTGCGCCGGGTTGCGGCTAGCTTTGGCGCGCTTAGTTGTGCGCCAAGCCTTCGGCGCCGTCGTTCGAGACAGCTTTCTGACTACTCAAGGAGAAATAGAAACAGTGGCTCATAAGAGTTTGGAAGATCTTCTGCAGGCTGCCGGAAATCCGGTCAATCTTCTTCGCAATTCGCAAACCGGACCGTATGTCTACCCCGTCGTGCCCCCCGAATATTCCAATTGGCGTGACGAGCAGCGTGCCTGGCAGCAGACCTGCGTACTTTTCAATCAGTCGTATCACATGATGGATATGTACGTCTCAGGTCCGGACGCGCTACGACTGCTTTCGGATCTCGGCATCAATACCTTCAAAGGCTTCGAGCCGGACCGCGCCAAGCAGTTCGTGCCATGCAACTACGACGGCTACGTGATCGGTGATGTGATCCTTTTCTATCTCGACAAGGATCTGTTCAATCTGGTTGGGCGTCCGTCGGTTCACAACTGGGTCCAATACAACGGGGAAATCGGCAAATACAACGTGAAGTTCGAGCGCGATGAGCGCGCGGTAGTGCAGAAAGGGCCGATTGTTCGTAAGGCGTACCGCTTCCAGGTGCAGGGCCCGAACGCGATGAAGGTGATCGAAAGGGTCACCGGTCAACCCGCGCCTCAACTCAAATTCTTCCACATGACCTCCATCACGATCGCAGGGAAGAAGGTTCGCGCGCTGCGCCACGGCATGGCCGGGCAGCCTGGGCTCGAACTCTTCGGCCCATGGGAAGACGCCGAAATCGTAAGGACAGCGCTGTTCGAGGCAGGGAAAGAGTTCGGCATGCGGTTGGTCGGCGCTCGAGCTTATTCGTCAAATACACTCGAGTCTGGCTGGATTCCTTCGCCGATGCCCGCAATTTACAGCGGCGAAAGAATGAAGGCGTTCCGGCAGTGGCTGCCCGTGAACAGCTATGAGGCAATCGCGTCGCTCGGCGGCAGCTTCTACTCGAATAACATCGAAGACTACTACTTGAATCCTTGGGACCTGGGCTACGGACCGATCGTGAAGTTCGATCACGATTTTGTCGGCCGCGAGGCGCTCGAAAGGATGTCGAAGCAGCCGCAGCGGAAGAAGGTCACGCTGGCGCTCGATAGCGATGACGTGACCCGCGCGATTAACACGATGTTCCTGAAGAAGGATCGTGCCAAGTATTTCGATTTCCCGTCGGCGGTGTACGCGACGCTGCCGTACGATAGGGTTCTGCACAACGGCAAGATGGCCGGGATCTCCACCTGGTGCGGCTACAGCTCGAATGAAGGCAGGATGCTCACGCTCGCAATCCTCAAAGAAGAGTATGCGGAGCCTGGCACGGAAGTGACGTTCGTCTGGGGCGAGGAAGGCGGCGGATCAGCGAAACCAACCGTTGAACGACACGTCCAAACCAATATCAGGGCAATCGTCAGCCCTGTGCCTTATTCCGAGGTCGCACGCACGCAATACGCCGAAGGATGGCGCACAGCCCAAGCTCATAAGTAGATCTCACGCACTCGCCTTGGTGAAATAATCGAGGTGGTGCAAAGAAAATGAACCGCTGAAGCTTGCTTTCGCTACTTGGTGTGTCTCCGGCGATCTTGGCCGGGACGGCGGCTGCGAGCGACGATAAGAAGAAGAAGTCTTCGCCTGCATCCACCGAGGCAATATTCGAGGCTCTCAATCCGAGAGGCATGCCTCCCTCGATCCAGCTCATTCCCATGGCGCAGCGCCTGCCGAGTCTCGATGGGAAGACGAGCTTTTCACTGGCGGCCCTGGTTTGCGTGCGCCGAATCTCAAGAACGATGACGTGATCCCGCACTGGCCGAGCGCGTCGCTGATCAACGTCGTCGTAGTCGGCGGGCAGACCGATCCCTACTATCAAGTCGGAAACTTGAGTTATTCCCGGAGCGTGTCGATCGACAAGTGGATGTAGCCTGAACCCACTCAAGGCTTGACCCGAAGGCATCCGGCAGGAGCGGCTCGTTTCAGTTGGCAACGTGCGGCACCGTGCGTCTCAGGATAACTGTAACTTCAACCGTGTCTCACCGCCCCACTTCTACTCCAATGTTGGTTTGGTAAGTGATTCAGCACGCCACGCGACGAGCGGATTTTCCACGGTGTATGCTTGGAGAGGAATGCACTCCCAAACATCTGTGATGCAAAAGCGGCTGACAATGGCGCTCTTAGCGTGGTGCCTGTGCGCGGGACATTCAACAGCTCAGCAGCTTTCGCCCGCATCACCGCACATGCGGCAGCGGGATGCCCTTAAGACGCGGGTCCGAAATATTCGCTTCGACTGGTGGGCAGGATTTTGCTCCGGCTATTGTTGTACAACCCTTGACGTCCAACCGGACGCGGTCTCGCTAACGCTGACGACCGTGGGCAAAGACTACATCGCAGACTATAAGCTTCGCTACCCTGATCAAGAGGTGCGCGCGGATCTTTCCGACAAGCACTGGCGCGAGCTCGAACAGCTGGTGGACCGCGACGCGCTCTTCGCTCTGCCCGACACCATCGGGCATCCTGGCGCCGTCGACGACCCGATTGAATCTGTTGAGCTGAAATTCAGCGATGGAGCTAGAAAGCGCGTTACCTTCAGCGCAGCTGGGAATCCTCCTGCGGAGATTGAGCCTTTGATTCGAAAGCTCTGGGCCCTACAGCTCAGGCTAGAGAAGGAACTGCCACCAGGAATCCGATTCCCGAGATAAGGGTTCCCATCGGCCGTTGTCCCGGCAACAGCAATTCCAAACGATCTGCGCGTGCCGAATTCTTCGCGGGGCTCGCGAGCAGCGGCATGTGGCCTAGATTACTGCGTCAGCTTCTTCTTCGGCAGCGGCGGCGGGATCGGCATGTTCTTCAGCTTCATTTTGTATTCGGGATACATCGTTTCCGCGCCGCCTCTAGTCGCTTCAACCGGAACGTGGTACCTGCGCGCGAATTCGTCCAAGAACGCGTTTGTTCCTGGCAGATGGTGCGGCACGACGCCTTCAGGACGATCCACCTCATCGACGGATTCGCATGGCCACGGAGCCATCTGCCCCTGCGGATTGTAGACAAAGTCGCTCGTTCGCATGAACGGCTCGGTCAGGTAAACCGGATCGTACATGATCACAGCCACAGTCAGGTAATCGCCGTGCCTCAAAAGATGAACCCGCGCCGTAGCTAGGTCGCTCCGCGGAACGCCGTTCAACCCCAGCCAATTTTCCTTCAGGTGGGTCGTGTAGATGACGAGCGTGTCGCCATCCCATTCGCCGGTCGAAAAGCCCGCCCACGTGTGTGCGGCGTATTCCGGCGGGTGAGGACGCCCGTCCATCCAGATAGTTTGCTCGGCGCCGTATGCGGAAAGATGCGTGTGATACGCGATGACCTTTTGCGTCGCGCGGTCGACTTCCTTCCAGATATGAACATTCGAGGGACCTCGCCAGCCGTAGTCCGATCCGTGCTGGCGGCACTGATTTTCCGGCAGCTCGATCAGCGCTGCGTCCCACGCCTCGACGCGCTGCAGCGCGGCGTCGCTGATTGGAAGCCCAAGATAATCGCCAATCTCGGCTCCCGCGAGGCGTTCTAGCTGATCCTCATCGAAGCGCACGGCCCATTCGCCCGACGGGTCTTCCTGCGCGAGAGTCGGGAAACTAAGCGGTGCTGCCGCGAAAACGAGCAGCAACAATCCCATTGCAAATCTAATTGGTCCTCGTCGCATCATCTCGCAGTTTCAAGTTGAAAGCCGACAATATCCGATCCGCAAAGCAAAAGTCAAAGCGGCGTTCGGTGCATACATCCAGTTGACCGTGGTGGTTCATCCTGCATCAAAGAAACCAGATAGAGACGGGGGCAGCGCCGAATGGATACAACTTGCTGTTGACACCTCTACGGAGAACATAGTAATTAGCCTTAGCGCGCGCTTTGCGAGAAATTGTGGTCTTTGGACAGGTTTCTCTCGCAGCGAACACCTTGGAACACATCACGCATTGTTGCCCAACTAGGAGAAAGCCATGGAATACCCCGCGACTGGATATCACCACATTACTGCCTGCGCCGGAGGAGCGCAGGAAGATGTAAATTTCTTCACCGGCATCGTGGGCCAGCGCTTGGCCAAACAGACCGTCCTGATGGACGGCAAGTTTCCGCACTATCACCTCTACTATTCCAACGCGAAGATCGAGCCTGGTTCGATCATGACCACATTTCCGTACAGCCGCCTCCAGGGTCGGCGCGGATCAGGACAGGTGCAATCGATCACGTACACTGTCGGCAAGGGAACGTTGTCGTTCTGGCAGGAACATTTCAAGAAGCACAAAGTCGAGCACGGGCCCATCGAAGAGCGCTTCGGACAAAAGTTCATCCGCTTCAGTCATCCTGTGGGTATAGCTTTTGAAGTCCAGGAAGACAAGGAAGACACGCGAACTGGCTGGAGCACGCCCGAAATCCGCGAGAGTGAGGCCGTGCGCGGTTTTCATGGAACGGTGCTCTCGGTGCGCGACGTCAAGGAACAGGAAAAATTCCTTATCGAGGCGCTCGGTTTTCGTAAGACCGGCGTCGACGGGAAATATCATCGCTTCGAAATCGCCGGCGGCGGAGCGAACAAGACTTTGATTCTTGTGCACGAACCGGATCGTGCGCCGGGAAGCTGGACATTCGGTGCTGGCACCGTTCATCACATCGCGCTGTGGGTCGAGGATGATGAAGCCATGGCCGCACAGAAAGCGATCTATGAGGAACTGGGCTACACCGACGCTTCCGAAATCAAGGACCGCTACTACTTCCACTCGATGTACGTTCGCTCGCCAGGTGGAATTTTGGTCGAGTGCTGCTGCAACGTCCCGGGCGGATTTGAAAAGGACGAGCCGGCGGACAAGCTCGGCACGAAACTGCACCTGCCTCCGTGGTTCGAGAGTCGCCGCGAGGAAATTCTCGCGACGCTCGAGCCGATCGTCGCTCCACCCACGGCAACCGCTCACGCCTGAAAACCGGAGCGAAGATCGGAATCCAGGGCCATGAAGAGAAGCGAAAATAGAATACTGACCACGCACGTCGGAAGTATCCCGCGCCCGCCGCAATTGCGTCAGCTTGCCGAAGCCGCTCAGCAATCGCCGCAGAACAAGCAGCAATTCGAGGCCGCGCTTCGGGAGTCCGTAGCCGAAGTCGTGAAAACGCAGGCGAAAGTTGGAATCGACATCGTTAACGACGGCGAGTTCGGCAAATCCAGCTGGGCCAACTATGTTCTCGAACGCATCACGGGCTTCGAGCGCCGGCCGAACGAGTTGCGACCTATTTACTGGCTTGGACGGGACCGGGACCGGTTTCCGGAAGTGATGGCTGCCGAGTTTCCGTATCTGTCGGGCGGTGTGCCGACCGTGGCTTGCATCGCTCCAATCAAATATAGCGACCGCAGCGACATCGATCGCGACATTGCGAATCTCAAATCAGCGCTGCAATCCGTAAAAGTTGAGGAAGCTTTCCTGCCGGTCGTCGCGCCCGCCAGCACCGCGTACGACGGCGTCAACGAATACTATCCGACGGAAAAGGATTACGTGTACGCGATCGCCGACGCGCTGCGGGAAGAATATCGCGCGATCTACGAGTCGGGTGTCGTCTTACAGGTCGATGACGCGGTTCTCGCCAACATGTACGATCACTTCGTGCAGCAGAGTCCGGAGAAGTATCGTCAATGGGCCGGGCTGCGCATCGAAGCACTCAACCATGCGCTGCAGGGCATTCCCGAGGACCGCGTTAGATACCACGTCTGCTTCGGCAGTTGGCACGTGCCGCATCTTGCCGACGCGCCGCTCGAAGAGATTGTTGGGTTTATTCTCAGCGTGCGCGCCGGCGCGTATTCAATCGAGGCAGCGAATCCGCGGCACGAACACGAGTGGCGCGTCTGGGAATCGCATAAGTTGCCCGACGGAAAGGTTCTCATCCCAGGTGTCGTAACGCATCATACGATCACGGTCGAACATCCTCGCCTTGTGGCCGACCGCATCGTCCGCTTCGCGCGCCTGGTAGGACGCGAAAACGTAATCGCGGGCACCGATTGCGGTTTCGCGCAGGCTCAGTTCATCCAGCGTGCGGCGCCTTCTGTGATGTGGGCGAAATTCGAAGCGCTCGTCGAAGGCGCGCGCATCGCCAGCGCCGAGCTTTGGCAAAAGGGTAAGATCGCGCAGCCGTCTTAGTCCTGCCTGTTCATCGAACAAACTGCAGAGAATTTCTAGTGGGCCCGCAAGGATTCGAACCTTGGACCAACGGATTATGAGTCCGCTGCTCTAACCGCTGAGCTACGGGCCCCACGCTCGTTAACTGTGAATGTTATCTGAAATCGACCGCATTTTCCGAAAGATTCGGGGAAGCGAGACGGGGCTGCAAAGCGAGCCGACATAGTACCTATCTGAGTGTCTCGCCCATTCTTGAATTTGCTCGAGTCGAGGTTATTCCAGTGATTTGCGGAAGCGCAGGATGCTTACGCTGAGCATCAGAAGCGCGAAGCCGGCCATAAGAAGCATGTCCGGCCACAGAACATTGAGCCCCACGCCCTTGAGGAAAATGCTCCGAAGAATCAAGATCACGTGGCGGAGCGGGTTGAAGTAGCTCAGCTTCTGAAAGAACGGAGGCATGCTGCTGATGGGCGTGCCGAAGCCGGAGAGGCTAGTCATCGGCATCGTGAAAAAAAACGCTGTGATCATCGACTGTTGCTGTGTCACCGCCAGCGTCGAAAGCAGGAGTCCCAAGCCAAGCGCCGAGAGCAAGAAGACCATCACCCCGAGTGCCAGCACGGCAACATGCCCACGAAGAGGCACTCCGAACCAAAGAGTGCCGACAAGTGTCAGCATCGCCGCGTCAAAGCATCCAATCAGAAAGAAAGGCACCGTCTTGCCGAGAATGAACTCCCATCGGCGAATGGGAGAGACCATCACCTGCTCGAGCGTGCCGATTTCCCTCTCGCGCACGACGGCGAACGCCGTCAGGTTCATGATCAAGATCAGCATCAAGTTCCCGAGCACGCCTGGAACGAAATACCACTCGCTCAACAAGCCTTCGTTAAACCACGGGCGCGTTTCAAGGCTGACTTGCGGAACAAACGGCACAAACTGCGGCGCGAGTCTTTGAACGCGGTCGATTTGATAGTCTTGAGCGAATCTTGCGCCGACCTGGCTCAAATACCCGAGAGCGACGAGCGCGGTATTGGAATTCGAACTGTCGACGATGACCTGAACCGAAGCGCCCTGGCCATTGCGCAGGCGTTGAGCGAATCCTGAGTCGATCTCAACCGCCAGAAGAAAATCGCCCTTGTCGATGCCGTCGCGAAGTTCATCTCGCCGAGCGACATATTTTGCGATGTGAAAATAGCGGCTGGAGGAAAAGTGAGAGATGAGTTCGCGGCTCTCCTGCGTATTGTCCCGGTCAATAACCGCGAGCGAAACGTGCTTGATCTCCATCGTAGCTGCGTAGCCGAAGATCACCATCTGGATGAGCGGCGGCCCAAAGAGCAGCCAGCGCGTGTGCGGGTCGCGCAACGTCTGGATAAACTCCTTCTTCAGCATTTGACGAATGCGCTCGATGGATTCACGGAATCTCATCCGAGCCTCTTCTTAAACGCGCGCGTCGAGAGCGCAACGAGTACAACCGCAATGGCTGCGAGCGCCGCAATGTCGCCGGCCAGCAAGCGAATCTCCGAGCCCTTCAAAAACACGTTGCGCAAGATGGAGACGTAGTATCTGGCCGGCAAGACAGCCGAAACCCACTGAACGATGAGCGGCATCTGGTCAATCGGGAAGATGAAGCCTGAGAGCAAGAACGTAGGAAGAAACGTGGCAAGCAGCGCCATCTGGCAGGCGCCGAGCTGGGATTTCGCCGTCACGGAAATGTAGTAACCCAGCGACAGCACGACCATCAAAAACAGCATCGAGCATCCGAACAGAACGATCCAGCTTCCGCGGAAGGGCACGTCAAACCACCATACGGCCGTTCCCGCGCAGATCGCGGTGTCCGTGATTCCGATAACGAAGTACGGAAACAGCTTTCCGATCTGAATCTCGAGCTTGCCGACGGGTGTCGAGATCAGTTGTTCCATCGTGCCGCGCTCCCACTCACGCGCGATCGTCAGAGACGTGAGAAAGGCGCCGACCACCGCCATCACGAACGCCACGACACCGGGAACGAGATTGGCCATGCTCTCGAGATCCTCGTTAAACCAAGTGCGCGGTTCAAAAGAGACGCTTGGTGCGCCAGCCGGAATCCCGCGCGCCTGCTGCCAGTCGATTTGAATCTGGGACGAATAGGTCTGAAGAATCGCCAGCGCATACCCCATCCCGATCGTCGCGGAATTGCTATCGCTCGCATCCAGGATTGCCTGCACCTTCGCCTGACCACTCGACCGGAGATCTTCGGAAAATTGCGGAGGCACAACGATGGCCACGCTGCAAACGCCATAGTCGATATTTCTGACGACGTCCTTGTAGTTGTCGGCAAGGCGCACGATGTTGAAGTAGTCGGTCGCCTGAAAGTGCTTCAGGAAATCCTGACTGGCTTGCGTGCCGTCCTGGTCGTAGATGCACAGCGGAACATGCTTCACGTCCAGGTTGACCGCGTACCCGAAGATAAAGAGCTGCACCAGCGGTATGACGAGAATGATCAGCAGGCTCCTCGGATCGCGCCGGATCTGCAGGATTTCTTTGTGGGCAATCGCGACGATGCGGCGCCAGCTCATGCGGCAACCCCTTTTTCTCCGATTGATCCACGCACCGTTGTGAGCGAAACAAATACGTCTTCGAGGCTCGGCGGGATTTCTTCGATGCGGGAGACTTGCACTTGCCGCGCCGAAAGAAATTCACGAATGCCCGGAATCGCCTCTGCGGCGTTGCTCACGACCGCGTGGATCGAGTTTCCGAACACGGCTGCGTCGAGCACGCCGGGAGCTTTTTGGAGCAGCTCCAAAGCCGTGCCGAGCGGCTCGCACTCGACGAGCAAGAGCTGACCCTTCATGTGCCTGCTCGTCAGCTCTGTCGGCGTGCCCATCGCGACGATGCGCCCGCGATCGAGAAGCACGAGGCGGTTGCAATATTCGGCCTCATCCATGTAGTGGGTCGTGACGAACACGGTGACACCTTCATGGACCATCGCGTGAATCAGGTCCCAAAACTGCCGGCGCGAAACCGGATCGACGCCCGACGTGGGCTCATCTAGGAACACAATCGGCGGCCGGTGCAGTACGGCGCAACCGAGCGCCAGCCTCTGCTTCCATCCGACAGCCAGTGAGGCCGTCGGGCTATTCTCCCGCCCCTCCAGGCCCGCCATCTTGAGCGCCCAATCGATGCGTTCGGGAATTTCGCGCGGGGGCACGCTGTACATCCCTGCGAAGAAGCGCAAGTTTTCGCGAACGCGCAGATCGTTGTAGAGCGAGAATTTTTGCGACATGTAGCCGATCTGGCGGCGAACGGCTTCGGGATTCTTCGCCACATCGATTCCAGCCACTCGCGCAAGTCCTGAAGTCGGCAACAGGAGTCCGCAGAGGATGCGAATCGTGGTGGATTTGCCGGAACCGTTCGGTCCGAGAAAGCCGAAGATTTCGCCGCGATGCGCTTCGAAGCTCACGCTGTCGACGGCAACGAAATCGCCGAATTTCTTCGTGAGCTTCTCGACCGTAACCGACGCTGCGCTGGTGTTCATTGCGGCCTCGCAGGGGACTGCGCTGTCGATCCGAGCGTCGGCCCCCCCTCCACTGCCGAAACGAAGAGGTCCTCGATGCTCGGCGTAGCCACTTCGGTCGATTGATAGGCGATCTTCGCGGCGTCCAGTCGCGCGCGTAGTTCCGGAAGACGCCGCTTGGCGTCGTCCACAAATGCGTGCGCGTGATCTCCCACGAGCAGGACATTGTGAACCCCGTTGGCACCTAGAAGGGCGTCCTGAATTTTCTCCGGGTCAGCGGACCGAATGACCACCACTCCACCCGGGAACCGCTTTTTCAGCGCGTCAGGATGATCACAGAAGAGCAGGCGGCCGCGGAACATCAGGCCGACTCGGTGGCAGCGCTCGGCTTCGTCGAGATACGACGTCGAAGTGAGGATGGCGACGCCCTGCGCCGCGAGCGAATAAAGGATGCGCCAGAAATCGCGGCGCGAAACCGGATCGACGCCGTTGGTCGGCTCGTCGAGCAGAATCACGCGCGGCGTGTGAATCAGCGCGCACACGAGGCCCAATTTCTGCTTCATTCCGCCCGACAGGTTGCCCGCCAGACGGCGGCTGAACTCGGCGAAACCCGCAGCCGCCAGCAATTGCGCTGAGCGGTCTTCGCGATCCTTGCGGCTGACGCCGAACAGATCGGCGTAAAACCGGATGTTTTCGTCCACCGTGAGATCTTCGTACAGGCCGAAGCGCTGAGGCATGTAGCTCAGATCGTGCTTGGCCCCCTCAGGGTCGAGCTTCACGTCGTGTCCAGCGACCGTCGCCGATCCGGAATCGGGAGTCAGAACACCGGCGAGCATTCGCAGCGCCGTCGTCTTTCCCGCGCCGTCCGGGCCGACCAGTCCAAATATCTCGCCCGGTTGCACGTCGAACGAAAGCCGGTCGACCGCGCGCACTTCGCCGAACCGTTTGCCCAGCTCGGAGACGACAATGGCGGGAGCGGAACTCATCGCGGGCCCTCACTTCACCTGGATGTAAGCGTCGGCGGGCATGCCGGGCTTCAGCTCGTGGTTTGGATTTTCGACGTCGATCTTGATGCGATATACGAGCGTCACGCGCTCCTTTTCGGTTTGCACGCTTTTCGGCGTGAACTCTGCGTCGGACGCGATCACGGAAACGCGGCCGCGATAGGTTCTGCCGGGATAGGTGTCGGCCCGCACGCTGACGTTCTGGCCCCAACGAACTTTGCCGAGGTCCGTCTCCGGCAAGTAGACGCGAAGCCAGATGTGGTCGAGATCGGCGAGAGTCACGATCGGCGTTCCGGACAATACGACCTCGCCGAGCTCCGCCTGGCGAACCAGCACAACGCCGTCGAACGGCGCGCGCAGCACGCTGTAACCCAGGCGGATCTTGGACATCTTCAAATTCTCCCGGGCCTGGCGAACATTGGCCCGCTCGACGTCCAGCTCTTCCTTGCGCGTTCCTTCGACGAGTTCGTTGAGCATTTCTTGCGCTCGGTCGTAATTGGCTTGTGCGCGAGTCACATTGGTGGCAGCTTGATCGCGAATCTGCCCTGAGATTTCGTCTTTCTCGTAGAGAGCCTCGTAACGCGCATAGTCTTTTTTCTTCTGGTCGACGTCGGCTTTGGCGTCGATCACGCTTTGCTTCGCAGCCTCAATATCCTGCCAGCGGCTGCCCGCGAGTCCGAGAGCGAGCTGCCGATTCCGCACGTGCTGCGTGGCTTCGTCGGTCATCACCTGCTGTTGGTAATCGTCGCTGTCGATCCGGGCCAGGAGATCTCCCGTCTTCATGGACATTCCCTCGTCCACGGGCAGATCGACGATGCGGCCAGGCACTTTGAAACTGACCAAGCTCTCGTGCGCTTCGATATTGCCCGAGAGCTTCAATTCATTGGGCGGCAGCCGACCGTTCAACCAGGCGTGATAAACGCGAACCCCCGCCACTGCAACCACGGCAACGACAGCTATGATGATGAGCGCGCGTTTCATGGCTGATTCACGCCTTTCTGGCCTTCGGACCCACCCGCCGAAGCAGTGGCGCCGACGTACTTTTGATAGTTTTTCTCTGTGGCGCCGAGCGCGCGAGCGAGCGCGGCGGCCGCGTCTTCATGTTCCGCGATGGCTGCAATGTGATTGTCCTGGGCGGTGGTGAGTGCGTCCTGAGCGGTGATGACCTCGATGTTGTCGGTGACTCCATTTCGAAAGCGATCCTCGGCCAGCGTCAACTCGCGCCGGGCCAGATCGAGATTCGCCTGCGTGACATTCACCTGCTGCTCGGCGGAGTGAATATCGAGCACGGCCTTGCGGAGATCCTGCTCGATGCTTCGCGCGAGATCACCGACTTGCGCTTTCAAACGCTCGGCCCGGCTTTCGAGTTGCTGCTTTTCTCCGGAACGATCCTTGTCGAAGATGGTGATCGAAACCACTCCTTCGATTCCGCCGCTCGAGGGCATCGTGCCGAAATTGCGGCCCGCCGCGCCGTAGTTGCCGTTGACGGAGAGCGTCGGGAAGTAGCGTGCGTGTGATGCCTCTTGCTGTTCGAGCAATGATTGCTGCTCGCTGGAGAGCGCGCGATAGTCGTCGCGGGCGGCGAGGGCCGCGGGAAGCACTTGATCGATATCGGGGGCGTCGATGTGGCGGAATTGTAGCTTTTCTGCGAGTTCGAGGGGCGTGCCCGGGCTGAGTCCCAGAAACCTCGCTAGGGCAAGCAGTGATGTCTGATAGTTGTCTTCCGCGACGAGCAGCGACTGCTGATCGCGGGCCAGCTCGACCTGCGCCCGAACGACATCGATAGCGGTTGCGAGTCCTTGATCGTGCTGATCGATGGCCAGCTTCTCCAGGATTTGCGACGTTTGAACTCGAGACTGCGCCGCCTCGATTTCCGCTTCCGCCGTCTCGGACTGGAGGTAGAGGCCGGCCGCTTCCCGCACGATCGCGTCGCGAGTGTCCTGATAGCTGAGTCGAGCGGCGTCCTCCTGCTGGATGCTCGCCTTCCAACGGTGATAGGCCTGGCGATCTACGATCGATTGCGACGCGAAGACGCGAAAATCGTAATAGGCATAGGGCCCGACCGTCTTCGGAATGCCGGGGAACGACAATCCCTCGATGCTGAGATTGTTCTTGAGCAGATTCGCGAGGGCGTCGCCGCTCGCGTGAGGAAGCAAAACGGCCAGGTTTCGCGTCCGAGTGCCCTCGGCCTCGCCTACTTCCGTGGCGGAGATCTGAATGTCGACGTTTTTCTTCAGCGCCAATTGAATGGCATCTTGAAGGGTCAGTTTCTGCGGTGTTTGTTGCGCCCCGGCTCGCGCCGCCGATGCTGCCAGCGCGAGGCAGATAGCGAGTAGGAATTTCCGTTGCCGTTTCATGCCGGCTCTCTTCCCCGCAAAACTGTCGGCCCTCTGGAGGCGTTCGCTCGGACGGCGCCGCAGAGCCCGCGCTGCACGAACTCGAGATGCGCTTCGCGATATGCCTCTAGGTCGAGACCGTGGCGCTTGCCAAGCAAAAGGCTCCATACGACCGCAAGAATTGCAGGCGCAGCCAAAATCTGCGGAAAACCTGTCACCTTGGTCGCGGAGAATTCCCCCGAAGCGATGCCTTTCTCCACAACGAGCCCAATCGCCGACGCGCCCGGTACGATGATTTCTCGATAGTAAATTTCGGAAAGCTCGGGAAATCTTTCGCCTTCGGCGATCAACAAGCGGAGAAGCGCGCGCGCCTTCTTGTTTTCGACAATTTCGACGTAGAGGCGCGAGAGCAAGTCGCGCAGCGCAGTTTGGCTCCCGCCGGCGAACTCCTGGACCTGCGCTTCTGCATCGGCTTGAACGGGGTGAATCAGGCGGCACAAAACCGCGCGAAACAGCGCTTTCTTATCGCGAAAGTGCAAAAAGATGGTTCCCTTGCCGATGTTCGCGCGCTTTGCGACATCGTCCATGCGGGCGGCAGCATAACCGTTCGCGGCAAACACCTCGAAAGCCGCGTCAAGGATCTGGGCGTGTCGCTCTGCTTGCTGGGAGCGCTTTCGAGCGACTTGTTTGGTGCTCTTCATCTGTCCGTCCCGTGGCCGCTGCAAGTTCCAGATCGAAACTGACCAGTCAGTCAGTGCGGCGACAGTTTAGGTTGGCAGCGAAAGACGCTCCGTGACTGCGCACACACACCGTCGTGATGCAGGTCACACGGGGATCAGCGCTCAACGATATCGCTGCGGAAGTCGACCATGGCCGA
Source organism: Candidatus Acidiferrales bacterium (assembly GCA_035622875.1). Taxonomy (GTDB): domain Bacteria; phylum Acidobacteriota; class Terriglobia; order Acidiferrales; family UBA7541; genus Palsa-295. The sequence continues at coordinate 30,755 of DASPUN010000078.1, forward strand.
GGGCCTTTTGGCTTCGAAAAAGATGCAGCAGATGGGCTAGGAGAGCTGAAATCGATCAGAATCAAATGCGCGTTAGCGCAGTGGCTTCGTCATCGGCTAGATCAAGAATGTTGTCGAGGCGAACCATCTTCAACAACATATGGACGCGCTTGTTGGGCGCGAAGAACGTGCACTTTCCTCCAGCGCGTTTCAGCGTCGTGAAGGCACGCACCAGGGCGCCGATCCCGGAACTGTCAAGATCGGAGACTCCAGCCAGATTTACCGCGATGTGCGTGGATCCCGCATCCACGAGTTTCTGGACGTGGTCGCGAAAGTTTTCCTGCGCTTCCCCTAGTTTCAAAGGTCCGTCAAGATCGAGGATCGTTGCCGGTCCTGCCGTGCGGATTCGAATGTTCAAGCGTCCTCTCTTTTGCGAGTAAAACTAACTGAAATAGTTTCGCGGTTCAAGGGCCGTCGAGCGACTTTCTTGACGCGCAAGCTCCGTATTTGCTAGGCTTCGCCAGCCGCTCCTCGTCCCGTGCGGGGGCTTCAAATCGCGACGCACGAGCGGGTGTTTCCCGCCTCGGGAGAGTCATGGAACTTTCTGCCGCGCTCTTAGAACTTGCGGGCGTGTCTCTTGCCTGCCGTGATCAAGACACTCTTCTGAAAAACTTTGCCGCGCGGGTGGGATCTACCGTCGGAGCAAGGGGTGTGCTCGTCTGGTTGAACGGAACGGAGGCCGGCCTGGCTTGCCGGATGCGCTGGAACGAAGCGGGCGAGCGCTTCGCGCCTGCAGATGACGGTGCGGCCGACGACTTGCTCTCCGAAGTTTTCGAATCCGGCGAAACGCGCCGGCTGGGAACGAAGCAAGTTTCCGCAAATGTATTAACGCATCTCGACGACGCAAGCCGGTCGCGTGTGAAATCCGCGGTATTGGCGGTGCTCCCGGGACCGGAAGGCCCCGCGGGAGTGGTCGAAGTCCTCACCAAGCAATCGGGCGAATTCACGGCTGACGACGTGCGATTCGTCGAAGAAGCCAGCCGGCTCGCAGGCAGCGCGCTTACGAATCTCGAAGCGATCGAGGCCGAACGCCATTCGAACTTCGCGACCATGGAGCGTTTAACGGCGCTCTACGACCTTGGGCGAACATTTACCTCGACGCTCGAGCTTGCGGAATTGGTTCCGATCGTCGCGGAGAAAATTCGCGACATGCTTGGCGCGGGTGCGTGCAACGTTTGGTTATCGGATTCCGGTTCGCAAGAATTGCATCTGGCGGAACAAGCCGGCGAGGATCCGAGCGTCGAAAAAGGCGCGAGGGTTTCCTCGAGCGAAGGACTTCTCGCCGAAGTCGCCCAGCAGGCGAACGCGAAACTCGTGGAAGATCCCGCGAGCGAACCGGGACTGGCAGAACGCATAGAATCCGGCCGCGATTTTGTCATCGAGTGCTGGATGGCGGCCCCGCTGCGCAAAGGCGACGCGGTGCTCGGCGTGGTGGAACTTGTCAACAAGGCGGACGGAACTTCCTTCGATGAAGATGACCTGTTCTTGCTTGGAAGCGTGTGCGAGCAGGCCGCCGTCGCCGTGCACAACGCGAACCTGCTCGAGTCTGAGCGCAAAGCGCACGTTCTCGACGCGCTTTTGAAAATCTCTCAGGAAATCACGTCCACTTTGGACCTCGACCACGTTCTCACCACGGTCGTTCACCAGGCCGGATCGGTGGTGCCGTTCGACAAATGCGTAATCGGATTTTTCGACCGAGGCCGATTCGTGCTGGGCGCCGTTTCCGGCGAAGCCGAAGTTCCGAAGACGCGCGAGATGGAGGACCTGTCGCAACGGCTTGAGTGGGTCGCTACGCGCAGCGAGGCAGTTGCCGCCGATCAGCACGAGGACGGCTGGCAGGTCGAGCCAGAATTAGCGCACGCGCAAATCGTTCCGTTTCTCGAAAAGAACGAATACGGCGGGTTCTACGCGTTGCCGCTGCGCGACGAGCAAGGCGCGCTGGGTGCGATTGCGTTACTAAGTGGCGCAGCCGATTTCCTCAACGACAACCAGAAGGAAACGCTTGCCATTCTCGCCAGCCAGACGACCGTAGCGATTCGCAACGCGCAGCTGTATCAGCAGGTACCTCTCGCCAATATTCTTCAGCCGTTGGCGGAGCGGAAGAAGAAGCTCCTCTCGGCGCTGCCTAAGGGGCGTTGGCGCGAGTACGCCGAACGAGCCGGTATCGTTGCAGCGGCGCTGATCCTCATTCCGTGGCCCATGCGAGTGGGTACGGATGCGACCGTCGTTCCCGCTCAGCGGCGCGTTCTCAGCCCGATCGAAGGTGGAGTTGTGCAACGTGTTTACGTGCGTGAAGGCGACGCCGTGCAACCGGGCCAGCTCCTGGCTCAACTGGACGACAGCGAGGATCTCGTGCAACTCGCACAGGCGCAGGCCGCACTGGCGCAGGCCCGCCACGATCTCGCCGAGGCTGAATTCCGGAACGACGGTTCGGCGGCGGGGCAGGCGAAAATTCGCGCAGATCTTCATGCCGTGGAAGTTCAACTGCAGCAACAGCGCGTCGATCAATCGCAATTGCGCGCTCCTATCGCAGGGACGATCGTTACGCCAAAGGTTGAGGAGCGCACCGGCACAATGGTGAAGGCTGGCGAGCCGTTCTGCGAAATCGTAGAAGTCGACCGCATGGCCGCCGAGATGAGCGTCCCGGAGAGCGATTTAGGCTTGGTCCGCCCGGGACGAAAAGCAACGCTCAAGCTAAACGCATTTCCGACTTTTACTTTCGAGGGAACGGTCGAGCGGATCGGCGCTCAAACGAAGAGCGACGCGGGGCAGCAATATTTCTTGGTGCGATCCGTCTTCGACAACCGTGGTGGCCTCGCGCGAGACGGTATGGTTGGGCGCGCGCGCATTCGCGCCGATGGAGGATGGTTCGACAGCGGGTGGTATCCGGTCGGATACGTACTCGGCCGCGATCCCTCCCGATGGTTGTGGCAAAAGGTTTGGGACTGGCTGCCATAGGAAAGGAGCCAAAATGACGAAGCGCGGCATGCTTTTATTCGCCGCAATGATCGGGCTGGCTATCGCTGGATGCGGAGATTCATCGGTGGCGTCATCGTCGCATGCGGCGCCGATGCCGGCGACTAGTTCGCAGCCAGTGGTTCAGACTCCGTCGGCTCCTCCCGCGAGCGCTGCGCCACCCGCCGGGGCGCTGAGTGTTCTGTCGGTCGAGCATCAGGTTGATGTCGCCACGCAGCGTGACGGTGTCGTCGTCTCGGTTGCCAAGGACGAGGGCAGCATGGTCAACAAAGGCGATATCCTTGGACAGCTCGATGACCGGACCCTTCAGATCGAGCTTGTTAAGGCGCGCGACGATCTGCTGGTTGCGCAAAACAACGTGAAGTATAAGGAAGCAGAGCTGAAGGCCAAATCTGCGGCGTTCGACCGGCAACAACAGCTTCGGAAGCTCGGGCTATCAAGCCAAGCTGATCTTGAAGCCGCCGATTTCGAGGCCAAAGGGGCGGAGTACGACCTGCACGGCTGGGAAGCCATGGCCGAAAGCAGCCAGGCCGAGATCCACCGCCTCGAGCTCGAGATCGACCAAACCCGATTGCGCGCACCCTTTTCAGGTGCAGTCGTAACCCGATACATCCGGGAAGGTCAGGAGGTCGCAAAAGGCGACAAATGCTTCCGGGTCAGCCAACTTGGGCCACTTCAGGTGCAGTTTCAAGTTGCCGAAACCGCGGGCCCTCGCCCTAGGGATGGGGCGCTTGTTAATCTCTCGCTTGTCGAGGACTCGGGGCGCTCGTTGACCGCTCGAGTCGTCAAGGTCAGCCCGATCGTCGATCCGGCAAGCGATAGCTACAACGTCACTGCCGAGCTAACGGGCAAGGGACTGGCGGACCTTCGTCCGGGCATGGCCGTGCGAGTGGTCTGGCCTGGCACCGGCCGTTCTACGCCCTAGCGAATCGACCCATGCGTTTCGGACCCACCAGCCTCCGTGCATCCAGCATCCTCGCCAAGGGATTGCGGCGCCCAAAATTCCGGACCGAATTGCGCGTGAGCGAGCAGACCCTCCTGGGAGAGAAAAGCTACGTCGTCAAAGTTCCGGAAACAAACTCCTACAATCGGTACGGTGCGACCGAATATGAACTTCTGACGCTGTGTGACGGAACGCGGACAGCGGCGGACGTGGCGGCCGCGTGGAATGAGCGCTATCCGGATTCCCAGCTCGGCGACGGGCAAGTCTCGGAATTCCTGGATAGTGTCGAGCCGGGTATGTGGGAACAATCGCTCGGAGAGAAAAACCTCGCCGTGCTCCAGCGAATCCGCGAAGACAGGAAGAGCCGCCTAGATCAGTCGAGCATGCTTTACCTGACATTCAAAGCGTGGGACCCGAACCGAACCCTCGAGAAAATGGACCCGTACTTGGGATGGATGTTTACGCGCGGTTTTGTGATCTTCTCCGTGCTTTTGTTCGTCGCGTCGGCTTACCTCCTGGCAGGGGACTGGGCGCACGTCAAGAGTGATACGGCCGCGCTCTATACGTTCGCGGGCAAAACGGCTTACGACATCTGGATTTTCTGGATTCTTCTGTTTGCGTTGGGCGGAATACATGAGTTTGGCCACGGACTCACGTGCAAGCACTTCGGCGGTGAAGTCCATCAGATGGGATTCATGCTCATCTACTTCACGCCGGCGTTTTATACGGACACGACGGACAGCGTCCTCTGCGACCGATCGAGCCGCCGCCAGTGGGTTCTTTTTGCCGGAATCTGGATCGAACTGGTCGTCTGCGGAATTTGCGTCTTCATCTGGCGATTCACCGTGCCGGGCACTTTTATCAATGATCTCGCGTACAAAGCGCTGCTCTTGAGCGGGATCCAGGGAGCCCTTCTGAACCTGAATCCACTGATCAAGGCGGACGGCTACTATGCTCTTTCAGAATTTCTTCACGTAGATAATCTTCGCGAAGAGTCGTTCGCATTTCTGAGAAGCTGTTTTCGAAAATATGTCCTTCGCGAAGATATGGAACTGACGGCCACCACGCGTCGTTTGCGTCGCATCTATTTCATCTTTGGTATGACGGCCATCGTCTATAGCACTTTGCTCACGATACTGGCCGTGGTATTCGTGCGGAACGTCTTCGTCAGCAAATTCGGCGATTGGGGATACCTGCTCACTCTGGCCGTTGTGTATCTCTTTGCTCGTAAAGGCGTGCGCAAGGCCGTGCCGCAGGTTCGCGCCTGGTGGCGCGAGAAGCAGGAGGAATATATGGCGTGGAAAATGACGCGTGCGCAAAGTCTTGGAGGATTGGGCGTGGCGCTCCTGCTTTTGATACCGCCGATTCCGTCGCGAGTCGCCTCTGACTTCGTCTTGCAGCCGGGAAGAGACGCGCATGTGCGCGCCGCGGCGTCCGGGGACGTGCGCCAGGTTTTTGTCAGACAAGGGGATCACGTGGAAGACGGACAGCTTCTCGCGTCGCTTGAGAATCCCGAAATCGAGGCGCGCGCTCAAGCGCTCGCCCAGCAGCTTGCGCTCGCGAACAGCAATGTCCGATCGGCTCAGGCTCGTGCCAACCAAGAAATGATTGGGGCTGCGCTCGCAACTCAGGCCAGCCTTCAAGAGGAGTGGCGGGTCGCACAAAAGAAAGCCGATGCGCTGATGATTAGAGCTCCATTTGCTGGAATTGTTTCAACGCCTGGTGTTGAGCAGAAGACAAGCGAATACGTTTCAGCGGGAGACGAATTCTGCGAAATCGTCGACCGTACGACGATGGAAGCGCGGATCTTAGTGCACGACTTCGAACTCGAGGATGTAGCGGCTGGGACGCGTGCGCAGTTGAAGGTAGTTCCGTACCCCTACCGCACCTACGCCGGGAGCGTCGATCGAATTCTGCCTGCTGCGGCCCAGGACCGGCCCGTCGCCCAACCGCAACAGCTCACGCGCCTTGGCCAGGACCTGACGAACTATTTTGCGGTCGTCATGGAGTTTCCGAATCCCGATGGCTCCCTGACCGAAGGAATGACCGGAACAGCGAAGATTTCCGGCAAGACTCGCCCGCTTGCTTGGCAAGCAGCGCGTGGCGCATGGCGGTGGGTGCGCTCGCAAATCTGGTAAATCCATAGCGCCGCGACGCATTGCTCGCAAACTAGAACGCCGTGCTACCTACAGGCCGTGCTTTCGGCAGAGATAGTTCAAGCGGTTGCGATCCACTCCGAGCAAGCGGGCAGCTTCGGCCTTTCCTTGCTTGGCCTGTTGCAACGCTTCTTGTAACCAGCGCCGCTCGTATGCTTCGAGTTCCTTGTCGAGATTGATTCTGCCGTTGGGCATGTGGAATCGGCCTTTCAGATCGCGGCTGGCTGCTTGCACGATTTCCGGGGGCAAATCGCTCAAAGCGATGGAATTGCCATCGGTCATCACCACAAGCCGCTGGATGGCGTTTTCCAGCTCGCGTACATTTCCCGGCCACGAATAGCGCTTCAGAGCGAGAAGGGCATCGGCTTCGATGTGTTTGACAGGCACGCCGTTTGCCGCGCAGTACACGCCGATGAAATAGTCGGCCAGAATGGGAATGTCTTCGACCCGCTCGCGCAGCGCCGGCACGAAGATCGGAACCACGTGAATCCGGTAGTAGAGATCCTCACGAAAGCGCCCGTCGCGCGTCATCTCTTCCAGGTCTTCATTCGTGGCGCTAATCAGCCGGAAATCCACGCGGATCGGTTTCTTGCCGCCGAGCCGCGTCAGCGCGCGCTCCTCCAGCACGCGAAGCAGCTTGCTTTGCAGCGCCGGCGTCAGCGTGGCGATCTCGTCGAGGAAGAGCGTGCCCTGATGCGCCATTTCGATGCGCCCTTCCTTGGTCGCGGCGGCGCCAGTGAATGCGCCCTTTTCATAGCCGAACAATTCGGACTCCATCAGCGTTTCCGGCAGCGCCGCGCAATTGACGCTGACGAACGCCCGGTTGCGCCGCGGGCTCTGTTCGTGGATGGCGCGGGCGACAAGCTCCTTGCCCACGCCGCTCTCTCCGCGTATGACCACATTCGTCGAGGCGCGCGCGATTCGTTTGATCGATTCGAATAGATGCCGCATCGAATCGGTCGCGCCAATGAAATCGCCGAGGGTGTTCTTGCGGCTGATCTCTTCGCGCAGAATGCGGTTTTCGCGTTGGATGCGAAGCTTTTCGACAGCCCGCTCGAGAAGATGGCGCAGAACGTCGGTATCCACCGGTTTGATGAAGTAGTCGTACGAACCTGCGTCGATTACCTTAAGTGCGGTCGATTTCTTTTCGTCGGAACTGAGAACGAGAACGAGCGTATCAATCTCGCTCCCAACGAGGCGGGCTAGGAGCTCCGTGCACTCTCGAATCCCTCCGGACGCGATGGGCAGGCCCAGAAGGAGAATGTCGAGTTCGGATTCCTGCAAGAGCTTGTACGCGGCCTCGTAGTCCTTGCCTTCGAGCACTTCAAAGTGTGAGCGCAACGAGGAGGCGATCTTCGACCGCAAGCCTTCGTCGTCGTCGACGATCCCTACTCTGGGCTTGGAGGCTGCCGGAGCGATCTGTGGTCTCCGCACGCGGACACGGGAAAAAACTGCAAGACAGGGATCAGGCCGCGCCCCGCGGCATCGGGATTGTAGGTACCAGCCAGTCCGCTGTCAACGAAGAGCCCCCAAAAGAGGCCCGATTTTGGGCAGTTGGCTAACTGGTCGCTCCTAATCTCATAGCGGAGACGAAAACGAATGGGACGCGCGGCACAGCTAGGAAACTCTTTCGAAATTTCCCATCGCGGAGAGAGAGGACGCACTAAAATGCACGCATGGCCCGAGGATGGGAAAGCAAGTCAGTCGAAGATCAGGTTCAAAATGCTCAGTCGAAAGCTTCAGACGAGCCAAAGCGGCACCTCGCTCCGTCGGAAGCGGAATCGCGGCGCCGGAGGGAGGTTTTACTCCTCTCGCGAAATCGAGTGCAGCAGGATTTGGAGCGAAGCCAAAATCCCCGCTATCGCGATCAACTCAGCCGAGCGCTCGCCGACATCGATTCACAGCTAGACGCCCTGGGAGATGTCGTCTGATCGCGGATGCTGCTGACCGGAGATTAGTCGCGCGGCGGCTCGGGTTCTGCATCTTCGATGAAAAAGACGCCCACGCCGTTCTGGCTTTTGGTGCGGCCATCCTCGCAGTGAGTAACGGTCGCTCGCAGGGATAGTGCGCCCGCCCCGTTTTGATTCTCCTGGGGCTCGATCACCACGCGCAATTCCGACTGCAACCGCGGCCGGTGGCTCATGCACAAGTACGCACCCTGAACGCTGATATCGCGCAGCGTCGCCTTTTCCTCGAACGGCTCCCCGTCTTCTGTCAGGCCGCTTACGCTCGCGGTGAACGCCAGCCTTCGTCTCTGTCCGAGACGCGCTTCGGGCAAAACGATGTCCGTACCTCTTCCGTCTAGAGAGATCGACATTCCCTCCATCGCCGCCCAAGTCGACGGAAACTCCTGGCGCGCGGCTGAAAGATATCCGTCCACAACGCGGCTGGACGAGTCCGGATCGTGGTGAAACAGAACCAAATTTTTCACTTTCGTTTCCCGCGCGATCTTCACTCCTTCAAGCCAGCAAGAATGTCCCCATCCTTTGCGTGTTGACGCGAGCTGCTCGGGCGAATACTGCGCGTCATAGATCAGCACGTCCGCGCCCTGCGCGAGTTGCCTGAGATTGTTGTCATATTCTGCCACTCCGGGCTCGTTGTCCGTGGCATAGACGAACGAACCGGCCGGCGTGTCCAGCCTGTATCCGAGACAGCCCTGAGGGTGGTTCAGCCAAGTTGTGGTGATGTGCGTCCCATCGATGTCCCATTGTTCGCCGCCGTCGATTTCACGGAAGAAACGCGACGCGGCCATCGTGCTCACATCGATCGGGAAGTAGGGGCTTGCGAGCTGCGCTTCGAGCACCTGGCGCAGGCTGTTGCGCCCCAGATATTTCGATTGAAAGCTGTAAAAGTGGAATCGGTTCTGCGCTTCGAAAAAAGGATGGAAAAACGGAATGCCCTGGATGTGGTCCCAGTGATAGTGCGTCACTAGGACGTGCGCTTCGATCCCGCTTTCGCCACGCCACTTCGTCCACCGGCTGTTAAGCGCGTGCAGGTGATTTCCGAGCATGCGCAGGCCGGTTCCGCAATCGAGGATGAATCGCGTTCCATTCGGCGCCGTGATCTCGACACAGGAGGTGTTGCCGCCGTAGCGCCACGAATCGCGCTCCACCGTCGGAGTCGAGCCTCGAACCCCCCAGAAGACCAGTTTGGCGACGTTTTGCGTCATTTTCCGGCTCGCCGCGCGGTGCGCTCGCGAATCCCCCATTGAATCTTGCGGCAGCAGATCATTTCATGGTAGGTTTCAGCCGCAAACGAAGTCAATTGAGTTTCCCCGCGGCACACCGTGAAACACACTTCCCTTGACGTTCTCGCTGTTACGACAACCTCGAACTTCCGCACGCTCAGCGACTGCGAGTAGAATTCGCTTGATGCACGCGCACTCGCAATCGGAGCACAGCCACGCTCACACCGACGCATTGGCTGGCAGCGCTACCGGGATCTTGGGATTGGCCGTCGTTGCGACGCTGATCCTAGTGATTGTCGAGATGCTGGCTGGTTATGCGGCGCATTCGATGGCGCTCGTCGGAGACGCGGTTCACAATCTTACGGACGTTCCAACACTCGTCATTTCTTGGCTGGCCATGCGCTGGGCTCTGCGGCCGCCCACACATGAGAAGACCTATGGCTACCATCGCGCGGGGATTCTAGCCGCTTTCGTCAACGCGATCATTCTCGCGCTTGCGGCGCTGTTCGTGATCGCCGAATCAATCGACCGTCTCCGCCACTCGATCGAAGTCCGCGCCGGCTTGATGCTGTGGGTCGCGGTTCTCGCCCTGATCATCAATGGAGGCATTACGCTCAGCGTTCATCGGGGACGCCGCGATCTCAACGTCCGCACGGTTTGGATTCACAACCTCGGCGATGCCCTCTCGAACGTAGCCGTTATCGCAGGGGCTTTGCTGATCCGATGGACCGGCGCACATTGGATCGACGCAGTGATCGGCATCGGCATCGGCGGCATGGTGTTGTGGTCGGCTCAGCGCATATTGCGCGAGAGCGGCCACATCTTGCTCGAAGGACTTCCGCGGGGAATCCAGCTCGAAAGCGTAGCCGGTGCAATCCTGCGCATCGAGGGCGTGCAGGAAGTGCACGACATTCACATCTGGACGCTCGGCACCGATCTGCACGCTCTCTCGTGCCACGTTCGAATTCCCGACATGCACATGGAAGAGAGCGAAAAGGTCCTCACGAGCATTCGCGAGGTCCTCACGCGCGACTTCCACATCACTCATACGACGATTCAGTTCGAGCGCGCCGGACTGCCCGCGAAAGCCGGACTGTACATGCCGGCACCGGCCCAACGATCGGTGAAATAGTGCTCAACGCCTGGTGCGACGAATCCTTGGCGCAGGCTGGCATCGAGGGCAGAAATGGCTGCTTCGACCGGCAACGATGGTTCTGCGAATGATCGCGCCGCAGCGGAAGCATTTCTTTCCATCGCGCTGGTAAACGCGGTGGCGCCGTTGAAAACCGCCGAGATTTCCGTCCGAGTCCACGTAGTCCGCAATCGACGATCCCCGCAGCCGAATCGCATCGTTGAGCACCTCGCGAACGGCCCCGTACAAACGCCGCAATTCATCCGCCGTGAGCCTCGCGCCGAGCCGCATGGGATGGATTCGCGCGCGCCACAGGCTTTCGTCAGCGTAGATGTTTCCAATGCCCCTCAACACATGCTGATCGAGCAGCAGCGCCTTGATTCGCGCGCGCCGGTCCTTCAGCAAAGCGACGAATTGCGCTTCCGATGCTTCCAGCGGATCGAGTCCGAGCGAGCCGAGAATTTTCTCGGCCGCGGGGTCTTGCAGAAGACCTATGCGGCCGAATCGGCGAGCATCCGTGTAGCGCAATTCGCGGCCGTCATCGAGCGCAAAGAAAACGTGAGTATGCTTCGCGACGGTTTCGGCGGGATCGCAGGTAACGAGTCGCCCCGTCATGCCGAGGTGGATGAGCAGGGAAGAGCGATGCGAGTTTCCGTTAGACGATTCGAGATCGAGCAAGAGGAATTTTCCGTGTCTCCGAACCGCCGCGATTCGTGCGCCGGGAACTTGCTGCTCGATGATCGCGGGGTCATCGATGAAATCCGTTTTTCCGAGGCGCACTCCCGTGATGCGCCTTCCGGGCAATACAGCGCGGAGACCGCGAGCGATTGTCTCAACTTCAGGAAGTTCCGGCATGGTTCCTTAAGGCGCAAACCGCCACAGACTGTGGGTATCCATTCTAGTCGAGTTTCGAACTTCAGAATTTAAGGCAATGGGATGCCCGGCGACGCGACGATTCCGGCCATGCGCAAGATCTCCGCGTACTCTTCATCGGTCAGCGGACAAATCGTAAGGCGAGTGTTCTTGAGAAATTTGATCTTACGAAGCAGGCGATTGTCCCTCAGTTCGGGAAGCTTCACCTGCCGTGGAAGGCGCTCGATCGCGCGCAAGTCCACCACGAGCTTCTTGCTTTCCGGATCGACCGGATCGGGATAGGGATCGCGCGTGACCTCAGCGAGCGCATAGAGAGAATGCTCGGGCTTGCCGTGGTAACACAGCGTCCGGTCGCCCCTGTGAACCTGTTTGAGCTGTCGCGCCGCGTCGGGACGGTTCCCGGCGTGGCGCCACATTTCTTTGCCTTTTACGAAGAGGGTATCCCAGTGGTAGACACGGGGGTCGACGGCCAGCAGCCAGCGCCTGGGTTTGGTCGGAGCCTGCGTCATCCGTAAAAAGAGCCGCGCGCACTATACACGGAAGCGCTGGCCAAGTGGGGAAAAACATCCCTCTTGGTAACAAAAAGTTGCGAAATTCTCTGTGGAAATACGCCGTACTGAACCGATTCTTAGGCGCTCTTTACCCGACGTCCACATAGACCTCGTCGCCTCGGACCTCGACAGGATAGGCATCGACGCTCAAGCCGCCGTGGGGAACTACCTGGCCGGTGGTCACGTCGAACTGCCAGCCGTGCCAAGGGCAGGTCACGACAGTGCCTTCGAGCTCACCCTCGCCTAGCGGACCGGCTTGGTGGGCACATATCCCGCTGATAGCACAGAACTTACCAGCTACGTTCGCCAGCGCGACCGGCTTTCCGCCTACTTGAACCTCGCAAATCTTCCCAGTAGCTACGTCACTCTTCTTCGCCGCTCGCTCAAAGCCCATTCTCACGCTCCTCGATTGTCTGCGTCTTCTACGTTTCTTCGGTGAGTCGGACCACGCGGTAAGTAACAGCCGCTGCCTCAGTCTCCGCTGGATCTGGCCGCGGTCGCCTGGCCCTCGACCTTGCTCAGAAGCTGCGCAAATTTCGCTTCGCGCTCTTTCTGATCGTGGCCTTGATAGATCTCCGCGATCTGCGTCGCGTTCATCGAGCAGAACTTCGGCCCGCACATCGAGCAGAACTTCGCTTCCTTGTAGAAATCGTCGGGAAGCGTTTCGTCGTGCATGGCGCGCGCCGTGTCCGGGTCGAGCGACAGCTCAAACTGTTTGTTCCAGTCGAATAGAAATCGCGCATAGCTCAGTGCGTCGTCGCGATCGCGCGCGCCCGGGCGGTGCCGCGCGACATCCGCCGCATGAGCGGCGATCTTGTACGCGATCACGCCTTGGCGGACATCATCAGCATTCGGCAGCCCGAGATGCTCCTTCGGCGTCACGTAGCAGAGCATCGACGCGCCGTGCCAGCCGATCATCGCTGCACCGATGGCGCTCGTGATGTGGTCGTACCCCGGCGCGATATCGGTGACGAGCGGTCCGAGCGTGTAAAACGGCGCCTCGTAGCACAGCTCGTTTTCCTTTTTCACCTGCAGCTCGATTTGGTCCATCGGAATGTGGCCGGGACCTTCGATCATCACCTGCACGTCGTATTCCCAGGCTTTTTTCGTTAGCTCGCCAAGCACCTTCAGTTCCGCAAACTGCGCCTCATCACTCGCGTCGGCCACGCACCCGGGACGTAGCCCGTCGCCGAGCGAGAAGCTGACGTCGTGCTTTTGGAAAATCTTGCAGATCGAGTCGAAGTTTTCGTACAAGAAATTCTGAGCCTTGTGATAGCTCATCCACTGCGCCAGCAGCGCTCCGCCGCGGCTGACGATTCCCGTGATTCGGTTGCGCACGAGCGGCAGGAATTCGCGCAGCACGCCTGCATGGATCGTCATGTAATCGACGCCTTGCTCGGCCTGCTCCTCAATCACTTCCAGCATCACGTTGATATTCAAATCTTCTGCGCGGCGCACGCGCGAGATCGCCTCATATATCGGCACTGTGCCGATTGGAACGGGAGACGCATCGATAATCGCCTTGCGGATCGCCGGGATGTCCCCGCCGGTCGAAAGGTCCATCACCGTGTCCGAGCCGTAGTGCACTGCTCGATGCAACTTTTCGAGTTCGTCGCCGACGTTCGAAGTGGTCGCGGAGTTTCCGATGTTGGCGTTGATCTTGCAGCAGAACGCGACGCCGATTCCCATCGGCTCGAGGTTGCGATGGTGGATATTGGCAGGGATGATCGCGCGGCCGCGCGCCACTTCGTCGCGCACGAGCTCCGGCGCAAGTTTCTCGCGCAGCGCTACGTACTGCATTTCTTCGGTCACGACGCCCTTGCGCGCGTAATGCATCTGCGAAAAATTCCGTTCATCCCCGCTTGCTCTGAGCTGGGGCGACGGGTTCATCGCTGCCGTTCGCTTCTCGATCCACTCATCCCTCAGTGCCATAAATTCCTCGCTCTTGCTCGCGGTTGCTTCGCGTACTGCTGCAACCGCGCTCATTATCGCACCGCCGTACTCGCGCGGCAACACAGCGGACGAGGCGATCGCCGCATCGGGGCGCGTCAAGCGATACGTGCAGCTCCATAGCTATTGACATGCTGTCCCTCCCGGCGTATTGCTTCTCGTAATTGAGCTCGCAAATGCTTATGTGCAAGACGATGAACTGCTTGCAGATCACGCCGGCCAAGCTGCTCGTGGTGACCCTTGCGCTATTCTGGACCTATGGCGTCGCCTTCGCGCACCATGGTACTTCGCGCTACGATCTCGATAAGACCATTACACTAAGCGGGACTGTCACCGGATTCGATTGGGGCAATCCCCACTGCCTGGTTCACATGGACGTGAAAGGTGACAAGGGCGAAATCCAGCACTGGACGCTGGAACTTGCGTCACCCTTCACCATGTCCCACGTCGGCTGGAATAAGGATTCGCTCAAGCTTGGGGACGAACTCGTTGCGGAGACGCATCCCGCTCGGAACGGTGTCGCTCTCGGTATCAGCGCCACGTCCCGAAATGTGATGAAGTTCGTCGTCAACGGGAAGCCGCTCTCCACGCAGTAATCACCTCGCAGGAGACGCGACTCAGAACGTGAATTTCACTGCGAGCTGAACGAGCCGCGGATCGACCGCGCTAATCACTCTGCCAAACGTCTGCGTGTCTTCCACCTCTCCATCCACGGAAGCGGGTCCATAAAACTGAGCATGGTTGAAGGCGTTGAACGCTTCGGCGCGAAAATCGACCGACTTCGATTCGGTGAGCCGCAGGTTCTTGGTGAGCTGGATATCGAAATTGTTGATGCCGGAGCCGTAGAAAAATCTTCTTCGCGCGTTGCCAAGCTGCCCAAGCGTTTCCGGCTGAAATAACGACGTATTAAACGCGGGCCTTCCATTGCGCGGGTTGGTGTTGATTTCGAGCGGCCCCGGCGCGAATTCCGGCGTGTCGAGCAAATTGTTGTTTACGCCATTGCCGAGCGTGCCTAGCAGCGAGTTATCAGAATCGTCGTAGAGCGTTATGGGGAAGCCTGTAGCAAGTCGCGTCGTGCCCGAAATGCTCCAGCCCTCGGTCGCGCGATTCGAATGTTTGAACAGACGCTCGAACGGGAGATCGTAGCTGTAGGTCGCCACGAAGTTGTGCCGCATATCCCATGACGAAACTGCGCGGCTAAGCCGCGGATCGAACGGGTTGATTTGTTCTCCGATATTCGAAGCCTGATCGATCGATTTCGCATACGTGTACGCGAAAAGGAAATTTGCTCGCTTGCCCGTATACCGAAGATTCGTTTCGAGCGCGTTGTAGTTGGAGTTGCCGATGGTCCGCTGCGCCGTCGTCGCGCCGTACTTTCCGTACAGCTCCGGATCAGACCCCAGGCCGGCGTAACCCGGAACATTCACGTCCCTCGTCCCTTCATAAACCTGATCCGAGGCTGACGTGTACGTGGAGTCCTCGCCGTAAGGCCCGCATGTGGCGCTGCCCGGCGCAACCGCAGCCGGATTGCTGAGGCTCAGGCAGAGCGCGCTATTGCCCGCGTTCGTCGGCACAAGCACAAGCGTGTGATGTCCCTGGTTTCCCACGTAGCTCATCGTCAGCAGGATGCTGGGCGTAATCTGCCGTTGCACCGAGAACATATAGTCCTCGGCGTACGGCACGTCGTTGCGGTAGTAGAAGTAAGGATCGGCGCTGATCGGCGTAACCGCGGCCCAATCGAATGCCGTGTACGGATTCTTGGCGGAGACTGTATTCGGCGGAAACGCGATCGGATAGGGATTGAGGTTATCCGTGCCGTCGCCCGCATCGATGAACGGCGTCGCAAAGAGCGGCGGCGCGGGGCTCAAATAGTTGTATCCAAACGGCGGAACCGCATACATGATGCCCGCCGAGAGTCCCGGAAAGGCCGAATAGAAAATTCCGTAGCTCGCTCGAATGCTGCTTTTTCCCGGGCCGCCGAAGATTTTTCCAGCGAGCCCGCGGCCGAAACGCGGTACGTACGCCAAGCCGATTCTCGGCGCGAAATTATGATACTTCGAAGGCGACAACGTGCTCGGAATCCCCGGATCTCCGGGCACGACCAGCCCCGGAATCGCATTCGGATATAGAACCGACTGCTCTCCGGGCACAACGGTCTGAATGTTGTTGTTCTTCTCCCACCACGGCATGATCAGGTCCCACCGCACGCCCAAATTGAAAGTCAGATCGCTTCGAGCGCGCCAACTGTCCTCGAGAAAGGCTCCGGCGTAGCGATTGCGCAAATAGAATGGCTGGCCCGTGGACTGCGTGAAATTGCTCGGCACGCCTAGAAGGAAGTCGGCAAACGCCGATCCGGTCTCAGTGCCAAGAATGTTGAACGTACCATTGAAAGTCGCGTTGGGATGCTCGTTGACCTGATCGAGGTGAAATTGCCCGCCGAACTTCAGCGTGTGGGCGCCGATCACCTTCGAAATCGCATCGCCAAGGTACAGCGTGTTGTTCCACTGATTTACGTTCGTGATCGGCACTCCCATGATGAAGGACGGGAAAACGATATTCTCCACGCCTTCGAATTGCGGCGCCTGCACCGTGATTCCGGGCGTGCCCGCTCCCGTCTCAAACCCCTGCGATTCTAGGCTGACGCCGAGCCCGCCATTCGGCTTTCCAATATTGTTCGCGTTGCGAATCAGTCCCGCGTGAAATTCGTTGACCGTATTCGTTCCCAGCGTCTTCGTGTAGCCCAGCGTGAAGAGCTGCGCCTGACCGATCGTCAATGCGTCGAATCCGGGCACGCTCGCTCCGCCCTGCGCGCCCGGATACGGATTGTCGAGCCGGTAGTTGTCGAGGAAATAGTAAAAGCCGAGCTGGCCCCAACGGGCGTTCGTGTCCACGCGCCCGGCGAGCTTGTCGTCGCGCACGGTCTCCGAAAACGCGGAGGTCGAAAACTCGTCGGTGCCGATATTCGGTTTCGGAATGTACTGCAACAGGTGCTGAGCGGGCGCCGACCACGCCTTCATCAGAATCATGTCGCCCGGAAACACCTCCGAGTACGGCTCGCCCTGCGTCACCGTGTAGCCGAGCTCCTCGGTGAGCAAGTTTGCGATGTACGGCCCGCTTACGCTACCAGTGATGGACGAGGCGAGATCGGCGAGATTGCCGTTGCGATCTTGAGTGGAAGGCACCGTCACGATCGGCGACGTGATTCCTTCGTTTGTGCGCGTTCCCTGATAGTCTGCGAAGAAAAAGATCTTTTGCGCCTTAACCGGACCGCCGATCGTCCCGCCGAATTGATTCTGGCGGAAGACGCCGCGCGTATCCGCAAAGTAGTTTTTTGCGTCGAGATCCGTGTTGCGTAGAAATTCGAACGCATTGCCGTGGTACGCGTCGCTGCCGGACTTCGTCACCACGTTGATCATGCCGCCGTTGTAGTTCCCGTATTCGGGATCGAAGTTGGTGGTCAGCACGCGAAATTCCTCGATCGAGTCGAGGTTCGGAATCACCGACGTTCCACCATTCATGTGTTCCTGCACATCCGTGCCGTTGACCATGAATCCGTTTGACGATTCCCGCTGCCCGTTGATCGACACATCTCCGGGATTCAAATCCCCGGACGGATTGATCGTTCCCGTCACGCCTGCCATGATCACTGAAGTTGGTGTGAGCGTCGTCACAGGACTCACTCCGGGCTGAATCGCTAACAGATCGGTGTAGCTGCGGCCGTTCAAGGGCAGGGAAGTGATCTGTGCCTCTTGCACTACCTCTCCCAGATGAGTCGCGACGGTGTCCACCTGGGTTTCAGCGGCAGCGCTTGTAACCGTGACTGTTTCACTTTTTTCGCCGAGCTCGAGTTGCACGTCGACCCGCACTGCCGCATCCGCATCGACAACAAGCCCCGTCTTCTTTTGCGTTTTGAATCCTGTGGCCTCGACGGTCAGCTCGTATCGGCCGACCGGAAGGCTCGGAAAAGAATAAAATCCTTGCGTGTCGGTCAACGCCTTATGACTGCTGGCCAGATCGAGATTCACCAGCGTTACGGCTGCACCTGGTATGAGGGCACCGCTCTGGTCCGTCACCGTACCCGATATGCTCCCTCCCGTTGCGGCCTTAGTTCGTTCGCAGACAAGGAGCAGGCAAACCACGGAAAGGATGCAAAGAGCGAACCGGGCTCGGCCTTTCGCCGTGACAGTGTCGCTGTGTGTCGCCCCCTCAAAACGTGGCTTGCTAGCCATGTTGTACTAATGTCCTCGGTGCCGCTGGGGGTCCCGTTGGAGCATGCGCGAAGGAAGAGATTCCCTGAAAGTTCCGGCAGCCGACCACAAGGCATACCACCCCGCTCTCAAGGTATCGGCCTCCACGGTGTCGGGCAAGCCATCTTTTGGCCATTTGTCGCGCTGTAGGCGTCCCGACGGGCCGACGAGGAGTTTGGCTAGGTGCTTTAGTTTGCGGACAGCTGAAGGCTACCGTGCCGTCTCTAGTGACCGCTCGATGGCGATGCGAACTAGTTGTGCGCGGCTGCGCACACCAGTTTTTTCGAACAGGCGTTGCAGCGTGGCTTTCACCGAGCTTTGCGACACTCCCGTCTTGTGGGCGATCTCTTTGTTCGTAAGGCCCTCGAACACACCGCGCAGAACCTGAAGTTCCCGCTGGGTTAATTGCGCTGTCGCCCGTTGAGCGGGCTGATCGGGCGCCGGGATTTCGAACGGGACCGCCCTCGAATCGATCCACTCCCCCCCGCCAGCCACATGTCGAATCGCCTCAAGCAGCATCGCCGGAGAGTTGTGCTTGAGAATTATTCCTGAAACTCCCTGATTGCGCACC
The DNA here is from genome assembly GCA_035622875.1 of Candidatus Acidiferrales bacterium. Lineage (GTDB taxonomy): Bacteria > Acidobacteriota > Terriglobia > Acidiferrales > UBA7541 > Palsa-295. The sequence continues at coordinate 49,380 of DASPUN010000078.1, forward strand.
TCGGCGATGTCCATCGGAATCATTCCTGCCGTCACCATCAGGATTTTGCCTTTGTAACCCGCCTGATTCGCCTTAGCGACGAAACTCGTGCCCATCTCGTCACCCAGATCGAAATCGAGCAGCACCACGTCTACGGCTCCGCGCGCAAGCACGGCCAAGGCCTCGGCCGATGAGCCGCACTCCGCTACGCTTTCTACATCCGGCTCGCTTACAAGCAGGCGGCGAAGCCCTTCGCGAAACAGCACGTGATCATCCAGCAGTAAGACTCGTAGGTGTTGCATCGTCACCTTGAGAAGACTCCGACGCCACCGCCAATTCCAGGACGAACGAACATCCCGATTGTCGCGGGTCATGCCGCAAGTCGCCGCGAAACGACCTCATGAAGGCCCGGGACAAATAAAGTCCCAGTCCTGTGGCATGAGCGCCCTTTTGCAATGGCTGAAAAATCTTCTGATCCGCCGGGATGCCCGGACCGTTGTCGCTGAACCGGATTGACACGCCGTCCCGCCTCTTTTCGACGGCGACCTCGATCCGCTTTTGGTCAACCGGCTCGAGAGCTCGCTGGCTGTTCTTCGCCAGGTTCAGCAACACCTGCATCAAGCTGTGCCGCTCGGCCTGCACGCTGCCGAGGGCTTCCGGAACGTCCCAGCGCAATTGGATGTCGGATTCTTCGCACATTTGCTCGAGCACGATCCGAAAGTCCGTGAGCAGTTCGCTCAAATCCGCGCTGCTCGATTCGACCGCTCCAACGCTTCGTCTTAATTCGAGCGCCGCGATTTTGCTGAGCGTGTCCACCAGAGACCCGAGCGCCTCGAAATCTTGGTCGCCCCGCAGCAACCCCTTGCGGACCAGGTTTTCGCGCACCACGCCAATCGCGCCGCAAACATTGCGGATCTCGTGCGACACCGCAGCTACGAGTATTCGCGATCCGGCGAGAAGCTGCTGCAGGCTGGTTTCCTCACGCTCGCGCAAATGTTCGGACGTGTCCACTATCATCGCAGCGAGCCGTGGACCTGCGGGCGTGCTGTAGGTAGAGAAGAAGATGTCGGCCAGGAAAAGCTCGCCGTTCTCCCGTTGGCCGCGAGTTTGCATCTGCGTGCGAAAGATCTTTGTGGTGTCGTCACCAGAAGGGATGGACCCGAGCGCCGGAATGTAGCGCACGATTTTTCGGCCGGAAAGCGAGCTATCGGTCACTCGTAGCAAACGGTGGGCGGCCGGATTGCCAAGGAGTATCTCGCCCGTCGCCGTCATGGTCAGGATCGCGGCTGGGCTGCTGTCGATAAGGAACTTGAGCTGCTCTTCCGCGGCCCGCTGAACCGCGAGACCTTCCTTTTCCCGGCGGTAACTTTTCGTTAGGCTCAGCGACAGAAGGCCCGTGACCGAAAGCGTCAGGAAAATCAACGCGTCTCGAGCTAGTTCCATTTCCCACGGAAAGGGATCGAGCCGGTCTGACAGAAACGTGCAGAAAACAGCGGCGGCGATGATTTGCCACCAACTGAGAGCTGTGCCCAGCAGCACCATCGGGAAGATGTACAGAAAGCCGAGCGTGGCATTAATTTCCACACGCCAATCGGTGATGGCGATGATGACGATCAACGCCGCCGCGTAGGCGACGGCGGCGCGGGAGCTCCGCTGAAAAAGCTGGGGAATCATAGAATTCGCCCCAATGATATACCGCGACCCGCGTGCATGGGAGGGTAATGCCCCGGAAGCGCTAGAGAGGGGCGTGAGATCCCGCATGCCGATGATTCTCGCGTAGCGGCCGCACGAATCCAGAATCGGATTGTTCCGGACCAATGCGTCGGAAGGCCCCAATTTCACCTAGATTTTTCCGGCATGAGTCGCTTTCGATCGCGAGAGCCTCGTAGGCAGCCGTATTCGCGGGTTTGTGCCTTTGCAGGTTCGTGTGACAATACTCCAATGCGAAAACAAATCGTTGCTGTCTTCGTACTTTCGGTGTTTGGCGCGATCCTAACCGGGGCATCGCTTGCGCAGCAGACGCCGCTGGGCAGTCAATCGTCATCATCTGCGCCCCAGAAACCCTCCTCGAAATCAGCTCCAGCATCGTCCGCAAAAAAGCCTGCTCCCGCGGCGCCGGTACTGAAAACCGACCGAGACAAGAAAAGCTATGCCCTCGGTATGAATGTCGCGAAGGGGCTGCAGCGAAGCATGAAGGAACAGTCGGTCGATGTCGACTTGAACTTGCTCATTCGGGGCATCAAGGACGAACTCACCGGCGCTAAGGCCCTCCTCACCGACGACGAGGCGGTTGCGGCACTCGCGAAACTGCAGGGCGATGTGCGCCAAAAACAGGCGGAATTGCGGGATAAGAATTTGAAGGATAGCGAAGCATTCTTGGCCGCCAACAAGACAAAAGAGGGCGTAATCACGCAACCAAGCGGCTTGCAATACAGGATTCTCACGCAGGGCACGGGACCGAAGCCCACTGCAGCGGACAAAGTGCTTTGTCAGTACCGCGGTACACTCATCGATGGCACAGAATTTGACGACTCCAGCAAGCGGGGGCCATCGGTGATGATGCCTGTGGGCGGGAACATGATTAAGGGATGGACGGAAGCCCTGGAACTGATGCCGGCAGGATCGAAGTGGCAGATTTTCATTCCGCCCGTCCTTGGATATGGCGACCGCGGCGCTCCCGGCAGCCCAATCGGGCCGAATCAGGTGCTGATCTTCGAAGTCCAGTTGATCTCCCTTCAACCTCCGGGCCAAGGTACGGGCCCGGGCGCAACTCCAACTCCAACTCCAACTCCAACTCCAACTCCAACTCCAACTCCAACTCCAAATGTTCCGCCGACGCCGCAGAAGTGAGACGAGTCTCAGGCCGGCCTATCGGCAGAATCGTTGGAGGCATGCAACTGATACGCTTGTTGCAAATCGCGGCGATCTTGATTTCGCTGGTATTCCTTATCCAACGCGCTGATGTCGTCCGTTCTGCGGGTGCAGCAGCCGTCGCTCACACAGTTTCCTCGGATTCGAGTAAAAGCATGTCTGCCGATGCCTCGCAGAAGTTCGCTGAGATGAGCGATCAGTTTCTTAAGGGTGCGCTTGCACTGACGCCCGTAAGTGCGTCACAGGCCGGCTATCACCAGCACTTCGATCCAAAATCCGGCAAGACAATCGAGCTCGATTCCGAGTACGACGATGTGAGTCTCGAAGGCTACGCGCGGCTTCGCGCATATTACGCGGACTGGCGCGAGCGATTCCGCAAAGAGACGCCACAATCTTCACTCGATCCGGAAGACGCTGCGGATTGGCAGCTGATTGACGATCAGATCGGCTTCAATCTCCTCGAGCTCGATCGCATCCAGAACTACCGGCACCATCCGACCGTCGTCGTGGAAATGATCGGCAACGGAATTTTCTTGCCGCTCTCGCAAACTTATGCGCCCAAGGACGTCCGGCTTGGACACGTGCTCTCCAGAATCGGCCAAATCCCGCGCGTGCTCGATCAGGCCAAGCAGTATCTCTCCGATGCCGACCCGGTCTTTGTGACTACAGCGATCCAGGAAAACGACGGAAACATCGACCTAATCCAAAATACGGTCGCTAGTGAGATCGATGCTGGCTCGCCCCTTAGAGCGCGATACGACAAAGTCGCGCCGCCCGCGATCGCCGCTCTCAAGGATTTTTCGCGCTGGCTGCGGGACGATCTCGGCAAGCGTCCCTCGCGTCTTACTTGGCGTCTTGGCAAAGACCTCTACGGCGAGAAATTTAAACTCGTGATGGAGACGCCGATCGCGCCCGGGGAGATTCTCGCCTCCGCTGAGGAGGAACTAAGGGCGGTGCGCGCCGAAATGTTCCAATTGGCGCTTCCGATGCACGCCCAGATGTTTCCCGGGCACAGCGATCACTCGGATTTGGCGGGCCGCGATCGCGAGAATCGCGTCATCGGTGAAGTGCTGGGAAAAATCTCGGACGATCATCCGCAATCGGACCATCTGCAGTCAGCAATCGAAGCAGACCTCGAGTCCATCAAGCAATTCATTCGCGAAAAGAAAATCGTCTCGCTCAACACGCGTGAAAATCTGAAGGTCATCCCGACTCCGCCTTTCATGCGTGGGATCTATTCCGTCGCTGGATTCGCCAGCGCGCCTCCGCTCGAGCCGCAGGCCGAGGCGCAATACTGGGTGACGCCGATCGATCCGTCGATGCCGGCCGAGAAAGTCGAATCGAAATTGCGCGAATACAACAATTGGGTGCTGTACTGGCTCACGATTCACGAGGCGCTGCCTGGCCATTACATTCAGTTCGAGCATCTTAATAACATCCAGCCTGAGCGCCGCCGATTGTTGCGGTCGCTCTTTTCGAATGGCGCCTATGTGGAAGGCTGGGCGGAGTACATTGCGCAGGTGATGATGGATGAGGGATTCCTCAATAACGATCCGCGATTCCGGCTCGAAATGCGCAAAATCCGTTTGCGCCTGTTGGCGAATACGATCCTCGATGTGAGAATGCAGACGATGGGAATGACCGACGAGCAGGCCATGGAACTCATGACCAAGGACGCGTTCCAGACCCAGGCGGAAGCCGAAGGCAAACTCCTGCGTGCCAAGCTCAGCTCCACGCAACTGCCCACCTACTACGTGGGCTTGCGGGAATGGCTCGCTTTTCGCAAGCGCTATCACGCTGCGGCCGGCGCGAATTTCGACATGCTCAAGTTTCACGACGCCGTACTCAATGAGGGACCTTTGCCGGTTCCCCTAGTCGAAAAGCTGATCGGCACGCCGCATGCGGATGGAAAGTAAGCGCGGGCATCGGCGAATTCATGACCAACAGGTGAAAAAAAGGCAATGCATCCACTACTTGAGCGCACATCGCGACGATTAGGCCCAGCCGAAACATTGAGAATCGTTATGGCCGTGCTGGTTGCGGCGTCGCTGCTCTTCGCACCCAATTTCCTCGGGCACGCGGCAGCCACCGGGTCCCGGCCGCGACCGACTCCCAATTTCCAGGACAGCTACGTTGAATTCACAAAGGGCAAAGGCTACCGCTTCGACCGTGGCGGCTGGATTTACGTCCATCTGGAAGGCACTCCCTACGATATCGGCTATCAGCATGGCTACCTTCTCGCGACGGAAATAGCGGACGCTTTCGCCACAATTCGTCTTGAGATGACTCACGACACCGGCCGCGATTGGGAGTTCTTCCGTCGCGCAGCGCGCACGATGCTCTGGCCCAAGATTGATTCCGAATATCAATTCGAGCTGAAAGGGATCGTCGACGGGATCAACGCGAAAGGCACGAAGCTCGATATCGACGATATTGTTGCGCTCAACGCCTTTTCGGAATTACCCGACTACTATGTGCCGTGGCTCAATCAGCAAATCCACTCTGCGATGTCCGCGCGGGACCTTGAGGCGTTCGAGCATTGCAGCGCGTTCGTTGCTACAGGCAGTTGGACGAAGGACCATGGCATCGTGATGGCGCATAACAATTGGACTTCCTATCTCGAGGGCGCGCGCTGGCGAATTGTGTTCGACATCGTGCCGGCGACAGGCTATCGCATTCTTATGGATGGTGTACCCGGGGTCATCGCCAGCGACGACGATTTCGGCGTAAATTCCGCGGGCTTGATGATCACCGAGACGACAATCGGAAATTTCCACGGCTGGGATCCCAACGGCAAGGCGGAATTCGTGCGCGCCCGCAAGGCCATGCAGTACGCCGATTCCATCGATAGCTATGTGAAGATCATGCTCGATGGAAATAACGGCGGCTACGCCAACGACTGGCTCCTGGGTGATCGCAAGACCGGCGAAATCGCCCGGTTCGAACTCGGTCTCAAGCACACCAAGCTATGGCGCGCCTCCGACGGCTACTTTGCAGGCGCAAATTTTCCCAGCGATCCCGACGTCATCAAGGATGAAACAAGTTTCGACCCCAATAACCCGGCCGGAAGCGCCAACGCTCGCCGAATCCGCTGGGATCAGCTCCTCAACGGAAACAAAGGCAAAATCGACGCGTCTCTCGCGGAGATTTTTCTAGCCGACCATTTCGATACGTTCACGAAGAAGGAAGGCGCGAACCGCCGCACGCTTTGTGGGCATGGCGACATGGAATCGGAAACGCTTCCCGGCTCTACCGCTCCACCGTTTGATCCTTGGGGCGCCGTGCAGGGGAAGGTAATGGACAGTCACATGGCGGCGTCGATGGACTTTGTTGCGCGGCTCGGCCATCCCTGCGGAATCAATTTCGACGCCGCAAAATTTCTCGCGGATCATCCCGAATTTTCCTGGCAGTCGCCCGTGATGCGCGACATGGACGCGGGTCCTTGGACAGAATTCCGCATCGGCGAGCATGTCCCGCAAGCGGCGCAGTGAGAGCTGTTGCGTTCCAGAAAGGAACACCTCCCGATTCGATGCGGTGTATGCGTCCGCGGCGACGGCATTGGTGCGTAGTACTTTCCACTACGCCTGCTGTCTGATACGCAGCAAGTCACGACCCTGAACTGGTAATCCACATTAGAAGGTGCTAAAAAAATCTTTGCCAGGGTGGGCGCGTGCCAGAGACTTGCTCCGCAAAGGGATGTAAGATTTCCGTGCCAGCGGAACTGGCTGTGGAGCGCCTATGCGTCTTGCATTTCACTCTCTTCATCGAACAGGAATGCGCCGAAATGCGCCGCGAAACAGCGCTGGGAAACGCGAATCATGATCGCCAAATAGAGTTTGTCGAAAGGATTGCAAGGCGCGGCGAGTCGCTCGTGCACATCGCCACAGGCGGTGTCACGATGTCTGACGAGCTGAAAGCGCGCATCCTCAGCACACTCTTAACCTTGATGAATTGCCGCGAAAACATGGACCGCGCTGCCATGCGGCAGTCGGCCCTCCGCCGTTTCGTAGGTTAGATTTCCACTACTTTTTGGAGACTACGCGCCAAGGTAACGCGCGTAGAGCGATCGAGCCACGGTCGGATCCTTCGTGCCCTTGATGATCGCGCGTCCGTCGGCAAACACCGTCATTTCGTAGGGGGCGATGCGACAGCGCAAGAGAAACTCGTTGTTGCGGACTTCGGTCGCGGAAATTGCGGCCAGCCGCTGCCCCAATTCCCCTAGATCGAGGCGCCTGTTGCGTTCGTGAATCTGCACGGAGTCGCGCCCGCACATCGTGATGTGCGGCTGTGCATCGCCAGTCAGGTAGGAGAATTCGTGCCGCCCGCAGGCTCTGCAATCCGGATTGCGCGGCACGCGGATGGACTGGAATTTGCCGCTCCAGACGTCGCAAGAAACAAGGCGTCCGTGCAAAGCCTCCGGCTTTCCCGCGAGAATTTTCAGCGCTTCCGCTGCTTCGATCGACGCGACAACACCGGCTACCGAGCCGAGCACTCCGATCGTGTCGCATGTCGCATCGTTGCCCATGCGAATGTCGTTCGCCTCGCCCGTTTCCAGTAAGCACGCGAGGCAAGCGGTTTCGTTCGGACGAATCGTCATCGTTACGCCATAGCTTCCCACCGCTGCTGCGTAAATCCAGGGCACGCCGCGGGAGATCGCGACGTCGTTGACGAGCAACCGCGTCTCGAAATTGTCCGTTCCGTCCAGGATGAGCGGAAATCCGCCGAGAACTTCTAGCGCGTTCTTGGGAGTCAGGTCTGCAACGATCCCCTCGAGCCCCACTCCCGAATTGATTTCTCGCAAGCGCCGCTCCGCAGCAATCGCTTTTGGCAGTGCTTCACGGGCATCCGCCTCGATAAAAAGCGTCTGCCGCTGCAAATTGGATTTCTCGACGAAGTCGCGGTCGATGATGCGCAATCTTCCGATTCCCGCCCGAACAAGCAACCCCGCCAGCGCTGTTCCTAGGGCGCCGCAGCCGACAAGGATGGCACTTCCGGCCAGAATCCTCTCCTGGCCTTCCTCGCCGATCCCTTCGAAGAGAATCTGGCGCGAATATATCTCGCGATCATCTGATCTCATGAAATGGTTCCTGATAATCAATCATAGCTCCATTTCGCGCCGGGCAGGCAACGCGCCCGTGCTAACCTCAATTCCTAAGCTTCTGGAGCGAATGATTTTTCCGCACAAAACACCGCTCGCACGCGTTCAAGGGACTCGGCTCGCTGCGATTTCTATGGTCATAGCGTTCTGTGGCGGCGCTTGTTCGTTGGCGCCCGCCCGCGCTCAGGATCTGACGATCGAAGGCCGGCGCGTCTCGAAGATTCAAGTTGTGGATGAATCCGGACAACCTGTTACCGAAAGGATTTCACCGCTGCCTCTCGAAGTCGGGAAACCCTTTGATTTCGCGTCCGAGCGCGAGAGCCTGCGACAGATTTATCGCATGGGCGACTACTCCGACATCCGCGTTTCCGCCACTTCCGGCGCGTACGGCTTGGACGTCAATTTCATCGTCAGACGCAACTTTTACAACAACATTGTCACAATCGAAGGCCTGAAATCCCCGCCGAGCGAAGCGGCGGCTCTGGCGGCCTTGCGTCTCACACTCGGCGACCCATTTCGCGAGAGCGCGCTGCGGGAGGCGATCGACCGTTTGCGCGCCACGTTGCGCGATGATGGTCTGTATCAGGCGAAAGTCACGTGGGCGCTTGAGCCTCACGACGACACTCGGCAAATGGACGTAACCGTGCACGTCGATTCTGGCCCCCGGGCCCTAATAGGAAATATCACGCTGGTGAACAATACCGCGTATCACGACCAGGATCTGTTGAGACGCCTAAAGTTCAAGAGCAAGAATGAGATCACCGCGTCTCGTCTTTCGCACGGCAAGGAAAGGTTGCGCGCGTTTCTCGTAAATCAGGGCTACTTGGGTGCCGCCGCCGTGATCACGGTCGGAACGTACGACCCGAACTCCAATCGCTTGCCGCTGACAGTTGCCGTTACTGCAGGGCCGCGAGTGCGCGTCGAAATCCACGGTGCGGGTCTCAGCAAGGGACGCCAGCGGAAACTCATTCCAATCTTTGCGGAAGGTGCCGTCGACGAGGATCTTTTGCAGGAGGGGCGGCGCAACATTCGCGATTACCTGCAGAGTCAGGGATATTTCGATGCAGGCGTTGAGGTTCGCTCGCAACAAGATGCGCAACGCAGCGAACAGGTAATCAGCTACGACATCACCCGCGGAGACCACTACCGGCTGGCGGGCGTCACGTTTGACGGGAACAGCTATTTCGCCAGCTCTCTTCTCGCCCGCAGGCTACAACTCCAACCGGAGTCCTTTGCGTCTCGCGGCCGATTCAGCCAGCAACTTCTGCGTGCCGATAGCGATTCGATCCGGACACTCTATCTTGCGAACGGCTTTCAGGATGCCCAGGTCAGCTCGTCAGTGGACGACCAGTATCGTGGCAAGAAGAACAATCTGTTCGTCACATTCCACATCGTCGAAGGCAGCCAGACGCGTGTCGAGAGCCTTTCGATCGACGGCAATCGCGCCATCAAAACCGATGACTTGCTCGGCGTCGCTGGATTGACCTCCGGCCAGCCCTACTCGGAAGCCGGCGTGACAAGTGATCGCAATAATATGCTGGCTCTTTACTACAACGCAGGGTATCCGGACGTCTCGTTCCGCGAGGACGTGTCGCCCGGCGACACAGCCAATCAAGTTCGAGTTGTTTACCACGTCACCGAAGGCAACCCGGTACAAGTTTCCCGGGTTTTGCTTTCAGGCTATGAATTCACGCGCCGCGACATTATCGCCCGTCAGGTGGCGATTGAGCCAAACGGTCCGCTGCGTGAGGGCGACGTGGCGAAAACGCAGCGGCAGCTTTACAACCTCGGTGTTTTCAACCGCGTCCAAATTGCGCCGCAAAATCCGGCTGGCACGGATCCAGAAAAGACCGTTGTAGTGGACACGCACGAGGGCGACCGCTACACGATCGGATACGGTTTCGGCTTTGAGGTGCAGCGGATCGCCGGAGGGACCGTCAATCCGAATGGCACGACCATCGGCGCCAGTCCACGCGGGATTTTCGAGATCGCTCGCGCCAACATGTTTGGCCGCGCGCAAACCCTTTCATTCAAAGTGCGAGCCAGCACGCTCGAATATCGCACAGCACTCGGTTACACGGCAGACAACTTTCTGAGCAATCGAAACCTGAGTCTTCAATTGACCGGGTTTGCGGATAAGACTCAGGACATCAACACATTCACGTCCACGCGCTATGAAGGTGGTCTCCAGCTCGTCGAGAAACTATCGCCATCAAGCTCCGTGCTGTACCGGTATTTCTACCGCCGCGTCAGAGCTTCAAATTTGGCATCGACGATCAGCCCCGAACAGATTCCTTTGCTGAGCCAGCCCACGCTCGTTTCGGGATTCGGCATCACGTATGCCCGCGACCGCCGCGACGATCCCGCCGACGCCAAGCGCGGGACGTTCAATACAATTGACGTGAGCGACGCGATCATGGCGATCGGGTCAAGCGCCAGCTTTTTTCGCGGCTTCTTCCAGAACTCATCCTTCCATTCCTTCGGTCGCGCATTCGTGTTTGCGCGCTCTGTCCGCTTTGGCTTCGAGGAGCCATTCGGCACCACGACTGGCATCAGCACGACGTTCAACCCATCGCAATGCACAGAATCAGCCCCGGCCGAAACCTTTCCCGTGATCCCTCTGCCGGAACGACTCTTCGCCGGCGGCGGAACTTCCCTTCGGGGCTTCGGGCTAAATCAGGCCGGTCCGCGCGATCCGTGCACGGGATTTCCCATTGGCGGCCTCGGTTTGCTTGTCTTTAACCAGGAGTTGCGGTTCCCGATGCGGCTTCCATTTGTCGGCAATCGTGTCGGCGGAACCGTGTTCTACGATGGGGGCAATGTGTACACAGATGTGAATCACATCTCCTTCGCGTGGAAAGCCCCTTCGCTCACCGACTTGAACTATTTCTCGCACACCGTCGGCTTTGGCGTGCGCTATCCAACTCCCGTCGGTCCGGTTCGGGTCGATTTCGGCTACCAGTTAAATCCTGGGGCATACCAGGTTTTCAATACCACCACGATGACTGCTCAGGCCCTTCACATTCCGCATTTTGGCTTCTTTTTCAATATAGGACCGATTTTCTGATGCGCCGCCTGCTTCTCATTCTCGGTTGTTTCGCGTCGCTTGCCTGTCTGGCGCCGAACATCGCCAAGGCTCAATCCGGCGGGTCCGCCTCGCCCGCTACGACATCTCCCGACACCTCGCGGTCGGTCGATGGGATCGCGGCGCGAATCGAGGACGATATCCTGACCGAGAGCGAATTGCGTGAGCTGGCTGCCTTTCAGGAGCTCGTCGACGGCCATGCCAAGCCGCGCGCCGATCTAATACGCGAATTGGGAGACCAGTGGATAGTTAACGGCGAAGCCCAGGCAGCGAAATACCCGAAGCCTTCGCAGGACGATGTAGACCGCGCATACGCTCTACTCGTTGCTCGATTTCCGTCGCAGGAGAGTCTTGGAAATCGCTGCGCCGCCGTCGGCCTTACGGAATCTGAAATTCGTCGCATGCTTGCGAAGCAGCTCTACCTTTCTCGCTTTCTTGACTATCGCTTTCGCCCTGCGGCTCAGGTCGACCAGAAACAGATCGAAAGCTACTACGACGGCGAGTTCGTCCCGCAAATGAAGTCGCGTGGCCAGCCCGTCCCGCCTCTCGATGAAGTGGAAGATACGATTCGCGAGGTGCTGGTCCAGCGTGCGATCAGCGACCTGGCCACGCAGTGGCTCGATGAAACGCGGGCGCGACTCAAAATTGACGTTATGCTCGAGGGAGATCGCCCGTGAACTCTCGCTTGCGACGCTGGGCGACGCACGCGCTGGCGTGGACTGCCCTCGCGGTTCTTCTCGTTGGCGCTATAGCTGAGTCGGGGCTTCCCGAGAGATGGCTGCGCGCTGCACTCATCAGGCGCCTCGAGCAGGCCACCGGGGCTCGCGTCGAAATGGGCACCTTTTACCTGAACCTCTGGCGCTTGCGCGTCGAAATTGACGATCTCACTCTTCATGGCCTAGAAGCCGCAAACCAGACGCCGCTCTTCCACGCCGATCGTATCAATGTCGACATTCACATCGTTTCATTGATAGGCCGGAAAATCGCGCTGAATGAGTTGATCGTAGAGCGGCCCGAAGTCGCGATTCGCATGGATCGCGATGGCCGCAGCAACCTCCCGACGCCGCGCAGCCGGCCGGGAGGCCGCCCGTGGCGCACCACGCTCTTCGACCTTCAAATAGGCCATTTCGAGCTCCGCAACGGCATGTATGTTCACAATGACAAAAGCGTGCCCTTGTCCATCGACGGGGAGAATTTGGAGTTTGCAGTTCGCTACGATTCCCAGCCGAACGGCGTCTATGTTGGCAATCTCGATTGGCAGCAGGTGAGGTTTGCTGCCAAGCGTTACGTCCCGTTCCCATTCGATTTGTCCGCGAAGTTCACGCTCGCACGCGAATCTTTCGAGCTAAACGAACTCGCATTCAAGGCGCTGCATTCCAATCTCAATCTCCAGGCGTCACTGCCCAGCTTCGAACGGTCGGACTGGGACTTCAAGTATCGTGGGCGAATTTCGCTTGCCGATATTCGCGATGTTTTTCGTGAGCCAACGACCCCGGGCGGCAACGTAGATTTCTCCGGCCAGGCGCACTACCGCTCGAAGGCCTCAGTCAACAGCCTCCCGAATGGCGGCGAATGGGCCGCAAGCGGTTACTACTCAAGCCGCGATGTCGTTCTGCCCTATCGCTACTACCACGAAAAGGGAGTTGAAGCTTCCGGCGACTTTCAGGTCGCCAACCGCCGCCTCGTTGTGCCAGACCTGAGCGTTCGCGCGCTCGGGGGTACGATTGATGGCCAGCTTGAGATGGATTTCAAAGGCCTCGCCTTCCGGACCCAAACGCGTGTTCGTGGCGCGAGCCTCGCACAGCTTTTCAGCACGCTCGATAATCCCGATTTGCCCGTTCGCTCTTTGCACTGGGACGGCGTCGTCGATGTGGATTCTGTAAACACCTGGAAGGCCAACTTCAAAAATTTTCGGACGACAGGCCAGATGCGATGGTCTCCGCCTTTGTCCCGCACCGGACTAATTCCTGCGACGTCCCGAATCGACTTCGATTACCGCAGCGATCTGCAAATCGTCTCCGCTTCGCACAGCGAAATCGACACGCCGACGGCCCGAGTCGCATTCGACGGCATGCTCGGCGAAAAAGATTCGGCGATGGAAGTCTCGTTCCATGCCGACAATCTGCTCGAATGGGATGACTTTATCGATGCGATTCGAGGATCCGAGGCCGAACCGCACCGTGTGGGAGGAAGTGCTTCCTGGCGCGGACGAATTATCGGTCCGCTCACGGAAGTGTCCTTCGTTGGTCATCTGAGTGGCGAACACCCTCAATATGACCGTCTCGCTTGGGACCATATCGACGGCGACATGGACTACTCTCCCGACGGCTTCATCCTGAGAAACGCCACCATTCGGCGCGGCAGTGCTTCATCCACGCTGAATGTCTCACTGCAGCTCAATGGCAATTGGAACTTCCTGCCTTCCAGCGCGTGGACTCTCGACGCGAAATTCGAGCGCGCTTCTGGCGATGACATCCAAGCTGTCCTGGGAACCAACTATCCCCTCGCGCTCGAAATAACCGGCGATCTCCGCGGCGGCGGCACTCGTGCGGCGCCTGTAGTCGACGCGAACTTCGTTGCCACAAACATCGAGATGCAAGGCTGGCGTGCCGATCGCTTGAGTGGCGCATTTCACTGGGACCAAGATCTCCTAAAGCTGTCTCATGCGGAACTGCGCGAAAGTTTCGGGGCGATCGCGGGCAATCTCTCCTACCGGCCCGCCGAGCAACAGGCGGAATTTGATCTCGCGGGTCAATCGATCGCTCTCGAAAAGATCAAGCCCCTGCAAACGCCGGCGCTCCCGATCGCGGGTCGTCTCGACTTCCGTCTCCGGGGAGGTGGCCCGCTTCTCGCGCCGGCCGCACAGGGCGATCTCGCGGTCACAGGTCTCGTGCTCGGCGTGGACGCCGAAGGAGATTTCGCCGGCCAGTTCAATTCGGATGGAAAGACTGCTCATTTTGCCTTGACGTCTGAACCGGCGCGCGAAAAGCTTCAAGGCGATCTCACGATCGGGCTCACCGGCGACCGGCTCGTGTACGGCAAACTTTCGATCCAGCAGTTCGATCTCGATCCTCTCATCGAAGCCGGGCTGCATCTCTCCCATTTGACCGGCCATGGGAGCGCCGACGCCGCTTTTACGATCTCGGGTTCGCTGCGTCAGCCGGATTCGATCGAGGTGGACGCCGATATAGCTCGCATCTCGTTTGTCTATGAATTCGTCCAACTCACCAACGATCAACCGATCCGTCTGGCCTATCGACGAAATGAGATTCGCGTGGAGCAGGCGCGCCTCCATGGCCCGGACACTGATTTGCGACTCAGCGGTTCGGCGCGCTTTGACAGCGACCGGCGGCTCGATTTCGCGCTCTCCGGCGGCGCCAACCTCCGTTTGGTTGCGGGCTTCCTTCCGGATCTGGATGCGCACGGCCGGGCCGAAGTGAACGTTTCGGTGCAGGGAACGATGGCACAGCCCCGCATCACGGGCCGCGCTACCGTACGCGATGCTTCAGCCACCTATGCAGATTTCCCAGTGGGGCTCAGCAAGGTCAGTGGCGATCTTGTGTTCGACGCCAGCAGGCTGCTGTTCGACCATGTCACAGCCGAGGCTGGCGGCGGACAACTCACGCTCGCCGGTGCAGTGGCATACGGCGAGGGTCCGCTGCGATATCAGCTCACTGCGACAACCTCAACCGTTCGCATTCGCTATCCCGTCGGGATGAGCTGGCTCGTCGGCGGCACGCTGCAGCTCTCCGGCACGCGCGAGGCCGCGCTGGTTAGCGGACACGTGCAGGTTCAGCGGCTGCTCTTCGCTCAGAGCGTGGACGTAGCTTCCTTTTTCGCCTCCTCCTCCGAAACGACGGCCCAATCGACGTCTACTTCACCGTTCCTCCAAAACCTCGCATTCGATGTGGAGGGTCGAACCACTCCGGGTGCGCGCATCGAATGGACGGGGGCACACGTCGAAATGGACGGAGATGTGCGCCTCCGAGGCACCTGGGATCGTCCCGTGCTGCTCGGGCACATTCACCTCCTCAGCGGGGAAATGCCGTTTCGCGGCAATACCTTTGAACTCACGCGAGGTGATATCAATTTCTCGAATCCGTTCCGGCTCGACCCGGTGCTCAACGTCGAGGTCACCTCGATGATCAATCAATATCAGGTCGCCATCGACTTTTCCGGCCCGGCCAGCCATCTCGCGTTGAACTACAGATCCGATCCGCCGCTTCCGGACACGGAAATCGTCGCTCTGCTCGCGCTGGGCAGCCCGGGTGAGGAATCGGGTCTGCGGTCGCAACCCGGCGCCGCACAGAACTACGGCGCCACCGCGCTTCTCTCTGAGGCGATTTCCAGCGGCATCGGGGGGCGAATCGAGCACCTTTTCGGCATCAGCTCGTTTCGTGTCGACCCCTTTGTTGCGGGCACTGCGACC
Organism: Candidatus Acidiferrales bacterium; assembly: GCA_035622875.1. Taxonomy (GTDB): domain Bacteria; phylum Acidobacteriota; class Terriglobia; order Acidiferrales; family UBA7541; genus Palsa-295. The sequence continues at coordinate 64,842 of DASPUN010000078.1, forward strand.
GAATCGAACGCCGCCGCGCGCGTCACCATTCAGAAGCAGGTCGGCCGCGATCTCTCGATCACCTACTCGACAAACGCCGCCACTTCAAACCAATATCAATTGATCCAGGTGGAATACACGCTGCGACCAGGCCTTTCCGTCGAGTTTCTGAGGGATATCAACGGAACCTACGGCTTCGACGTGAAGTTCGTAAAGCATTTCAAGTAGCCCCTTCCGCGTTCTTACTCGGGCATTATGAAAAGCGATTCGGGCGGGAGCTTAGCGTGCCACGGCAACGGTCGTGCCCGGAATCGTTCCCACTTTTCCTTGAATACCTCCGCCTGCAGGTCATAGTGGCCCGATTCGTCAGGCGGTCTGTTCAATCGCAGATAGAGCGTGATTCGAAACGGCGTTTCCGACGAGCGGAC
>DASPUN010000079.1:0-23901 GCA_035622875.1 Candidatus Acidiferrales bacterium
AAATTGCTTCGCCCGAGGATTCGCTCGCCCGACTGGGGATAATCACAGATGGCATCGTCGTCGTAAATGTCGTGTTCCGCGTTTGCATCGCCGGCTGCCGACGCCTGCCAATGCGCATTCAGGGCCGAGCGGATTTGTTCCTCTTGCATCGATTGCTCTAGTTGCGGTTTCGCCTCCATGCTCACCTGCCTTGTGGAATGAAGCCGGGAACGCCGGTTTGCACCACGGTATTCAGACTCTGCCTGGTCTGAATTCGATTGATCGCGTCCAGCGCATCGGCGGGGGGAAACTTATCGTCCGGCCGCGCGTCCGGCGGTGGTGTCTGGCAGCTTGAAAATCCACAGCGTTGTCCCGCCCGACGGATTATCGAACTCGGGCGCGAGACTCGACCCGCTCGCGTCCAGCGGCCCGCCACCGCCGGAAACGACGGCGACATATTGTTTGCCGCCGGCAGCATAGGTGATCGGAGAAGAACTCGGCGCCGCGTTCAATCCCGCTTCCCACAGCGCCTTGCCCGTCGTCGAATCGTAGGCCGTGAACTCGCGGTTCTGCGAGCCGGCGAAAACAATTCCGCCCGCGGTCGCGAGCATCGCACTGGCGATGGGCGCTCGCTGGCGATCCGTCCACACGACTTTTTTCGTTTCGAGATTTACGGCTTCGATGCGGCCCATCTTGCCGTCGTTATCCGGCCGCAGACGCAACTCGTAGCGAATGTCCAGCCCGCCGCCCGCCGTCTGAGCGAGGTCGCGCGGCACCCAGGTGTAGTCCATGCAAGATTCGGCGAGGGGCACGTAGAGAATGTGAGTGCCCGGATCGTACGAAGTCGCGGGCCAGTTTCTTGCGCCCGTAGCGTCCGGGCAGATGATGTCGGTCTTGTTGGCGGCCGGCTCGAGCTTGGGATCGATGATCTTCTTCCCGGTTTTCGGATCGATCGCGGTGACCAAAGTTTGCATCCCGAGGTCTTTCGAAAATTCATACGTGCCGTTAGCACGATTCACCGCGTCAAACAGCGCCATTTTGCCGCCGGAGACGACCAGATCCGTCGGCCTGCCGCCCACCGGAAGCGTGATCAACAACTGTTCGAAGGCCCAGTCGAGATCCCAGACGTCGCGGTTCATGTGCTGGTAATACCAGACGAGCTTGCCGCTATCCGGATCGAGCGCGACGGTGGATTCCGTGTAGAGTGCGTCGTTCGATTCGCCCTTCTGAGGGTGCGGCTGCAGCAGCGTGCCGATGTCGTAGGTGTTGCCGGTCCCGAAATAAACCAAGTTCAGTTTCGGATCGTAGCTGCCGCCGGTCCAGATGGACGCGCCAAAGCGCTGTTCGACGGGAGCGCCGTTCCAACTGTCGCCGCCCGGCTGCCCCGGACGCGCGATGGTATTGAATCGCCAGACTTCGTCACCGGTCTGCGCGTCCAGACCGACGATGTAACAGCCGCCGCTCGGATTCGTGATGCCGAGGCTGACGCCCATGATCACTTTGCCGTGCACGACGATCGGCTCGCCGTCGAGCCGGAAATCATGATTGGAGTGCGCGTAGACTCCAGTGAGCGGCACGACGACCTGGTGGTCCCACACAAGTTTTCCCGTCTTCACATTCAGCGCGATCATGTGCCCGTCGGCGGTGGGCGCGTAGAGCTTGTCCTGATAGATCGCGATGCCGCGCATGGTAGATTCGCGTCCGGCGATCAGCTCGTCGCCCAGCGGACGAACGTATTGCCACAGCAGATCGCCCTTCGCGCCGTCCAAAGCTTCGACCGTGTTGCCGCTTTCAAGGAACAGAACGCCGTCGTGAACGAGCGGCGTGATTTCGTCCGCGCTCAGCGGCAGCGCGCGGCTCCACGCAAGGCGCAGATCGCCTACGTTTGGCTTCTTGATTTCTGCGAGAGGACTGAAGCCCAGACCGCTGTAGGTGCGCCGCCACATCAACCAGTCCGCATCGGATGGATGCTGGAGCACGCTGTCCGTGACCGGCGTGATTTTTTCCAGTTCGGCTGCGCGACTCGCCATCACGGCTTTGTAAGTCGCGTCGTGATTGCCCGTAGCCGCGCGCACGTCACCCTGAAAGGCTTGGGCTGCCTGCGCTCCGCCGGCGCTCACTCCGCCGAGCTGAGCCGCAGTCAGTTCCGTAGCGCCTGGCTCGACTCCACTCGCTTGAAGAATGTAGGCCTCGACATCGGCGGTCGTCTGGCCGCCGAGCCTTCCCGGGTCAGCCGGCGGCATCTTTTGAATCATGTAGGCAAAGAGTGCGGCCGGCGATTGCGCTCCCCATTTTTTCTGGAACAACGCACCCTTGAGCGCCGGTCCAAATGCGCCGTCATCCAGATTTGTGCCGTGGCACGTTGCGCAGGCGCTGTTGTAGGCCGCTTTGCCGCGCTCCGCCTGGCTCGCCGTGAAGCTGGGAGCCGGACCTTGTTCGAAGAATTTCTGCGACTGCGCGAGAGCACAGATGCCAACGCCGCCGAGGATGAACGCCGCCGCCACCTTTCGCCATCCGAAAGCGCCGCGCCCTTCGACGATGCCTTGCGCGCGCACGGCTGTGCGCATGAAATGCTTTTGAATTTTTGTCATTGTGATTCCGCCGACAGCAAACCGCGTACTTTACTACGACCGCTCGAGGTACACCACAAGAGGATGCCCCAATTGATCCCGGGACGAAGCACAGGCCGGGCAAGCGCAGCACCTGAAGCTCGCTCGCGTAGCGGTGCGCGGTCCGAACCTATCGCGGTGATGGGGAGATGCGGCCGAATCACACTTTGATCAGTGACACGAATCGCGCGAAATTGTTCGTCACCTCAATGCCCGGCAATTTGTAGATCTCGTCGGTGGTCTCCGCCACAAAGACCGGGGCGGCTGCGGGCGCTCCGATATCGGCTCGCGCGGCGCGATAACCGGCGGCCTTGAGCATCGCAATATCGAGTTCGTTGTAGGAGCCGTAGGGGTACGCGAAGATATCGGGCGCCCGCCCGAGATGCGCCGCGATGATTTCCCTGCTTCCCTCGATCTCTTTCCAAAGCTTGGCCTTGTCGGTAATCGCGGAAAGCAACGGATGCGAGACGGAGTGGCTCTCGATGTCCATGCCAGCGGCTTGCATCGTTTTGAGCTGGCTCCAGGTCATGAAATCCCGGCCGCCGATGGCGTTGGTGAAGATAAAGAAGGTGCCGGTGACGTGGTATTTCACGAGCAGCGGAAACGCGTGGCGGTAGAGATCCTCCCAGCCGTCGTCGAACGTGAGAACGACCGGCTTTTCCGGCAATGGCGCGCTCGGGCCGGTCATCGCGTTGACGAGCGATTCGAACGAGATGACGGTGTAGCCGTTCTGCTGCAGATAGCGAAGCTGCGCATCGAAGGTTTCCGGAGGAACGGTGAACTCCTTCACGAGCCGCGACATGTCCGCCCGGTACGGCGCGATGCTGTGATACACGAGAATCGGCACGCTTACGGGGCGGAACGATACTGCGGGAGTCGCTTCCGGCAACTCGGCCGGGAGCGGTTTTGCGAGAAGGAATTCAGCGCCTCCCGGCGGCGAAACAGATCGCCACGCCAGCCAGCCGAAGAAAAGAACAACCGCTGCGACGAAAATGCCGATGAAAGTTTTTCTGGCCGAAGCCATCGGATCACACGCTCGTTCCGGAATTGTACAGGTCTTCAGCTTGCGAATGAGATGTCAACACGAGGCGGCAGGTTCCGATAGAACCGCGAACGGGAGTAGTTCCCTACTCGTCCTAGGGAACTTGTCCCGCAGCGCTGCGGCGCGGGGGCGGACCCGGCAAGATGGGGGCGCCACTTTCGAGATATGCGCGGATCATTTTCTGCTGCTCCGGCGTCAAAATCGCCTTGGCGGCAAGCATCGCGTCGAGATAGTGATTGATCAGCAGCGACGTGGATTTAGAGATTTGGTCACCTTTGCTCATCACCGCGGATCTGTCCGGCTTGTCGGCGCGAAGAAGTTCCCGCAGCTCGATCGAGTTCACGGCGATGTCCGCTCCCGTCTTGATCGTGAATGTCTCGGTGTCGACGACGATCTTTCGAAGACCATCGGCCTGCTGGTCGCTGAGGCCGAGCGCGGTGCGGACGCGCGGATCGTCGAGCGCGCCAAGTAGCCTCGAAACTCGCTGAAGAATTCCGCCCGGGCCTCGCCCGCGCCCTGCCCCGTCTTCCGGGCGCCCAGACATCGATCCCATCATTGTTCCCATCATCCGCATCATGTCGGGCGACATCATGCCCGGGCCCGCTGGTCGCTGCCCGGGGGCGGGCGGGTTAGCGGGCTGTTGCTGGTCCTGTCCGGGCGGCGCTTGATCGGAGCTTTGAGCAGCACTGGTGCTTGCAAATACTGAAAAAGCCGCAAAGAAAATTAGAGTGGCAGTCATTCTGGATCGCATGAGAGGTTCCTCCTGCCGATTCACCGCAACCGCGCCGTTCCCGGTTTGCATCCGAGCGGCGCAGTCGAGGCAAGTATACTCCCTGCGCTTTTCCGGCACGCAACGTGTCGGTAGCGTCGATAATCAGGCACACACGAATCGCCATGCGACGCCTTCGCTAGCGGTACATGTCCCACGAAAGCTCAGGTTGGCTTATCTTAGGGAGGAGCGGGGGCGAATTACTGGATGAAGACGTTCGACAATGAATGGATCTGTCAGGTCTTCGAGGACCATCCGAGTTTCCTCACCAAGAGGATGTTCGGTGGACTGGCCGTGTACCTGTTCGGCCGCCAGATGATGGTCCTGGTGGAACCAACCAGGACAGGCCGGTGGAAATGGCATGGCGTCTTGATCTGCACGGAACATGCGCATCACCCGGCGATCATCGAAGATTTCCCGCAACTTGCACCGCACGACGTCCTGAAAAAATGGCTCTACATCGACTCGCGGCATGAAGAGTTCGAACCGACGATGGAACGAGTGGCGGAAGCCATCAGGCGCGATGACCAGCGGTTCGGGATTCATCCTCATCCGAGGAAGGAAAAGAAGGGTAAGGCAAGATCACGAAGCCGCCGGAAGAAACGGTAAGAAGCCGGAATCCGCGTCTCTCCTTCGCCGCGCGGACCAAACTCCTGCTCGTCGGGTCGATGGCGGGTTGCTTGATCGGCGGGCTGATCTACCGAAGCCGAGCACGCAAAACGGCTGCTGACCAGAACCCCCTGATTTTCTTGTTCAAGCCCATCTGAATGGACCGACGCGGCGAGCGACCAGCAAATTTTGCGTTGGTCAGAATCTGGGACTGCGAGCAAGAACTCCTCGCCCAAACATTCACGTGGTTCGGACCGAAGAAGAAGGGTGGGCTGTACTGGCAGTCGAGAATCAGCAATTCGCAGCGCTTGAGCCAGAATGAACCGATGATAACCGAACATTGGTTACCGCACTAATCGGGCGCTACGCCGCATTTCAACCCCGGGACGGAATAAACGTTGTCCCGCACTCGCGCCATCTGTCTGATGCTCCGGACGATATGTTACGCTTCGCACATTCCCCGTAGCCCGCGAGGTACATATGCCAGACCCACAACGGCCACCCAACGACGTCACGCCCGACAATCCCGCATCGCCGGACCAGGGCGCTAGTGCGCTGCCCACAGCCGATGCAGCCACGACATTGGACATCACGACGGCAGCGGTTTCCCCTGCGCGCTTGCCTTCTCCGCGCACGATTGGACCCTATCGGCTGATTGAAGAAATCGGCGAAGGCGGCATGGGTCAGGTATGGCTGGCCGAGCAGACCGCTCCGCTGCAGAGACGCGTCGCAGTGAAACTCATACGAGCTGGAATGTACGACGATTCCATGCTCCGCCGTTTTCAATCCGAGCGCCAGTCGCTGGCGATCATGGATCATCCTTGCATTGCGAAGGTTTTCGACGCCGGCGCGACATCGGACGGACAGCCCTACTTCGTAATGGAGTACGTCCCCGGTCAACCGATCACACGCTACTGCGATGAGAAAAAACTGAAGATTCATGATCGGCTCGAGCTGTTCATCCAGGCCTGCGAAGGCGTGCAACATGCGCATCAAAAGGCCATCATCCATCGCGATCTCAAGCCTGCAAACGTTCTGGTCCTGGAAGTGGACGGCAAGCCCACGCCTCGCATCATCGATTTTGGTCTTGCCAAAGCACTCGGCCCTGCGAGCGACGCATTTGTGACTCGAATCGGCGGATTTGTCGGCACGCCCGGCTTCATGAGTCCGGAGCAAGCCGACCCGAGCATTCTGGATGTCGACACACGGACCGACGTCTATTCACTGGGGATGATCCTGTACGTGCTTCTGACCGGGACGCTCCCGTTCGATAGCGAGCGTTGGAGAACCAAGCCCTTCGATGAGGTGCTCCGCGAACTGCGCGAGGAAGATGCGCCGAGCCCGAGCGCGAGGCTGACGTCGCAGCGCGCCGCCGCTACCGTCGCTGCCGAGAATCGCGGTACACATCCACGGCAGCTCGTGAAACTCCTTCACGGTGATCTGGACTGGATCACCGTGAAGGCGATCGAGAAAGATCGCGCGCGCCGCTACGGAACACCGTCGGAGCTGGCCGCGGATATTCGGCGCTATCTCGCGAACGAACCGGTCGTCGCGCGGCCCGCGAGCACGGGATATCGTTTGGCGAAATACGCGCGCCGCCATCGAATCGGAGTGAGTGTCGCGGCCGCTCTGGTAATGCTGCTGGCAGGATTCGCGATCGTTCAGGCCGCCGAGCTTCGCCGCATAACGCGTGAACGCGACCGCGCCAACCGCATCACCGACTTCATGACCAACATGTTCAGGCAAACCGATCCCAGCGTGGCCCGCGGCAACACCGTCACTGCCCGCGAAATCTTGGACAAGGCCTCTCAGGACATCGACACTGGTTTGGCAAAAGACCCCGAGCTGCAAGCCCAGATGATGAACATCATGAGCATCGTCTACGACAATCTCGGACTGCCTGCCAAGTCCGAAGCCCTCTCTGCCCGCACGGTTGATATTCGCCGTGTGGTTCTGGGCCCGAAAAATCCCGATACCATCGAAGCTGAGTCTGGCCTGGGATGGGAACTCTTTCGATCAGGCAAGTATTCAGATGCGGAAAAACTGCTGCGTGAAGTCCTGCGTCAAAGCCGCGCGGTTCTAGGCCCTGATCATCGAACCACCCTGGAAACAATGCGTGTCCTTTCCGCAGTTTTGAACGAAGAAGGGCGCGATCCGGAAGCCGAGAGTTTGGCCCGTGAAACTCTACAAATTCATCTCAGGGTTTTCGGCCCGGATAAGCCCGAGACCATAAACGCTATGGACAACCTGGCGGCCGTTTTGCGAAGGGAACGTCACCTCCCCGAAGCAGAGAAGCTATACCGTGAGAGCCTCGACGTACATCTCCGCCAGCTCGGCCCGGAACATCCAATCACCCTCCTCTCGATGACCAACTTGGGCGACGTGCTCTCGGAAGAAGACCAACTGCCCGAGGCGGAAAAATTGTATCGGCAGGCGCTCCAGATCGATCTCCGCATCCTTGGTCCGGATCACCCGTACACCGCTGACGTGATGAATGACCTGGCGAATGTGCTTTCGGACGAACACCAATATGCCGAATCAGAAAAGTTGAATCAGGAAGCGCTGGAGATTCGCCGGCGCATCTATGGCCCCGACCATCCCATCACCGCTGGCTCCGTCTACAACCTCGCATGCCTCGCCGCCCTGAAAGGCAAGCCCGACCAGGCGCTGTCCCTCCTGCGGCAAGCCATGGACCATGGTCTGAGCCCGGCGCTTGAATTGAACATGGAGAGCGATTCCGACCTGCAGTCCCTTCACAACAACCCGCGCTTCACCGCTTTGGTCGCCCAAGCCAAGGAACGCGCTACCTCCGCCAACCGAAAGGCCCCTTAAGGCGCGCTCGCTGCAGCCCAATTCGCCGGACGGGTGTTTCTTTTGCGATTGCTCCGTCTCTTTCGATGATTGGGGAGAAGGTTCAGGCGCGTCCGAAAAGTGTGAACTGACTGGATCCTAAAGAAGTCGGCCAACCGCACAATTTCATTACAGTACCTGCATTTCTTATCAGGCGTGAATCGGGCATTTGCCGCAAACTTCCGGGGACCCCGTTCATCAGGCGCGGAGGAGATCAGGGAGTGATAAACAAACTCTCGACGGCCATCCATGACCGCCGCTTGCCGCGCCTGGGCGCGTCGTCCGATCAGGCCGCGCGAGCGGAGCGACCGTCGATCGTGCAGGTTGCGCCGGACCAGCTCTTCATCTCGTTGAGACACTTTTTTGCAAATAGACGAATGGACCGCAGACATTCCTCGTGCGGCATTCCGCCTGTATAGAGGTGCGGCATCATGCCCTGCGGTTGGCGTCTCTGTTTCACGTCTTCGAGCTGCTCCAGCACCTCGTTGGGTGTGCCCGCGATCGAACTTTTGTGGGCGTTCTCGATGGCCACCTGAGCCTGCTCGGGTGTCATGCGCAGAGAGCTGTAGCTTTCGTATCCTTTGATCGTGCCGTGGTGCTCGGAGGTCATTTCGTAGTTCTTCACTGCCGCTGCGAATGTCCGACCTGTGTAAACGCGCGCCAACTCCCGGGCACGGTCACCGCTTTCGTCGACGAATACGATATTCGAGACGAATGGCGCCACCGGCTCCTCTCCCGGATGGGCCTCGTGCCAGGCTTTGAGCCACGCGTCGGAGGCCTCGTCTCCAATGACGCGGCTGAGTGCCGTCTCGGATTGCACGTGTCCGGCCAGCATCGGCTGCCCGAGATACAACCGGCCCAGGCCCAGCTTCGCCGCAGAGACCATCGACGCGGGCGAGCCAGCGGCGCAGAAGGCTCGACCTCTGAGCGGCCGGATCGGCCGGGGCCGCAGCTCACGGCGTGGTTGCTTGAACAGCTCGCCGCCCTCAATCACACCGGTATCGAAGGCGCGCAGAACCATGGCCACACTCTCGTCGAAGCGCTGGCGCGCTTCGCCCTGATCGATGCGCATCCCTTCGTACTCCACACGCGAGAGGCCTCGGCCGAAGCCGATCAGGGCCCGCCCGCCGGAGACGTGATCGAGAAGCAGAATTTCCTCGGCCATCCGCACGGGGTCGTGCCAGGGGACCACGAGCACCTGAGTCCCGAGACGAACACGAGGATGTCGGCCCGCCAGGTAGCTGAGGTACATCAGCGGGTTAGGGCTAATCGAGTAGCTGCTGAAGTGATGCTCGGTGATCCATACCGACTCGAAGCCGAGCTCGGCGGCGAGTTCGAGCTGCGTGAGCTCTTCGCGGACGAACTGCGCGTCGCTGAGCTCGGAATGATTCGCAAATCCCGTCGCGATTCCTACATGCATAAAACGTCTCCGCAAGATTGAATTCGATCGTTACTCACCAGGACCTCCGGATGGCCGGCTTATCGTTCGTATGATGAAACGCGATCCTAACAGATTTGGTGGCGTGCGCACAATGATGCTTTGACAACAAACTGTTGGGAGTTGACGGATCACCCTTCAAAGGCGTATGAGTTTTGGAAGTACTCGGATCGAACGGCCAGAACTTGGAGTTGTGGCTTGGGACATGTTTGACCTCGACCAGTTCACTTTTGATTGTAAGGAAGCCCTGCGGCGAGATCCATCGCAGAGTTCTGTCCGTGAAGTCGTCGCTCGAGCGGTTGCTGCTCCTGCGGAAGTCCTAAGAGCCCTGGGTGAACCGCAGAAAGCGGAGATGCAAACGCTCTACCGTGCGGATAACCTTACGATACTCAATGTGATTTGGGCGCCCTGGATGACTTTGCTGCCGCACAATCACCAGATGTGGGCTGTGATTGGCATCTATACCGGCCGCGAAGACAATATTTTCTGGCGTCGCGTGCAAGACAGCGCCGGCACGAAGGTGGAAGCTGCGGGCGCCAAAGCGCTAAGCGCAATGGACGCGGTTCAGCTGGGACATGACATCATCCATTCAGTGACCAACCCGATTCCTCGGTTTACAGGCGCAATCCATGTTTACGGTGGCGATTTTTTTGGCTCCGTTGGACGCAGCGAGTGGAATTCAGAAACGCTAGTGGAACAATCCTGCGACGGCGCGAACATGGCACGCCGCTTCGATGAAGCAAATACCCTTCTAAGAAAAACCTAGAGGTCCGGCTCGACAGTCGGTTTCTCTCCTGGTATCCACTTCTCCGATCAGCCCGTTAATCAGGCACGAGTGGCCTTCCCACTACAGGCGAGAACAAACGCCCTTCCGCTTCCGCGCCGCCCTTACTGATATCGCAGGCGCTATGTTAGGCTTCCTGTACTCAGACCATCCCGCGAGGTGCGTATGCAAGACTCACAACGGCCCCTCAAGGATCCCCTTTCCAGAAAGTCCGAATCCCCGGACCCAGGAGTCAGCGAACTAGCCACAGCCGACGCGGTGCCGACGCTCGACGCAGCGGGGCCAACGGGCGCGAAGGTCTTCAAGTCGATCGGCCCGTATCAGCTCGTCAAGAAGCTCGGCGAAGGTGGTATGGGGCAGGTCTGGCTCGCCGACCAAAGCGCCCCGCTGCAAAGACGGGTGGCGTTAAAACTCATAAGAGCTGGAATGTACGACGAATCCCTGCTTCGCCGCTTTCAAGCCGAGCGGCAGTCCTTGGCGATTATGGATCATCCGTGCATCGCGAAGGTCTTTGATGCCGGAACGACTTCCGACGGGCAGCCCTACTTCGTAATGGAATACGTTCCGGGCCAACCGATCACGCACTATTGCGACCAGAAGAAACTGAACATTCGCGACCGATTGGAGTTGTTCATCCAAGCGTGCGATGGCGTGCAGCATGCGCACCAAAAAGCGATCATCCATCGCGATTTGAAACCTGCCAACATTCTCGTCGTGGAAATTGACGGTAAGCCGATGCCCCGCATCATCGATTTCGGTTTAGCCAAGGCGCTCGGCCCCTCCGGGGCCGGCGATACTTTTGCGACCCGAATTGACGGATTCGTCGGCACGCCCGGATTCATGAGTCCGGAGCAAGCCGACCCAAATGTCGTAGATGTGGACACAAGAACGGATGTTTATTCGTTGGGGATGATCTTGTACGTCCTTCTCACCGGGACGTTGCCCTTCGACACGGAGCGGTGGAGAACCAAGCCCTTTGACGCAGTGCTCAAGGAATTGCGCGAAGAAGACTCTCCGAAGCCGAGCGCCAGGCTGGCTACCCAAGGCGCGGCGGCCACCACAATCGCCGAGAACCGCGGCACGCAGCCGAGGCATCTCCTGAAACAGCTTCGTGCTGATCTTGATTGGATCACCATGAAAGCGATCGAAAAGGATCGCACGCGCAGGTACGGGACGCCGTCTGAACTGGCCGAAGACATTCGTCGCTACCTTGCGAATGAGCCAGTGGTCGCTAGTCCAGTAAGCCCCGCATATCGCTTGCGGAAATACGTGCGCCGTCACCGCGTTGCGGTCGCTGTCGCCGCCACGCTGGCACTCCTCCTTACCGCTTTCGCGGGAGTACAAGCCGCTGAACTTCGCAGAATCACGCGCGAGCGGGATCGCGCCAATCGCATCACCGACTTCATGAGCGACATGTTCAAAGTGTCCGACCCGAGCGAAGCGCGCGGCAACACCGTCACTGCCCGCGAGATTCTGGACAAGGCTTCGCAGAACATCGACACAGGGATGGCACGAGATCCTGAGCTCCAGGCAGAAATGATGAACCTCATGGCTGAGGTATATGAGAGCCTTGGACTCTATTCACGTTCGAAGCCACTCTTTGCACGGGCCGCTGACATACGCCTTCATCACTTGGGACCCAAGAACCCTGACACCCTGGACTCGCAGACTCGGCTGGCGTGGGACATGGCACAAAGCGGTCAGATAACCGACGCCGAAAAGTCATTGCGCAACTCGCTCGACATCGAGCATCGCCAACTCGGACCGGGAAATCCCGAAACCACTTCGACAACGTACTATCTCGGCTGGACGCTGGAACTTGAGGGACACTATCAAGAAGCGGAAACATTTCTCCGGGAGACACTCGATATTCGACGGCGCACTCTTGGCGCCGAGCACCCCGACACTTTGGTCGCTATGAACTTATTGGCTTTTGATATCCAGGGTGAGGGCCGTTATGCCGAAGCGGAAAAATTGTTCCGCGAAACGCTCGAGGTCCGCCGCCGTGTTCTGGGGTCTGACCATCCACGAACGCTTTCGACCATGGGTAATTTGGCGACGACCCTCATGTACGAAGGCAAGTACGCCGAGGCGGAGCGGTTGGAGCGTGAAACGCTCGCTGCTCGCCGGCGCATCATAGGACCCGAACATCCGCAAACGCTTGCCGCAATGAACCTCTTGGCCCTCGTGCTTAGGAACGAGGGCAAATACACCGAGGCTGAGAGTTTACAGCGGGAGACGCTCGACATTTCGAGGCGCGTGCTCGGACCCGAACACCCGAATACTGTGACGGACATAGGCAATCTGGCAGCGACTCTTCAGTTGATGGGCCGCTCCTCAGAAGCAGAAAAACTCGATCGCGAAACGGTCGCCATTGATCGCCGGGTCCTCGGCCCCGACAATCCAGATACAATGGGTTACACGTATAACCTGGCGATCGTCCTCGAGTATAGGCACCAATACGCCGAAGCGGAGAAAATGTATCGAGAGGTGTTGGACTCTCGACGCCGCGTCCTTGGTCCCGAACATCCACAAACATTGGAGTCAATGGCGTCCGTGGCTTCTGTTCTTTTGAACGAAGGCCGCTACGCGGAAGCTGAAAAGCTCACTCGCGAAACCGTAGAAATCCAGCGCCGCGTCGTGGGTCCTGAGAACCCAGACACCGCCAACTCCACTTATCAATTGGCCCGCGCGGAAGCTCGCCTAGGCAAGCTCGACGACGCGCTGTCGCTAATGCGGGAGGCGGTCGATCATGGACTTCCGCCTAACCAGGACCTAGATATCGAAAAGGATGACGATCTCAAATCACTTCATGGAGACCCTCGTTTCGATTCGCTCGTAGCCGATGCGAAACAACGCGCCGCAGCAGCGCAAAAACCGCAGTAACGGTGCGCCGCTGTCGGCTCCACGTCCGATCAATTCGATGGGCGACTTACACTCCCTCTTGTTTTCCCTACGTGGAATTAGGGCGTAGGTCTTGATTAGCCGGATAACCGGACATTTGGTCGGACCCGCCATCGGTTAGGCTTGCTTGGCATGAAAGGATTTCGAGGGCTGAAGGCATTGTCCTCCCAGATTCTGATAGTGGATTCCGATCCGGGGTGGCCAGATATCTTTCGGCGTGAGGCTGACAGAATCTTGGCCCTGCTCGGTAGTCGAGCGCTGCGAATCGAGCATATCGGCTCGACGTCGGTTCCAGGCCTTCCTGCCAAACCGATCATCGACATCCTGCTCGTGGTCGCCGACTCTTCGGATGAAGATACCTATGCGCCGAATTTGGAGTCTGCCGGATACTCACTGCGCATCCGAGAAAAGGACTGGCACGAACACCGAATGCTCAAGGGACCCGACACGGACATCAACCTGCACGTTTTTTCAGCCGGCTGTCCAGAAATTGGTCGGATTTTGACTTTCCGTGACTGGCTACGGAGCAATGCAGCTGATCGCGCTCTGTACGAACACACCAAACGAGACCTAACTAGGCGGGGATGGAAGGACGTTCAGGATTATGCCGATGCCAAGACGGCGATCATCGAAGAGATTCTTGCACGTGCGCGCCCGGGAACTCACAAGTAGTCGAATAACAGGATAGATTCACTGCGATGGCTCTAGTTGCTTGGCTGGTTGGCGAGGTGATCGGGAGTTGGGTTGGCTCGCGCGCGCAGAACATTGCGTGACTGCAAACGTCGAGACGACGGAGATCGTAGAGTGCGGGGAAGTCGCGCGCGTCGGCCGCGCGAGCTGGGCAGCGCATTACATGATATCGAGACGATTGAAGCTCGGTTCTTGCACTGACAAGATCGCCCACGCCTCTTGCTTCGTCCGGACTACATGAATACCCGGGCGCGTCTGCTCGCCCTCGATCTCGAACATGCGCATCATTCCGTACATTTCGGGTGACGGCGCGATGATCACCCGGCGGAGCTTCGGATCCGGCAATACCGGCGGAGACTTAGCCAGTCTCTCGATCACCGGAGAAGACACCTCGAATGAGCTCACTTCCGATAGATCGACGACTCCCGCCGTCGGACGCGTGCGGATCGCGTGCTGAGCTCCGATGCGGAAAAATTCCTTCAGCACGTCGTCCGTTACGCGCCCCTCGAGGCGGCAACGAAGAATTCCGTCTGTCAGACCGAAGTCGAAGCTAAAGGCCATTCCCTTCCTCTCATTTGGCTCGCTGCCCTGCGAGCGCTTCTAGGATTGAATAGCCAACAAATATCACCGCTGACCGTAGTTACAAAAAGAAATGTTCGCTGCGCAAACTGGTTGCTATCGCCAAGACAAGTATTGACACCAAATTGAATAAGCGCAGGACCGAGAACGTAGCGGTCACCTTTGACAGTAGAAAGCGCCAAGGCAGCTGCACCTCAAAGGCACTTCCTACGCGCCCGCGCAATGCTCGCCCATCACACGGTCCGGTGATGTGAATCACCGCGCCTCTTGCTTGGCCGCAATGAAGATAGAGGCGTCCTGCCCAGCCTTGTTAGGAGGTCCCGTGTGACCGGCAAGGACGACCGGCAGAAAGGAAGTGAACAATGCGCATGAGTTCTGTTGTCCGTTACGTGATTTTCGCGCTGTTCTTGCTGTCCGTTTCCACGGCAGCCTTCGCGCAAATCGGAATTTACGTCAGTTTTGGCCCTCCCGCGATTCCCGTCTACGATCAGCCCATCTGCCCCGGAGACGGCTACATCTGGATTCCCGGTTATTGGGCCTGGGATGGATACGAGTATTACTGGGTTCCGGGAACCTGGGTTCTCGCGCCGGTGATTGGGTATCTCTGGACACCCGGCTGGTGGGAATGGAGCGGATTCGGCTTCTTCTTTCATGAAGGTTACTGGGGGCCGCGTGTCGGCTGGTATGGCGGCATCAACTACGGCTTCGGCTACTTCGGCCGCGGTTATGAAGGCGGCCGATGGGATGGCGGACACTTTTTCTACAACGGCGCGGTGAACAACATCGATTTCCACGCCATCCACAACGTTTACGAAAATCGAGATTTCTTTAGGAATACGAACCGCGTCAGCTACAACGGCGGTTCCGGCGGCATCACTGCAAGACCGAGCGCTGAGGAATTGGCATTTGCTCGCGAGCGGCACTACGGGCCGACGGGTGCTCAGACGCAGCAGATGAATGCGGCAAGGTCCAATCGGGACCTGCGCGCTTCTGTGAACCAGGGCAGACCTCCCGTCGCAGCGACTCAGCGGCCCGGCGAATTCCGCGATCATGCGGTGCCCGGGAGAGAAGCGGGAGGCGCTTGGCAACCTCCTGGGACTCGCGAGGCAAATCCCGCGCGCCCGGCGGTTCATCCCAACGATCTTCCGCCAGTAGAACGGTCCTATCCGCCGTACACCGGCAACACCAAGCTGGATGATAAATACCAGCAGCAGCAAGAAAAGCTCTACAACAACCAGGTTCAGCAACGCCAGAAACTCCAGCAGCAACAGGACCGAGATGTCCAGAAGCTGAACCAGCAAAATGCCAACGCGAACAGAGTGCAGGAGATGAACCAGCGCCACCAGCAACAAACGCAGCACATTCAGCAACGCGAGGTGCAACAACGGCAGAGCATGCAGCAGAAGCAGCAGTCTCACCGCTAATCTCGAGCGAGCTGGCCGATTTGCGGCGACATTCGTGAAGGAGTTTGCTGCGCCCGTTCTGGAATGCCGGCGGGCGCAGCATCGGCTTCAGCGCACGGGTCGGATTCACGGCGCGCAACGGCTTCGCGGAACTTTCAGTCCACGTGGCGGCGGGGAAGAAACCTACATTTGTCCCATCCGTAAGTGCGAGGGAGGAACTGGCAATGAAAGTCCAGGTTTGCATTATCGGCGGCGGACCCTCGGGGTTGTTGCTGTCCCAGCTCCTGCATCTGCAGGGCATCGAGACGATCGTGCTGGAAAAATACAGCCGCGATCACGTGCTGGCGCGGATTCGCGCCGGCGTGCTCGAACACGGCTTCGCCAAACTGATGCGCGAAGCGCAGTGCGGCGAACGGATGGACCGCGAGGGCGAAATCCACAAAGGAATTTTCATCGCGCACGACGGCATGCTCGAGCGCGTGGATCTGGAAAAATATTCCGGCGGAAGCTCGGTGATCGTCTACGGCCAAACCGAGCTGACGCGCGACCTCTACGACGCGCGCGACCGGCTGGGCGGCAAGGTGATCCACAACGCGGAGGACGTCACGCCGCACGACATCAATTCCGACAAGCCCTACGTCACCTACCGCGAAGGCGACAAGATCGTGCGCATCGATTGCGAATACATCATCGGCGCCGACGGCTTTCACGGCGTGAGCCGCAAGTCGATTCCGAAAAATGTGCTGCGCGAATACGAGCGCTTGTATCCGTTCGGCTGGCTGGGAGTTTTATCGCGCACCAAGCCGGTGTGGCACGAGCTGATCTACGCCAAGCACGAGCGCGGCTTCGCGCTCTGCTCGCTGCGGTCGCAGGTGCTGAGCCGCTACTACATTCAGGTGCCGCTCACGGATTCAACCGACGATTGGCCGGACGATGCGTTCTGGGCCGAGCTCAAACACCGCTTGCCGGATGAAATCGCCGCGAAGATGACCACCGGCCCGTCGATCGAGAAAAGTATCGCGCCGCTGCGAAGCTTCGTCGCCGAACCGATGCGCTACGGGCGACTGTTTCTTGCCGGCGATGCCGCGCACATCGTGCCGCCGACGGGCGCGCGCGGGCTCAACAGCGCGGCCTCGGACATTTATTACCTGTATCACGCGATGCTCGATCACTACAAAAAGGGTGACGATGCCGGCCTCGACGGATATTCGAAGCGCGCGCTCGCACGCGTCTGGAAGGCGCAGCGGTTTTCCTGGTGGATGACCATGCTGCTGCACCGCTTCCCCGACAACATTCCCTACGACGTCAAGCTGCAGGAGACGGATCTGGCGTATCTATTTTCGTCGGAAGCCGCGCTGCGATCGCTTGCGGAAAATTACGTCGGACTTCCCTTCTAACTTCACTTCCCTGCTTGTGCGCAGCTCGGCGGAGATGACCTCGCGCATTTTGGCGCTGGGCGAATCGTGCGTCTCGTGCTTTAATGCGGCCCATTCGAAGCTGTCGTTTAGGGGAGCGGCGGCAGCGCCAAAGGAGCAACACCTATGGATACCGAAAATAGGCTCACCCCTCTTCGCGTGGCGCTCGTCGTGGTCGGGCTCATTTTCATTTTCGGCGTGTATCCGTTGACCATCGTCTGGCCGTCGGGATGGGCGTGGCACATGGGCGGGCAGTCGATGTACTTGCAGATGATTTTGGGAATCTACGCGACGCTCGGAGTTTTCCTGCTGCTCGCGGCGCGCAACCCGCTCAAGAATCTGAGTCTCATCTGGTTCACCGTCTGGTCGAGCGTGGTGCACGGCGGAATCATGGCGGCGCAGTCGCTGGTCTACCCCGAGCATCGCGGGCATCTCTACGGCGACGTGCCGGCGCTGCTGCTGATCGCCATCGTGCTCGCAGTGCTCACGCCGCGCGGCGCGCAAGCGGCAGCGTAGCTGCGATTGCACCTCTACGAATTGCGCCACTGCCGTTTTGGCAGGAAACGCCGAAACGGCAAAGGGGCACGTGTAACTGATCGGCGATACGCCCGAATAGATTTTCGTTCGTAATGGGCAGCGACGCCGTCAGACGACTCGACGAAAAATTGCCAGGAAGCGCGCGCCGAGGAGCACGGTGCCATACGACGTCGCCATCGATCGGAAGAACCGCATTCTTCGCGCGCGTTTTCACGGGCACGTCACCGAAGACGACCTCGCGCATTTCGTCCGAAACGGGCACAAACATGTGCCCACACCCGGCCCGGTTGCGGCGATCGTCGACATGTCTGGCGCCAGCTCCTTCGACGTGTCTGCCGCAACCATCGGATTATTCGCCAAAGTTCCGCCGATCATTCCGGATCCGAACATGGTGCGGCTCATCATTGCGCCGTCCGGCGAAGTTTACGGAATGTCGCGAATGTTCGAGCTGCAGGCGGAGCACATACATCCGAATCTTCACGTAGTGCAATCCGAGCGCGAAGCGTGGGCGATCCTCGCGGTGCAGACTCCGCAGTTCGAGCCGCTTGAATTCGAGTAGGAACTACGATTCCTCGGCCCGCCAACCGCAATCTTGCTCGGTTCGCCCGCCCCACAATTTACATGCCTGTAACCTGAGCGCCTTGGGCGATTAACTCTCCCGCCGTAGCGTTCGCCTGTCCCAAGGCTGTTTTCAATTCTCAGAACGTGGTGCGGCGGCGCACTCGTCCCATCGGCGGCTTGAGAACCGCTCGCCTCCGCGCAAAATCGATGAAAGGAAATCTAATGAAAATCAAGACTGCAGTGAAATGCGCGCTTGCAGGCGTGCTGGCGGCCGCGTTGACGGCCGCACCCGCTCTGGCCAACGACAACGATTATCCGAAAGGCATTCCCCACCTTGATCACGTTTTCCTGATCATGATGGAGAACCACAGCTACCAGCAGGTGATCAACAATCCGAATGAGCCGTATTTGAACAGTTTGATCGCCAACAAGAAAGTCAATCTGGCCACGAACTATTTCGCCGTCGGCCATCCAAGTCTGACGAATTATCTGGAGATCGTGGGAGGCTCGAATTTCGGAATCCGGAGCGACAATGCTCCTAACTGGGGCAGCACCACCTGCTCTCCCAATCTCGCGACAGGAATCGTGAATGCGGATGACGATATCGCATTTCCTCCCGCCGGCATTCCCGCTGGCGTGGCGCCGGTGCCGGTCGACCTGGGTACCATTTGCCCGATCGCTGGGGTAGGTCACGATGCAGAAACGCCGGCAGTCGACTCCTGGAACGAAACGGAGCCCGGGACATTCAACTTCCTCGCGGATCTCGACGGAGTGAAATCGGTGCCTTCAGCGTTCGCAGTCGGGATGTCGATTGGCGATCAACTCGCCGAGAGCCGCCTGAGCTGGAAGAGCTATCAGGAGAGCCTGCCGCTCGGAAGTATTTTCGGCGTCAACTACAGCAACGGAACTGCCACTAATCTCTCGGACTTCACGAAGCTAGCACCTCTGACGACGAGCAGCATTCTGCAGCTCTACGCCGTGAAGCACAACCCGTTCGCGTATTTCGCCAGCGTGCAAAACGGGCGCTTCGCAAGCAACAGCCTGAACAACATCGTCGGCTTCGACGCTCTCTATAACGATCTGGCCACCGGAAGCGTTCCGTCCTTCGCGTTCATCGCGCCCAACCAGTGTGACGATCAGCATGGCCGCGGCAACGGCGACGCGTTCTGCGCGTTCGATTTCGGCGTCGACAATGGTTTTACCGCCGGCACCCAGGCCGGACTAAATCCGGGGCTGATCCAGCAAGGTGACGTGACCATTCAACGTCTGGTCCAGGCCATCGAAGCCTCGCCCGTATGGAACGAAGGCAACAATGCGATCGTGATTGTGTGGGATGAGAACGACTATAGCGGCGTTTTCGCGCAGCCCCACGGCCTGTTTCCGCCGCAGAATCAGAATCGGGTCGTGCTCACCGTCCAGACGAACGGAGGCGCTGCAGGCGTGCAAAGCGGCGTCTACTACAACAGCTTTTCGCTTTTGCGCTCGCTCGAGGCAGGATTCGGGCTGCCCTGCCTGAACCATGCCTGCGATCCGGGCGTCCCTGTAATGTCCGACCTGTTCGGCTTTAACAACGGCCGCAACGGCAACGTGCGTTAGGGTAACGACTAACGCGGCGGGCTTCCCGGCCGTTTACCGAACGATCGGTTCAAAAACCCGGTCCGATAGAAGAAAAGGCCCTGCGGGGCCTTTTCTTTTTTGGGGAGCGCGCAGGCGCGCGGTGCGCAGTGCTTGATCTCGCAGCGCTGGCGGCTCGTCGGCGAGCGAAGCGGTCAGCGCGCGGTCGTTTGTTTGCGGTTTCGCAGCGGACGGAACTTATCCCTTTAGGCGACTAGTCGAAAACTTAAGAGCTCCCTGTAGATCAATCGAACTACTGCACTTGAATGCGGAAAATGTTGCGATGGGAAGAGAGGCGCGGGTACGCATAGACGGAAGGATCCGACCCGATAAAAGCTCTGTCTGCCAAGCTAAGGCGCTTTCCCAGGGCCTCTGCGGCGGCATCGATGGACGGGAACCCAGCAGCCGGCAGCGCCTGCATCCAATCGGGCCGAAGCGGAATCACGTACGTCGTGTTGGGCAATTCGATGCCGTGGCGCGTGGCGTTCTCGTGGAGGTAAAGAAATTTTCCGTCTCTCGACCATCTGACGACGGGCGGAATCACGCCGCGCTCTTCTGCGCCGGCCGACGCGCAGCGATCGCAGATCACTTTGCGCATCGCGCCATCGCTCGAATACAGGACGACCGCCAACTGCTCCCAAGCTGCGACCCATTTTCCATCCGGCGAAACATCGTACAAATACACGACCGGACTCGGCACGACGCGCTGCAGCGCGCTGCCGTCCGTCTTCACGTGGTAGAGGTAGGGCACCGCAACCGTGTCGCCGCCAACGAAGTATACGTCGTTTCGGACGCCGAAGAGCGCGCGCACGCAATCGAGCGTCGTCAACTTGCGCGGCGGCGCGCTGCCGTCGAGCGGCGCAATCCAGACCGGCGAATGTCCCGCATCATCCAGCGCGATGAACACAATGCTCTTGCCGTCCGGCGAAAGGCTGTATTGCTCCATCAAGAATTCGGACAGGAGGCGATCGCGGGCGCCGCTCTCGAGATCGACGGCCCAGAGTTCACCGCTGACAAAGCCCCGGCTCGCACGAGAGCGCTGGAGGTAATACAAACGCTTGCCATCGGGAGAAAACGAAGGCAGGAACGCGTACCCCTGCGAAGTGATCTGACGGTCCCCGGCCGAATTGTGAAGCCAGATCGTGCTCTGCTTTTCGCCGACCGAGGTGACGAATGAGCGGCCGTCGGGCGCGAAGGAAATCCCCTGCTCTTCGGTCGCGCCGAAAGTGACCTGCTCGGGCGCGCCGTCCGGATAACTTTGGCGCCAGATGTGAAAGCCGTCGCCGGTGTCCGCGGAGAAATACATCCACTTGCCGTCGGGCGACCAGGCCGCGCCGGTGCACTGCGACGGCTGCGGACCGACGCGCTTTCCCGGATTGCTGCCGTCGAACGGTACGAGCCGGCAAGGCAGCCAGCTGGTGATGTCCATTTCAATGGCCAAGACGGATCGTCCATCGGGCGAGACATACGAGCGGTGCGCCATGCCGTTCACGTCGCTGGGGAGATATACCTGCCGCTGCTCCGCGCGGCTTTCCGTGGCCGTGAAGATGCCCATGTGGAAGCCTTCGCCCGTCCCAGCGGAGAACATGATGCGCGGCGTGCCTCCGGCGGTCGGCAGCCAGCTCGGAGTGCCCACCGTGAGCCAGTGGCTCGGCGCTCCGCCGAGGACCGGCACTGTCCACGCATCTGCGACCCCGACCGTCTAGGCGATGCGCGAGCCATCCGGCGAAAAGGCGAGCGGCCCCATTTTCGAGAGACCGTCGTGCGTGAGCTGCACGGGCTCGCCATCGGGCAGCAGCTTGACGTTAACCTCGCCGTGTCCGACGAACGTGGAGTCGCCGCGGATGAACGCCAGAATGCGGCCGTCCGGCGAAAGCGCCGGCTCCACGGCCGAGTCGGCGAAGTTGGTGAGCTGGACGTATTCGGTCGAAACATGGCTGGAAGATTTCCTGCCGCGCATGAAGAAAAGCACCGCGCCGGCCAGCAACACAACTACGGTGAGTCCCACGGCGACGGCGGCGATCTTCGACCGTCTCCCTTTCTCCCGCGAAGCCGGAGCCGCTGCGGTGATCGTGCTCGAATCCGATAGCGCCTCGAGCGCGAAGGCCAGGTCGGAAGCGGATTGAAAGCGCTGCTCCGGATTTTTTTCCATGCAACGGTGAACAACTCTCTGCGACGCGGGCGGCGCCGTGGGCACGAGCTGCGAGACGCCCGGAGGCTCCTCGTTCAAAATGGCGGTCATCGTTTCCGCGGAGGTCGGCTTCTGAAACGCCCGCTTCCCGGTGAGCATTTCGTAGAGGATCGCGCCGAACGCGAAAATGTCCGCGCGATGATCGGCCGGTTTTCCGCTCACCTGCTCGGGCGACATGTAGCCGACCGTGCCCATCACCGTGCCCGGGTCGGTCAGATCGCTGAGCGTGGCGGCGCTGGCTTCAGTTTCGCCGCGCTGCGGAAGCAGCCGCGCCAGGCCGAAGTCCAAAATCTTCAGCCGCCCGTCTTTGGTGACGAACACGTTTTCCGGCTTCAAATCGCGGTGCACGATTCCTTTTTCGTGCGCCGCTGCCAGACCGCGCGCGATTTGCACCCCGTAATCGATTGCTTTGCGAATCGGGAGAGCGCCGCGCTGCAAGGGCTCGCGGAGCGTGTTGCCTTCGAGCAGCTCCGAAACCAGATAGGGCACGCCATCGTGCGTCCCCAGCTGAAAGACGACCAGAATATTGGGATGATTCAGCGCGGCAGCGGCGCGCGCTTCCTGCTCGAAACGCCGCAGGCGATCGGGATCGGCGGAAAGAAACGACGGCAGGACTTTGATGGCGACGTCGCGCCCGAGCTTCCTGTCGCGCGCGCGGTAGACTTCACCCATTCCGCCCGCGCCAATCGCGCCGACGATTTCGTAGACGCCGAGCTGTGAGCCGGGTGTCAGGGGCATACGCGAGGCGAGGATTCTACATCAGAAGCTTCGGCAGCCCGCCACGTTCGCGGCGGCGTTTGTATCAGGTGCTAGGCAACAAAGCCGGTTTGCCCGTAAGCAGGCGCTGGGAAATGCTGCGGAAAACAAAAAAGCCCGCCGGCGAGTGCAAGCACTCACCGGCGGGCAATGGTTTACGCGAAGCGGTTTATCAATGACGACCGCTCGGCCAGCTCGAAACTGCTTGACGATGGCCTACGCGAGGTACCAAATCAAGAGGGATCCTTCGACTGCGCGTCCCGGCACGCCTGCGGCGCGCAACCGAACTCCGGGACGCTTCGCTCAGGATGACGAGCTTGATCAGCTCGTCACTTCTTTGCGGTTTTGCGGCGGCCGCGACGTTTCGTCGGACGCCCTTCGGGCGGCTCGCCGACGACTTCGGCGGTCCAGATCGAGGTGACGAACTTCTTCACTCCATGATTGTCGAAATCGATGGTGGTGCGCTCGACGTTCGACTCGGTGACCGTGCCAAGACCGTACTGCTGGTGGCGGACAGTCTGCCCCTCAGGCAGGATCTGCATGACGCCTCCTCCAGATTAGAAGCCTAGAATGACCGCTTGCGGGTCTGCCTCGCGGGCAGGCGCAGGTCAGAGAGCCACTACGCGTTCGGCCTGCAGGCCCTTGGGACCCTGCTTGACCTCGAACTCGACGGCCTGACCCTCGTTGAGCGTCTTGTATCCATCGGACTGAATCGCCGAGAAATGGACGAAGACGTCTTCGCCGGATTGTCGCTGAATGAAGCCATAACCCTTAGCCGCGTTAAACCACTTGACAGTACCTTGCTCTGTAGCCAATTCACTTGCTCCTAATTGATTCATAAGACGGCGGATCGCCGTCCAGAAGATTTTTGCTGCTTCTCTACCGCGGCCGTACAACAAAAAAGGCCGCCAGGGCGTGTGCCCGGCAGCCTCATCGTAGTGCAGTCAGCGACATAAGAGCAACAAACGCAAAGTATTTATAGCACAGTTGAAGGCCAAATGCAACGGCTCCAGGAGGGGGCGCGGTGCTCCAAATGGATGTTGCTAGCGTGAATCAGCGGTGCAGCCGCCTCGCCGAGGATTCGAGCCGAGCAAGACACCAGTTGAGGTGATGCGACACTTCGAGGCTACGGAAGCGGGGCGTGGTCCGGCCGTATATTGTAGAAAAAACC
>DASPUN010000080.1:0-13177 GCA_035622875.1 Candidatus Acidiferrales bacterium
CGCGACGGAATCCGGCGCGGTGAAATCACGTGCACGGTCCGAATCTGGACTCGGCCGCACGTCAGGGTGGGCGGCCGCTACCGGATGGAGGAAGGCAAGATTGAAGTGGATTCGATCGAGCCAATCGGCTTGCCCGATATCACGCCGGAATTGGCGCGAGAATCGGGATTTCTCGGTGTCCTCGATTTGCTGAAAGTGGCCAAACACGGCCGCGGCGATAGGATCTATCTGATTCGGTTCCACTACTTGCCGCCACGCTGGAAGCGCAAGGCCGCGCGGTCGCGGTGAGCGTTGTCGATCGGCTGGTATCTTCAGCGAAGATTTGCCGGGTGCCCCACCCTCGTTTTCTGAGGGTGGGTCTTCGAATCGTTCGCGTAACCTGATGCTGCTTCGCGGCGTCTGTTCGCTTGGGGGAAGACTTGAAAAAATCTTTGCTCGTCGCTGGGCTGGTTCTCGCTGCTGTGTTTTTGCTCAAAGCTCAAGAAGGTGGCGCTCCGCCGGCCGGCCCGGGCGGACCCGGCGCACGCAATCCCGCGGCTGAAGCTGCGCACGCCGCAGCCGCCGAACGCGGCCGCGCGCTTTTCAAGGAAAATTGCGCGGCCTGTCACGCGGAAGACGCCACAGGCGGCCGCGGCCCCGATCTCATTCGCTCGACGCTCGTCCGCCACGATAAGAATGGCGACCTGATCGACCCGGTCGTCGCGAATGGCCGCGTCGAAAAAGGCATGCCTCCGTTTACTTCGCTCACGAGTTCGCAGATTTCCGACATCGTCGCCTTCCTGCAATCGCAGATTACGCTGTTCGATCTGCACACGCGTTTTGGTCCTTACCCGAACGACATTCCCGCCGAGCGCCTCGCCACCGGCACTGTCGAAGCGGGCAAGGCCTACTTCGACGCTCACTGTTCGAGCTGCCATTCGCCGACGGGCGATCTAGCTGGCATCGCGAAAAAATACAATCCGCCCGACCTCGAGGTCCGTTTCCTCTACCCGAGCGGCGCGCCGACAACTGCCGTGGTCACATTGCCATCAGGGGAGAAATTCGAAGGCGTCCTGCAGTTGAATGACGGCTTCTACGTCGGTATTCAGGGCAAGGACGGGTGGTATCACTCCTGGCCCGCGAATTCGGTGAAAGTCGAGGTCCACGATCCGCTCGCCGCGCACGCCGCTTTGCTTGAGAAATACACCGACGCGGACATGCACAACCTCTTTACATATTTGGAGACTTTGAAGTGAAGCGCGGTCGCTGCCTTCGATCTTTCGCAAGCCAATTGATGTCACTTGTCATTCCGAGCGAAGCCGCGCGCGTTTGTGCTATCCCGCCGCATCGCGGCGGGCGCGCGGCGCAGGCGAAGCTTGCCCGCCGAGGCGGGAATCTGCTTTTCGCATTCGTCCTTTGCGTCTCTGTGTTCGCAACGTACGCCACCGCCCAGGAATTCAACCCCGACGCGCTTGGCAAACCTCTCAGCAACGACTGGCCAACCTACAACGGCGACTACTCCGGCCGCCGCTTCAGCGAGCTCAAGCAGATCAATCGCTACAACGTCGGCTCGCTCACTCTTGCCTGGGCGTTTCAGACGCACGGCCGCAGTCTCGAATCGATGCCCGTTGAATGGAACGGCATCATGTACGTCTCGGCCGGCAACGAAATCTGGGCTCTCGATGCGCGTAATGGCCACCAAATTTGGCATTTCACGCGTCCCGGCGCGCAGGCGGGCGGCAGCAACAAAGGCGTCGCAATTTGGAAAGACCGCCTGTATATGACCACTCCCGACGCGCAGCTTCTTTGTGTCGATGCGCGCAACGGAAAAATGATCTGGCAGATTCAGGTCGACGATCCCACGCTGAAAGCCTTCGGCGGTGTAGCTCCACTCGTGATCCGAGACCACATCATCATCGGAACTTCCGGCGACACGGCCGATCTTCCCGGCTTCCTCGAGTCGGTCGATCCGATGGACGGCAAGATTCAATGGCGCTGGGACGCCATGCCGAAAAAAAATGATGCCGTCGCGTGGAACAGTTGGCCGCACGATACCGACGTTGCAACGCGCGGCGGCGGCATGACTTGGATCACCGGCACGTACGATCCCAGTTTGAATCTGCTCTATTGGGGCACAGGCAATCCGCATCCGGTCGAAAATAGCGAAGCACGCGTCGGCGCGAATCTTTACACCTGCACGATCGTCGCGCTCAATCCCGACACCGGAAAACTCGTCTGGTATTTCCAATCCTCGCCGCACGACACGCATGATTGGGACACGGTAATGACGCCCGTGCTTTTCGACGGCACCGTCAAAGGCAAGCCGCGCAAGATGCTCGCGCAGGCGAATAAGAACGGTCTTTTCTTCGTCCTCGATCGCACCAACGGCAAAGCGCTCATCTCCGAAGCGTTCGTTCCCGCGAATTGGGTGAAGGGCTACGACGACCGCGGCCAGCCGATCCCGGATCCCGATAAGGAGCCGAAGCCCGATGGCGTGCTCGTCACCGGCGGTGTGGGCACGAACTGGCAGGCGCCGAGCTACGATCCCGACACTGGCCTCTTCTACGTCAACTCGCGCGAGACGATGGGCGTCTTCTATCTCACGATGCCGGGAAAATCCGCCGAAGGCTGGGCCGGCCGCGATTTCTTTCTCGGGTCGAAGTCGATGCTCAAAGCGATCGACGTACGCACCGGAAACACTCGCTGGACTGCCGACACGTACGGCCGCGGCGGCCAGTCCGGCATCCTTTCCACCGCCGGCCATCTCGTCTTTACTGCCGACATGTCGCAAAATCTCGTCGCGCTCGATGCGGACACGGGAAAAGTTCTCTGGCACATGTATCCCGGCGGATCGTTCGGCACCGGCCCGATCACTTACGAACTCGATGGCCGCCAGTACGTCGTCTTCCTCGACGACAGCGTCGCCTACGCCTTCGCGCTTCCCGCGCACTGAGCCTTGAGCGGTTGCACCTCCGCCCGCCTGTGCTATAGGCTCCCGAAATCGAGGTCGAGATGAGATCCGTTTATTTCCGCAAGATCCCAGTCCTGCTGCTCTTGGCGTCCGTCTCAGGGGCGCAGCAACCGGCACAACCCTCCCCGCAGATCAAGAGTCTTATCGCCGCGCTCGCGGGAAGGTGGTCGACCACCGAGCACTACGAGAAGATGTACCTCACGCCGAATGGCGGAATCGGAAAGGGAACTCAGTTCTTTCGCGCCGGTCCCGGCGGTTTCACCCTGCTTGAGGATTACCACTCCAAAACGCCCGCCGGAGAGCTGTTTGGCGTCGGCATCCTCTGGTGGGACGAGACGCAAGGACTCCAGCATATTTGGTGTATCAACGTGTACCCGGCGGGCTGCGAAATGTTTCCGCCCCCTCCGCAGCCGGG
This sequence comes from Candidatus Acidiferrales bacterium, assembly GCA_035622875.1. Lineage (GTDB taxonomy): Bacteria > Acidobacteriota > Terriglobia > Acidiferrales > UBA7541 > Palsa-295. The sequence continues at coordinate 3,366 of DASPUN010000080.1, forward strand.
GCCTAAGTGGGACGGAAAACAGTTGGTGATTCAGTTCGAGCAGGAGCAGGACCGCAAGAAGTTGGTGTGGCGCGAAGCCGTCTCCAACATCAAGCCCGAGTCCTTCACACAAACTGTGGACATCGGAGAACCGGACCACCCGCTGAACCGCTGGCTCACAATTCACGCCACGAGAATCCACGCTCCAGCCACTCCAGGCAAGTAAATCAATTCGCTGAAACCCCACTTTTCATGGCGCGTCTAATTAATTGTAAGGCCGCTGAGTTGCGGGCCTACGAAGTGGCTGTCGCGAAGTTGCCGATGCGCCGCAAGTACATGGCCTTGACAGGTTTAGGCACCGTAGTAACATCCAGGGTTAGAGACGCAATTATCGGATTGGGAAGCGTTCCGGCCGCTCATAGTTGAGGGAGGTCCGTCATGAAAAGTTTGGTGAAATGGCTTGCGCTCGGGTATCTCGCGGTGGCTGTATTGCTTTGGCTGCCAGGACCAGCCGCTGCGCAGGATGAGACCGGGGGCTTCGAAGACCCCACCGCCCAGGCTCCGCCGCCTCAATTCATCTCGCCGGACGAAGTCAAGAAGATGATGGACAACAAGGACACCAGCTTCGCCCTCGTCGATACGCAGCCCGAAGAAGCCTTCGCCGAAGGGCACGTTCCGGGCGCGATCAATTATCCGTGGGTTCCGCAGGTGAAGCCGCCGGTTCCGCTCCCTCGGAACAAGATGCTGGTCCTCTATTGCCCCTGCCAACACGACGAAGATTCGATCGACATGTACAAGAAGCTGGCGGAGTTCGGCTACCTCAACACCAAGATTCTCGAGGGCGGCTGGTACAAGTGGGTCGCGCTGAAGTACCCCGTTGAGGGCACCGACGCGGCCAACGCCGTAAAGATGGCCGAAGCCGCTGCTGCCGCTGGCGCCGCTCCTGCTTCATCCGGCGCCGCCGCTGCTCCGGCGCAACCGGCTGCTCAGCCCGCCCCGACGCAAACCGCCGTGGCAGGCCCGCTCACTTCGGGCCGTCCGGTTGGCGCCGTGACGCCGTCTCTCCGCGTAATCGACGTGACCGGCAAATACAAGGGGCAGGACACTTGCTACGTCTGCGAGTACGGCCCTGCGCCGACCGTCATCGGCTTCTTCAACAAGCCGAGCGACCTGGCCGCGGACTTGATCGTCAAGCTCGACGCGCTCGTTCGGTCGCAGAAGAATCTCAAGGGCTTCGTCGTGATGACCGAGGGCGCCGACTCGAAAGACTGGCTCGAAAAGCTCGCCGCGGACAAGGGCATCCAGATTCCGATGGTTTATTTCGCAAGAGGCTTGCAGGATTCCGGCATGCGCATCTACAAGCTGAATCCGGCGGTCGACAACACGGTTCTGGTGAACATCAATCGCCAGGTTGTCGCGAACTTCGTGAATGTCAACGACTCGACCTTCAGTCAGGTCCAGGACGCGTCGGTGAAAATGCTGGCGTCGGCAACACCGACTGGGAGCGGCCAGTAAGAATATGAACTCTCGCGCATCCTCAAGACTCGCTTGTCTCGCGCTCGGCGTGCTGTGCGTTCTGGCATTCGCCGGGCGCGGCGTCCGCGCGCAATCGACGCCGCAGGATTTGAAGCCCGTCGAACCAAAGGACATCCGCGACCTCGTCGCCGCGAACAAAGGCAAAGTCGTCTTCCTCAACTTTTTTGCCACCTGGTGCGTGCCGTGCCACGCCGAATTCCCGGACATCGAAAAGCTGCAGACGAAATACAAGGACTCGGTGCAGGTCATCGAAGTTGCGATGAACGACCGCAGCGATGCGGGAGAAAAAGCCGAGATTCTCAAGTATTTGCAGGAGCAGAAGCCCCCCTTCACTGTTTACATCGCGTCATCGATTGACGACGATTTCTACAAAGCGATGGATTCGCGCTGGGCAGCTCAGGGTGAAGGCCTTCCGATGACCATGATCTTCGATCGCGACGGCAAAGAAGTGCACTTCTACCAGAAGGCGCTCGCCCTCGCGGACATGGAAAAAGACGTCGCCCCGCTTTTCCCCGCCAAGTAGCGAAACGCACTGACTTTTCGAACGCTGAGTCTTCGTGGCACAGGCACTCTTGCCTGTGCTCTTTGGTCTATCCCGTCACCGGCCGAATACACGAAATTCCCCAAATTCTGTCATCCCGCTTGCCCCGACGCAGGAAGGGAACCGAGCCGCAGGGTCTGCGGATTGCGGTGAGGGATCTGCCGTTGATTTCTTGGCGCGGCCGGTGCGGATCTGTCGGACCGGGCAGTCGCGCGTCTCTGGGGTTGGCGCTGCGCGGTCCACAGCCAGCGCTTGTCACCGCTCCAGAATGTCTTTGTAGTAGTTCAGCGCGACTTTCTTCGGCTGGCGATCCATATTGAAGACAACTGTCCGCGTGGAATTTCCGACCATCTCCACCTGCCCGAGTCGCATCATGCCGTTTCCGAAGTCGGCAAAAACGGGTACGAACATCACGAAGTGGTCGTCGACTTCGCTCTGTGTAATTTCCGCCTGCACCTTCACGGAGCTTTTATCCCCCGGCTCGGTGGTGTACTTGAACTGATACTTCGGAATCTGCGTGCCGTAGACCCATTCGGCGAAAAACCAGTCGAGCCGCCCATTGTGCAGAAGGTCTATATCCTTTGTCATATGTTTTTCGGCCACGGCCTTGAACGACTCGGTTGTGGCCGGCACGTCCCGGTGAGTCGCCACGAAGTCGTGCATCATATCGATGAACGCTTGGTCTGGATCCGCATTGCCTGCTGGGTGATCGTCGCGCATCAGCGAGCGCAGCATTTGCAGGACGTAGGCTCCTTTGGCGTAAGTGTCCCCTTGATAAGCGCTCAGCGTCTTCGGCGAAATAAGCCGCAAGCCTAGCCAGAGCGGCCCGGCGTCGTTCGGCGACACGCCGAAATTGTTCTTTTCGACGACGCGCTCGCGCTGTCGTTCCCAGAAATCAATGTAGTCCTTCTGCCATTTGGGACCCACCGCTTGCTGCAGAAACAGCCCCGCCGCAAATTCGGCGAATCCTTCCGAGAGCCATTGATCGTGATAAGACGCCCAGCCCACACCGTGGCCGAACCATTGGTGCGCCACCTCATGCGGCGTCACTTCCCGCACGAAGCCGGTAAAGTTGTTATCGATGTGGCCGAACAGCATCCATCGCTGCGTCGAGTCGATGTACGCGGAAATCGGCAGGTACACGAGATTGGGCCACGACTGCCCGAAATTGAAATTCGGCTGCTCGGTGATGTTGATATTGTCGTACGGAGCTTTGCCGAAATAGTAGGTGCACAGCTGCATTTGCGCGCGGGTTTGATCGAGCGCGTACTTCGTCATGCTGTTCGGGTTCATGCCGCTCAGAGCGGGCATCCCGCCGTCCCCGTCATTAATCCCGCGCATCGGTTGCACTTGCCCGCTATAAGCTTTCAGCGAGTCGGGCAATTCCTCGAGGTAATACCCCGAAATGGTGTAATGCGTCCTGTCGTCCGGGAAATCCATCCTCTTGTACTGGCCGTAATTGAATCCCGCTATCGCCACCGGCGCCGGAGTTACCCAATGCGAGACGGCGAATCCCGCCTCCGTCGACGTGTCCTGCAGCTTGCCGACGCTGATCACCACGTTCTGCGGCGGAACTTTGAACGTGAGATCGAAGAGCACCTTCTCGCCGAAACCGTTCAGGTTCGGATACCACGACTCGCGCGCGCCGACGTAGAAGCTCCCGCCGCCCGCGTCGTACAAGACTTTGTCGCCGACGTACTCGACGTTGATCGAGTGTTCTTTCCCTGGTTCAGCGGCTTGATCCAGAATGGCGTAGAACGAGCCATCCTCTTTGCGATCCTCTTGGACGTAATGCAGTTCGTGGCCGTCCTCGTCCGTCACGCGCGTGACCCGCAGGCTCGGGAGCAGCCCGAACTTCATCACGCGCTCATCGCTGATCAGCGGCTCGAACGTGATCGTGGTGCGGCTGTAGAGGTGCCCGTTCTTCGCGATCACGGTTTCGATCTTGTATCGGCGCGTGGCGAACAGTCGCCGGTCCTCGCGTGAATTCGCCGTGCGCGCTTGCACTTCCGTTCCGAGATGCTCCGAATACCAAATACCGTCGTCCATACCGCCGCCGTCGTAGTTGATCAGCGCGACTTCTTCGGGTGAGTTGAGCTGAGGGATGGCTCCTACTCGAACCCGGACAAAGAAGCGCAGGTCCTTGTTACGTGCGCCGTGCATGTAGACGTTAAGAAACGCGGGGTGGTGCTTCGGATTGTAGATCGCTGCAAGCATGTCCGCGTCCACGTTGTCGATCGTCTCGCTCTCGAGCAGCGCTTGCGTTGTCCCTTCGGGAACTTCATGGCGGTGCCGAAGCTTGTTCTTCCAATCGTCGAAAACCTTGCCCGCCTCTGCTGGCGTGTCTGTCTTCGTCTTCAGTGTGTCGGCGAAGACCGGTAGTTCGCCAGGGCTGAACCGGAACATGGCCGAGTTGAAATCCTCCTCGAGCGTGGAAGCGCCGCTGCGCCGCTCCAGCTCGCGTGAGTCGAGCGCGAATACAGGCTTTAGGGTGAAGTGCCCTTCGCCGACGAAAATCGCGCCCGTCACAAATCCATTCACCGGGTCGAGCATCGTCAGCGTTCCGGACTTCAGTACGAACGTTCCCACGTCCAAATTGAATGTGAAATTTTCGCAGTGGAAGCTCTGGCCCAACCCGCCGCCGCGCAGCGCGCGGTAGACCGGATCGGAGTTTGCGAAACCCGTGCTCTTCGCCGTTACGTTGACGCTAGTCTCCACCTGCGCCAGCGCCAAACTGAGCGCCAGGTCCGCGCTCCCATGGAGCTCGACCGGTGTGACCGACTCGTCGAATCCTTCCTTCACCACGCGAACCGAATATTTTCCCGGCGCCAGATTCGGCGCCGCGAATTTGCCCGAATTTTCTGACGTGAGGACCAGCGGCTGAGTCAAATTGCCGCCCGTAATTTCTACTCGCGCGCCGGCTACGAGCGCGCCCGAAGGATCTTTAATCGTGCCGGAAATCGTATCGGCACCCGCTCGGCCCGCGAAGGCGATCAGGAACACCGCGGCGACTACATAGTACAAGACGCGAAGCATCTTCGATTGATGGAAGGTTTGCGCAGCAGAATACTGCCGGGATCTATTGCCTGCGATTCGCGCTCTTGCCGCTCGCTTCATGGCCTGGGATCGCTTGATTGGCGCCAGCCCCTTCGTCTCGCTTCGGCACTCTTGTACCGAAATGTTACGTGAAATACAAACTAAACAGTTGGGTCCGAGCATTTGGGGAGGATATCTTTGCCGGAGCCAAACATTTCCGCCTGATTCGGGCGTCCGCTTTGTCGAATGTGATCAGCATCTGCCGAGGAACGGTTCGGATTCCTCGATCAGCGCCGGCACGCGTGTGACCCTCGCAGCATTCGGGCACTTCCTGTCCTTACGTCCAGTTCTAGTCCTTGTCCCTCGTCTGCACTTCGAAATGCTTGTAGTTCCCCCCCACCATCTGCAAGCGTAGGAAGGAAGGGCTCTCAGGTCGACGGTTAGTCGAGCCTGGGAGATCAGACGGGCTCCCAAGCCGCCGCATGATAGGTCTCCGGATGCCTCGGTGAGAGGCGCTCGGGAGATCGTGGAGCCCGGGAGATCGGTAGTTTGTGTCGCGAATTTACAGAGGCGACGAATGAAGTCGAGGACGAGGAGATTGCTAACGCTGCTGAAGAGAGAAGAGTCTCGCTCGGGCGCCGACGGCTTGCTTGAATTCAGGCTGCCGAAAAAGAGTGTCAAGCCGTGCCAGGTGTTCTTGCGCGCAACTCCCTCAAAACAAACGATCGCGATGCGAAAAGGGTGTCAACTTTTCGCGAATCTTCCCGCGCCCTCCGCTCTCGTTTGGCGTGCGCTCGCTGCTGATTTCTACTCGAAAGTGTTTTTGAGTAGAATTAAGTGCAACTCACACAAAACAAACGATCGCTGCATCGGCTACTCGACAATAAATCGAGGGGGCCCGCACAACTTTTCAGCGTGATTTTGCCTTCGTTTTTCGATCGGTGGGTGCGCAGATCGCAACGCGCGCTCAGCGAGATCGAAAAACCCGGCGCGTACGCCGTCAACGTGTACGTCTTGTTAGGGGATCGGAGCATTAGCTCCGGCATTAGCTGCGACAACTGTAGTGGGCTTCAGCCCCTGAGGGACCGTGCGTCGCAGGTTGAACTCGGCGTGATTCCCGCTCGGCGACCCAAGCATTTCGGGCGTCACGTCGAGCGTCAGCCGCACGATGCGATCTTGATGGGTGAGTTTGGCCTCATTGAGCAGAGCACTGAACAACGCGAGCTGCTCTTTCGTCATTTGAGCGCGCGCCTTCGGATCGGCAAGCGCCATCGAGCCGAGCAATCGCAGGCTCTCGACCACCGTCGCAAGCTCGATCGCATTCTTCATCGAATCGCATTCAGCGTCGAGCGTGACGTGGAGGATGTCGCCATCGGGCTGACCCGCGAGTGCGAGATCTTGGACGCTTCGCGCGACGCTTTCATATTGCGGCGCCGAGCGGAGAGCATCGTAAAAGCTCGGCGGCAGATTGTCCGTGCGCGCCACGGCGAAGAGCGGCGCACCGGCGACGTGGTTGATGCGCTCCTGCATCGCCGCTTTTTCCGCGCCGGATGGCACAAGCGTAACGACGCTCAATCCCTCTCCGCTCGCGAGCACGATGCGCGTCGCAGACTGAAATCCGAGCGAAATCGGCGGGTCTCCGGGCACCTCGTAGTAAGATTCCTCGCCTTGCGCGACTTGTCGTCCGGTTCGAAGCGCATAGGCTTTGATCTTGTCGCGGTCGAAGCGGCCGTCGGCAATTGCCAAAGCTTGGTTTTCAGCGCCATGCGTCGCAGAAGGCCAAAATGCAATGGCGACGCGGTCCAGATCGCGCGTGTAGTCAAAGCCAGTCTCGCGAACGAATTCCTGGTAATCTCGGTCTTGCGCAGGATTTTCTCCGGCGAGTCCCAAAATTGCGGCGAGCGGCGAGTCGTGCAACCTCCGAAGCGCCGCAACATCTATATACGCGACGGCAGGCGCACCCGGCGGAAGCTGACTCAAGATACTGGGCGCCGAACCGGCACTCGGTCCCGCAAGCGGGCGACGCCAGCGGTAGAGCAGCAGCGCTGCTCCGGCCGCTGCTACGCAGACGACCACGGCGGCGACAACGAGCGCGCGCTTTGCAGAAGACATCGGCACGGAAAAGAGCGTAACCTGTTTCTCGGGAAATAGTCCAATGACGAGCACGAGAGCGCGACGCGCGGCGAAGGGATTTGCAATCGGCTGCACATTTCTAGCAGCGACGCTTGCGGTGCGCGCTCAATCTTCCGCAACAACGCCGGCTCGTCCGTCGACCTCGCCCGCCGCGATGCCGACTGCCGAGCAGATCCTGGATCGGTACCTCGTGGCGATGGGCGGCAGCGCCAATTTGAAAAGGCTGCTGTCGCGCGTGATGACCGGAACGATCAGCGTTCCGTCCATGCAACTTTCGGGTACGGTCGAGATTCACGAGAAAGCGCCCAATCGCACACTCGGCACGATCACGATTAACGGCGCTTCGTATCGTCAAGGATTTGACGGAACGGCCGGATGGACGGACGATCCCGCGAACGGCCTTCGCGATCAGACCGGAGACGAACTGGCGGAGACGCGCCGCGAATCCGATTTCTATCACGCGCTCGATCTGCACAAGCTCTATTCGAAATTCACACTCGTCGGAAAAGAAAAAATCGGCGAGCGAGACGCGTACGTGATCGAAGCGGCATTGCCGGAAGGCGGTCCACCCGAGAAGTTATACTTCGACGTGCAGAACGGTCTCGTGCTGCGCGACAGCAGCCAGCGCCACGGCCCCGACGGCGTGAGCGAATTTCAGCAGGACTACGAGGACTACCGCGACGTGGACGGCGTGAAGCTGCCCTTCACGATCCGCCAGACGAACGAAGGCACGCTGGTAATAATTACCGTGACGGAGTATCATCACAATGTGCCGCTGGACGACAGCCAATTCGTCAAGCCGGCTGCGCAATAGAGCACGCGGTATCCGGCAGAGGGCGTCTAAGTGGCGTTGTGGCAATGGCTTTGCTCGGGGTTGATAAAGTCGCTTGCAATTTGATTGCCTGTGTGATAATTTTTCGAGGTTTGCGCAGGGCTGGCGTAGCTCAGCTGGTAGAGCATCTGATTTGTAATCAGAGGGTCGGGGGTTCAATTCCCTCCGCCAGCTGATTTTTGAGGGAACCCGTATTTTTTCTGCAGTTGATGCGGACGGATTCCTCGCGAGAGAAGCGAATAGGGTTCGTGTCTTCGGACGCGAGCCTTTTCTGCGTTTCGCAACACCCCAAAAGAGCGGTCCGGTTGAAATCCGGATGGAACTGCAGCACGAAATCTTTGTGCCCGGAGAGTCTGATGGCCGGACGCGATGTTCGCAGCGCACATGTTTTCGCGGGACGGGTGGGTGAGTGGCTAAAACCAGCAGACTGTAAATCTGCCGCTCCTTGCGGGCTACGGAGGTTCGAATCCTCCCCCGTCCACCAGCGTTCTGCGTTAAGCGATCCCGGCGCGAGTGCGGAAGCAATCTTGCGAGCAGGGAATTGAGCCGCGTAGAGAAGTGATGAGCGAACCGGTTCGGGCCTGCCCGACCGGATTGGCGGGCGGGCCTGGGTAGCTCAGTTGGTAGAGCGCGTCCTTGGTAAGGACGAGGTCACCGGTTCAATCCCGGTCCCAGGCTCCAGCTTGTGGAGAGTTAAGGATGAGCGGGGGTAACGCAGAGTAGAGCTTGTCCGCCGAAGGCGGATCTCTGCCGCCGGAGTTGATGTCACCGCCCGCCACAGGCGGGCAGGGTTCAATCCCTTGAGTGACGTTGAGTGGGTTGCATACGCGGTGCGGAGCGAGGCTGACGGCGGCTTGTACGTCGGAATGACGTCTGATTTGCCGAGGCGTATTAAGGAACATGACGCGGGCTACAACAGTTCAACTCGATCACGCGGCCCGTTTGAGGTTGTTTACGTAGAGCAATGCGATTCACGATCGGAAGCTCGAAAGCGCGAGAAATATCTGAAGAGCGGGATCGGCCGGGAATTTTTGAAGAGACTGCTGCGAAGTAAGCGGAGTGAGGGACGGAGAGAATGAGCGGGGGTAACTCAGGGGTAGAGTCTCTGCCTTCCAAGCAGATGGTCGCGGGTTCGAATCCCGTCCCCCGCTCCATCGAACGCGCGGGGAGGCAGGCGGTTCGAAATCATACGTTGGGCGACCAAAGTTTTCTCATTTAGAGCGCGGAAATCGGCGCGCAGTCTTGATGCGAGGTTAATTCGAAATGGCGAAGGAGAAATTCGAGCGAGTTAAGCCGCACGTAAACGTGGGGACGATCGGGCACATCGACCACGGCAAGACGACGTTGACGGCGGCGATCACCAAGGTGCTCAGCAAGAACAACCCGAAGGTGTCGTTCCGGGCCTTCGACACGATCGACAACGCGCCGGAAGAGCGCGAGCGGGGGATCACCATCGCGGTGTCGCACGTCGAGTACGAGACGGCGAACCGCCACTACGCGCACATCGATTGCCCGGGCCACGCCGACTACGTGAAGAACATGATCACGGGCGCGGCGCAAATGGACGGGGCGATTCTGGTGGTGGCGGCCACGGATGGTCCGATGCCGCAGACACGGGAGCACATTCTTCTGGCGCGTCAGGTGGGCGTGCCGTACATCGTGGTGTTTCTGAACAAGTGCGACATGGTGGACGATCCCGAGCTGCTGGAGCTGGTGGAGCTGGAGGTGCGCGAGCTGCTGAAGACGTATCAGTTC
>DASPUN010000081.1:0-24433 GCA_035622875.1 Candidatus Acidiferrales bacterium
CGCCTGCTTTCCTCTCCGCTGATCTCCAGGTCAGCAAATGCTGGACGACATGTTCAGCAGCATGACCGTCGCCGTAGGGATTTCGGCTCATTCGAGGAGTCTCCGTGAGCGCCTTCTGGAGTGCAGTAGCCACAGAGTTCGCACTGGTCGGGGGTGCCAGACGGTTCCAACCGAGCTCGATCAACTCTTGCCACTCGGTTTCGGTGCGCAGAGTGACACAAGGAACTGAGTAGAAAAACGCCTCCTTTTGAACACCCCCCGAATCGGTCACAATCAAACGCGCATTTCGCTCGAGCATCGCCATGTCCAGGTAACCGACTGGATCGACGAACCGGAGTCGCTCGGACAACTTCGTGAATCCCTCCAGGTTTGCCAGCACGCTTCGCGTCCGAGGGTGGAGCGGGAAAATGATTGGCAGCCCGGTTGCCGCCTCATCGAGTCCCCGGAGTATGGTCCGCAGGCGATCGCCACAGTCTGTATTCTCAGCTCGATGGACCGTAGCAAGAATGTACCGCTGCGAGTCCAACTGGAAACGATCAAGAATCGTGCTCTGACGTTCGGCCAAGCATTGAAAGTATCGAGCGGCATCGCACATGACGTCTCCCACAAGTCGGATCCTTTCTGCGGCAATCCCTTCGGTTCGCAGATTCCTCTCTGCGAGGTCCGTCGGTGGAAACAGCAGGTCCGAGGCGTGGTCAGTCAATACCCGATTGAGCTCCTCGGGCATGTTGCGGTTGAAGGAACGCAGTCCGGCTTCGATGTGAGCCAATGGCAGGTGCAATTTCGATGCGGCCAAGGCTCCCGCGAGCGTCGAATTCGTATCACCGTAAACCAACACCCAGGCGGGCTGTTCCTGAATTAAAACCTGTTCGATCGGTTCCAGCATTCGAGCGATTTGGTAGCCGTGGGTGCCGGAGCCGATTCCCAAATGAAACGAGGGCTCAGGAATACCCAGCTCGGCGAAGAAAATCTCTGACAGGTTGCTATCGTAGTGTTGACCCGTATGAACCAAAATTTCCTGGATTTCTGGGTGGGACCGAAACGCGCGAGACACCATACTGGCCTTGACGAACTGCGGCCTGGTTCCTACAACGGTCACGACTTTGAGTCGGCTAGGCTTCAAGGAATGTCGTCTCAAGACGGGTCAAATCGACGGTTTGATTCTTGGGCGACGAGCCCTGCGCGCCCGGCATACCTGCCACATCGCTCGGTCCGAGAAGGCCGCGTCTAACGAACGGGAACTTGCTGATCGATCGTTCGTGCCGGCCGGGACGGAAACTCTGAGTCGTCACCTTTCCGCGGCGTACAGACTCCATCCGCAACGGAATATCGCCGAGCACATTCGGTGCAGGTCAATTCCGCGCCTGTGCCGCGTAGGCGCATCCCACAGTGACACATCCATCCGATCTGTCGCGCCGGCACGCCGGCAACGAGCGCATAGTCCGGCACGTCACGATTGGCGACAGCTCCTGCCGCAACAAAGGCGTACCGGCCCACGGTGATGCCACAGACGATGGTGGAATTGGCGCCCAGCGTGGCACCCTGGCGAACGAGCGTATGCTTGTACTGATGGCGGCGGACCACGTGGCTGCGGGGGTTCGCGACGTTGGTGAAGACCATCGACGGCCCGCAGAAGACGTCATCCTCCAGCTGAACTCCGGTGTAAATCGAGACATTATTCTGGATCTTTACGTTGCTACCGATTACCACGCCAGGGCCAATCATGACGTTCTGCCCCAGGTTACATGTCTTGCCTAGCTTAGAACCCTCCATTATGTGACTGAAGTGCCAAATCTTGGTGCCTTCGCCGATGTCAGAGCCCCCATCAATGACGGCACTCGGATGCGCATAATACGCGCGTTCTGTTGGCATCATTTCGACCGGCTGACCGCCAGACTTGAGCGATTCCTCCGAGGCACGGAGGACTCGCAAAACGCGCAAGGCACTTTCGCCGTCGGTGCGCGGACGCGTTCGGTTCGCGACGCACTCCAAGAAATGTTTGCATTCCTGCCGCAGGGGCTCGATCTTCGGCAGGGACACGACTTCGCCGGGTTCTTTATGCGCCACCGGAACACGATCGAGCCACTCGATGCGATGCGGATACAAAACCAGCTTGCGCTCGGGCTCAAGATCGTCGAAGACGGCCATCTTTCGGTCGGCCACAACCGTCAGCTTTTGTTCCTTGAAGGGATGCAGCCAGCTCACGAAGATATGAGCACTCACTCCCGATGGAAAGGTGCACGTCGTCAAAGTTGTGTCCGCGATTCCCGGTTGAAGGTAGCTTGCACCGTGCGCGGACACGCGGCTTGGCATCTCGCCCAATAGCGACAGTGTGGCTGAAATGTCATGAGGCGCGAAACTCCAAAGTATGTTTTCTTCTTTTCGGAGCTTTCCGAGGTTGAGGCGCGAGGAATAGACATAGCGAATTTTGCCCAGGTGACCTTCCTGGATCAACCGCCTCAGTTCGCAGATCGCGGGATGATATTCCAGGATGTGGCCAACAAAAAGCACGCGCTTGTGCGTCGATGCCAAACCTACCAATTGCTCGCCCTCGGGTACACTGAGCGCGAGCGGCTTCTCGACGTAGACGTCTTTGCCTCTAAGTAAGGATCTTTTGGCAATCTCATAGTGCTGGGCGGCCGGCGTGGCGATGACGACCGCGCGAATCTCAGGATTGGCCAGCACGGTTTCAAGGTCCGACGTCGTTAAAACGCCGTAGCGCGACGAGACCTCCGACAGGACATCTTGTTGGACGTCACAAACACAGGCGAGGACACCGAGCTCATGAAAATTGCGAACAAGATTTCTGCCCCAATAGCCGCAACCGATTACGGCTACCAGGGGCGAATGACGGTTGCCATTTCCTCTCACGGGATTCTCCTTGATGTTGTCTTGCCGCAAACGCGCCGCGTCGGATCTTGCGTCTAGGTTCTCAGGAGGATTCGAGCAAGCAGCGAATAGACCGACGGGAAGTGTTCGCGTGCAAACTTTTTCGAAGAAAAGTACCCATCGAGCGCGAGGAACCTCAAATCATCCGCGAAGCTGTGCCGCGCATGCAGGATTCCTAGGCCAAACCATTCCGGTAGGGAGAAGAATTGATATTCCCCGCGATGCTCGCCGAGAAAGTCCTCAATCGCCGTGAGCACACCATTTCGCGGTCCCCCCTCGTGAGTGGCGTTACAGAGTACGGAATTGAAGCCAGCATCTTCTGACAACGCGCTTTCGCCGGGTACCATGCCCTTTCGGGCGTACGCGTGGCGATACTCAGCAGGAATCGAATCGGGTTGGTAATACATGTCCCTTCGGCCATACGGCCAACTCACGTCATGGAAAAAGATCATTCCGCCACGCCGCAACAAGGAACGCTCCCGAATGATCTGCAGCTCGTTGTACACCGTATACCAGTTGTGATCGCCGTCGATCAGGATAGAGTCAAAGACACCCTCCAGTGTGGGCAGCGCCGCCAAGCTCTCGGCCTCGCACACCATTACGCGAGGCTCCCCCGCGTATTTCGTCTTGAGGTCTAGATCACGACAAGTATCGATCACCGTGATCGAGACATCGGGCAAGGTGCGCAGCAGACAATCAGTGCTGGCTCCTCGGGAAGCTCCGATTTCGCACACATATTTCCAGCCGCGCCTGGCGATGATAGGCACCACGAACTTTCGAACTAAGGGTTCCATCGGTGTTCTCCGCGGTTCGAGTGTCGAAATGAGTCCTCTAGGGCATTCCGTCGGTGATCGGCAAAGCGAGCCGCCACCTACTTGGTCGCGCTTGGGGTGTCTATGTATAAGACCTGCGCGTAGCGATGTGTCGGCTCAACGCCTCAGATCTCAGCCGGTCGGTCTCGTCGCCAGTACACTCCCGTCCAATCGATACGCACCAGTTCGTCTGAGATCCCCTGTGCTTTGCGATAATCGTCCACAGCTTGGCGACATGCGGAAATCCCGTAATAGTCATCGATGATGATGTAGCCATGAGGGGACAGATTTGGATAGAGATGCGTCAGTCCCTCCATGGTTGACTGATACAGATCGCCGTCGAGGCGAATCAGCGACCACTGGCGGCCGGACATGGTCGGCAGACTGTCGCAAAACCAGCCCTTTAGGAATCGCACCTGTTCATCGAGCAGGCCGTAGCGCTTGAAATTAGCTTGCACCTGCTCGAGGGAAACAGCCAGATACGTAAGCGGCTGCCAGTTGAGCCTCTCATCTGCTGGGTACATTCGCGGATTCGGAGAGGGCATCCCACGGAAGGAATCCGCGACCCCAATTGACCTATTGACGACACCATGCGCCTTCAGCAATCCGCGCAAAAAGATCGATGCGCCCCCGCGCCACACCCCGCATTCGATCAGATCTCCCGGTATGTTCTCGGCGAGAATGCTTTCCACGCAGAGCTGAAGATTCTCCAATCTCTTGAGACCGACCATGGTGTCAGCCAAGAAGGGGAAATCACGCCCTTCAACCCTGGCGTTCAGTTCGGTCCCCGAGGGAGCCACAAGCCTGATCCCGTTTGCGCTGGCCAAGTCAAGGAAATTGGGTGCATACGTCATGAAGGTGAGCGACTTCTTAAGCAGATCCAGATAAAGCATTCTCGGCTCGGACAGACTCGGCGAGCGCCATTCCGGCGGCATCACTGCCAAGTCGGGTTCGCCGGGTATGACGGCCGGCCCGGCGGCAATCACCCGTCTTTCGAGATTATTTCTTGATGCCGTTGCCAGGTGTTGCCCAATGGGCAGTTTCCGGAAAATCTGTCTCGTGGCGGAGCGCAATGTCATTTCAGAGGGTCCCGAATTAATCGTGGACAAGAGTTCCGATCTCTCGGGCCACGCGCGGCAAAACAGACGTTCGTGCCTGGGATGCGCAAGCGGTCAGGTAGCTTTCAATCGCGTCGCAAGCGTTCTTCGTTCCATCTTCCTCCCGCAGTTGCTGACCCAATCGAGAAGCGTTCGCGCTGTAACTCGGATCTTCGACGAGTTTGGCGAGTTCGGAGGTCGCGCGGCGTGCGTCGTACTGCGTGAGGGGAATTGCGCGGCTTACGCCCAGACGCTCCGCGCAACGAGCATTGGTAGGTTGATCGTAACAGATCGGTACGGCGAGTGAAGGACGCCCGGCGCGTAGCGCCAGTCCTGTCGTCCCGATTCCTCCATGGTGGACGATGGCAGCCGCATGAGGGAAAACCATACCGAAAGGAACAAAGCCAAACACGGCTACATCGGGCGTTTGATACTCTGCGATCTCAGATTCCCGGTCGTGAATCCATCCGACGATGAGGGCCCGGCGGCCCAGTTTTTTCGCTGCCTCGATGCTTTCCCGTAAGAAATTGCGGCGAGGACTCGCAGAAGATCCTAACGTGAAGACGATGGGAGCGGGCCCATCGATCAGGAATTGCCGCAATTTTTCGCTGGCATCGGGTTGCAATTCTTCGTCGGGAAGGAATGGGAATCCCGTGATACGCGTCTCCACTGGCAAATGACTGGATGCTGGCGAGAGGATTTCCGAATACAGGGCCAGGACCAAGTGCTCGGAAAATTGTCCTTCAAACAGCGGGTTCCCACCGGGCGAAAGGCCGAGACGAGCCTCGAGTGCGCGATACCTGTGCAGCCAAGATTTTGTTGATCGTCTGGCTAGCTTGTCGAGCAGGCGGCGAGGTCCGCCAAGACTGCGCAGCATCTTAACAAACGCCGGTTCCATCGGGAATTCGAAGGTCGCCGGCGCGGGGACCGCCGACACCCATGCCATCGGAACCGTGCGAGCCACCAAAGGCGCAGCCAGAACAGCCGTATGCGCGACGAGTAAGTCGGCACCGTGAACGGCCTCTCGCAGGTCCTGGTAGGATTCTGCGATTTGTGGCAGCAACCAGTATCGGGAAATGACCTCATACTCCCACCAACGACTTCCTCTGCGTCGTCTGGCATTTCCGTTTGCTTGCGGGAGATCCGGGCGCAGAGTCCTAAACTCGATTCCCAGCTTCGCGATGTGCTCTCCGTAAGCTTTGTGAGTTGCCACCACCACTCGATGACCTCGCTGCTTGAGACCCAAAGCCACGGACACAAACGGAACTATGTCACCTAAAGATCCAAACGCAGCCAGCACGATGCGGGAGGTCATTTGCATTTCGCTTTCTTTTGCCGGCAGATCGCTAGGCAGCTGACTCGCCATCCTGAAGAGACGAACCGGTCTTGATAGAAGCCGAATCGATTCGTTGGTAACGAGGATTGGGAGCGCGAGAAGGATTCGACTCACGGTTCCGTGCGAGATACTCCTCAATCGCATCGCACGCATTGCTGACTCCCTCTTCGGAATTGATTTGACGCCTCACGCGAGCCGCCGCTGAGGCGTACGTCGGATTCCCCCGCAGCGCACGGAGTTCTGCTGCCGCCCAGCGCGCCTGATAATGAGCGTGCGGGATCATCCGCGCGACACCCAGCCGGCACATTCGCGCTGCAGTGTCAGGCTGATCAAATGACATGGGTACAACGAGCATGGGCCTCCCTGCTCGCAGTGACAGCGCCGTCGTGCCGATGCCGGCCGGATGAACAATCACGGCGGCACGGGGAAAGACGTGGCTGTAGGGGATGTATCGAAACACTGCGAGATCACGGCTTTGAAGTTCTTCGATTTCACGCGGTACCGCATATGTTCCGGTTAGGAACAGAGCCCGGCAGCGCAGCCGTTTTGCGGCTTCGACGCTTTCAGTGAAGAAACTACCCGCCGCCTGGCCGCCCGACGAGCCCAAGGTAAATACGACAGGGGCAGGACCGTCGGATAGAAACTGTTCGAGCCGTGCAACGGCTTCGTCCGCAATCGCCTCGTGGTCGAGAAAGGGAAATCCCGTAAAGCGCACATGAGGAGGCCACTGCGGCTGTGGCGGTTTGGCCAGAAGTCTCAAGAGGGTGCCTGGGAGTGCACGGATTTGTCGGCGCAATCGCCTGATCGAGTGGTCCTTCGTCAACAGTCTTGATAGCAGGAACGGTACCTTGGTCATCCAAAGCTGTTCGGGCGAGTCGGACTTTGAACCAGCAAGCAGTTTCGAAGCCAGCACGAGCACCACTTCGGAGGAGTATTGCTCCTGTATCAGAGAATCGCTGCCGGGGCGAAGACCCAAATCCGTTTCGAGCTTCAGGTACGGCTGTAGCCATGCTCGAACTCCTTCCATTCTCCGATCGAGTACCGGCAGGAAGTAAGCCGGTGCCAGCGCGACGGAGATCCACGGAATGCCGGTTTTGCGGGCCAGCAGAGGCGCCGGTAAGACGAGGGAATGTGTGACCATTAGGTCGGCGTTGCGCGTCGCTTCGAAAAGGTCTCGATACGTGTTCGCGATTTCGGCCACCAAAGATTGCCCAGAGACCGGCTGCGATGCGTCGCTGCGATCGTCTAGCAACTTTGAAACCGATACGTTCGCGGGCATCGAATCCGGTCGCAAGGCAACGGACTCGAGGCCTATCTTCGTTAGGAAGTCGCGGTACGGCGCGTGAGTCGCGAGAATGGTCTCGTGTCCGCGTGCTTTCAAGCCGAGTGCGATGGCGACATACGGAAACACGTCGCCGAGCGATCCGAGTGTCGCAAACACGATTCGGTAGCCCATAGTCAGAGCATTCTTACGCGCGGCCAAACATGCAGGACGAACAGGCCCAAACGCTGCGCGTGTTTGATTGGGGAGACACCATCGGCTAGCCGGAAGCGCTCGCGGCCAGCGCTGGTACACGGACTCGGTCTAGGTGTGCTTCAATCGCTGCGCACGCACTTCCCACACCGTCCTCCGACTGAATTTGTCGACCTAGTCGAGCGGCGGTTGCGCCGTATTTCGCGTCCTCCAGCAGCACGCGCAATTCCGCTGCCGCCCAGCGAGCCTCGTAATAGGCGTGAGGAATGACTCGCGCGACGCCAAGGTGACATACTCGCGCTGCGGTGTCGGGCTGATCGTGCGAGATCGGTACGACCAGCATCGGCCGGCCCGCTCGCAATGCAAGGGCCGTCGTCCCGATACCCCCCGAGTGGACGACCGCAGCCGATTGGCGAAAAACGCGGTTATAAGGCACATAACGAAATACAGCTACGTCACGGTCCTGCGCCCCTTCCTCTTGGGTTGGTTCCGACGTTCCCCCTGTGATCACCAACGCGCGACGTCCCAGAAGTTTTGCTGCGCGCACACTCTCTTTGAAAAACTGCGCTCCCACATGACCGCCTGTCGATCCGAGCGTAAAAACGATCGGCGCCGGACCCGCCGACAAGAAGTCGTCGAGCCTTTGTGACGTTTCCGTGGGAATCTCTTCCGTATCAAAGAATGGGAATCCCGTGAACTGGACATGAGAAGGCAATTGCGGATTGGGATGCTTGGCCAAGAGCCTTGAAAGTATTTTGGGGGCTGCAGCGATCCACTGGCGCAGTGGCCAGCGCACACGCTGTTTGCCGAATAGTTTGGGAATGAGAAATCTCGGCTTCATCATCCAAGTTCGTTCCGCTGCGTACGGCTGGGATTGGGCCAACAGTTCCGAAGCCAGCACAAGTACTAGTCGGGACGAATATTGCTCGCGAAAGAGCGGATTGCCGCCGGGCGGAAGGCCCAAATCCGATTCGAGGCTCCGATAAGGCGTTAACCAGTCTTGCTGGTTTTCTGCGCCAGCCACAGGCAAGAAATATGCGGGTGTGAGAGCTGAGGAAACCCACGGGATTCCCGTTTTTCGGGCGAGCAGAGGTGCAGGCAGGACCAACACGTGCGTCACGAGCAGGTCGGCATGGCGTGCGGCCGCCGCTAGGTCTTCGTACGTGTCCCGGACTGCGGCGAGCAAAACGTCGCGCAAGACGATTTCCGAACCTCGCCAGCGATCCATCGCCAACTTCGCGAGTTCTTCACTCACCGGTTTCGGCTCCGGCCGCAAGGGAGCGAACTGGATTCCCAGCCTCTCGATGTGTTCGCGGTGCCGCGTTTGAGCGGAGACTGTCACGTTGTGGCCGCGGTTTCGAAGCTCCCTCGCGATAGCAAAGTAGGGATAGGTATCTCCCAACGATCCGAGTGTCGCTAGCAGAATGCGAGACGGCATCTTCAATAGCCTTTCACTGGCGGCCTCGCGTCAGCCGCTGCACGCAAACCTGGGCAGTGTCGCAAGCTTGAGCGTTGCCGTTCTGGCGTCGTATACTGCATCGCGGACCAATTGCGTCGAGCGACTCTCCCGGAACGCTCTGAGCGATGGAAAAACCAGATTCGGTACACCTCGACCTCATTCGCGATGTGTCGTTCCGCCCGGTCTTCATCATCGGCCTTCACAGATCGGGCACAACTCTCCTGTACAACATGCTGGCCGAATCGGGGCACTTCAATGTGGTGACTACTTACCACGTTCTCGCCTATGACAGCATCCTGGATGATCACGTGAGCCGCCGCTCTGCTCAGGCACTCCAGGATGTAGAGCAGAGGCTCGAAAAGGCCGGCGCCCGAAGCCGTGCCTACGACGGCGCGCGCGTCAGGCCGGACTTGCCCGAAGAGTACGGATTTGCGATCGCGCTCAACGACCGCCCGCAGCTGTTACCCAATAACCTGGCAAGGTTCCTGGAGCTCTGCAAGAAAGTTCAATACACGTCGGACCGAAACCGATGGATGCTTTTGAAGAACCCGTGGGACATGTCGAATTTCGCCTACATCAAGAGGAGCCTCCCACAAAGTCGATTTATCTTTATTCACCGCCATCCGTTGTGGGTGCTCAATTCACAGATCCGCGGACTGCGCAGTGCGCTTGAGAAGCGCAACAGCTATATGGCGCTGATCGCTCCGTGGTACGAAAGACTGTTCCGGGAGCCCCAACTGCTGGAGAGCGCGAAATCCATGCTCTCGCCTCGTGCGGTCGAAAAATCCCTCGGGCAACCCATTGAAGTGGCCCTTCAGTATTTTCTGCGAAATATTGACTTGGTGCCAGCAACGGACATCTGTTCGGTGCGGTATGAGGACCTTTGCGCATCCCCCGATTCTTGGATAACCCGACTGCTCGATTTTCTCGAATTGCCGCCGGAACCGAACCGATCCTACGCACATCTGGTCGAGCGCCGCAATCCGCCGTTGCTCCCGGAAGCTTCGGCCACATTTCAGAACATGTGTAGGCGCCTCGAACCGTACTTGCAAAGATACGGCTACGGCGAATGAGGCCGCCGGGCGCCCCGTGAAGCGACGCAGGGGCCGAATACCTTTGTTCCGGCCGTGGCCAACCAAAGGTCACGATGGCTCGCGGTACTGTCTCTCGGCTCGGTGTTTGCGTTTCATGCGGCTGCCGATCGGTATAGTGGCGGTTCCCAATCAACAGCCCTGCCAGTAACGGCAACCCGTTCGATTACGTCTGCCGCGCCTGCTGCGCCTTTGTAGTTTCGAAGCAGTTTTTGAAAGCGGACGGCTTGTTGTTTGAACGACTCGTTGTGAAGAACTCGTTCGATCGATGTACGCAACCGAGCGCCATCGAGGTGGCACAGGGGGACGACTTCTCCTGCGCCAATTCGGGCGACGCGGGCGGCCACGCCCGGCTGATCACTGGCGACCGGAATGGCGACCATCGGCACGCCTCGCGAAAGTGCTTCCATCACCGTATTGAGGCCCGCGTGCGTAATCGTCAAGGCGGCCTTGCTGAGCAAGCCTAACTGGGGAGCGTAGTCGACTATCAGCGGCGCTCCGGGAAGTTCGGCGAGACCTAACCCACCCCCGCCCATCGACATTACAAGCTGGACACTGAATCCCAGGCACGCCTCCGCAATGCACTGGAAAACGCGGGCATTGCGATTCTGAAGCGTTCCCATCGAGACGTAGACAAGCGGCTCGCCTGTCAGGCGGTTCCACGGAAAGGGAGTACTCTTGCGAGCGGAAACGTCAATAAACGGTCCTAGAAAATGCACGCATTGAGGCAGGCGTTGTCGAGGAAACTCGAATTCAAAGGGTTCCTGGCTGAGTTGCGCAAGTGGGGACAAGGTCTCGTCGATCGTGCGGTACGGAGGAAGCTTCCAGCGTCGCCGCCACTGGTTGACGTACTTCGAAATCGTTTTCGTCTCCCGGTCTAGCTGCGCATAGCCCAGCCGGTTTCGCACGGCCTTCCACAACCCGCCGCCGTATGCCCAACCCACGGTAATCGGCGGCACACCGATTTCCCGATTCGTAAGGCCTCCGGTGGCTATGGTCACATACGGCACTCCCAGGTGATTGGCAATGGTCGGTCCGGCCGGTTCGATCTGGTCTACCAAGATCAAGTCGATGTGACTTTCTCGCACGGCAGGCAAACCATGCTCAAACGACAACGCCGCCATGCGCTGCAGGTGACGATAGGTAAACCTTCTGGCAGCATTCCCGGAGAGTTCACCCAATTGTCGCGCCGCGAGCGACGTCGTCCCCAGCGGATAGTCCTTCTCGCCGAGAGAGATGTAGCCGAGTCCGGCGGCTGTCACCTTCTCGAGTGCGTCGGCGACGCCGAAGAACGTCACGTCATGGCCGCGTCGCTTAAGCTCCCGACACAGCGCGATGGTTGGGTTCAGATGACCCGTTGCACAAGAAACAAAGACGCCGATTTTGCTCATAAGAAAAGAATCCCCGGAGAACGAAGCTCAGTGCGCGACGGGGAATTGTGTCGGCTAAACGATGTCAGCGACATAACTGCACGATTGAGAAGCGCATAGGCGACCCTTCCTGAATGAGAAGACTACGCCATCCCAGCACTTCGCGCCCGAGCGCGCTGCGCCACGATTGAAGTCGCCGTCACCCAGCCGTCTTCTGCGTGAGTGTGTGCCACGCCGCATGGGTCCATCGAGGTTCCTTGTTTTGCGTCCCACGTCATCTCGACCGAACCGGTTGTCCTGTCGAGCCGCCGAATGATTACGTCCTGCAGTTCTCCGGACGTAGACTTTCTTAGAACTTTCCCCACTGCATCTTGC
The DNA here is from genome assembly GCA_035622875.1 of Candidatus Acidiferrales bacterium. Taxonomy (GTDB): domain Bacteria; phylum Acidobacteriota; class Terriglobia; order Acidiferrales; family UBA7541; genus Palsa-295. Next base: position 11,904 of record DASPUN010000081.1, read on the forward strand.
GCACACGACAAACGCAGGTTCCATTCCTCAAGCTCGGAAGAAGACAGCTTCGCAAGGACCTCTTGCGCTTCTGGATGCAGCGCTAGTTTGTGGAGACCATTTCCGGACGGACCCAAAGGCTTGAAGCACACAGCCACGTCCATCGTTTGCTGGTCATCCCAGGCGACACCAACCCACATGTCACCCGCCTGCGCCACAGACACAGAGACTGTCGTTGCAAGCGGGCGACCCCTGACGGAGTGCACGACGGTTCGCCCATTGTCCTGCTGCGCGAGTTCGATCTCCGCGGGAGACAGCTCGATTCCTTGGCGTTGCGCGAGCAGCATACGAACGGCATCCTTTTCGACTGTTTGCGCTAAAACCCATTCGATCCGCCGCCGCTCGCCGCCCTCTAGATTCCTCCACGTGGTTCGCTCGGCATGGGTCAACACGATGTGCGCCAGAACCCGGTGCCAGATTCCGCCATTCGATTGCAGCGACTCACTGGAAAGTCCTTGAGATCGGCAGCAAAACAGCTCAGTCGAGTTGGAGCACCCGCTCGCAAGCCCTGGCCAAGGTGTGCTAAGAAGATTTTTGCGGGCGGCTCGAAGTGCCCTGTAGAACCGGTCTGGAACATCGAAGCGCTTGTGTCTCCAGCCCAGGATTCGCTTGTGTAGCCGCCCGCTGGGACTGATCAGTTCGATGTTCGAGCGGATTTGCGAGTCGCCGGGAAGGGAAATATGTGCACGACACCTTACACGCTCCCCTTCACCCAGATCCGGTCCATACATTTCGACCGCCACAATTTCAAATGGCAGAACTTCAAACGGCAAGTCTTCGGAACTCGAATTGAAATGTTCCAGCGCCCAGTACCCCACGATTTGGCCAGCGGCATCCAGAATCACGGGACCAATCAGGAAGTGTGGATCGGACGTAGCGCGAAGCAGCTTCTGTTTCGGCAAGGCCTCGAGCGTTCCTTCCATGAGACTCTTGCTGGTGCGCTCGATGGACTTGACGGCTTGCAAACAGGGGCCGTGAAACATGGCACCGCCGTAGAGTTCTCTGTGGCTCCACTTCGATGGCCGTGCGTCGGTAGGGTCGAACGCCGGAGCCTCGGGAGCCTCGGGATAGCTCGTTGCTAGCACCACCGTCGCTTCTGCCAGGGTGATGCGCGGGCGATTCGCGTGCAAGGAAGGATCTGGCATTGCCTGCATTCGAACATCGACGCGAGTCCCTGACGCGTCCGACCGCTTGGCCACGACATGCACACGCGTGTCTTCTCGGTCGATCATGATCCAGCGTGAGGCACGTATGTTTTCCATGCGTACGACAACTCTTTCAGGAACCAAAGCAGCCGCGGCTTCGGCCATTACTTCCATGCTGAAGGTGAGGGGCACGAACGGCAAGCCGGTCAGGTCGGCGTCGTGATCGCAAGCAGGCTCACCAAGTGTGTGGTCCCGAAGGAACGGGTGCTCGTCCAGGCTGAATCGGACGATGGCGCTTAGTTGGTCGCCGTGGATTGATGGCTCGCTGAGGAGCGGGAGCGCTGAAGGCGTTGTGCCCGCTGGAATCGGTCGATTTGCGGCGGACGCAGGTATGCTCACGAGTTCAGCCGCCAATGCCACGATACCCCGTATCGTGCCCAACTTCGCCACTCGATCCATGTCTTCGGCTCGCGGGAAACCAGTGAGTTTGTTCAGCGCGCCCAGAATTTCCAGTCGCTTAATGGAATCGATCCCGAGATCGGCTTCGAGGTCGGCCGTCGGTTCAATCATCTCGAGCGGATAGCCGGTTTTCTCGGCAATCAATTGTCGCAGGGTTTCGCCGAGGTTCTCACGGGCCCAACCGTCGGCTGGGGTCTCGGGCGCGGACTGATGCAGCGTGGATTCCGGTGTGAGGGTTTCGGGATTCGCCTCGGGGAGAATGTTTTTATTAGCAGAAGGTGCGGGCATTCGAGCGACATCTGGAAACGTCCATTCTGCAGAGGAATTAGGCGCATCCGGTGTGCCCTCGCGGTGAGGCGACACACCGCGTCCGGCGTCGAAATAAGCCTGGAGGACGGCCCTTTCGGTTTCGAGAAATTGCTCCATCGTTCGCAAATGCTGCTGCATCACCTCGGAGGGAAAGTCCGTGTCCCGCGTATCAACGATTCCGAGAGACGCCTCTGCTCCCTTTTCCGGCTTGTTGGCTGAGCGGTTCGAGCCGTTGTGACCATTGGGTTTTGGTGTGGTCCCCGCCGCTTTCTCCGCCATCGCTTTTCCGAAGACCGCTAGGGCTGAGGAAGCGTCGCGCGACCCGGAGGTCTCCTGGCCGGCCGTGACCAGGTCGGACCTGACTGCGCTCGCCTGAGATGGCGTCTCCGACCCCGGGAGTGAGAAATCCGCTGGCAGACGAAGAGTCTGTAAACCCATTGCCAACGGGACTGAGCGATGCGTGCCATTGCGCCCTTCGGCACGATCGTCGGTTCCTTCACGCGAGTGTGCATGGGCCGCCCGATGTGTGTACAACGGGCCCAGTTGCATCGCAACGCCGTGGGCCGAAAGCAGACCCAACATGTGGTTCAACTGCGTGATGCCTGATCGATGAGGAACGTCTGCGGCGACGGCGACACGGGGCCGTGTCGACAGAATGTCATCAATGAAAGCCGTGAGGTTGCCCCTTGGCCCTACCTCCAGGAACAGGCGCGCACCGGCCTTGTACATGGCTTCGATGGTCTCGCGGAAACGCACCGGCCTTGCCCACTGCTCAAATGCCAGCGTTCGAATCTCGCATGGGTCCGTGGGGAATGGTTGAGCCGTTGCGCACGAGTAGAGTTCACAACGCGGAGGGTGCGTCGGAAGGTTGGAAAAAATGCGTTCCAGCTCGACGCAGAAGGGTTGGAAAACAGGGGTGTGATAAGCGCGTTGGAATGGCAACTCGGAGCAAATCGCCCCCTTGCTCCGCAGTTCCTGCGCGGCTTGTTCGATCGAGGCCCGGCTCCCGCAAAGGATGACTTGATGAGGACAATTGTCCATCGCCAGATAGAGATCGTCGCGCTTCTGCTCGACCAGGGAGAGTATGGTGCTAGGATCGATTCCGCTGACAACCAGAAGGATTCCTTGAGGACTTCCGTCTCGAATGCACCAAGTCTGATATGTTTCGTCAAGCGTCATGGTGGATTGCATGAGCGCATCTTCACTGGCGAACCGGAACACGCCAGCGGCCTCCAGTGCCGAATACTCGCCGGTGCTATGGCCGAGCATGACATCGGGGCGGATCTGCAGTTGATTGACCAGGGACAGTATGGCGTGATTGGCGGTCAGCACAGCCGCGGGGCCGACCTCCATCTGCCAAAGCTCGGGATTTACGCCTTCGCCGGGGACCCATAACGGCGGCGGAAAAATCACCTGGCTTGGCAAGCGCTCGCGGCCCTTTTTGACGCAGGATCGGTCGACTAAGTCAAACCATGCCCGCGTCTGTGGAAAGTGAACGCACAGCTCAGAGAGCATGCCGACGTACTGCGAGCCTTCTCCGGGAAAAACGAACGCCAATTTTCCGTTTTTTGCGAGCGGCTCTTCAAAGAAATAAATCCCACCATTGTCCCGCATGACGGAGCACTCCGGCCTACGCAGTTCGGAAAGTGCGTGTCTGAGTTTCTCGCCGAGTTCCTTGGGAGAGGACGCGATCACAGCCAGCCGGGCTGTGCCCTCGGTGAGTTGCGCGTTCAGAGTGTAGGCGATGTCGCGGAGCTCGGTTTTCCGTTGGGAAGACGCGAATCTTTCGACGCGCTCGCATTCCTCAATCAGGCTTGCACGCGAGGCCCCCTGAACGACGCACAGCTCGCTCGGCCATCGCCGTTGAAATGTCAAATCGGCTGGGCGGGCTGCGGGATATTCTTCCATCACCGCATGAGCGTTAATGCCGCCAAAGCCGAACGCGTTTACCCCCGCGCGCCGCGGGCTGGTGTGACCGTGGATCCAAGGACGCGTTTCCGAATTGATGTAAAAAGGGGTTTTCTCCAGCTCCAGTTTGGGATTGGGTGTTTCGACGTGCAGCGTTGGCGGAAGGACTCGGTGATACAGCGCCAAGGCCGTTTTTATCAGTCCGGCGATTCCCGCCGCAGGGATGAGATGGCTGATCATTGATTTCACGGTTCCGACAGCGCACGACGGGATCCGGCCTTGTTGACGATTTCCAAAAACGCGCGTGAGAGCCGCGATTTCATTGGCATCTCCCACAGGCGTCCCCGTTCCATGTGCCTCGATCAGCCCCACGGTGTTCGGAGAGACTCCGGCCTCTTCATACGCTCGGCGCAAGGCGAGTTCCTCGCCTTCGACGCGCGGTGCGAACAGTCCCAGAGCGCGGCCGTCACTGGCGATACCTACGCCCTTTAGCAGCGCGTAGATCCGGTCTCCGGCCCGTTCGGCGTCTTCGCGGCGTTTGAGTACAACCATCCCGATCCCTTCTCCGAGAAGGGTCCCGTCCGCATCTTTGTCGAAAGGACGGATGCGCCCTTTCCTTGAAATCGCATTCAATTGGCAGAACAACATTGTGACCGGCGCCGGAGTTGAGGGCTGCACGCCTCCCACGATTGCCAAATTGGACTTGCCGGTACGAAGATCTCTCATGCCCTGCTCCACCGCAATCAGCGAGGAGGCGCACGCGGCGTCAATGGTGTAGTTCGGGCCCATGAAGTCGAAACGGTTTGCGATGCGCCCGCTTGCGATATTCGGGACTAAGCCCGGCGCCACTTCCGCGTTAAACGGAGGAAGGTTTGCCTTGAGGGCCTGCTTGATCGTCTTCAGTTCGAGATCGGTGTAGTCGGGATAAAGCTGTTTGAGGATCCGCAGGGTCTGGTCGACAACGACGGTATGCTGAATCAGAGACATATGGCCGCGATTTAAATAGGTGGCTCGGCCGAGAATGACGCTGACGCGCTGCCGATCGGGCGCCTCCTTGCCGTAACCTGCATCCATCAACGCCTCGTGCGCAACTCGCAGCGCCAGAAACTGTGCCGGCTCGCCGCCATCGACCGAATTCGGCATCACCCCGTATTGGAGCGGATCAAACTCGGCTAAGTCTCCAAGATAGCCACCGCGCTTGGCATACGTCCTGTCATTATCCTGATCGGTCGAATTGGGATCATAGAAATGCTCCGTCTCCCAATCTTCGGGTGGATCGCTGACTGCATCGAACTTGGAAATGATGTTTTCCCAGTAGGTCTGTAGATCCCGGGCGCCCGGGAAAACGCAAGCCATACCGACGATGGCAATGTCGGCGGGATCGTTCGAGTGTGTTGAAAAGGTGTCACTCATCGTGGGTCCAATCAAACGCCGTTCGCAGTCACACGGGCGATCCCTTGCGGCTCTGAACCGTGCAGGGAGACGACAATGGTTTCTGCGCTTGCTGCGTCCATGTGAGGCACGCTGGAAGGACGCGGGACGAAAGATCCCCAGGGTCCCTGACCGAGCAGGATCTGACTATCTTCTTTGCTCCCGTAGATCATTTCGCGCTCCAAGGCGCGCGCGCCCGCATCTGGCGAAATCAACTCGACGCCGGTTCGCAGGAATAGTTGGCGCACGCGATCGGAAACCATTCCCACTTGGTCCCAGGGTCCCCAATCGAGCGAGAGCACGCGCCCGGGCCATCGCTGGTTCAGATACGCAGCAAAATGGTCCAAACCGGCGTTGGCGGCCGCATAATCGATTTGGCCACGGTTGCCGAAGCATCCCGAAATTGACGAAAAGAAGACCATGAATTTCAGCGAATCGGAGCGGACCAGGCGGCTGAGAAGGAATGCACCGTCCATTTTGGTGTCAAACACCCGGTCGAAGGAATCAGAGGTCTTCTCTGTCAAAAGCTTATCTTCTATCACTCCGGCGCCATGAACGACTCCGTCGAGACGCCCGTAGGTGCGGTAGATGTCGTCAAAAATGTTTCTCATGGAGCACTCGTCGCGGACATCGGCTTGAAAGTACTGCACACGGGCTCCGGTTCTTCGCATGGCAGAAACCCTTTCACGCATGTCGCGCTCGCGAAGCAATCGCCGGTAGGCGGCTTCGACCGCGGCAGGGGTGATCGATGCGGAGCGTCGGCGCATCTGCTCGAGGAGCCGCGCCTTGAGCTCGGTTGGGGAACTGCACTCGGCGGTCTCTCGAGGTTCCTCACCCTCGGGAAACTCCGCTCGACCGACGAGGAGCAAAGTCGGTTTGTACTCAGCCATCCGGCAGGCGACTTCTGCGGTGATTCCGCGTGCACCGCCGGTGATCAAGACGACCGAATTTGCATCGAGCTCCGATGCCTGCCTGGCATCTTCTGCCCGGTATGGCGTCGGGGCTGGACGAAGCACAAAACGACGACCACCGTGAAAGCCGACCTCCACCTCTGGATCGCCCCCCGCGATTTCTTGCAGCAGTTGATCTGCAATCGATGCTGCAGGTTGACTCGTCTCAAACGCAGCCACTTTGCAGCGCACGCTTGGCCACTCGAGCGCCAGCGTTTTCAAAAGTCCACGAAGCGCACCTTGACTGGGGAATGCAGAAGACATCGTTTGGGATTGCATCGCATCGATCGATATAACCGAGCCGCAGAGGCTGTTTGGTTGAGCGATGAGATCGGGAGCCGCTGCTTGTGCCAGATAGAACAGGCCTTTCACATCCTCGTGGAATTTTTTCCTCCAGGCGGAAAGCTCCATTTCGGCCAGATCGAGTTGCGAGTGGAATGGATTCAGATGAACTAGCCCGCCAATCTTTCCCTGTGTCTGGCGGATCAATTCGATTGCCTGTGCCGCGGATTCCGGACGCGTCCAATCGGCCGTGTAGCCGTCGCGGGTTTTTCCCGTTTGCTCCCCCGATTTGATCAGAGCCGCTGGCAGGCCCATCGACTGCAATCGATCGACGAAAACGCGCGCGACTCCTTTTTCGTCATCGGTGACCACGACGACGGATCCGGGTAGCTCGCGCCCCGGCCCCGGCTTTGGCGGCGCTTCGGTGAGCACAAACGAGAATCGGGAGATTTGGTCCGACTCGGGCCGTGAGCTCGGAGAGGCCGCCGGCCGGTCTGGAACAGGATGCGCCGGCGGATCTTCGTTTCTGTTTTCCTTGACGCTATCGAGGAGCTGGCGGGCTTGGTCGATGATGCTGCGCAAGGTCTTCGCTTTGGTGAGTTCTTCGATTCCGGGACTGCCCGCGCGGTCCGCCGAGGCGAAACACCGAAGGAAAGCCGTGAGTATCTCGACTCGCTTGATGGAATCGATGCCCAAATCTGCCTCGATGTCGGAATCCAGATCGAGCATCTGTTTCGGATAGCCTGTTCGCTCGCTTACGATTCGCAACAGCTCCGACGTCAGTCGTTCAACGGTCGGGACGCACGCCTCTGCCGCGGGCGGCGCTTGCGCGGCGGGCTCGGGAGATGTAGGGAGCGATTCGTCCGCGGGAACTTGGTGCGAGAGGGATGGGAACGGTTCCTCGGCGATCGCAAGGTGTTTTCCGATACCTTCGCTCTGTGTGTCGAACCCAGTCGACAGCCCCGGCATCGCGTGGTGGCCGTTTCCTCGCTGCAAGTAAGACAACATGATCTCCTTCTCGGTGACCAGGAACTGGTTCATCAGACGGTTGAACTCAAACAAGACAGCGTCCCCATCACCATTAGCTTCGCGCGGTCGGAAGTAGCGCTGCGGTTCCGATGCAACCGGCTTGGACGAAGCCGACCGTGCCGCGACCGAGGTTGACGTTTCGCCCCCCTTGTTTGAATCGACCAAGGGCGCCGAGGGCGACGGTTCCTTCGCATGGCGACCGTTGGGCCGTGGCTGCGTACTGGCCACAACCCCATCCCTCTCCGGAGCTTGCGGAGGGAAAGAATCGGGCTGTTGGGATCGGGCGGAGCCGCTTGCGGGGCGCGCGTGACCGCCGTTGATCATCCACACTCCGACTGGCAAAGCACGTTCTCGCGTCGCTTCGACGAGGTTGTCAATATCGTGATGGCGTACCGAGCGCCCCTGAAACAGGCGATCGAGCTCGACCGGCACACCTTCTGCGTACAGCTGCCCCAGAGCGTGCTCGAGCTGCACGAGACCTGGTCGGCCGGGTGCGTCTGTCGGAATGGTGAGGTGAGCCCGGTCATGCAAGATCTGAGCCGTGAGCCCGCTCAAAACGTTGCGAGGACCCAACTCGACAAAAATGCGCGTTCCCGCGGCGTACATCGCTTCGATCATTCCGACGAAATCAACCGGGCGCACTAGGTGTTCGGCTAAGTGACTTGCGTAGGTCCGGCAATCGTGTGGGTAGGGTTGGGCCGACGAGTTCGAGAACACCTCGATTTCGGGAAGCGAGAATTTCACTTCCGATAGTTCTTGAGCCAATCGATCCCGAGCGCCGGCAATCAAAGGCGAATGAAACGCGCAGGCAACCGGAAGCGGATGGCAACGCACGCCGGCCGCCTCCAGTTTTTCCATGGCCCGCTCGAGGCCGAGGGAAGTTCCGGAAATGGTCGTCTGACGAGGAGAATTCAGGTTTGCAATCCAGACTTCGGCCATTCCTTCCAGCGTTTCTGATACCGATCGACCGTCGGCGTCTGCGGCCGCCATCGTGCCGAGTTCGGATTGTGCGCTGTGGGCAATCACGCGGCCCCTGGTTTCTGAAATCCGAAACAAGGTTTCCTCATCGAACGCCTTGGCGCTGCACAGCGCTACATATTCCCCATAGCTATGGCCGCCAACGGAGCCAGGACGAACCCCCAAAGACTCGAGCAAACGAAACATGCCCATGCTTGCAGCCCCAAGAGCGGGTTGCGCAATCTGAGTCTGAGTGAGCTCTTTCTGCCGCCGCTGTTGCTGCTGTGGATCAAAGGAAGGCGGGGGAAAGACATAGGTACTCAGGGGGCTCGCGAGCTCGGCCTGCAAGACTCGATTGGCAGTCTCGAAGCGCTCGCGGACTTCGTTGAAGTGCAGCGCAAGGTCTCCCAACATGCCCGTGTACTGGGATCCCTGTCCTGGAAAGAGAAAGGCGACGGCAGGTTCGGTCCCTGTTGACTGTTCCAAGAAGTAGATCCCGCGTGGGTTTCGAACAGTCTGAGAATGGAATTCACGCAACTGCTCACGAGCCGAAGCGAGTTTCTCTTGTAGGTCGGCAAGAGACGTCGCAACGATCGCAAGTCGCAGTCGCGGCTGGCCGCGATGCGGCACTATTCGTTTGCTTTCGACCCGCCAGAGCGACCAAGCCAGATCGCGCAACTCGGGTTTTGCACCCCCCGATAGAGCCTGCTCCAGTTTTGTGAGTGCGGCGACGAGCTCCGGCCGCGTGGCGGCGCTCCACACCAGCAGTTCGGCGGGCCACCGGTCCCGGGGCGCCTGGCCGCCTCGGTTCTCAGCCTCTGGAGCGTATTCTTCTAGGACTGCGTGGAAATTGGTGCCTCCGAATCCAAACGCGCTGACCGCGGCTTTCCGCGGTTGATCATTCTTGCGCACCCAAGGCCGCACCTCCGAGTTCACATAGAAGGGGCTCTCTGAGAACCGCACTTTTTCATTCGGCTTTTGCACGCCCGCGGTTGGAGGAAGCACTTTGTGGTGGAGCGCAAGAGCAGCCTTGACGAGGCCTGCCACTCCGGCGGTGCATTTGGTGTGACCGATTAGAGACTTCACAGAACCGACCGCGCAGACCTGTTGTGAGGACCCCGAGGCTTCGAATATGTGCTTGAGCGCTTGCATCTCGGCCTGATCGCCCGCCACCGTGCCGGTGCCGTGGGCTTCGATCAACTCAACCGTAGCCGGGGAAATTTGTGCTTTCGCATAGGCGCGTGTCAGCGCGCGGATTTGGCCCTCGGGGCGTGGCGCTGTCAGAGATTTGTCGCGACCATCGCTAGAGCCCGCGATCGCTTTAATGACCGCATATATTCTGTCTCCATCTCGTTCCGCATCCGCCAAGCGTTTCAGGATCACGATGGCAACGCCTTCGCCGATCACCGTGCCGTCGGCCGTATCATCGAAAGCGCGACAACGACCTCGCGGCGAAAGCGCGGGAGTTTTGCTGAAGCACAGATATGCCATGGGGTTTTGCATCGTGTCCGTGCCACCCGCGATTACGAGATCGCTCGACCCTGTTTCCAGCTCGATGACACCCTGGTAGATCGCGGCGAGCGACGACGCACAGGCCGCGTCGACGGTGTAATTCACACCTCCCAGGTCAAAGCGATTCGCGACACGTCCCGCTGCGACGTTGACGAGAATCCCGGGGAAACTGTCCTCGGTCCATTCCGGGAGGCCGTGCACGTCTTTCGCTGCTTGATCTTCCAAGTAAGTTGGAAGAGCTGCCCGGACCGAATATTTCTGCGCCAGATCGGCGCCTCCACCACCGGCGCCGAGAATCACCGACGCTCGTTCGTGAGGATATGGACGATCGGAGTAACCAGCGTCAGTCAGAGCCGCGTGAGCGACGGCGAGCGTCAACAGTTGGAGAGGCTCAATCGAGGGAATGGTATTGGGCGGTATGCCATAGCGCATCGGGTCGAAGGGTATCTCGTCAACGAATCCGCCCCATTTCGAGTAGACCTTGTCTCGCGCTTTGGGGTCCGGGTCGTAATATCTTCGCCAGTCCCAGCGCTCGGCGGGAATTTCGCTGATTGCGTCCACCTTGTCCCATATGTTTTCCCAAAAGGTCTCTAGTCCAGGCGCCTTCGGCAGCACGCAAGCCATGCCGATAATGGCGATGTCGGACGGAGGGGATTGTCTCTGCTCTCCGAGAACGGTTTCACGCAGCGGAGAAACACCGAGTAATCGTTCAGTCCCAGTGACACAGACATCAGCGTGCAACTGTGCGATCGTGCAGATGCCGTCCCGCAGGGCGGCGAGCTGACCAATCATGTACATTCCGTCTTGCCGTTGCTCTTGTTCCGAGAACCGCACCAGCGGCTGGGCCGCCACCGTTCCTCGATCTTCTTCATTTCGAGCCAGCCCCTTAGAGGCAATGCGCAATCGGCCGATGTTGAGTTGCTCAAGCGCAAGACGTATCTGTTCTGACGGAAGTCCGCTGGCGACCAACTGCTGTTTCTGACATTCAAAGAAGTCGACATAGGGCGTTGGGACGCAACGAATGGCATGGCCAGGCCCAGTTTCGACAAGCACGGTTCGCGTGCACTGCGTAGCCTCACGTTGGAAGCCTGGCAAGATGGCTTCTGCCTCGACCGCCTCTTGGGTGAACAGATAGGCAGTGCCCAACAGAGTTCCCACCTTGACGCCGCGCTCGACCAGCGGCGCCGCCATGGCCGCTACCATCGACGCCGACATGGCATCGTGAATTCCGCCGGCAAATAACACATGACATTTGGCCAGTTCGCGATCTGGCAAGCGCCGTAGGAGCACGTCCATCATGGAGTTCCACAATACAAAGCTGGAACGCGGACCCACATGGCCTCCACATTCCCGCCCTTCAAACACAAATCTTCGTGCGCCACTGTCGACAAACATGTCTAGCAAGCCGGGCGAAGGTACGTGCAGATAGGTGGCAATGCCCTCTTGCTCGAGTTCAAGGGCCTGGTCAGGACGGCCGCCGGCAATCAGAGCGAAAGGAGGACGGTAGCGGCGCACCATTTCGAGCTGCTCTTGACGAAGTTCGCTCGGAACAAATCCCAAGATGCCTACGCCCCATGATTTCTCGCCCAGTAGCTGGCGTGTGTTTTTCAGCAGAGTGTCGGCCTCTGGCGCTCTCATCAGAGCCAACGCCAAAAAGGGAAGAGCTCCGCCATCGGCGACGCGCCGAGCGAACGCCGGCGTGTCACTGACTCGCGTCATTGGGCCTTGGACAATGGGATAGCGGGTGCGGTGCGAAACAGCGAGCGGCGTCCCTTGGTCGAGGGGCTTGACGGCCTGTGCGGTCTTCACATGGGCCGCTATGGCAGCCCGAAAGCCCTCGAGTATTGCTTGCGTTGTGCGAAACCGATGGGCAAGCCCGGGCGAGAATGCAGCGTCTTGTCCGAGCAACCAAACATGCCTTTCCGACCAGCCGACTCGCTCTGAGACGGCCCTGCGCCATGCCAAGATCTTTTCCGCCGGCGGATGGACGGAACTCGCCAATGAAGTCATCGCCGTGCGGAGTTCCTCGACGCGGGGTAGCCCCGGCCGCGCGAAGAGCCGATAGCCTTGGCGCAATTCGCCTCCGAGGCATGCGGTTTCGCTTCCGTCCATCTGCCGAATGGCAGTCTGCACCGCTTCGGGTAAGGGAGATTCGCGGCTCAGCCACAATTGGCAATCTAGAACAGCACCGGCCGCACCGGCTACGTAGCACGCCGCTGCTGTGTGAAGCCCGACTCCTCCTTGGGCCCACACAGGCAGCGCACTGGCCCGCAGAAAGCGCTGTAGGAGAATGAAGGTGGTCTCTTCGCCAACCCGCCCCCCCGACTCGTGGCCCTTTGCCACCAGCCCGCTGACGCCGAGTTCCTCTCCCATCTTGGCTTCCTCGATACAGGTCGCCTCCCAAAGCACCATCCTTCCTTGTGCTTGAAGTGACTCGACCACAGGGCGCAACAATTCCGAAGGTCCCGGAGTCAGAAGGACCAAACCGATCTGCTCGGGTAGGTCGAAG
>DASPUN010000082.1:0-5143 GCA_035622875.1 Candidatus Acidiferrales bacterium
CCATGTAGAACGCCTTCATCGCGGCGGGATAGCGGTGAATTACGACCGGCTTGTCGAATGATTTCGAGATGAGCGTTTCTTCGTCGCCGCCGAAATCGTCGCCCCATTTCGTGGGATTGCCGGCTTTCTGCAAGACTTCGACGGCTTCGTCGTAACTCATGCGCGGAAATGGCGGGGTGACTTTCGCGAGCTTCGACACATCGCGGTCCAGCGTGGCGAGCTCGGTCGCGCGATGCTGAACCACCGACTGCACCATGGCGCTCACGAGCCCTTCGCCCAGCTGGATCATGTCTTCCAGGTGCGCGTACGCAGCCTCGGGCTCGAGCATCCAAAATTCAGTAAGATGGCGGCGCGTCTTCGATTTTTCGGCACGGAACGTGGGACCAAATGTGTAAACCTTCCCTAGCGCGGCAGCGGTCGCTTCGACGTAAAGCTGTCCTGACTGTGTGAGATAGGCTTTCTGATCGTCGATGTAGTTGACTTCGAAAAGCGTCGTGGTGCCTTCGCAGGCCGCGGGCGTGAAGATCGGAGCGTCGGTGAGCGTGTAGCCCTGCCCGTCCATGAAATTGCGCGCGGCGCGAATCGCTTCGGCGCGAATGCGCAAAATCGCGGCCTGGCGCGGAGTGCGAATCCAGAGGTGCCGATGATCGAGAAGAAAATCGACGCCGTGCTCTTTGAGTTGAATGGGATAAGGATCGGATTCCGGCACGCGCTGGACGACTTCAGCGGCGTGGACGTGGATTTCGTAGCCGCCGGGAGCGCGCGGTTCGGCTTGAATTTTCCCTGTGACGATGACGCTCGATTCCTGCGTCAGTCCTTTGAGTGCGGCGAAGGCGTCCGGATGTTCTTTGAGCGAGACAACGCCTTGGATCACGCCGGTGCCGTCGCGGAAAATCGGGAAAAGCAACTTTCCTGATTCGCGGAGATTGTAGAGCCAGCCGCGAATCGTGACGGCGCGTCCAGCGTGCTCGCCGGCGTGGTCGACTGTGATAACGGGAATGGGAGCCTGAGATTCTTGTGCCATCGCTTTCAGAACGTGAAAACTTTCATGATTTCAATTGAAGCGCCACGGCGAACCGTGCCGCGCTGAAGGCCGCGGCGCTACATGGAAGCCTTATCCATCCGGGACGTGTCACGTGCGGGCGGCGCTGACGCCTTTTTCGTCGAGATGCTTTTCGAGCTTGTCGAATGCAGCGCGAATCTGATCGAGCGAAGGAGCACCAGGTGCACGCTCTTTGAGTTCGAGGACGAGCGCGGGCGATTCCGGCGCGCCGGCCAAGGCTGCGAGCGCCGCATCCCAGTCGATGGTCCCCTCGTACGGCAAGAGGTGCTCGTCCTTTTCGCCTTGATTGTCGTGGAGGTGCACGGTGACGACGCGATCACGCATCAGCTCGAGAGCGGCGGCAACGCCCTCGCCAATGTGGGCATGACCGATATCGAAACAGAACCGCAGATCGTGCAGGCGGGTCTGTTTGACGAATTGCACGAGCGATTCGGCGGAGCAGAATTCGTTGGGAGTGTTTTCGATGGCGATGGTGACGCCGCGCTGCTTGGCGAAGAGCGCGAGATGCTCGAGCGAGCTGAAAGCCGCGTCCAAATTGCGCGAGTCGGCGGGCTGGCGACTCGAGGCCATGTGCTGCACGAGATATTGGAATGGCACCGTTTCGGCAACTTCGAGCGCGCGCTTCACCTCGTCAACGGCGTCGACGCGCCGGATGCGCTCGGGATCGGAAATCGAGATCGGGACGCCGGTTCCCCGCCCCACGCCGGAGCCGCGTTCGGTCGGCGCGTGGAGCGACTGCAGCTTGAGTCCATGTTCGCGCAGCCAGCCGCCGAACTCGCGCACGGTCTGGGATGAGGCGTAGCCAAAATGTCCGGCACCGCAGAAAAGCTCGATCGCGGGAATATCGGCCTTGGCGATCGAGGCGAGCAGGTCCGGTCCCAGCGTCTGGTTGACGTAGCGGTATGTCGAGAGAATCCGTTCCATCCCACCCTCATGCGCACTTTCGGCGCGTGAGTCTATGGTCCGTGGAAACGAGCTTTGCGTCAATAGCGCGTGAGAATTTGAGAGCTAGTGCGCGAAGAAACCGACGAAAACAAGTCCGGCGAACATGCCTGCCGCGACGGTCAGAACCACCCAGTGCGGAATTGAATTTTTGCGATGCCGGGAGTTTCGCGTGTACCCGCGAAGGCCAGAGCCGCGACGTCCGCCGAGCCGACTTGGCGCCGCAGCGGAAACTATGCTCCGAAGCAAAGAGCCGCTGTGCGAACCGTCTGCGTTGTCGATCGATGAGTGAGGCGAGCGCATTAGAGAACACTAATATATCGACGACGAATAGGGATTTACCGCTACTAGATGCAAGAGATTTCCTAACCGCTATTTACGGGAGGACACCTGAACCAAATCTTAACTGGTTGTTCTGCGGCAAACCGCGTCAGGCAGCTGCTGAAAGGAATTCGACCTTGAACGACGACGGGACGAGACCGATCGCCGCACCGCGGGACATGAATTCGCGGACAGCCTGCCGGCCTTTTTCGCCATAATCGAGGGTCCAGTGATTGACATACATGCCGATGAATTTGTCGGCGAGGACGGGGTCCATGTCGCGAGCGAACTGCATGGCGTATTCGACGGCGGCGTCGCGATGCTCGATGGCGTAACTGACGCTATCGCGAATCACGCGCGCCACTTGAAGTCCCATTTCCGTCCCAAGCGTGCGCACAATCGCATTGGCCCCGAGCGGAAGCGGCAAACCTGTCGCCTCCTGCCACCACTGGCCGAGATCGACCACGCGGTGAAGTCCCATCTGCGGGAACATCAATTGGCCTTCGTGGATTAGCAAACCGGCTTCGACTTCTTTTGATTGCACCGCGTCAAGAATCTTGTCGAACGGCATCGTGACGGTTTCGACGTTGGGCTCGAATAGCTTCAGCGCGAGATAGGACGATGTCAGCGTTCCGGGAATCGCGATCTTGCGGCCGGCGAGATCGTCTTTCCTGATTGGGTGCGCTGCGACGACGATCGGGCCGTAGCCTTCTCCGAAACTGGCGCCACAATCGAGTAGCACGTATTTGTCTGCCACAAAGGCATAGCCGTAAAAGCTGACCGCCGTGACTTCGTACTTCGATTCGCGGGCGGCGTGGTTCAGCGATTCGATATCGGAAAGGATGTGCTCGAATTTGACGCCCGGGAGACGGACTTTGCCGGTCGCGAGTGCGTAAAACATGAAGGCGTCGTCGCTGTCCGGTGAATGGGCAAGGCGCAGCGTTTGCGTCTTTGGTGTCGCGGCTGGTGTCGACATTTGACTCCTGCTCTCCCGGAATCTCGATTTACCCTTGGCCGGCGACACTCCATGCGGGCGATGCTTGCTCCGCTGCGGTGTCTTTCCTGAGAACTCGGGGTTCGGCCTGCGTGTCTTCCTGTGTGAGAGCGGTCCGAAGACGAAGCAAGGATACCATACGGTGTCGCGAGGCGTACAGAGAGAGGAGCATGCTGCTCCGCGTGCGCTCGGCGACTTGCGGCGTGTAGCGGGATGTGATGTAAGTCCGGTAGAATGCCGCGGGAGATAACCGATGCCCTCATTTCCCGGCGTGGATTTCCTCGAGTTCGATTCCCTTTTGAGCGATGAAGAAAAGCTGGCGCGCAAGACCGCGCGGCAATTCGTAGACGAAAAAGTGTTGCCGATCATCGTGCAGCACGACCGCGAGGGTACGTTTCCAATGGAGCTGGTGCCCGAAATGGCGGAGCTCGGGTTTTTCGGCGCGAATCTGCAGGGCTACGGCTGCGCGGAAATGTCGAATGTCGAGTACGGCCTGGTGACGCAGGAGCTGGAACGCGGCGATTCGGGCGTGCGGAGCTTCGTTTCGGTGCAATCAGCACTCGTGATGTATCCCATTCACGCATTCGGCTCCGACGCGCAAAAAGAAAAATGGTTGCCCCTGCTGCAACAAGGCAAGGCGATCGCGTGCTTCGGGTTGACCGAGCCGCAATTCGGCTCGAATCCCGGGGGAATGCTCACGCGCGCCGTGAAGAAAGGCGATTGCTACATCCTCGATGGCGAAAAGATGTGGATCACCAACGGAACAATCGCCGACGTTGCGCTGATCTGGGCGAAATGCGAAGACGACAAGGTCCGCGGCTTCTTGGTCGAGAAAGGCACACCCGGATTCAAGACCTGGGCAATTCACGGGAAGCAGTCGTTGCGCGCGTCGGTCACGGCGGGGTTGGCGATGACCGGCTGCAAAATTCCTGCGGCAAACGCACTGCCGGGAGTCGTGGGATTGCGCGGGCCGCTCTCCTGCTTGAATCAGGCGCGCTACGGCATTGGTTGGGGCGCAATCGGCGCGGCGATGGCGTGCTACGACGCGGCGCTCAGTTACGCAAAACAGCGGAAGCAATTCGACAATCGCCCGATCGCGTCGCATCAACTGGTGCAGGAGAAACTCGTCTGGATGATCACCGAGATCACAAAGGCCCAATTCCTCGCTCTGCAGGCCGGCCGGCTGAAGGATCAGGGACGCGTACATCCGTCGCATATCTCGATGCTGAAGATGAACAATGTCTGGATGGCGCGCGAGACGGCACGGATGGCGCGGGAAATCCTGGGCGCGAATGGAATCGTCGACGACGCCTGCATCATGCGGCACATGAACAATCTCGAGTCCGTGTACACGTACGAGGGCACGCACGACATCCACAAGCTCGTGATCGGCGAGCGGATTACAGGAATTTCTGCGTTCGTGTGACCACGCTTTCAGGGAACGCTTTCCGTTTGTTCGCATGCGTGGTATACCCTCCTGCCGTGGAACTAACCAGAACCTTTCTGCGCGGAAAATAGTTCAAAGTACGGAGCGGATTCATGGAACAGGAATTGAGCCTTGAATACTTGCGCGTCGTCGAGCGCGCTGCGATCGCATCGGCGCGAACGATGGGACTCGGCGACCGCCACAAAGCGGACAAAGTCGCAGTGGAAGCCATGCGCACCGAGATGGACACCGTCGGTATGGACGGTACGATCGTCATCGGCGAAGGCGAGCGCGACAAGGCGCCGATGCTGTTTATCGGCGAGAAAGTCGGCCTGGCATCCCGCGATCGCCACCACCAGTATCCGGCTGTCGACATCGCGGTCGATCCGCTGGAAGG
>DASPUN010000083.1:0-18609 GCA_035622875.1 Candidatus Acidiferrales bacterium
AGCGCTGGCCAGAGTACGCAGAGACGCTGCAGCCGATGACTGGTTCGCCGCGATACGTGCGCGAATCAGGTTGGGAATTGCGATGGCCGCGATGATCAAGATGATCGCCACGACGATCAGCAATTCGATAAGCGAAAAGCCTTTCTCTCTCCTACGCATTGTTTTCTTTCTCCTTAGAGTTCGGTAGCTGGGGCATTTGAAACGCGTGTCCCTGCCGGATAGGTACCCTGGAAGGAGCAGATCAGTGGCCAGCGCTGCGCTCGCCGGTTAGGCATAAGGCACAAGGCGCGTATCATATTGAAGTCTCAGATACTTACGCTGACTTTTTGGCTCGGCTCCGAGAATGTTACGAAAGGGAACGGGCCATTGACATGGATAGTCGACACGATTTGTCACTAAAAACGACAGAAACCGCTTTGATTAAATTAGGATTGCCCAAGGCACCTACTTCCTCCTGTGCACTTTGACTACAGACAGCGCAGCAATTAGACTGGCGCATCTCGCTTTTTCGGTGCCTTATTCTTGGAGAATACGTAGGTGGCTGCTGCAGCTTTCAAGCCGGTTGACGAACAATTCTCGTACTTGAAAAAAGGTTCGGCGGAAATCATCCGCGAGGACGAGCTGAAGTCGAAGCTCGAGCAATCGGCCAAGTCCGGCAAGCCGCTGCGCGTTTATCTCGGCGTGGATCCGACCGCTCCCGATATTCACCTGGGACACACAGTCGTCCTTCGTAAGCTGAAACATTTTCAGGACATGGGCCATACGGCGATTTTCCTGATCGGCGATTTCTCGGCGATGATCGGCGATCCCACCGGACAATCCGAGACGCGCCCGCCGCTTTCACGCGAGCAAGTCGACGCCAACGCGCAGACGTATCTCCAGCAGGTTTACAAGATTCTCGATCGCGAAAAAACCGAGGTTCGCTACAACAGCGAATGGCTCGGGAAAATGTCGAGCTACGACGTCGTGCGACTGTGCGGTCACTATCGACTTGCGCGCATGCTCGAGCGCGAAGATTTTCGTTCGCGCCTCGACAAGAGCCAGCCAATTTCAGTGCACGAGCTGCTCTACCCGCTGCTCACCGCCTTCGATGCCGTGATGCTCAAGTCCGATGTCGAACTGGGCGCCACAGAACAAAAATTCAACATGCTCGTGCATCGCGATATCCAGCGCGAATACGGGCTGCCCTCGCCGCAAACCGTACTCACGATGCCGATTCTCGTCGGGCTCCATGGCGAGCGCAAAATGTCGAAGAGCCTTGGCAATTACGTCGGCATCACGGAAGCACCCGGAGAAATGTTCGGCAAGCTGATGTCAATTTCCGACGAGCTGATGTGGTCCTACTACGAGCTTCTCACGGATTTTCCCTGGCCGACGATCGTGCGGCTGCGCGAAGAGGTTCGCGCCGGCGTCCTGCACCCGAAAAAAACGAAAATGGAGCTGGCCCACAACATCGTCGCAGGGTTCCACGGCGAAACCGCCGCAAGAAGTGCCGGCGAAGAATGGGACCGGATTTACAGCAAGCGCGAAACTCCCGAAGATGCGCCTCGCTTCGCCTTGCAAATCAACGGCATGAAACGACTGTCGGCGATTCTCGTCGAAACAAAAGCCGCCCCGTCGCGCAGCGAGGCCGAACGGCTGATCAAGCAGGGCGGCGTAGAGATCGATGGCGTGCGCGTGGACGACGTGAAACGCGAGCTCGACCTTTCGAGGCCGTACCAGTACCTACTTCGCGTTGGCAAGAAGAGATTCCTGCGACTAATAGTCGAATAACGCGCAAAAAATGTAGTTTTGGGCCTGCTAAGGCCCCTTTGGCGTGCAAATTCTGACAAGTCATATTAACCGACCTACTGTGTACTCTATGGTATACTCTCAACAGTTGGCGACGAGCTAACGTCCGGCTTGCGCGACCCCGGAGCGGATGGGAATGGTGACCGGCTTGGCGGGTTCGGCGGGAGCAGGCATGTGGCAGTGGCCGTCGAAAATTGCGCCTGCTTCTATGACGACGCAGGGGCTGTGAATCTCGCCGGTGACGATGGCGCTCGTCTGAATTTCTACTTTGCCCTTCGCGCGAATCGTCCCGTCAAATCGGCCTGAAATGACAATTCGGTTGGCGACGATTTCACCTTCGATGATCGCGTGTTCGCCCAAAATCAGCGCGTCTTCGGAAACGAGGGTTCCCTTCATCACGGAGTCGATGCGGAACGTGCCGGTCGTCTCAAGCTTGCCGTCGATTTTGACGCCGCGCTCGAGGAAGCCGGTCCATTCGGACGGCTCCTGCCGCTTACGGTCAAACCAATTGAATGCCACGGAATGCCTCGGACTCTGTTTCTATTCTCTCATCAACTGGTCGTAGAGGCGCGTGAGATCCGCTGCGTCGTAGTATTCAAAAGCTAAATGGCCGGGATGGCCCGGACGCAGAGGATAAATCGCTATCTTCGTGCCATATTTGCGCTGCAATTCTTCAATCGCCCATTTTGTGTTGGGGTCAATTGCAACGGGTTGACGATTCGGTTTTGCGCGGCTGGCGCGGGCAACGTGACGCTCGAGCTGGCGCACCGTCATGCCGCCGCGCGCGATGCGGCGAGCGAGTTCCAGCCGCTCTTTCGGATCATCGACCGCAAGCAGGGCGCGGCCGTGGCCAGCCGAGAGTCGGCCCTCTTCGAGTAGCTCCTGAATCGGGTCTTCCAGGCGCAACAGCCGCACGGAATTGGCGATGGTCGCGCGATCTTTGCCGGTGCGATCGGCCACCTCTTCCTGCGTGAGGTGGAACTCGTCGACGAGGCGCTGAAAGGCGCGCGCCTGCTCAATCGGATTGAGATCTTCGCGCTGGAGATTTTCGACCAGCGTCATCTCGAGCGCCATGTCGTCGCGGACGTCGCGCACGACTGCCGGAACTCGGCTCATCGCTGCTCGCTGTGCCGCTCGCCAGCGCCGTTCGCCTGCAATCAGCTGATAGCGACGGCCGACGCGACGCACAACCAGCGGCTGCACGATGCCGCTCGCGCGAATCGACCGGGCCAGTTCCTCAAGCGCCTCTTCGCGGAAGCGCGTGCGCGGCTGAAACGGACTTGGGTCGATCAGATCGACATCGACCTGAAGCAGCGCTTCAGTCGGGCTGAGGGCCGGCGCTGCTGCTGTCGCTGTCGCCGCTCCCACCGCGCGCGCCGCTGGTGGCACCTGCGCCGGCGGCTGCGGCGGAGGCGGCAGGGGCTGAGGTTCCGGCTCCCTGATCAGCGCGCTCAATCCTTTGCCCAACGCGTTTCTGGGCATTTGCAATAACCTCCTTGGCGAGTTGGATATAGCTCTCTGCGCCTTTACTATGAATGTCGTAGAAAAGCACGGGCATGCCGTGGCTTGGAGCTTCAGCCAACCGGACATTGCGGGGTATGACCGTCTCAAAGACTTGAGTCCCGAAAAAACTCCGAAGATCGGCAGCTACTTGCTTGGAAAGTGTAGTCCGGTCGTCGTACATCGTGAGGAGGATGCCTTCGATGGCGAGCGATGGGTTGATCGTCCGCCGGAGGCGCATCAGCGTATCTAGGAGTTCGGACACGCCTTCGAGCGCAAGATATTCGCACTGAATCGGAACGAGGACCGAATCGCTGGCGGCAAGAGCGTTGACCGTCAGTAGATCAAGAGATGGCGGACAATCGATCAGGATGTATGCGTATCTCTCTCGCAGCCGCTCAATCGATTCCTTGAGCCGATATTCGCGATTCTCCATGGAGACAAGCTCGACGGCCGCTCCAACGAGATTTTTGTCGGACGGCACGAGCTCGAGGCGGTCCATTTTCGCGTCGAGTACGATACGCTCGATCGATTCTCCCAATATCAAGTTTTGATAGAGAGTCCGGCGGGCGGGATCCTTGGGGAATCCAAGAGCACTCGTAGCGTTCGCCTGGGGATCTGAGTCAATGATCAGAGTGCGCTTCTCAGAAGCTGCGAGAGAGGCGCCCAAATTTACCGCGGTTGTGGTCTTGCCAACGCCGCCCTTTTGGTTAGTGATGGCTACGATTCGTGCCAAGAAGAAATCCCCCAGTGGAAACGCAAATCTAACAGAACACTTTTTGTCAATGCAATATGTTTCACGTGGAACAATTCAGATGAGCGCGGGAATCCGTATGTTCCACGTGGAACGATTTCCCAGAGACGGCTATTTCGGGCGTTCCGGAGAGCCAACGAGAAGAAATCGGTTCTGTGACGCAGGAATTTGGATTGGCTCGCGCCAGGACCACTGCAAACTTCCGGAGATCCGCGCGGCATCTTCGCCACCGACCCAAAGAACGAGCTTTCCAGACTCCGCAAGCGAACCAGTCGACCATGACAGGAGGTTTTCGAACGCACCGACGGCTCGGGCAGTTACGAAATCGAATCTGGCCGGATCGATTCGGACGTCTTCCATTCGAGACCGCGTGACAGTCACATTGGAAAGAGCCAGAGACCGAATGACCTCCGACAGAAACGTCGATTTTTTCAAGTTCGATTCAATAAGTTCGACAAAAAGCTCAGGAGAGAGCATCGCCAGAGGAATTCCAGGGAAACCGGCTCCAGAACCAACGTCGGCGAGCCGACCAAAGTGAATCGGCACGGCCAGCGCCGCGAAAAAACTCTCACCGAAGTGGAATCTGAGAATTTCGGCGGGCTCGATGACTGTTGTGAGGGAAATCCTTTCGTTCCATCGCATAAGTAAAGACATGTAAGATCGAATGCGATCGCATAGATGATCGTCGGCGGAGACTCCGTATCGAACTAGCGCATTCGAGATCTCAGAATTTGAGAGGCTCAGATACATACTACACGTATAGTATTAATCTTCCCTGAGTTTCGGATTTCGCCAGCCCATTGGCTGGCTGCGCCCCGGCAGCGCGCAGCTTGGACGGCGCAAGAAGTCCGGCAGTGAAATCGGCCGCAAAGTGCGCGACGACTGTCGGAATTAGGCTGCCGGTCCATGCTCGAACCCACGAAAACAAAGCACCAACGAGCAGGGTCGAAATAAATCCGCGGCGTCCCTGGTAAATATGGGCAAGCCCGAACAAGAGAGCGGAGCCGATAATTCCGGCGGCAACGATGTCGCCGGAGAAGTCCTGGAAGACGCGTTGAGCGAAACCGCGGTAAATCAGTTCCTCGCAGATGGAGACCGTTACGACCAGACCAAAGAACGCCAATCGCTCGGCATGATCCTGTGGGAAGACCTTCGCGGCCAGCTTCGGCAGGATTCCTTGAACCTTGCTTGGGGCCTGAGCCAGCCGTCGAAGGCTGACGAATTGGTTGGTCAGAATGAGCGCTGCCAGCAAGATTGAGACGATCAGGGTCAGACCGGGCTTTGGCACGGCGATGGCCAGGGCTGACGGGGCGATGCCGCGTGCCGTCGTGCGCCAGAGGATCAGCGCGGCGGAAAGCCACTGAAAAATTGCGGTGGAGGCGTAGAGGGAAAGGCGGTCGGCTTTGGTCGTTTTCTCCGTGCGCATTAACTGGCGAATGCGCCGGCGCCCAAGGATGGGCACGACGGTGGCGAAGAAGAGCAGGATGAGCGCGAAGTCCCAGCGCATGACGGACGATCAAAGCACTTTTGGGGCGGCAGAACAAGCGAACAGCGCGAGAAGCGCGTTTACAAACCAAGGCGTGCGGCGCCCTGGCATTGAACGGGTAAGAAGCATCGGATAGCGTACACCAACGAAGACAGCGCGAAACGGACGGAAAACTCGGAAAGCTAGGGCAGATCCCTTACCGCCATCCGCAAAACCGCAGCTGGGTTTGGGATGACAGCTCGCGGGAGTGGGACTGTTGATTGAGTCGAATTCAAGATTATTGATGCCGGGCATGCGCCGCCGCGAACTGTGTTCTTACGCAGAACAGAATGCTCGCGCCTGAGCGTCTAGAACCGCGAAAGTCGACATGCGAGAAAGCGTCGCCGGCTGGAAGCCGGCGCTACAAAGGCCGTGTGGGGTTGACAGGCCTCGATGGCGGGCCGTATCGTTCTGGGTTCTCTGCGAAGGAACTTTTCGGAGATAATTTCCGACCGAAGATTATGAAGATACTTGTCATCGGCGGCGGAGGCCGCGAGCATGCGATCGTGTGGAAACTCGGTCGAAGCGCGTCGGTTGAGAAGGTGTGGTGCGCGCCCGGGAACGACGGCATCGGGCAGGATGTGGAATGCCTGGCGCTCGACGTGAAGAATGTGAAGGCGGCGGCCGATTTGGCGGCGCGTTTGGGCGCCGATTTGACGATCGTAGGACCAGAGGTGCCGCTCGTCGCTGGAATCGCCGACGAGTTTGCGGCGCGCGGACTCAAGCTATTGGGGCCGAGGCGGGAAGCTGCTCAGCTCGAGGGCAGCAAGATCTTCGCCAAGAGATTCTTGGAGCGGTATGGGATTCCCACGGCCGCGGTGTACGGGATTTTCGACGATGCGGCCGAAGCGCGCGCCGCGCTGAAAATCGTGAAATGGCCGCTCGTGATCAAGGCGGACGGACTGTGCGCGGGCAAGGGCGTGCTGGTGACGTCTT
Organism: Candidatus Acidiferrales bacterium; assembly: GCA_035622875.1. Lineage (GTDB taxonomy): Bacteria > Acidobacteriota > Terriglobia > Acidiferrales > UBA7541 > Palsa-295. The sequence continues at coordinate 6,507 of DASPUN010000083.1, forward strand.
CGGCAGACGAGGCCGCGGAATTTATCGAGCGCGTGATGGTGCGGGGCGAATTCGGCGATGCGGGCAAGCGTGTGCTGTTCGAAGAGGGGCTGGCGGGCGAGGAGCTCTCTTATATCATTCTGACCGATGGCGAGAATTTTGTTCGGATGGCGCCGGCGCGCGATCACAAGCGTGCGTTCGATAACGACGAAGGGCCGAACACGGGCGGGATGGGAGTCTATTCGACCGACGAGATCTTGCCGGCGTCGCTCGAGAGGAAAATTGTTGAAACGGTTGTGCGGCCGACGCTCGCAGGACTGAGGGCCGAGGGGCTGCCGTACCGAGGATTTCTGTATTTCGGCTTGATGCTGACCATTGAAGGCCCGAAGGTGCTCGAATACAACTGCCGGTTGGGCGATCCGGAAACGGAGGCGACGTTGCCGCGCGCGGATTTCGATTTCGCGCAGGCGTGTATGAAGGCCGCGACAGACACGTTAGCCGGATTTGAGGCGAGGTGGAGCGGAGGCGCAAGCGTCTGCGTCGTGATTGCGTCGAAGGGATATCCGGGCGACCCGCAGACGGGCGTGCCGATTTATGGGCTCGACGAAGCGGCGAAAGTGCCGCACGTAGTCGTCTTCCACGCGGGGACACGACGGAGCGGCGAAGTTTTTCAGACGAGCGGCGGAAGAGTGCTGGTCGTGAGCGCGGTAGGACGGGACATGGAAAGCGCGCGACAGACGACGTATGATGCTGTGAGCCGGATCAAGATTGAAGGATCGCATTACCGGCACGACATCGGCGCGAAGGGTTTGGCTGCTGCGAAAATGCGCGGCGGATGACGTGGATCGATTATCCCGAAGAGGGATTCTTCGACTTCGTGGCCGGACATCGCGCTGTAGCGCGATGAGGCAGTACGACCGGCCACTTCGCTCAGAATGACGAAGGCAACGTTTAGGGCGAGATTGAGACCGAGGAGAAAACTCAAGTGACAGCGGGGACGAAGACGGCGGTCGTGGGAATCGTGATGGGCTCGGATACGGATTTCCCGGTGATGAGCGAGGCGGGAAAGACGCTCAAGAAATTCGGGATCGCGTACGAGATGGAGGTGCTCTCGGCGCATCGAACTCCGGCGCGGGCGCATGAATATTCGGCGACAGCGGCGAAGCGCGGGCTGAAGGTAGTGATCGCAGCGGCGGGAGCGGCGGCGCACCTGGCGGGAGTGTTGGCCGCGAGCACGACGCTGCCTGTGATCGGCGTCCCAATGGCGACGAGCACGCTGAACGGGCTCGATGCGCTGCTATCGACCGTGCAGATGCCCGGGGGAATCCCGGTGGCGACGATGGCGATCGACAAGGCCGGCGCGGTCAACGCAGCGATCTTCGCGGCGCAGATTCTGGCGCTATCGGATCCGGAAATCGCGCGGAAGCTGGCGGAGCACAAGGAAGAGCAGGTGCGGTCGGTGGCGGAAAAGAACGCGAAGCTGCAGAAGCTGCTCTCCGAGGAAAAGTGAGCTATTTCGCCAGCGTGGGCGCACCAGCGGGACGGTCGGCCTGCTGAAGGTTTGACTTTGGTTCGAGCGGCGGCGCGAGAATCCATGCGTAGCCGTTGTCTTCGGTGATCGAGCACATGGTCTCTCGCGCACTGGGAGTCGCGATCGCATCGAGCGAGGCGCGAAGGAATTGAGTGGCGTCGGCAGCGCTGACTTTGTTGCTTTCGCCCTGAAGGAAGCGGCTGGCGACTTCCGCCATTTTCGGATCCGCCGCGAGGATTTTTTCGACGCGCGGATCTTTGTCGCGCAAAAGGTCGAGCAGAGGCTTGGGCGCGCTCTCCGGCGGATAGGCGAATTCGACCAGCGTGTGCGGCTGTCCCTTTTCGGGCGGCCAGAACTGCAGATAGGACGGATGCAGCACGCGAGTGGTCCAGTAGCCTGATTGCCCCTCTTCCTGTTTCATTCCGAAGGATAGCTGCCAGATTTCGGGGCCGTAGCCGGGCAGGTAGTCGGTGACGACGAGTTCGATGAGAGGCTCGTTCGACGGGAGATCGACTTTGGAATGAAGGTTTTGGGCGACGTTGGTGAGCCGTTCGTAGAGGCCCTGCCCGATGCTTTCCATGTCTGTGGCTTCGACGCCGCCTTGCTCGGCCTGCAGATGAGGCACATTTGCGATTACGCCGCTGCGCAATCCAGGCAGTTCCCGATCGAGCCCCGCGAGTTCGACCTTTGAAGTCGGTGACCACCACAGCACGGGGCCGAGAAGCACGCCCACGCGAGTGGTAGAGAGCGGGACTGGAGTCGGTGGGCGAGTTTCGGCTTCGATGGGATTTTCCAGCGTGGCGACCAGAATCGCGTTTTTCACGACGGCGATTACGACGCGGCCCGCGGCGAGGTTGGCGACGGTTTCGTCGGTGGGGGTGGTGTCGTCCGGCTGCTGCGCGGCCAAAACCGGGCTGCACATGACGCAGAGGAGCGCGAAGAACAGGATGCGTGACGCGAGGCGGCGAAAGTTCATGACGGGTTCAATCGGCCGACAATTCCAACTTACCATAGAAGGTACGGACGAAGGATGTTGCGAGCGACGAGCTGGCGGAATTTCTAGTAGAATCCGAATGGCAAGGCCGGTCTGAGGAACGAAGCGAAATGGGAATTTTCAGCGCGCTGAAGGGCGGAGGATTGCGGTCGCCGCGGAGCATCCGGCACAACGGCAAGGGGCTTTCCGAGATCCTAGAGGTGCACGCGGAGTTCGTGCGGGGCAATTTGAAGGGCGCTCGCGCCGACCTCGCAGAGGCCGATCTTTCGCGCGCGAATCTTGAAAAGGCGAATTTGAATTATGCCGACCTGCGGGGCGCGAATCTGGAAGGCGCGAATCTGCGCGAGGCGAAGCTGGGTTCGACGGACCTGACGAAGGCGCGTCTTCGAGGCGCGGATTTGCGCAAGGCGGACCTGACGGAAGCGAATCTCGCCGGCGCGGACCTGACGGAAGCACAGGTGGGCGGTGCGGAACTTTTCCGTGCGGATTTGCGGCAGGCGATCTTGCGGCGCGCGGATTTTGGAGCCACGAATTTTCGAGATGCGGAAATCAGCGGCGCTGATTTCGAAGGCGCCAGTCTGAAAACGGCGATACTGCGAGAAACAAAGCTGGATGGCGTCGATCTTACGCGCGCGGATATTTCGACGGCGCTGCTTCCGCGCGGATACGGATCTTCGAAACCGGCAGGCAATGGTCAGGGTTAGCAGGAGGCGAGGGACGAAGTGAATCTGCCGTGGATCGTGGTGCAGGACTATCAGCAGGGCGTTGGCTGGGGCAATACCGACCAGCGCGAGGCGAGATCGCGCAGCTATTGCGAGATGCTCGAGAGCGGGCAGATTCTGCTGTTCCGGCAGCCGCCGTTCGAGTTGCCGAAGGAAGACCAGAAATTTCTGCTCGAGCAGGAATGGGCCGAGCTGCGGATGCACAAGAACGTTTCGTACCGTCCGACCGAGGACGTGCTGAAGGGAGTCTCGGGAAGCGCGGAAGCCATCGAGCGGCTGCGGACGATTTTTCGGAATTATTCCAGCGCGGTGATCGATTTCGTCGGCAAATTTCTCCTGCCCTACGCCGGGAAATGCACGATCGATTTTTCGAGTTTTCGTCCTTTTGAAGAGGAGCGGCGCGGACTGCCGCTGCACAAGCGCAACGACCTGCTGCACGTCGATGCGTTTCCGAGCCGTCCGACGCGCGGCGGGCGCATCCTGCGCGTGTTCACAAATCTCAACCCGAAAAAGGCGCGCATCTGGAACACGACCGAGGATTTTGAAACGCTCGCGAAGAGGTACGCGCAGGACGCGGGCTTGCCGCGTCTTGCCGAGGAATCGTGGGTGAGCCGGACAGTGCAGGACTGGAGCGCGAAATTGGGATTTCGCGCAACCAGCCGGACGCCGTACGACATGTTCATGCTGGGATTTCACGATTACCTCAAGGAAAACACCGAGTTTCAAAAAAGCTGCCCGAAAGTGCGTCTTGAATTTCCTCCGCTTGCGACGTGGCTCGTGTTTACGGACGGCGTGGCGCACGCGGTGATGTCCGGACAATACGCGCTCGAGCAGACGTTCCTCGTGCCGCCGAAGGCGCTGATTGCGCTGGATCAGGCGCCGTACCGAATCCTCGAAAAGATCGCGGGCCAACCGCTGGTATCGTAAGCACCTTCTCCGGGCTCTTTCGCTTTCTGGTCTCCCGTTCTTCGCCTCTTTCGCCTAATTTATCGCGCACCTGTAACTATTTCGCGTTTCGCCTGCAAATCACGAACAGCGAATCCACAGGGACTCCGCGTCCAATCTGTAGGAGCCATGGGAGAGATGACGGCGGGTTCCGAGCACAGACAATTGCTGGACGAGCGCCAGAGAAATCTAATCATCATCGGCGTGATGACGGCAGTGTATTTCGTGGCTGGGAAGCTTGGTCTGAGCATGGCTCTCGTTCACCCGAGCTCAACGGCCGTATGGCCGCCATCGGGGATCGCGCTCGCGGCATTCCTGGTTCTCGGCTACCGCGTGTGGCCGGGAGTCGCGCTCGGATCGTTTCTGGTGAACATCACAACGGCGGGATCGATCCTTACCTCGATTGGAATTGCGGCGGGAAACACGCTTGAAAGTCTGGCGGGGGCGTACCTGATCGTGCGATTCGCAAACGGGGCGAAATGCTTCGAACGGGTGCAGGATACGTTCAAGTTCGCGCTGCTCGCGGGACTGGCTTGCACGACTATCAGCGCCACCTTTGGCACAACGGTGCTCGCGCTCGGAGGATTCGCGCATTGGGCGGAGTACAAACCGATCTGGCTCACGTGGTGGCTGGGCGATGCGGCGGGAGCGGTGATCGTGACCCCGCTCCTCCTGCTGTGGAAAGCCGACCCACGCTTGCGCTGGAGCTGGGCGCGACTGAGTGAGTTCGTGACGCTGGTGTTGGGAGTGATGGTAGTGGGCCAGCTGGTCTTTGGCCCGTTTGCGCGCATCCGAAGCTATCCGCTCGAATATTTGTGCATTCCTTTCTTGGTGTGGGCGGCATTCCGGTTCAGTCCGCGCGAGGCGGCGACCGTGACGCCGGTGCTTGCGGGGATTGCTATTCGCGGGACACTTCACGGATTCGGTCCGTTTGTCGTAGGGTCGAAGAACGAGTTGTTGTTGCTGCTGCAAGTATTCATGGGCATCGTGAGCGTGATGACGCTGGCGCTGGCGGTTTCAACGGCGGAGCGGATGCAGGCGGAACAACAGGTGCGCAACCTGGCGGTGACCGACTCGCTGACCGGTCTTGCGAACTACCGGCGGTTAGTGGATGTGCTGGATCTCGAGATCAAGCGGTTTGGGCGCACGGGAAGGCCATTTTCGGTTTTGCTGATCGACATGGACAGGCTCAAAGCGATCAACGATGTGCACGGGCATCTGGTCGGAAGCCGTGCGCTACGGCGATTGGGCGACATTTTGCGGGTTCACTGCCGCGATATCGACACCGCGGCGCGCTACGGCGGGGACGAATTTGCGCTCGTAATGCCGGAGTCGGGGCGGAAGCAGGCCCAGCAGGTGGCGACGCGCGTTCGCCAACGCGTCTCGGAGGACGATGAGATTCCGAGGCTTTCGGTCAGCATCGGGGCGGCCGTGTTTCCAAGAGACGGAGAGACGCGGGATGAATTGCTCGATGCGGCGGATAAGGCGCTGTACGAGATGAAAAGGAAGGTGCACGAAGAGGCACGGGCGGGGCGAACAGAAGAACAGTCCTAAGAGCTCCGCGAGCGCATCCGGTCTCCGGGTTGGGGACAGTTCGCAAAGGAAATTCGCCGGGCACAGCTTGCTGTGCCCCTACAAATCCACTGAGAATGCGAGGAGCTATTTGCCGGCGGAGAATTCAGCGGGACCTTCGCCGTAGCCAAAAGCGCCGCGGGTCGGCGCGGGTCGGCGGCGAGTCTCGATGCCGAGGCGCTTGATTTTCTGATTGAGGGTCGAAAGCGGAACCTGGAAGCGCTCGGCGGCTTCGGTCTGATTCCAGTTGGTGCGCTCGAGCATGTCGACAATGATGCGCCGCTCGACCTCCTCGAGAATTTCGAAAAGAGACGGCGGCGGAGAAGTGTTGCGCGCGCCGATTTCGCCGGGGAGCGGAGGCAAGAATTCGGCGAGCTGCAAGCGCACGCCCTTGACCACTTCGCGCGTGCGGACGCCTTCCGGTAACAGATCGGTGTCCATGGCTTCCTGCGTCGATAGAACGACAGCGCGCTCGACCGCGTTTTCCAGTTCGCGGATGTTTCCCGGCCAGTCGTAGTCCATCAGAAGCTTCATCGCCGAATTGGTGAAAACGCGAAGCGGTTTGGCGTTTTCGCGGCAAAACTCGCCGAGAAAGCGATCGACCAGCAGCGGAATATCTTCCTTGCGCTCGCGCAGCGGCGGCAGCTGAATCGAGATCACGTTCAAGCGGTGGTAGAGATCTTCGCGGAAGCGGCCCTCGCGAACGAGCTTGCGAAGGTCTTCGTTGGAAGCAGCGAGGATGCGCACGTCGACTTTGATCGTTTCGGTCCCGCCGAGACGCATGAACTCGCGTTCCTGAATGACACGCAGGAGCTTGGCCTGCGTTTCGGGGCTGATCGTAGAGATTTCGTCGAAAAAGATCGTGCCCTGATCGGCGACTTCGAAAAGGCCTTTTTTGGACGCAATGGCGCTGGTGAACGCACCCTTGACGTGACCGAAGAGCTGCGATTCGAGCAGGTCGACGGGTATCGAGCCGGTGTTGACCGGAATGAAAGCTCTGTCGGCGCGAGCCGAGGCGGAATGAATCGCTTTGGCGATTAGCTCTTTTCCCGTGCCGCTTTCGCCGGAAATGAGAACGGTCGAGCGGGACGGCGCGACCTGCGCAACGAGATCCAGCACGGCGAGCATCTTTTCACTCTTGCCGACGATGTTGGGGAAGTTGTAGCGCTGCTTGAGCGCTCGCTTGAGATGAACATTTTCCTCGCGCAGGCGGCGGCCCTCGACGGCGAGCGAAACCTGCGTGATCAACTCGTCGTTGGACCAGGGCTTGGTGATGTAGTCCTGCGCGCCGCTCTTGAAGGCAGCGCGAGCCATATCGATCGAGCCGTAGGCAGTGATCAGGATGATCGCGAGGTTCGGATCGCGCTGGCGAATTTCGCGGAGCAGGTCGATGCCATTGCGGTCCGGCAGGCTGACATCAAGCAGCAGGAGATCGAACGGGCGCTCTTCGAGCTTCTGAAGACCCGCGGCACCGGTTTCGGCGAGCGTGACGTCGAAATGCTCCGACGTTAGCAGCGCTTCGAGGCCCTCGCGAATCTCCGCTTCGTCATCGACGACGAGAATGGATCCTTTAGGCATGGACCGCTTTCTTAGCCACGGGGAACTCGAGCCGGAACGAAGTGCCTTTGCCCGGCGTGGAGCGCACGTCCACCTTGCCCGCGTGCTCCTTAATGATCCCATAGCTTACGGAAAGGCCCAACCCGGTGCCCCGGCCGGTGGCCTTGGTGGTGAAAAATGGATCGAAAATGCGATGGATGTTCTCGGAGGGAATGCCGGTGCCGGTGTCGCTGACTTCGATTTCGACCGAGCCGTTGTGCGCACCGGTGCGAACCTCGAGCATTCCGCCGTTGGGCATCGCGTCGCGCGCGTTCATGAAGAGGTTGAGAAACACCTGCTGAAGGCGCGTGGCCGAGCCGAGAACCGGCGGAAGCTTTTCAGTGTAGCTGCGAACGACGCTGACCTGCGCGGTCTTGAACGGATGCTGAACCAGCGTGAGCGTTTCTTCGAGGACCGAATTTAGATCGACCTCGACGGGCTCGGCGCCACCGGTTCGGGAGAAATTGAGCAGGTTGTTGACGATTTCGCTCGCTCGGAACGTCTGCTTCACGATGCGCTCGATGGTCTTCTGGCGCGGATCCTCCGCTGGAATCTGTTTCGCGAGCATTTGAATGTAATTTGAGATTACTGCGAGCGGCGTATTCACTTCATGCGCGACGCCGGCGGCCAGCAGGCCGAGAGACGTGAGCTTTTCAGTCTGCACCATTTGATCTTCGAGGCGCACGCGCTGCGTGATGTCGTCGAGCAGAACTAGGCGGCCCAGGCGCGCGCCGGTCTTGCCGAGCAACGGCGCAATCGAAACGTTGACCACCAGATGGCGGTTGGTGCGTGTGTTCAAGTGGAAGCGGTAAATGCCGGAAACGTGGTCCCCGGGCGCGCGGGACGCGATTTCACCGGCGAGATCGCGGGGCAGAACTTCGTCGAGCTTGCGACGCAGCGCTTCGCTGCGCGGCACGTCGAGAAGATCCTCGAGCTGCGGATTCCAGGATTCGATGCGGTCGTCGAGGTCGGTAGTGAGGATTCCGATCCGCAGTGATTCGACGATGTTTTCGCTGAAGTCCTTGAGCCTTTCGACCTGGAGAGCCTTTTGTTCGAGCGATTGATAAAGTCGGGCATTTTCAACAGCGATGGCGACGTAGCCGGCGATCGTCGAGAGCAGCTCGAGATCTTCGCTTGAGAGGTAGTCTCCGTCGACGGTCTTGCCGAGGCCCAGAATGGCGGCCGTGTGGTCGTGGAAGCGACAGGCGATGAAGTAGTTGAGGTCGAGTTCCTCGAGCGTGCGGCGGACGGAGTCAGTTTCGTCGGCGGCGCGGGCGGATTCGATGAAGAGACAGCCACGCGCGAGAGCCGGACGCGCGGGATCGAGGAAACTCAAGTCGAGCGAGCCGTGCGGGTCGAGCCCCATCGAGCGGGAGAGAACGAACTGGCCGGGATGGTCGAGGTCCTCAAGAAAAACGGCGAGGCGATCGACGAGCAACGTCTGCGAAATGCGGTCGAGAACAGAGCCAAGAAGCAGGTCGAGATGGACTTCGTTGGCGAGCGTACGGCCGAATTCGATCAGGGTGCGCCGGTAATCGAGGCGGTCGCGATAGAAGAAATGGTCGAGGCGCGCCTGCACCCAGTCTCGCAGGGGCTGAAACAAAAACGCGGCGACAACGATCGCGACGACCGCGCCCATAGGTCCCTTGGGCCAAGCCGAATGAAAGAGTTCGCCAATCAGAGCGATGGAACCGAAGTAAACGATGACGATGCCGGCGGTGGCGAAGGTGTAGGCCAAGCCGCGCTTGAAGATGATGTCAACGTCCATCAGGCGGTAGCGAACGATGGCGTAGCCGAAGCAGAGCGGAATCAACGCGAGCGAGAAAACCGAAAACTTAGTCCAGGCCGGGACGACCGGCAGGAAGAGGTAAGGCACGACGTAGAAAGCGAAAAACGGAACGATGCCGGCGAGCGTACCTCCCGCAACCCACTTCAATTGCTGGCGCAGAACGCCGCTGGGGGCACGGAAGTAGCTGGCGAGAAAAATGCCCGCCGCCAGGAGGAAGTAAACGCCGAGCATCGCCTGCTCAATTTGGTCGAGGTAGTAGTAGCCGTTCAGCGATGGGACGAAACCAAGCGTGCTGCTGGCGACGAATATGTGGACGGCCAAGAGAGTCGCTGGAACGCCGTAAACTGCGATCAGCTTGGGCCAAAGGTTTCTGCGGCGCTCGGGAAAAACAAGCGCGAAATGGACCAAGAGCGCAGGCTGCAGCAGCAGCGCGACTGCATTGCCCCAGTCAATCGTCCAGTCGAAAGAATTCAGCTTGCCCGTGGAATGGAAGCTGTAAAGGATAAAGGACACGAGGCAGAAAATGTAGAAGTGGACGGCTCGCGGCGCGTTCCAGCGCTTCGCAAAAATGAAGAGTCCGATAAAGAGATAAAGAAGCGCTGTGACGCGCAAATAGTCTTCAAGCGACGATGGATTTTCGCGCGGAACAGTGACCAAGGGGACTTGCAGCGATTGTCCGTTGTGCAGGATTTGGTAGCGGACTTCTGCCCACGGGCCTGCGTGCCAAATTACGCGATTTACATCCGACGCGCGGCGGATGGGGGTGCCACGCACCGACTGCACGGAATCGCCCTGCCGGATTCCGGCACGATCGGCGGGACCGCCCGGCACAACATGGAGCGCCACGACACCGTGGTCGCTATCGATCCAGGCAACGCCGTCGTCAGGGGAAATGAAGCGCGAACGCTGCTGGAAGTTTAGGACCGCGAAGATGACAGCGGCCAAAGTCAGCAGGGCGAGGAGGACTGCCCCAAGCCGAGTTCGCAACTGCTCGTTCATGCCAAACCCACCAGCACTCGTCCGTTGCTATTCTACGCCAGCACGCTGGCTTCCAGGTAATCATTGCCGATGGCGTAAATTAACACTCCCATTTTCAATGATTTGCCACGTGTCGCAGACGACGGCAGGGGCGCGCTCCCATTTCTGGAAACCATGTTCCCGATTCCGGTAGAGGCGAGGCAGCTAGAACTGGACGCTCAAACCACCTCGGAAATATCGGTAGGAAGGAACAAGTAGAACATACCCATCGCCGGTTGCGCCAGGGACATAACCCTGCGCCAAGAGATTGCCGACGTTGGCTTCAACTTCCATGTGGCCTGGAAAAACGCTGGGCAGAGGCTGGCGGATTTGCATGCTGAGATACGGGTCCATGTGATAGAGCGACTCGCCGTACGGATCGAGGCTCGAAACGGTCGGGCCACTGAGCCATTTGTAGCTGGCCGTGAACTTCGTACGCGAGCGAGGCACGGTCGCGGTAACGCCGCCAGCAACACTCTGGCGGTAGCGAGTCGCCAGACCGTCCCGCAGCGTTGCGGCGCCAGAATCACCGTTCGGCGCCAGCGCCCCTGCATAGACGTAGACAACGGTGGCTCGCAGCGTGTCGGTGATATCTTGTTCGTAGGCGACGCGCGCGCCCATCGACGCAGTGGTTCCGCCGTCGTACGCGAAGGCCTGTGAGAAATAATCCTGGAGAAAGTCGGCGCCGGTGGGACCGCCGCGACCAATGACGGCCGTGTGGGCCGAGCGATCATGGAAGACCGCAGCGCTCACGTCCGCGCGCTTATTGATGACGTGCCTTACCGCGAGTTCCTCGTGGAGACCGTCGGCCAAGACCGGATGGCCCTCGCGCACCAAGAGTGTCGGGAAAGCGTCGAAGGTGTTCAGCGCGGACTGCAGCGCGTCGCCAGAAATCGAGGCGCTCTGCCAGGGCTCAGTCACAACGGCGGCGTCGATCTGCCAGTCAGGCGACAGTTGATATGCCACTTCTGCGCGAGGACGCAGAGCGGACGTAGCACCGTCGAAATCGGCGTACAGATATTCCGCGCCGTAGCGGACGCTAATGCGGTCGCCGATGGCGAACTGGTCGTCGTGCGACATGCGCACACCGCGGAACGTGGGCCCGTCCGGGCCAAGCTGCGACTCACGCACCAGCAGTGTTGTGACAGGTCCTGCGCCCGAATCGCCTTCCGGTAGCCACTCCGCGACGATGCCACCGGAACCAGCCGCGTCGTCGTAGCTGTACTGGCCGGCCATGAGCAACTGACTCTTGGCGCCGAGGCCGAAGGAATATGCGAACTCGGTCCCCGGAGAATTGGCCAGATTGCCGACCGATCCCGGGTGATCGGCACCCTGACTGACTTCGAGCAAGCCGTGTGGCTGCGGCGGGCCGGACGAATTTTCGTTTTGAGCCAAGCCGGAAACCGAAGGATCATCCGTCCAGCGAAGCACCGACCGATTGGCGGCAGCTGAACGCACGACCCACGTCCAATCGTCGGCGGCGACGGGCTGATCGGGATGACGGCGAAGTTTTTCGAACGACGAAAACACAGTGCCGAGCACGATTTCGAGACGCGTCACGTCGCGGTCGCTAATAAGCACGTGCTGCTGGATCGCCGGGATGAAACCAGCGAGAGTCACTTGAATGGAATAGAGCCCGTCGGGAATCGCGGCAGCGGCAAAGCGGCCATGGTCATTGGTCAGGAGCTGGAGGGGCTTCGTCCCGAGGAGCTTTTCGGACGAAATGACGACGGCGGCGCCCATTTGGGGAACACCACCAGTATCGACAACCACTCCTGTGATCTTTCCTGCGCGCGCTTGCGAAGCAAACGGGAGCGCAGAGAGGCACACGAAACATCCCAGGCCCACGATCCGGATCGCTCGGAGATTCAAGCGCCGCACCTCCCTTACGGAGCGCTGGCCGCCGGCGACTTTACGGTAAAGTCCGCCGTCGGCGTAATCGTTTGCTTCGTGAGATT
>DASPUN010000084.1:0-31714 GCA_035622875.1 Candidatus Acidiferrales bacterium
TGCTTGATCCGCTCCACGCGGCGCTCGCTCAAGTCCTGGTTGAACGGCTTGGAGCCGCGCTCGTCTGCGTAGGCCTCGACGGACAGCTTCGCATCGGGGTCGTATTCAAGATATTTCTTGAACCCGCCCGCCAGAGTCGCAAGCGCGAGCTGTTGGCTGCGGACGAGTCCGACCTGCGGATTCTTCTTATCCGGGTAATCCGTCGGATAGAAGATGCTCTGCAGCGTGACTGCCGGAATCGGCTCGACCGATCCCGTGATGTGCAGCGAAGCAGTCTGCGTGGCCGAACCGCCGCAGACGTTCGTCGCGTTGAGCGTGATCGATTTGCTCTCGTCGATCGTGCGAGGCTGCCCACCCTCGGGCACCGTGCTCGTGTCCGCCGGTGTGGCCTGCACGGTTTCGCTTCCGCTCGCCGCAACCGCCTTGCCGTCGACCATGATGCTGTCGGCGTTCGAAGTCTGCCAGCTAACCGTGGAGGAATCCTGCGTGAGCACCTTGTCGCCGATCTTGCGATAGTGCAATTCGGTCGGGTTCGCGGTGATGCTCGCATCGACTTTCGTGTTGACGTTCACCGTCGCGCTGCCCGTAACGGTTCCGCCCGGGCCGCCCGACGTGAAGTTGTAGGTCGTCGTCGCATGCGGCGAAACCGACTGGCTGCCAGTCGTCGGCACAGTTCCGATGCCGCTGATGTTGGCATCCACAGTCTCAGCCGTCTGCCAGTTCAGCGTTGCCGATTGCCCGCAGTTGATGTTCGCCGTCGAGCTGCTGAAGCTTCCAGTGGCCGGAGCGACGGCAATCTGCGCGCTCGCGATGCCCGCCTTGAATCGCGGAACGTCCTTTAGGCTTTCGCCTCGCTTCCAATCGACGGTTTTCTGAGTGCCGCTGGCCAGTTGCACGATCGTCTTCTTGTTCGCCTCGACCTTTACATCGCCGGACCAGACGGTCTTGCCCTGGTGAGTCACGGTGATATGGTGGGTTCCGGGGGGCAAGAGCAGGTTCTGGTGCCAGATCCAGTCCCAGTTGAATTCATCGACGTGCCCGACGAAATAGCCAGGCGTCGTTCCGTTCGATAGCACCGCGGCGCGCTCGTCACCCTTGAATTGCACGTCGCCAAACGGTCCGCTAACGTTGCCGCCCTGCGGCTCGAGTTTCACTTCCAGCTTGGTTGTCTTCCCAGCCTCGATGTTCACGTCCTGCGTCCAAATCTTGTACCCATAGTTCACGACCACGACCGTATGTTTGCCGGGACTTAAGGAAATCGTGTGGTTCCCCTCTCGAATCGCGTTGCCATCCACGAAAACATAGGCCTGCTTCGGTGTAAGTACGGGTTTCAACTTTCCATCTTGTGCAAACCCGGCGGTCGCACCGAGCGTGATGGCGATCACGAGCGTGAGTAGGTGTACGAATCGTCGCATCAGCATTCTCCTAAGGTTTGTAGGCGGATCATTTAAAAGGACGGTTCTCTCGCGCCCTGACGAGAGAACGCCGGCTAGGAGTGAATAAAGTACGTCGTAACCCTTCTCCTGTCAATGAGATTCCAGAAAAGGGCGAAGGGTTGCGGGCTTTTTCAAAAAGCGAAGGGTGTCACCAAGCCGGCTTCGGGTTGATCTTGAGCGCCTAGCGTGCTGACTTATACTATTCCTAGTGTTCAGCGAGACGCTTCTCGATCATTTCCGCAATCCCCGCAACTCCGGCGATCTGCCGGACGCCACGGCAACTGTGGAAGTCAGCAATCCGGTCTGCGGGGACGTTCTGCGGCTCGCCGCACGGTTGGAAGACGGCCGAATCGCCGCTGCTCGGTTTCGGACGCAGGGCTGCGTTGCATCCATCGCTTCCAGTTCCGTCCTCACTGGTCTGTTAATCGGCAAGTCGCCCGCCGAAGCGCGTGCCATCACACCGCAGCACGTCGCCGATGCTCTGGGCGGCCTGCCGCCCGCCACGTTCCACGCCGCGCAACTTTGCGCCGACGCCGTCGCCGCTCTTTTGAAAAAAATCGGCTGAGCGCGAGTCCTAACAGATGTTCTCTTGAGCCCTCCGCAAGGCTTCGGGATCGTTCAGGTTCAGCACCACGCCTTCTTCTTCCGTCAGAACCTCGTCGATCTCATTCGCGTGCGCCCACACAACCTGCCTCGCGCCGACCTCGGGCGAGGCAGCGAGCAGCTCGTCGTAAAGCGTCGCGCGAAAAATCACAGGATGCCCGCGCTTGCCGCGAAACGTCGGCAATACGATCGCTTTGCCACTCGCGTCAAATGTCTCGATCAGCTTCGCGACCAGCGCAGCCGAAACCATCGGATGATCTACCGGGCAGAGAATTAGCCCACTCGTCCCTCCGGGCGGAAGATTTTGAATCGCTGCCTGAATGGACGAGAGCTGCCCTTTTTGCCATTGCGTATTCACGACGATGTCGCCAGCGTGTGCGCCTAGAACGTTGCGGATCTCTTCGACATGCGCACCCAGCACGATGCGGGTTACGCCGACACGTGGATGCCGCGTGACGTCGATCAAATGTTCGATGAAGGTTTTTCCCCGGTAGGGAAGTAGCGCTTTCGGGGTGCCCATTCGCCGCGATTCGCCGCCGGAGAGAATGGCTACGGCGAGCGGCCTGATTGTGTTTTGATGTTGCGCCACGGGAGGTGGATGCGCGGGGCTTCAGCCCCGCGAAAAGCTACGCCAACAAGATGGGGCTTTGGCCCCGGGAATCGGGAATTTCAGTCGTCGCGCGCCGCCGCGGCATGTGCGAGCGTCACCGTCTTGTGCGGCAGGTTCTTCGCGTTGCGGCGCACGGCAATCAATTCCGCCGTGATGCTGACGGCGATCTCTTCGGGAGAAAGCGCGCCGATATCGAGCCCCACCGGCGCATGCACGCGCTGGAACTCCTCGGCCTTGTGTCCCTCCCGTTCGAGCGCCTTGTACACCGAAAGCACTTTGCGCTTGCTCCCGATCATGCCGATGTACCGCGCGTCGGTTCGCACCGCCCACGCAAGCACGCGCATGTCGTCCTTGTGCCCGCGCGTGACGATCAGCAGGTAGCTCGACGCGTTCGGTCTGATTTTCTCAAAGGCATCTTCATAGGTCGTGTATAGATCGCCGGCCATCGGAAAGCGCTCGGCATTGGCAAATGCCGCGCGGTCGTCCGCCACGCCGACCGCAAACCCCGCCGCGCTTGCCACACGCGCGACGCCCAGCGAAACGTGCCCGCCGCCGAAAATGTAAAGCGTCGGCTGCGGTAGAATCGGCTCGACAAAAATCTCCAGCGTCCCTCCGCAGATCAGCCCGGCGTCGTACTGCGCCTCATGATTCAAATTGAATGTCATCTTCCGCGGTTGCTCGGCGTGCATCACATCCTTCGCTGCGGCCCAGACTTCGGCCTCGACGCATCCGCCGCCAATCGTCCCCGCGATCGAGCCGTCCTCGCGCACCAGCATGCGCGAGCTTTCGTAGCTCGGGATCGAGCCATTCGTGTGGACAATCGTGGCAAGTGCCCCGCGCTCGCCGGCCTTCCGCATCCGCACAATTTCTTCGAAGATATCCATCGGTCTGGTCTTCAGTGGCACAGACAATCCTGTCTGTGCGCATTTTCCTGAGCCTACTTTGCCCCGCGCGGCGTGTCAATCCGCGCGTAGTCGAAGCGTGCATTTCACGATTCTTGCGCCGTCTTACGCTTTCTCTGCGGCGAACGGGTCCTTCTGGACACCGCTCCGGCCCGATGCTACGTTAGCGCGCTCATCGCTCCGGAGGATTTCATGAAGGCGGTCGTCATCACCGAGCACGGCGGTCCCGAGGTCCTGCGCTACACGGATGTTCCCGAGCCGACGATCGGCGCGAGTGACGTCCTCGTTCGCGTGCGCGCCTGTGCGCTCAATCATCTCGACCTGTGGATGCGCGGCGGTCTTCCCAATCGCCCTGTCCAGTTCCCGCACATCCTCGGCAGCGACATTTCCGGCGAGGTCGCCAAAATCGGCGAGAACGTGAAAAACGTGCGCGTCGGCGAAAAGGTATTGCTCGCGCCGGGCACATCCTGCGGCGAGTGCCCGCAGTGCATCGGCGGCCGCGACAATTTCTGCAAGGACTATACCCTTTTTGGCACCACCATCCCCGGCGGCTACACCGAATTTGTGAAATCGCCCGCCGCCAACGTGATTCCCATCCCGGGCAACCTGACCTTCGAAGAGGCCGCTGCGATTCCGCTCGTTTTCCTCACCGCGTGGCACATGCTCTTCTATCGCGCGCATCTGCAGCCCGCCGAAGACGTGCTCGTAATCGCTGCGGGCAGCGGCGTCGGCAGCGCAGCCGTTCAAATCGCGAAGGCCACGGGTGCGCGCGTCATCGCCACCGCAGGTTCCGAAGCGAAACTCGCGAAAGCGAAAGAGCTCGGCGCTGATCTCGTCCTGCTGCACAAAGGCGAATTCGCGCGCGAAGTGAAAAAGCTCACGGGCGGCCGTGGCGTGGACGTCGTCTTCGAGCATGTCGGCGAGGCCACATGGGATCAGAGCGTCTACAGTCTCGCGCCCGGCGGGCGGCTCGTCACCTGCGGAGCGACAACGGGCCGCGATAGCAAGATCAACGTCGGTTATCTCTTCGCGCGCCAGCTTTCGATTCTCGGCTCGTTCATGGGACACAAGTCGGAGCTCTTCTCGGCGCTCGAGCTCTTCAAGCGCGGCCTGCTCAAGCCTGTGATCGACACGGTCTTCCCGCTCGAACGCGCCGCCGACGCTCATCGCCGCCTCGAAAGCCGTGAGCAATTCGGCAAAGTCGTTCTGAAAGTAGGGTGAACGCGCTCTTTCTAGTAGACTCGTCGCACCGTGTCGATTCGTTGGTCTCTTGTCGCAGCCTTGACTGGCGTTGCAGCACTGATTGCCGCCGCCCCGTGTTGCAGTGCGGAAACGCTTGGCGAGGTCCTGACGCAGCACAAGATTTCCGGCGAGCGCCTCTCCTCAAAGACTCTCAACGAACGCATCACGAGCTACGCCGTGTTGGATGACAACAGCGCCTCCATGATCGCGTACTACGTCGACGACGGTTCCGGCAAGCTCCAGCCACCCTTGCGGCTAGCGCGATATTCGAAGCAGGATTCCCGCTGGACCGAAGCTGCAATGAGCCGCGAAGATGCGAACCTCCCTGGGGAAACAATTGATTGCCTCGGCTCCGCGGAAAACATCCATCACCTCGGCGATTATTTCCTGATCGACACGCATCTCGGCCCTTCGAGCGGCTGCGTCATCATGGTTTCGCCGAAGCTCAAAGTCACGAAGGTCCTCGATGGCTGGTATCTCGCGGGACTTCTCTCTCACATCGTCGTCTATCACGAGAGCATGGTGCATTTCGCTCCCACACAGCCGATGACGATCAAGATGTTCGACCCGGATCAGGAGAAGGTCACCGCCAGCGTCCGCTCCTACGTTTCTATCAACACCCTGTACCCGCCGCGACAAGATCCTTATCGTGCGCAGTACATCGAATCCCTTCGTCCCTTGGTAGGCGATCAAGCGTGGTGCAACACACACAACTCGGATTGCCATCCGGCGGATTTCGGAAGTGAACTCACACGGGACGGAACATCCGGCGCGAGCCTGGTCGCCACCAACGACGCCGTTCAAGGCCTCGCTTTCGTCGTCGAATACTCTGCGGTCGGAATTGTTCCCGACGAAACCATCAAGAAGACGCCCGCGCTCAAGCAGCGCGTTGTTTACATCTTTCAGCTGTCTGCGAAAGGTTTCGGCTATCGCGAATTTCCGCTCGATGAAATGCAGGATCGTTTCGGCGTCTCAACCATACAGGAGCTTGTGAATCCTCCTGCTTTCGATAAAGTGTTTAGCGCGCAAACTCGTTAGGCGCCCACGCCGCCGTTCAAGCGCCTGCCGCGAATCCGTCAAACGGGAGAATGCCGATGGGCGAATTTCATGCGCTCCTGGTCGAAGGCGTCCCCGGAGTCGGCAAGTCCACGCTGATCGACGCACTGATTCGCCGCCATGTCGATTCATCCGACCCGCGGCGCATTCGCTCATTTCTGCATCTCTCGCAGACCCACACGTACGGTCCTCTCGCTCCCGCCGAAGATCGTCGCTCGCTCACGATGGAAGAGAATTTGGAGCTACTCGGCCGCATTGCGCAAACACTCGAATGGCTGCACGCTGACCTGCGTCACAGCGACAAACCCTGCTTCATCTTGATCGACTCGCTGCATCTCACGCACTGCCTTCGCCCGGGCGTGCTCGCATGGGAAGACGCAACGCCGATCGATCGCCGCCTCGCCGAAATCGGCTGCAAATTGTTGCTCTTGACGGGCAAGCCGGAAACGATTCGCTCGCGAACGATTCACGCCCGCGCCGACTCGCAGTTCCTCACGCAGTACGCCACGAAATTCGGCCAAACGCTTGAGATGATCCACGCGCACTTCGTCCGCGAACAGACAGAATTCATTCGCATGTTTGGCGAGTCGGCTCTCGAAAAGAGAATGTTTGAAAACGACGGAAGCCTCGATACCATCGTGGAGGATGCCCATCGATTCTGGACCGCCGAACCCGGTGCCAGTGGCGTCCGATTCAAAACGCACAACGCGTGACGATCCGGTCGTTATCACCGTTGCGAGCGAAGCGAGTGGAAGGACCTCTCTTAAAGCCCATGCGCCGTGAAACCACCAGCGTCTCTGACGATCCGATCAGGATCGTCATCCTGCTTGCCCTGACGGAGGGAGGAGCACGCGACGAGGGACCTCCTTTGAGTGAAACTCATGCGTCGTGAAACTACTAGCGTCTCCCAGGAAGACTATCTGAAAGCCATCTGGGAGATCGTCCAGGAAGAACAAGTCCCGATCAGCGCGCGCCTCGCCGAGGATCTCGGCGTCACGCCGCCCGCGGTCACGGCCGCGCTCAAGCGCATGGCCCGCGACGGCTACCTTCGCGTCCAGCGCGACGGACGCATTCAGCTCACGGCGAAAGGGAAGGGCGCCGCCCAGCACCTCGTCCTGCGTCACCGCCTCGCCGAAAAGCTTCTCACCGAAATCATCGGTCTCGAATGGTCGCGCGCGCACGAAGAGGCCGAACGCCTCGAACACGGCATCTCGCCCGAAGTCGCGCGCCTTCTCCTCGCGCGCTTCGGACGCGACAGCCGCTGCCCGCACGGTGTTCCGCTCTTCGGCGGCATGTCGCGCCTTCGCCGCAAGCATGGCGCGGTGCGTCTCTCCGAAGCCGACGTCGGTCACTCCTACGAAGTCCTGCGCGTTTACGAAAAAGATCCCGCGTTCCTCGAATTTCTCGAACAGCGCCACCTGCGCCCGTCGGCGCACGTGCGCGTCCTCGGCCGCGAATACGATCAGACCATGTCGCTCACGGTCTCCGGCCACGGCGCCGCACGCATCCACCTCGGCAAGCCTGCCACCGAGCGCGTCTGGGTCCGCCGGATCGGGTAAATCGAGCCAACGGAGAGCGGGGCAGGTTACGCCTGCGGTTGGCCCCGCTTCCTCAACGCTTGTGACACGCCGAGTGCATCGGCGATCCTCTGCCACCTAGCAGAAAAGTCTCTCCGCATCTTCTCAGTGATGACCCAATCTTTGCTGACACGCCGATGTCTGACCTGGAGTTGGACGGCGTCTATTGCGGCGAGAATACCCATTACAGACCTAGTGAATATCTGGCGCGGAGATCCGTGCGGCGCAAAATTATGGAGCCTCAGAGCCCTGCATCGATCCGAGATTCCCGGGCTTGTAAACAATAGCGGTTCAGACTTATGGCCAAACTCGTTTCTTATCTTCCTAACAATATGCAATTCCTTCCTGGTTCCAGCACTAATGAGTCCAAGCGCGCAAGCCATGTCGATTCGTGCAGAAAAGGAGCCGAGCGGCCTGGACTGGTCCAAGAGCTCATTCGAAAGTTGTGCATCGTTGGTGAAATAGCCTCTCAAGAGAGTCAACAAACGATCGTCGAGATGGGCAGCGGCCATTAGTGCACAACCACGGTCCGTCTCCGGACTCAACGAGTGCCTAAATCGGAAAGCGCGGTCGAGATTTCGCCCCAATACCCTCTTCTTCGTCGTTGCCATTTTGCTCGTCCATGCTAGTGTGCGCGATTGCGTGGCTTGCCATCTTGCGCCTAACTGCCAGCCGACTCCGAAACGATCCCATCTGCAGGTCGATTGACATAGTGTACTGTACTCGTGGTCCCACGGAGGCAGACCCCGTCAAATGCTGAACGCGCTGCGCTACTACTGGATCATCGCCAAGGGCTACCGCCTCCGCCCCTGGGAATCGCCCTACATTCAATGGCGCATGGAAACGTTCTTCGGTCAGGACGCTGCCGATCTCGACGCCCGCAAATTCTTCCGCCTGATGTGGCGCGAGCGCGCTCGCATGGAGCACTTTCTCGACTGGGTTGCGGAGCGCCGCGAGCGCCAGCGGCAAAAACAATGAAAGATCGGAATCGGCCGTTGAATCTCGTTCCTACCGCAAAGCCGACAGCAATGCGCGTATTTCGCGCAGCACATCAGTCTCGTTGGTGATGAAGATGTAGTGATATGTGTCGCGAATACGGATCACGCGGGCGGAAGGCAAGCCCTTCTGGAATCCATCGGCGATGGCTTCGTCGTTGGCCTCGGCACGAGCGAGGGCTGCATCCCGGGCGACGGGATCTTTGTCCGCGTAAGGCCCCAGGCGGTGTCCTACAACGTAGATGGCGAGAATGGGAGCGCGAATATCTGTAAATTTTTGCTCGCCGCGGATGATCGCTAGGGTGGCGACCTGTTCGTCGACGTGTTTGCCGAGCCCTCCGCTAGGCGTAATCTCGAATTGCACGCGGATTTCCGCCTCGGGTACCGCATAGCCGAAATTGGCCTTCCTCCAGGATTGAAACGCCGCGACGCTGGCCAAATCGGCCGGGCTTGGGTTGGGACTTTGCGGATTCGCGACGTCCAGAGTCTTCCGCATGTTCGTGACATCATTTTCAAAACGCGGCAGTTCTTCCTGAAGTTCGCTTAGGCCGCGCTTTTCGTCATCGGGACTCATGCCTACTTTGAACTGCTCAAGCGTTGTTCTTACCTCCCCGAGATCAAAACTAAAGTCACCGAGGGAATTGTTGTAGTAGGCATAGGCGTAGCCGGCGTCGAGATAGACGAGGCCGGCGACGCGCTCGGGATGGCGGGAACCGATGGAGCTTAGTTCTTCCCCAGCGATGGAATGGCCGACGAGAATGGGCCGATCGAGCTTTAGAGCATCCAGCACGGCGAGTACGTCATCGCCGAGGCGGTCGGCAGAGTAGTTGTTGTCATGCGCAGCGGGCGAGCTGGATGCGCCGAAACCGCGACGCGTAATGGCGTACACGTGGAAGGAGCCAGTGAGTTTCGGAGCGAAATCGTCAAATACGTGCGCCGTATTCCCCAAGCCCGCCAGGAGAACCAGCGGCCGCCCGGCGCCGCCCCAATCGAGCACCTCCAGCTTCACGTCGGCATCAACGGTGACGAACTGAACCGTGTGTTGGGAAGGATCCTGCCATCCGCCGGGTTGTTGCGGCGAGAGATTGGGCGCGAAAAGCAGCACAGCAAGGCCGACAAAAAAAACCTGACGACTCATTGCATTAAGCCTTAGCTCCGATTCTATAACATCTTCCGGCCACCTTCGGATGAGTCGGGCCTGACGGGCGGGGTAATACGACAAAGTGCCTCCAGCGTCGGGATTTGAATTTTGCACGCAGCGCGCCTTCGGAGTACTCTCTCGGCGTTACAACTGGGGGTGTAGCCGTGCGCAACCCGAAAAAAGATTCCGTCAACCGGCGCGAGTTTCTGCGCACCGCTGCCGCCGGAACTGCCGCGCTCGTCGTCCCGCCGGTAACCACGCGCGCCGCGCAGCCCGCGAAACCTCACATCGCAGGCGCGCCGCCGCTGCTGAAGGCTGTCGCGCCCGACGGCAACCCAAGCGTTGAAATCCTCACCGTCGATCGCCCCGGCTCCGACTTCATGGTCGACGTGCTGAAATCGCTCGACTTCGAATATCTCTGCGCGAATCCCGGCAATTCCTTCCGCAGTCTGCACGAGTCTCTGATCAACTACGGCAAGAATCAGTCGCCGGAATTCATCACCTGCTGCCACGAAGAATCCTCGGTCGCGATGGGCCACGGCTACGCGAAGATCGAGGGCAAGCCGCTGCTCGTTTGCGTGCACGGCACGGTGGGTTTGCAGCACGCCTCGATGGCGATCTACGACGCCTTTTGCGACCGCGTGCCCGTCTACATCATCCTCGGCAATTTTTCCGACGCCGCGCTGCGCTTCGGTCAAGTTGACTGGACGCACAGCGCGCAGGATCCCGCCGCGATGATTCGCGACTACGTGAAGTGGGACGACAACGCCGTTTCGCTCGAAGCATTCGCCGAATCCGCCGTGCGTGCCTACAAAATCGCGACGACGCCTCCGATGATGCCCGTCGCGCTCGTCGCCGGACATGAGCTGCAGGAGAACCCCGCGCCTGACGGTGCGAATCTGGCGGTGCCGAAACTTTCGACGATTTCGCCTCCCGTCGGCGATTCGGCTGCGGTCGCGGAAGCCGCTCGAATGTTGGTGGCGGCGGAAAATCCCGTGCTGATCACCGATCGCGTCGCGCGCACGGCCGCGGGTCTCGCCGGCATGATCGAGCTCGCCGAAACTTTGCAGGCACCCGTGATCGACCGCAATGGACGCATGAATTTCCCCACGCGCCATCCCCTCAACATGACCGAGCGCGCAGGCGCGACGATCGCGGGAGCGGACGTCATTGCCGGCCTCGAGCTGACCGACTTTTGGAGCGCGGTGAATTCGGTGCGCGGGCAGGTCTATCCCGAGACGCGCCCGGTCACGAAGCCTGGCACCAAACTCATCAGCGTCACGGCGAACGATCTTTTTGCGAAGAGCAATTACCAGGATTTTCAGCGCTACCAGCCGGTTGATCTCGCGATCGCCGCCGACGCCGAAGCGACGCTGCCGTCGCTCATCGAAGCCGTGAAGCGCCAGCTCACCGACGACCGAAAGCGCGCGTTCGCCGACCGCGGCGCGAAAATCGCCGCTGCGCATCAGCAGGTGATGCAGGCGCAGCGCGATGCCGCGACGTCCGGTTGGGACGCGAGCCCGATCAGTACGGCGCGCCTGTCGATGGAGCTCTGGGCGCAGATCAAAAATGAAGATTGGTCGTTCGTCTCGAATTGCCAGTTCGTTAGCCGCTGGCCGCTGCGCTTGTGGGATTTCAAGAAGCACTATCAATACATCGGCGCGGAGGGAGGTTACGGAGTTGGGTACGGCGCGCCGGCATCGGTTGGAGCTGCGCTTGCCAATCGCAAGCACGGCCGTCTGACGGTTAGCATCCAGAACGACGGGGATCTGATGTTCGCGCCCGGCGTGCTCTGGACCGCGGCGCACTCGCGCATTCCGATTCTGATCCTCATGCACAACAATCGCGCCTACCATCAGGAGTTGATGCAGATTCAGATCATGGCCAATCAGCACCAGCGCGGAATCGAGCGCGCCAGCATCGGCAACGTGCTCACCGATCCGGCGATCGATTACGCGAAACTCGCGCAGAGCATGGGCGTGCACGGCGAAGGGCCGATCAGCGACCCGAAAGATCTCGCGCCCGCGATCCGGCGCGCGATCGAGGTCGTGAAGACCGGCAGTCCGGCGCTCGTCGACGTTCTCACGCAGCCGCGCTAGGAGATGAATGTGCGCCAATTGAAATTGCTCGCACTTGCTTTCGCGGTGGTGCTCGGCTGCCATTGCGTCGAGGCGCAAGCGCCCGCCAAGACATCCGGGGACATCGATAACGGCAAACACCTTTTCGCGAGCGCCGGATGTGCGACGTGCCACGGCGCGAAAGCAGAAGGTACCAACCTCGCGCCGGCGATTGCTCCACCGCCCGTCGATCTGCCGGGCCTGATCGCGTACGCTCGCAAACCGACCGGCAAGATGCCGCCCGTTCCGATCGGCACAGCTGACGACCAGCAGATCGGCGACATCTACGCATTCCTGAAATCGATCGCCCCCGCATCGTCGTCCGCCGTGGAATCGCTGAAAGGCGATCCAGAAAACGGGAAGAAGCTCTTCGCCGCGTACGGCTGCTACGAATGTCACGGCCGCCAAGGAGCGGGCGCCGCGATCGCGCCCCGCGTCGGCCCGCCCGCGCTTTCGCTCGCAGGCGTCGTTCGCTACGTGCGCGCGCCGACTGGCCAGATGCCGCCGTACACGGCGAAGGTCGTCTCCGATCAAGACCTCGCCGACATCTACGCCTACCTGAAATCGTTCCCGGCGCCGCAGCCCGCGTCTACCATCCCGCTCTTGAATCAGCAGCGCGCGCCGCGCCCTGCCGAATCCTCGTTTTTCTTCGCCTGCTCTGAACTTGTCCCTCAGTACAGTGGTTCCGTGCGACGCCGCGCGTGACAATGTTTCATTACTTCTGCGTGCTTTGTCATGCGTCGACTCTTCCCACTTTTCGTGCTTGTGGCGGCGCTGCTTCAGGCCGATTGCGCGGGTGTGACCGGCACGTCCGGCAACCCTGGAAATCCGGGCGCGTCGCCTCCACCGCCAAGCATCAGCGTTTCGGTTTCGCCCAACCCTGCGACGGTTCGAGTGGGCGCGACGCAATCGTTTTCCGCGACTGTCACCGACACGTCGAACTCGAATGTGACGTGGCAAGTGAACGGCGTGGCGGGCGGCAGCGCGGCGACCGGAACGATCAGTTCGAGCGGTCTCTATACTGCGCCCGCGGCCTTGCCCAATCCGAATAGCGTCACGGTGCAAGCGGTCAGCGCGGCCGATTCGAGCGCTTCGGGCAGCAGCACGGTGACACTCTGGAATCCGATGCCGGTGCTGAACGGCATTTCGCCGAATACGGTTTCGACCGGCGCGTTTTCGATCACGCTCAACGGCAGCGGATTCGTGAGCGGCGCGCAGGCGCAACTCGCCGGCACGGCGCTGACGACAAGCTTTGTCTCTTCGACGCAGCTCACGGCGACGGGTAATGCTTCGACTGCGGGCAATTTCGCCGTCACCGTGACGAATCCGAATCCGGGCAGCGCGACGTCCGGCGCACAGAATCTGCAGGTCACTTCGAATAGCGGCGGTCCACCTCCTCCACCTCCTGCATGCAGCGTGATGACTCCGGGGCAAGAAGGCAGCCTCAATGGCTTCGTGCTGTTCCCTCCGGATAATTTGTGGAATACGGACATCTCGAACTCGCCGGTCGATCCGAATTCCGCGGCGATCATCAGCTTCATCGGCGGCAGCGTGCCGCTGCATCCCGATTTCGGCTCGGGTCTGTACAACGGCTCGATCATCGGCATCCCGTATCTCGTGGTCGATTCGTCGCAGGCGCCGATCGCGATCGATTTCACGGCCTACGGCGACGAGAGTGATCCCGGCCCGATGCCGATTCCTACTAGCGCGCCGATCGAGGGCGATCCCAATCCGAGCGGCGATCAGCACGTGCTCGTGCTCGACAACAACGGCTGCTGGCTCTACGAACTTTTCGACGCGCAGCCGAGCGGCGCGGGCTGGAACGCAGGCTCGGCCGCCGTCTGGGATCTCACAGCCGACGAGCAGCGGCCTTACACCTGGACTTCCGCCGACGCGGCGGGCCTGCCGATCTTCCCGGGTCTCGTGCGCTACGACGAAGTCGTCGCGGGCGCGATCAATCACGCGATCCGGTTCACGCTGCAACACAGCCGCGCCGCGTTCACGCCGCCTGCATCGCACTGGGCCGCGAATTCGTCGAGCGCCAACGCCGCGCCAATGGGCATGCGAATGCGGCTGAAGGCCAGCTTCGACATTTCCGGCTACTCCGCCACGAATCAAGTAATCCTCACGGCGATGAAAAAGTACGGGATCATCATGGCGGACAACGGGTCGTCGATGTATATCAGCGGTGCGCCCGACGATCGCTGGAACAACGACGATCTGCACAATCTTGACGGCGTCACCGCGGCGGATTTCGATGTGACCGAAATGAATCCGATCTACACGAGCGCCAACGTGCCGCAAGGCGCGGCTCCTTCGATCGCCAGCTTCACCGCAAGCTCGCAGACTGTCTCGGCGGGCACGCCCGTGACGCTGAGCTGGAGCGTGAGCGGCGCGTCCTATCTGATCGTTTCCCCGGATATCGGCGCCACGCGCGGCACGAGCGTTGTTGTCACGCCCTCGCAGACCACGACATACACGCTGTACGCGACGAACGCATTCGGCCGCACGACGGCTACGGTCACCATCACGGCGCAGTGACGCGAGCGTTTGCGTTTCGGAAACCTACGTTCGCGGATTCGATGCCATCGTGGAGGTAAGGGGAGTAGAGTTTTTGGTGAGCCAGCCATGCGATACAAATTGATCCTTGCGTTGGTCTTTTGCGCTGCGATCGCGGCGGGCGCCGTCGCTGCGCCGCGTCCGGGCGGCCTCGGAACGATCGGCGGTCAAGTGCTGAACGCGAGCGGGAAGCCCGTTGTCGGCGCGCACGTGACACTGCAGACCACCGAAGGCCATCATCTCCAGACCGTGGATACCAACGAGCAAGGCCGCTTCTGGTTCGCATCTCTTCCCGAAGGGCAATATTCGGTGCGCGCGACGTACGAAGATCGCGTATCCGAATGGCGGCAAGGCCTGTGGGTCGCGCCCGGCGAACAGACCAGCATCGTGCTTCACCTTCGGCCGAAGAAGTAGCTTCCGACCTTTTTCGAGCAAACTCCTGGGAAATACCAGCCCCTCCAATTGCGTATGATATAGGCGAGGCCAGTGAACGATGGTGTTCGTGTCGGTGACGCGCTTGCGCATACGGTCGATTTTCTTTCTGCCGCAATTTTTGTGGTACGCACTCCGCTCGTCGCGCCAGGCGCAGCGCTCGCCGGGTTTTGTCGGCGGGCGGCTGATGCGCGAAGCGCAAAACGCCTTCTGGACGCTGACCGCGTGGAATGCCGATAAAGCAATGGACGCATTCCGCACGCAGGGAGCGCACCGCGACGCGATGCCGAAGCTGCTCGATTGGTGCGACGAAGCCGCTGTCGTGCACTGGACTCAGGAATCGCGCGAGTTGCCGTCGTGGCAAGAGGCGTACGAGCGGATGATCAAGCAAGGCCGTCCGTCGAAGGTCCGGCATCCGTCGGCGGCGCAC
The DNA here is from genome assembly GCA_035622875.1 of Candidatus Acidiferrales bacterium. Lineage (GTDB taxonomy): Bacteria > Acidobacteriota > Terriglobia > Acidiferrales > UBA7541 > Palsa-295. Next base: position 15,101 of record DASPUN010000084.1, read on the forward strand.
ACCGCGCACCAGTTCCCTCCGCCGCGGCCGAGCCGCATCGACGCGCCGATCGCGCCGGCAAATTAGGCTCACTCTAGTTCGCACGCGCGAGCCTCCGCTTAATCTCGCGCTCGAAATCGGGGAAGTAGCGGCTGATAACGGCAAGATCGAATCGCGCGAGGATTGATTCCTTCGGTTCGTTTTCGAGAAGGAATTCGAACGAGCGCCGCACGAGTTCCGCAGGCTCGATCTTGCTGCCCGCGAGGCGGTCGTAGTCGGCTTTCTTCAGCGTGACGCGGTGCGACGTCGCGCTCTTGCCTTCGGTCACGCGGACCTGGAATTCTTGCTCGCCGATTTTTTCGACTTCAATTTTTGCGGGCATTCTGTGATTTTCCCTAAACTTTTTATTCAGCTCCGGCTGGTGAGCGCTAGATTCATTCCCTCAAAATGTTGGCGATTAGGATTTTTCAAGTGCATGTGTTTGCAATGAGATAGGTTGGATTCTACTAACGAAATTTGGCGATTAGAAATCCATGGGTTCAACGCGCGGGGAACGGAGCCGCCACCCCTCAAGAGCTTGCTGCGATTGGCACGTCCGGGCGCGCAGAAGGGGAGGGCTTGGGTCCGGTAGTTACGTCGCGTTGTCCGTCTCATGCTCTTCACGCGATCAGGCTAACAGCGGGGATGCGCCTGTCAAGCGCGGGAGTCTGTGGACTTTTGCCCGAATAGGTCGGTGGTTGATACTCGTACCTACAGCAGCGACACAATCTTCCTTTCGATCACCTTGACGTTTACCGGTATGCGCTGGTCGATCTCCCGTTTTTGGCCCAGGATCTGGCACGTCAGAACGACCCGGAGGCTTGCCTTGAAGAACACGCCTTGGTTGTCGTGCATTTGAGCCAAGGTATTGACAGGGTCGGTTTGACATCGCCAACCGATGGGCAGAGAGCTTCTGGGTCTTGCGGTCCATAGCCCGCTAGATTGGGGTACGGCAGGTTCGGTAATCGGGATTTCATCTGATAGTAGTACAACCTCCTCGACGATGACTGTTTCATCCGATCGATTCTCTACGTTCAGGAGAAAATTCTCAGCCCGGCCGTGCTCAAGCTTGATCCAGAGCCGCACTTTCGCCAGCCTGTCTTGTATCTCTGACTGTGACAACCGCTCGGCGTTGGGTAAAGAAGCGTTCCTTGGAAGTTCGCCGCCTGCAATAACGATGCGGTCACGGCCCACATACTTTGCTTCGCGAAGGGCTTTGTCAGCGTCATCGAAGAGGCTCTCGGTCGAAGCCGAGGTTTGCGGATAGGACGCGATTCCGATACTGAAGGTGACCTTGTGAGAGCAGCGTTGAAACCGCAGCGCTGCGCCCACATCCCGCAACCTCTCGCTCAGAGCGCAGGCCTCGGTCGCGTTGTAGTTGGGAAGTATCACGGCGAATTCATCGCCGCCCCATCGATAGCATCGGCCCTTTCCCTCGCACACCAACTTCAATGCCGACGCGATTCCAACGAGGACTTCGTCGCCCGCGGAGTGGCCGAACTCATCATTCACCGACTTGAAACGGTCGCAGTCAATGATCGCTAGGGCGAGGGGTGAGGACGCGCTCACGGCCTTGCCGAGTTCTGCTAAGTCTGCATTGAACTGGCGCCTTGAGAATATGCCGAGCGATCCGTCTTGGTCGCTGCTTTGGTCGATGGTGGTTTGGCCGCCTAGGAGGAATCGCCGACCCAAGGGAGTGATTTCCAGACTATGGAAGTTTGTGATCGCTTGAGGCCAGCCAGAACTTACGACCACTCCTGAGACGTAGTGCTTTTTCACCAGAGCCTGTATGGCGATGATCCATTGCTCTCTGGGTTTCGAAGCGAACTCGGAAGGTTCGTCGCGCAGGTCGTCTAATCCCGGTTCTTCTGGAAAGGCGCCGCCGAGCTTGGTCAGGATGAAGTCTGCCAGTTTTTCATCGTAAGCCATAGCCCCAAATACTCTACCATACCGAGGCGAACGCGAAGCGAAGCCAGTAGCGAGCGCATCGAAGCTGCGCGGCTGCGCACGCGCGGGGGCGCGGCCTGCAGGCAGGAGTGCGTGCGCCACGGAGAGCGAGTCGCCGAGGCGCACTCATGTGCCGCACGGCGCGCAGGCGCCAGCGCGGGCGGTTAGAGAGGCGTATAATTAGAGCAAAGGCAAGACCACGTGGAAGACCTGAAGATCATCGACAAAGTTTCCGAGTTGCACGAGGCGAGATGGTGGGAGGCGGAGCCGAACGGCCGCGTGCACTGCTATTTGTGTCCGCGGCACTGCCACATTGGGGAGGGGCAGGCCGGATTTTGTTTCATTCGCGCGAACCACGGCGGCAAGCTCTACAGCCTCGGCTACGCGCATCCCGCCGCGCTGCAAATCGATCCGATCGAGAAAAAGCCGCTGAACCATTTTCTGCCGGGCACGCGCGTCTTTTCGATGGGGACGGCAGGCTGCAACATGGGCTGCTTCTTCTGCCAGAACTGGGGAATCTCGAAGTCGAAGGCCGATCAGGCCGCGTCCACCTACGTTCCACCCGAGGACGTAGTAACGCTGGCGATGCGCTACGGGTGCCCGTCGATCGCGTTCACCTACAACGAACCGACGATCTGGGGCGAGTACGTGATCGACATCTGCCACGCCGCGAAGGAGGCCGGCATCAAGACGGTGATGGTCTCGAACGGCTACATCACGCGCGAAGCGTTCCACGACATCTACGACCACATCGACGCGGCGAACATCGACCTGAAGGCGTTCACGGAAAATTTCTACGGGAAGATTACGCTGACGCACTTGCAGCCCGTGCTCGACACGCTGCAGTGGCTCAAGAACGAGACGGACGTGTGGTTCGAGATCACGAACCTGATCATTCCGACGCTCAACGACGCGCCATCGGAGACGCGCGCGCTCGCGGAATGGGTGCTCGAACATCTCGGGCCGGATGTGCCGCTGCATTTCACGGCATTTCATCCCGACTTCAAATTGCGCGACAAGCCGCGCACTCCGCCGGAGACGCTCCACGCTGCGCGCGCGACGGCGATGGAAGCGGGGCTGCACTACGTCTATGAGGGGAACATTTACAGCGGCGGGGCGCACACATTTTGCCCGTCGTGCAAGAAGTTGCTGATTCGCCGGTCGTGGCATGACGTGCAGGAAAACCATCTCAAGAACGGCTGCTGCCCGAATTGCGGACTCGCGATTCCGGGGCGGTGGTCGAATTCGACTGCTCCGAAACTCTCTCGAAAGGCGCAGGCGATTGCCGAAGAACGCTACGGCGATTTGAATTTGTAGAACACGCCCAATCCTCACATCGACTCGACTACATGCTGCGGATAAGTCTGCGCATTGGTACGGCGCTTCGTGCCGTCGTTTTTTCGCGGGGCTTAAGCCCCGCGCTTCCACCGAAAGAGTACGTCGGAGCTCCCTTCGCATTCGCTCAGGGCAAGGAGGTACCGCGCCTGCAGCCGGCAGGCAAGCTCCGCGCGGATCGTTTATGTCGCACCTAAAGGTGCGACCCTCAAAGCGAAGATCGCGGTCGCGCGCCATCCCCTCGCGAGATCAGGTGCGCGTGGCGGGGCGGAGCCAAGAGGCGAGGGCGGCGACTGCGAGCACGCCTAGTATCACAGCCAGAGAAATTTCTGTGGGGATCGGAATCCATTCGCTCAGGAGCATTTTCGCTCCTACGAAAAATAGAATGAGGGCGAGGCCCTGATGAAGGAAGCGGATCCGCGACATCATTTCCGCAAGGCCGAAGTACATCGCGCGCAGGCCGAGAATCGCGAAGACGTTGGATGAATACGCGATCAACGTATCTCGCGTGACGGCGAGAACGGCCGGCACCGAATCGACCGCGAAGATCACGTCCATCGCTTCGATGGCGACAAGCGCGAGAAGCAGCGGCGTGACGGCGCGGTGCCCGTTGGTGCGAACGATGAATTTTTCTCCCTGGTAGGACGCATCGACCGGATGAATCTTGTGCACCAAGCGCATCAGCCAGTTGTCTTCAGGGCGGAAGGCATGGCCGGGAAGCAGCATGTGAATGCCCAGAAACACCAGCCCAGCGCCGAAGACGTAGAGCGCGAAGTGAAAATGGCGCAGGAGTTGTACTCCCGCCACGACGAACGCCAGGCGCAACACGAGCGCTCCGACTACGCCGGTGTAAAGCACGCGATGCTGGTAGCGCGGGTCGATGCCGAACGCGCGGAAAATCAAAAGAAAGACGAAAATATTGTCCGCGCTGAGGGATTTCTCAAGCACGTAGGCCGCGAAGAATTCGACTCCGAGCTGATGGCCGCGCGTGACGTAAATCCAGAAGCCGAAGGCCACCGACAGTCCGATCCACGCGCAGGTTTCGATGAGAGCGCGCTTGAGCGTGACGCGCCCGGACTTCGACGACGCGGCCAGATCAATGACAAGCGCCGCACCGATCACTACAGCGAATATGATCCAGGCGATCGAGTCTCCGTTCACGGGGATCGGAATTCCTTTTCCATTTTGGCGAGCCGCACGAGTCTACACTGCGCGTGTCCGACTGGGAACGCGGCGGGTCCGGGATGTGCCGTGCGCCCCGAGCTATGAGAAAATGGGATTTGCCAGCGGCCGGAGGTGGAGTATGGCGATCGGATCGCTTACGGCAGCAGCGTCGTATTTGATCGAACAGAAGTACGATGCGTACACGCCCGAACAGCACGCGGTTTGGGCAGAGCTGGTGCGAAGGCGAAGACCGCAGATCGACGCGCACGCGTGCCGCGCCTACCTCGAAGGCTACGAATTTCTCGGGCTCGAAGACAACCGCCTGCCGAATTTGAAGTCGATCACCGCGCGGCTCAAGCCCCGCACCGGATGGAGCTCGACGCCGGTGAGCGGCTTCCTGCCGAGCGACGCATTTTTCGAGATGCTCGACGCGCGGATGTTTCCGACGACCACGTGGATTCGGAGCCGCGAGTCGCTGGGATACACGCCCGAGCCGGATATTTTTCACGACGTCTTCGGGCATGTGCCGATGCATTCGCATCCCGTCTTCGCGGATTTTTTGCAGCACTACGGAAACGTCTGCGCGAAGATCAAGAACAAGGAAACGCTCGAGCGGCTCGGGCGGCTTTTCTGGTACACGGTCGAATTCGGGCTGATTCGCGAAGGCGGAAAGATCAAGGTGTATGGCAGCGGCGTAATCAGCTCGCACGGGGAGTGTACCAACGTGATCGAAGGCGGCTGCGAAATTCGACATTTCTCGCTCGATGAAGTCCTCGCCACGCCGGTGAAGGTCGACCGGATACATTCCCTCCTGTTTGCCATCGATGGTTTCGAGCAAATCTACGAAGCGATGCACGAGGCGGAGAAGCGCGTGCTCGCGCATTCGTAGATTGCCCCTTCCTGGCAATAACCAGAATCCCTAAAGAGAGATTCTTCGACTGCGTGGCCGGACGTCCCGGCCAGGCGGGGCGCGAAAATCTGTCCGGCCACTTCGCTCAGAATTACGCCTCGGGTGAACAAATCACGAGGTGAAGGATTGCGTCGGCGTGTCAAACAGAAAAAGAGGGATGCTGGGCTAAAGCCCAGCGCTACATTCAAACCTTACGGCGGCGACTTCTCGTACTTGATGACAATTCCGTTGACAGCAAAAAACGCGCGTGTTACTCACGCATGCGCGCGCGATTTTGCGTCGCGTGATGTTTCGGAGACCAATCGCAGATGAAGCTGGAGCTTCCGCCAAGAGTCAGCGACAAGGCGTTCGCGAAGGCGCTAGACGCGTTTGCAGGCGTCGTGGGCAAGCAATGGGTGCTGGCGACCGACGAAGACCGCGACACGTTCATGGACTACTACGCCGCAGGCGACGCGGATCAGCACGTCCCGAGCGCGGCGGTCGGACCGCAGTCGGTCGAAGAGGTGCAGGCGATCGTCCGCATCGCCAACGAATACAAAGTGCCGTTGTGGCCAATCTCGCGCGGCAAGAACCTGGGATATGGCGCGGCGGCGCCGTGCATGAGCGGCACAATCGTGCTCGATCTCGGACGGATGAACCGCATCCTCGATGTGAACGAGCGATTCGGCTACTGCCTGATCGAGCCGGGCGTCGGATTCTTCGACCTTTTCAATCATCTACAGGAAAACAGGTTCAAGCTGTGGATGTCGATTCCCGCGAATGCGTGGGGTAGCGTGGTCGGCAACGCGCTGGAGCGCGGCTACGGATACACCCCATACGGCGAGAATACGCGGAACATTTGCGGGCTCGAGATTGTGCTGCCGACGGGTAATCTCGTGCGCACAGGAAACGGCGCGATGTCGAACAGCGCGTCGTGGCAGCTTTTCAAATATGGATTTGGGCCGTCGTGGGATCAACTCTTCTGCCAGTCGAATTTTGGTATTTGCACGAAGATGGGAATGTGGCTGATGCCGGAGCCGGAGGCCACACTCGGGCTCAACATTCAACTACCGAATCCGGACGACGTTGGCTGGGCCGTTGATGAGCTTGCGCCGCTGCGGATGCGCGGCGTGATCGAGCAGAGTCCGAGCATTGGGAACTCGCTGCGATTCGTCGCATCCCGCACGCAGCGAAGCGAGTGGTATTCGGGAGATGGAGCGCTGCCGGACGACCTGCTCGTCGAAATCCTGAAGAAAAACAATCTTGGCTGGTGGACGATCAATCTGCGCCTCTATGGCTACGACGAGGCGAACGAAGTACACGCGCGCGTCATCAAGGAAGCGTTCGCCAAACGCACCAAGCAGGAGTTCGAAGTGGTCAAATGGCATCGCGGCGAGCCGATCGAAAATTCCGGAGCCGGCGTGCCCGCGACGAATGCACTGCAGATCATCAACTGGCGCGGCGGGCGCGGCGGGCACATCGGTTTTTCGCCCATCTTGCCGGCGAACAGCGAAGCGGTACTGAAACAGTTTCACAGCACGAAAAAGCGGTACGAGGAAATCGGCGTGGACTACTACGGATCGTTCACCCTGTTCGAGCGGTACACGACGAACGTCAACATGATGGTTTACGACCGGGACAATGCAGCGATGACGTCCAAGGTGCGGGCGCTTTTCAAGGTATTGATAGCCGATGCGGCGAAGCAAGGTTACTCGGAGTACCGAACTCACCTTTCCTACATGGACGATGTGGCGTTGACATTCGACTTCAACAAACACGCGCTGCTGCGCCTGAACGAGACGGTGAAGGACGCACTCGACCCGAACGGAATCCTCGCGCCCGGCAAGCAGGGAATCTGGCCGAAGGCGCTGCGGACGGAGCGAGCATGAACTCGGGCGCTCAGGATCCAATGCTCGGCTGCATCGGCAAGATCGCACTTGCGATCATGGTTCTCGCGGCTTCGTGTTTTCTCTCGACAGGTGCGAAAGCGGGCTCGCGGGACGATTCCGCGCAAAAGATCGAAGAGGGCAAGAAATTGTTCCACGCGCGCTGCGGCTTCTGCCATCTCGCGGGCGGAACTGGCACGATCATGCTGGCGCGCCGCTTGGGGAAGGACCGCGCGTTGCTCGAGGAGCGCACGGACCTTAACGTCGAATACATCAAGAAAATTACGCGCGTGGGAATCAACGGCATGCCTCCTCACAACCGCATCGAATTGCCGGACAGCGAACTCGATGCGATCGCGATTTACGTTACTCGACCTGCGTCGGCCCGCACGCCGGCTGCTGCGGCGGGGAAGGGCGGCGCTCCATGAAGCGGAGGGACTTCTTGAAGGGCGCGGCGATGGTTCCGGCTGGTGTTGCAGCCGCACAATGGTCGGCTGCGGCCGAGGCGTTCGGGGCAAAGTCTTCGCGGATCACAGCGGTCGTGTACGACGAGCGCTACGCCGATTGCCGAGTTTTTGCCGAGTCGCTTGCGAGGCAGGGCGCGATGTTGTTTCCTACCGGCGGAGACGCTGCGAGATTGTGGTACGGCGCATTGCGCGCGCATCTGGCGAGATATGGCGGCGGCGTTGCTGGCATGACGACGGATTGCGATCTTGGCGTGTCGCGTGAGTGCGGAAGGGAACTGGGAATGCGGATCGCCTACGAAGGTTCGCATGACGGCCGCACGTCAAATTGCTTGAAGCACCGCCTTCGCGGCGGCGACGAAGCAAATGCAGTCTACGCAGCGCTGCTGCGAGCGGACGCGCCATGGGCTGAATCGATCGCCACGGCGCTTGCCCGACCGCCGCTCGGTGAGCGAATCATCAACGCCATCGCCGGGACGCCAACTATCACAACTCCTGCTTCAGGGGCACATTTCGGTTACCTAACGTCTTGGTTGCTAACCCCACTGACCCGGACGAACCAACGCGGGCAGTCTTAGGTCGTCCCAACAGGATTTGCAGGAAGAATGGCGGGGACGACGAGACTCGAACTCGCGACCTCTGCCGTGACAGGGCAGCGTTCTAACCAGCTGAACTACGTCCCCGCGCCAAGTGTGCCGGATGGTGGGCGATCTCCGATTCGAACGGAGGACCTTCCGGGTGTAAACCGGATGCTCTAACCGCTGAGCTAACCGCCCTCGTGTCATCGTAACAGAACCCGTGCGAACGAATCCAGTGCGGAACAGCGCCAGCGCGGCGTTGAAGGCCTCGGTGCGGCTCATGCTCGCTCCCGGTAAGTCAAAAACGGCGCCGAAACCGCGCTGAGCCGGCGCGCAGAGGCGCGATTAGGCCTCGATTGTCCCCCAGAATTCCCCTTCGATGTCGAACCAGCTATCGTTTCGATTCGAAGTCTTTCGCCGAAACAGCCGATGAGCACTATTTGGAAGTCCCTGTACCGACGGACGGTGCGAAAAATTGTCCTGTACGAAGGAGCAGGTACCCGGTGAATCCGATCGGATGTTATCCGATTCACCACGGAGACCCCACCGGGCTACGGAATTCGGGGTGAGCGCATGCTAATCTGCGGTCTCACGAGGTTCTAGTACCGCCAAAAGGCACTCATGTCTTCGCGTCTGGGCGAAATCCTGGTCAAAGACAGTCTGATCTCTGCCGATCAGTTGAAGCAGGCGCTCGACTACCAGAAGAAGAACGGTGGCCGGCTGGGCACGTGTCTCGTCAAGCTCGGTTTGGTAAGCGACGATGACATCACGGCAGTTCTTTCCCGTCAGTACGGCGTTCCCTCGATCAATTTGAAGTTTTATGAAGTCGATCCGGCGGTCATCAAGCTGGTGCCGCAGGAGACGGCGGTCCGCTATCAGATCGTCCCTCTCTCGCGCGTCGGGTCAACGCTCACCATTGCGATGACGGATCCGACGAACGTCTTCGCGATGGACGACATCAAGTTCATGACGGGCTTCAACGTGGAGCCGGTCGTGGCCTCGGAAACGGCGATCAGCGAGGCGATCCACAAGTTCTACGGCGAAGTCGAGAGCGTGGAAGAACTCGACAAGGTGATGAAGGACCTCACCGGAGACGAGGCTGACGCACTCGAGCTTGCGAGCGAAGAAGCCGAGATGGACTTGGCGACGCTCGAAAAGGCCGCCGAAGAAGCTCCGATCATCAAGCTCTGCAACTTGATTCTGACCGACGCGGTGAAGCGCGGCGCGAGCGACATCCACGTGGAGCCGTACGAAAAGGAATACCGCGTTCGGTTCCGCATCGACGGCGTGCTGCAGAACGTGATGACGCCGCCCATGAAGCTGAAGGACGCGATGACGAGCCGCATCAAGATCATGTCCAAGCTCGACATCAGCGAAAAGCGGCTGCCGCAAGACGGCCGCATCATGATCAAGTACCTCAAGGACGGGAAGAAGAAGGAACTCGACTTCCGCGTCTCGACCGTCCCCACGCTCTTCGGCGAAAAGATCGTTCTCCGGTTGCTCGATAAGGAAAACCTGCGGCTGGACATGACCAAGCTCGGTTTCGAGCCGGAGTCACTGCAGAAATTCGAACGCCAGATCTTGAAGCCATACGGCATGGTTCTGGTCACCGGGCCGACAGGTTCGGGTAAGACGAACACGCTCTATTCCTCGGTCGCGCGCCTGAACACGCCAGAAACGAACATCATGACGGCCGAAGACCCGGTCGAATTCCAGCTCCCCGGAATCAACCAGGTGCAGATGAAGGAGCAGATCGGCCTCAACTTCGCCTCGGCGCTGCGCGCCTTCCTGCGGCAAGACCCCAACATCATTCTGGTCGGCGAGATTCGAGACTTCGAAACGGCCGAAATCGGAGTAAAGGCCGCGCTGACGGGCCACTTGGTGCTTTCGACGCTGCACACCAACGATGCGCCCTCGACGATCAGTCGTTTGATGAACATGGGAATTGAACCGTTCCTCGTCGCAACGTCGGTGAACCTCATTTGCGCGCAGCGGTTGGTGCGCAGAATCTGCGTACAGTGCAAAGAGCCTCTGCAGCTGCAGCCGCAGGCGCTGATCGAAGCTGGTTACACCGCCGAAGAGGCGAACAAGACGATCGTGTACCACGGAAAGGGATGTGCGACCTGCAACAACACCGGCTACAAGGGGCGCGTCGGCCTCTATGAAGTGATGGAAATCAGCGATGACTTGCGCGAGCTGATACTAGTGGGCGCTTCGGCTCTCGAACTGAAGAAGAAAGCCTTGGAACTCGGAATGATCACCCTGCGACGGAGCGGCCTGACTAAAGTGGCCGCGGGCCTGACGACAATGGAAGAAGTTCTGCGCGAGACGGTGCTCTAAGCGGAGGAAAGAATGGCTGGCATCACACTGAGCGAGCTCCTGAAAAAGATGATCGAAATGGGGGGCAGCGACTTGCACCTCTCGACCAACAGCCCACCGCGCGTCCGCGTTCACGGCAAGCTGCGGCCGCTCGATATGCCTCCGCTCACGGCGGCCGACACAAAGGCACTTGCGTACAGCGTGCTTACAGACGTGCAGAAGCACCGGCTGGAAGAAAATTTGGAGCTCGACTTTTCATTCGGACTGAAAAGCCTCGCGCGGTTTCGCGGCAACATCTTCCATCAACGCGGCGCGGTGGCGGCCGTCTTCCGAACCATTCCGTGGGAAATCAAGGGATTCGAGGCGCTCGGATTGCCGCCCGTGGTGCGTACTCTTTGCGACAAACCGCGCGGATTGGTGCTCGTTACTGGGCCGACGGGATCGGGGAAGTCGACGACGCTTGCCGCGATGCTCGACAAGATCAACAACGAGCGCGAAGAGCACATGATCACGATCGAGGACCCGATCGAATTTCTGCACAACCATAAGAAGTGCTTGGTGAACCAGCGCGAGGTCCATTCCGATACGCATTCATTTGCGAATTCGCTGCGGGCCGCTCTTCGAGAGGATCCCGACGTCGTGCTCATCGGCGAAATGCGCGACCTGGAAACGATCGAATCCGCACTAAGAATCGCCGAGACCGGCCACTTGACGTTCGCCACTCTGCACACGAATTCGGCGGTTTCGACGATCAACCGTATCGTGGACGTATTCCCGGCGCACCAGCAGCCGCAGGTGCGCGCGCAGCTTTCGATGGTGCTGGAAGGGATCCTTTGCCAGGCGTTGCTGCCGCGCGTCGACGGCCGGGGCCGCGTGATGGTGATGGAGATCCTGATTCCCAACGCCGCGATCCGCAACCTGGTGCGCGAAGACAAGATTCACCAGATCTATTCGGCCATGCAGACCGGTACGGGGACCACCGGAATGCAGACATTCAACCAAAGTCTTGCGAACGCGTACTTTCAGAAGTTGATCAGTTTGGAAACGGCTCTATCGAGGTCCTCGAATCCCGATGAGTTGCAGGATTTAATTAATCGAGGGGTGGTTTCGCCGCCCGCAGGCGGCACCCGGACTCCCGTCCGGAGGTAAGCGAAGGGGGAGGTAAAACACATGCCGGTATTCACATATCGCGGAACGAACCGTGCGGGCGCGACCGTCACGGGCGAGCGCCAAGCAGAGAACAAGGCCCAATTGGCCGCCGCTCTGCGCCGCGAGCAAATCAATGTCAGCAAGCTTTCCGAGAAGGGGAAAGAGTTCAACATCCCCACGTTCGGGACTGGCGTCGAGGCGAAGGAACTTGCGGTCTTCACGCGCCAATTCTCGGTGATGATCGATGCCGGCTTGCCCCTCGTGCAGTGCCTGGAAATCTTGGCCGGCCAGCAGGAGAACAAGACCTTCCAGAAAATCCTGAATTCGGTCCGAGGGTCGGTGGAAGGCGGCGCGACGCTATCGGCCTCGATGAAGCAGCACGAAAAAGTGTTCGATCCGCTCTACTACAACATGGTGGAAGCGGGCGAAACAGGCGGTATTCTCGACACGATTCTGCAGCGTCTCTCAACCTACATCGAAAAGAACGTCAAACTGAAGAGAGCCGTGAAGTCCGCGATGATTTACCCAGCGGCCGTGTTGGGTATCGCGGCTGCTGTTATCACGCTGTTGCTGTGGAAGGTCGTACCGGTGTTCGTGACCTTGTTCAACGGCCTCAATGTCGATCTGCCACTGCCCACCCGAATCGTCATCGGCCTCAGCAACTTTGTCGGCAGCATCTACGGGTTGATGATTTTGATTTTCTTCATCGCGGCCGGTGTCGCAATCAAATTTTGGTACGGGACACCACAGGGCAGATTCACCATCGACGCCCTGCTGTTGAAGATGCCCGTCGTGGGAATGGTGTTGCGCAAGATCGCGGTTGCGCGGTTCACGCGAACGCTCGGAACGCTGATTTCCAGCGGCGTGCCCATCCTTGAGGGGCTGGATATCACAGCACGCACTTCGGGAAACGCGGTGATCGAAAAGGCGATTTCGGGGACGCGCAAGGCGGTCGAGGCCGGGCGCTCGCTGGTCGATCCGCTGAAGGAATCCGACGTTTTCCCGGGTATGGTGACGCAGATGATCGGAGTTGGCGAGCAAACCGGCGCGATGGACGCGATGCTCCAAAAAATTGCCGACTTCTATGAGGATGAAGTTGACGCTGCGGTGAAAGACATGCTGACCGCAATCGAGCCCATCATGATCGTATTCTTGGGCGTAGTGGTCGGCGGCGTCGTGATTTCGATGTACCTTCCGCTGTTCTCGTTGATTGCGAAACTGGCGAGCCACTAGTTCTGACTTGCCGGAGTCCGGATGGCGGGCACCGAATTCACATGCGGTGCCCGCCGACTGCGACCTGAGCCGGGATCAAAGCTCGTCGGGGGAGCCTGCAACACAGCGGCGAATGTTAAATGGAATCCACCTCCAGTGTGAATGAGTGGTTGCCCTGGCTGGGCCGCGTCCGCTTCCTGATCATCACCTGCCTGATTGGAGTCATCGTCGGGGTACATCAATGGGCTCCAACGGCACTTCCCGTGCGGGCCCTGATGGTGCTGGCCGTCGGTTGGTATCTGGTCGCAGCGTTTGACGCAATTTTGCGATGGAAAGCACGGAACGCACGCTGGCGCGCCCCGCTGCAAATCATTCTCGACCTCGCGATCATCACCGGTTTGGTCTACACCAGCGGTGCGCAAGACAGCTATTTCATTTCACTCTATCTGCTCGCGATCTTGATGGGCAGCATCCTGTTTGCGAGGCGCGGCGCCTTTCTGGTGGCCGGATTCAGCTTTGTGCTGCTGAGCAGCGTTGTAGAGCTGACTTACTACGGTGTGCTTCCGAGGACGACGCCTTCGATGCCGCCGGCACGAACACTGGAATCGTGGCTCGGCGTCAACCTGTTCGCCTTCGTGGCCGTGGCGTACCTCGGCAGTCTGCTTACCCAGACCATTCGCAAGAAAGGCGTCGAGCTGGCCGAGAAAAACGAGGCCCTGCGGGATTTGCAGGCCTTCAACCGAGACATCATCGAGTCGATGCGGGGCGGATTGCTTACGACCGATCTCGACGGCCGCATTCTATTGCTGAATCGAGCCGGTGCGGAGATTCTTGGGCAGGGATTTGGTCTGCTGAGAGGCGAAAAAGTTGCGGACGTGTTTCCGGGATTTTGGCCTGTGGAAGTCGATGACGATGGCGGGCCGCTTGCGCTCCGCAAGGAAATCGAATTTCGGACACCGGCCGGTGCAACACGCTTTCTCGGGCTTTCGATTTCGCCGTTGCGCACCGGTCAAGAAGAGACTTCGGGATTCGTCTTCAACTTTCAAGATCTGACCGAGCTCAAGAGGCTGGAGCGGGAGGTCTTCAATAAGGAGCGCATGGCCGCGCTCGGCAGACTCGCTGCGGCGATCGCCCACGAGATCCGTCAGCCGCTCACTGCCATGACCGGGGCGCTCAAGGAACTTGCGCGTCTGGCGCCGCTCGAAGATGACGACAAAAGGCTCGTGCAAATCGTAGGCCGCGAGTCTCAGCGGCTCAACCAGATCATCACCGAATTTCTGGACTACTCCCGCGAGAAGACCTACTCGTTCGTCGACGTGGACATCATCGCACTGATCGAAGAGACGCTACTGCTTCTGGAGCGCAATGCGGCCACAGCGAGCAAGGTCCGAATTGAGCGGCAGTATGGCGAACACCAATTGCGCGCGCGGGCCGACCGTGACGCCATAAAACAGGTCCTCTGGAATCTGTGCAACAACTCACTGCGGGCGATGCCCGATGGGGGAGTTCTTTCCGTGAGCGTCCAGCCGGGCCCCGATTGCGTCCAGATTTCGATTCGCGACACAGGAACCGGATTCGATCCTCGCGCAGCGGCGCGAATGTTCGAGCCGTTTCAATCCGGGTTCGTGGGCGGCACGGGGCTCGGGCTCGCGATCGTGTATCAGATTTTGCAGGCGCACAAGGGCCGAATTCGCGTGGACACGGAGCCTGGCCGTGGTGCGGAGTTTATCGTGGAACTGCCGAGTGCCGTTGGAACCCGCGGAAACATGCGTGCGGTCGCGCACGCAGAATCGGCGACGCGTGTCAGAGTGACCAGTACGGCGGGGAAGGCGTAGAGCGATGGCGCACCTTCTAGTCGTCGATGACGAACGTTCCATTTGCGAGTTGCTGGAAATCAGCTTTCGCAAAGAGGGGCACAAAGTGGATGTGGCCTCGAGTGGAGAAGCCGCCAAGCGGCAGCTCGCGTCACGGCTGTACGACATCATCATTTCCGACATCTGTATGCGCGATATGGATGGCGTCGATCTGTTGCGCTACTGCAAGGAAGTCTCGCCTGCGACCGTCTTCATTCTCATAACCGGCGTGCCCACGATCGATACGGCCATCGATGCCGTCAATTTCGGCGCAGACCGGTACGTGATCAAAGGCGACAGGCTGATGGATGAACTGCGGCCGGCGGTACAGAAAGTGGCCGAGAGCCTGGCGCTGAAACAAGAGGCGGGCTACCTTCGGCGCGAACTCCGGCGCGTGACCGGCCTCGACAACATGATCGGCACAAGCCCGAAGATGCGCGAGATATTCGAGCTCATCGTCAACATCGCACCGCAGCCGAGCCGCGTGCTCATTACGGGAGAGAGCGGAACGGGAAAAGAACTCGTGGCGCGCGCGATCCATGAAAACAGCGGGCGTTCGAAAGCGCCTTTCATAACAATCAATTGCGGAGCGTTTCCGGAGACGCTGCTCGAATCGGAGCTGTTCGGTTATGTGAGAGGTGCGTTTACGGGCGCCAACGAAAATCGCCGGGGACTGTTCCACGCGGCGCATGGCGGCACGCTGTTCATGGACGAAATCGGGAACATGAGCGTCACCATGCAGGTGAAGCTATATCGGGTGCTGCAAGAGGGGAAGGTGCGCCCTGTCGGCAGCACGGAAGAAATCGACGTCGACGTGCGCGTGATTGCGGCTACGAACAAGGATCTCGAAAAGGAAATCGCCGAGGGCCGCTTCCGCGAAGATTTGTATTACCGGCTAAGCGTCATTCCGATTCATCTGCCGCCGTTGCGCGAGCGGCGCGAGGACATCCCGCTGCTCGTGCGGGAATTTCTCGGTCGGCTCGCCAAGGCAATGAGCAAGAAAGTGGACGGAATCGAGCCGGAGGCGATGAGGCTTCTGGAAGTGTACGATTGGCCCGGAAATGTTCGCGAGCTCGAAAACACGATCGAACGCGCTCTAGCGCTTGAAAGCGGACACAAGATTTCCGCCGAGGCCCTGCCAGATCGCATTCGAACCTTCTCGCAGCACACGATCGCCGCACCGTCTCACAACGGGAACGGTACGTTTCTGCCCGAGGATGGAATGGACCTCGAAGAGCACATACAGCAACTCGAGCGATCTTATTTGCTCGCCGCGCTGGAACGGTCAGGCGGTATTCGCACTCAGGCTGCCAGCATTCTGGGGATGTCGTACCGCTCCTTTCGACACTACGCCAAGAAGTACGGAGTCTAGGGGCTGCGAAACCATGTCCAGCGAGGTCAACGCGGCATGCCAAAAAACGTCAAGATTCGAGGTGCCGGGCCGTGTGTGCCGGCAGCGAACAGGCGAAAAGCTGACGGTGGGCTGCATATCTTACTGATATGACGCGGTATAATCGAGTTGTGTCGCAAAGGTTAACGGCAGGCCTGCCATTGGTATGGGCTTTGCATTCTTTCAGCAGCGTACACCCCGCTAGGGAGTACAAGAGATCTGAGACGGCACCCCAAGGAGAAGCACAAACAATGAGAAAGAGAGAGAAGGGCTTTTCGCTTATCGAATTGCTGATCGTCGTGGCGATCATCTTGATCATCGCGGCCATCGCAATTCCCAACCTGATTCGCGCACGTATCGCGGCGAACCAGTCATCGGCTGCAGCGTCTCTGCGTACTCTGGCCAGCGCT
>DASPUN010000085.1:0-2328 GCA_035622875.1 Candidatus Acidiferrales bacterium
AGATCAGCCAGCGCCCAGACAACGATCACAAGAAATCCAATCTCGGGAACGTAGGCGAAGCGATCGGCCATCGCCTGATCGCCGACTTGTACCAGCCCGATCGTCGGGAAAAGAATTCCGAGAAACCAGAACCAGCCGACGAGTAAATATCCGCGCCGCTTCAAAAGAACAAACACGCTGATGCAGAGCAGGACCAGCGCGCTGACGCCGATCTGCCAGAGCGGAAGCGCACCACCGGGATGCGGATAAACGGGCGTCAGTCGGGTGGGCCAGAGCATCTTCCAAACGTAGGTGGCGTAGGCGACGATCGCGTTTTCGAGGCGGACGGCCAGGGAAAACTGTCCGGTAGAGCGAGTCGCGCCGGCCGCCTTTTGCGCCACGAACGTGACGATAGAGGTTGCCGTCGAAAGCAACACGAGCGGGATCTTCTCGATCGTCAACTCTTTCCAGGACGCGCGTTTCGTTGGCAGAGCGGCGTCGGCATCTGAATCGCGTGTTCGGCCGAGCGGCCAGTAATCCAACAGCAGAAGAGCACACGGGAAAGTTACGGCCATCGGCTTGGAAGCAAGACTGCACGTGAACAATCCGGCGACGGCAAGATAACGCTTCCAGTTCGGGTGCAGCGCGTACCATCCATAGGCCGCGACGGCAGCGAGAAAGAAAAAGGCGCTGAGGACATTCTTGCGTTCCGCGGCCCACGCCACCGATTCCACATTGAGCGGATGGAGGGCAAAAAGGGCGGCGACAAGCAAACTCGTCGCCCAGCGCTTCGTTGCCCAAACGAGAAGCAGAAAAACGAGGACCACGTTGCAGCAATGGATCAACAGGCTGACGAAATGATGCCCAGCAGGATTGAACCGAAAGAGCTGGATATCGAGAGCGTGCGACATCCACGTCAGCGGATGCCAAAATCCGCCCTGGCCCGTGGAAGTGAGCGCCCACTTCACCGTATCCCAGTTCAACCCGGCGCGAATGTGCGGGTTTTCGGTGATGTAGCGATCATCGTCGCAATTGATGAACGGATTGCGATTGACGGGGTTATAGACGAGCAGAGTGGCCGCGACGAGCAGCAAACAGACAATCGCATTGCGCTTTTCCGGAGACGAAAAGACTTCGGAATTCGCCGAGCCCTTCCCGGTGGCTTGCAATGCTGTAGCAGTCGCACGCATGAGTGTGTGTGTGTGCCGATTATAGAAGCGCCGTTGTCAGGGGAGGCTCGCTTGCGCCACGCGGACGATGACGGTGGTAACGGCTTTCCATGCCGGATTGAAGGCGGAAAAAGTTGCTTCAGGCACCGGGCTTCCAGCGTAGCACCGGCTTGCGAGCGGCGGCGGTTTCGTCCAACCGTGAAACCCGCGTGGAATGCGGGGCCTCGAGCACGGTCTGCGGATCTTCTTCCACCTCTTCTGCAATGGACTTCATCGCCTCAACGAACAGATCAAGCTCTTCCTTGGATTCGCTCTCGGTAGGCTCGATCATCAGGGCCCCCGGGACAATGAGGGGGAACGCCGTCGTATAGGGATGAAATCCATAGTCGATCAGCCGCTTGGCGATGTCCATGGTTCGCACGCCCTTTTTCGCCTGCAGACTGTCGCTGAAGACGACCTCGTGCATAGTGGGAGTTGAAAACGGCAGATGGTAAGGGCCGTCGAGGCCTCTGCGAACGTAGTTGGCATTGAGCACCGCGTCTTCGGTGGTCTGGCGCAGACCGTCGGGGCCATTCGCCTGAATGTACGCCAGCGCGCGCACGAACATGCCAAAGTTGCCGTAGAAGGCACGCACGCGTCCGACCGATTGCGGACGATCGTAGTCGAAAGCGAGCGTGCCGTCCGGCTTGGTCGCCAGCACGGGCTTCGGCAGAAATGGCTCCAGCGGCTTTTTGATCGCCACCGGGCCCGAGCCCGGCCCGCCGCCGCCGTGCGGAGTCGAGAACGTCTTGTGCAGGTTGAGGTGCATCAGGTCGACGCCGAAATCGCCCGGCCGCACCTTGCCCACCAGCGCGTTCATGTTGGCCCCGTCCATATAGAGCAGGCCGCCTTGGGCATGAAGAATTTCGGCGATCTGGTCGATATCCTGCTCGAACACTCCGAGGGTGTTGGGATTGGTGAGCATGAGCGCTGCGACGTCTTCATTCATTTGCGCAGCGAGCGCAGAAATATCAACCATGCCGCGCGAATCGGATTTCAGATTTTCCACCGCATAGTTCACCATGGCAGCGGTCGCCGGATTCGTGCCGTGGGCCGAGTCGGGAATCAGGATTCTCTTTCGCGCGTTGCCCAGCGACTGGTGATAAGCCCTCACCATCAGCAGGCCGGTCATCTCGCCGTG
>DASPUN010000086.1:0-118261 GCA_035622875.1 Candidatus Acidiferrales bacterium
CCGGCGGGCGCGCCATGGTCACCAGCTGCGCGCGATGATGGCGATGATGCGTGCGAGCGCGTCCACGTCGCGCGTGTCGATCACTTCAGCGGGCGAATGCGAATAGCGCAGCGGCCAGCCGAGAGCGATGTCGACCGCACCATAAGGAACGAATGTGGAACCGTCGTTGCCGCCGCCTGTGATGCCCAGTTGATACGGAATCTGATTCGCGCGTGCAAGCTGCGCGAGGCGATTGACGAGCGGGCCGGGATCGATATTCGAATCGTCGACGGCGCGGATAGCGAAGCCTTTCCCGAGTTGCACGTCGGCGAAGCGCTTCGATTCAAGCGGCGAATCGGAGCTGACGATCGTGTCGACGGCGAAGACGTAATCCGGCGTGTGACCTTCGGCGGCGAGGCGCTTGGCGAGTGCGGCAGCGCCGTTGAGTCCGATCTCTTCACCCGTCGACCAGACGAACGTCACATCGCGATCCTTGAGAGGCCCGCCGAGCGCCCAGACCGCGGAAATCAGCGCGGTGTCGCCGACGCGATCGTCGAAGCTGCGGCCGTTGGCGCGCGTGCCGAGCAGCGGGCGATATTCTTTGGGAATCGTAACCGAATCACCGACCTTGATGCCGAGCTTGGCGACTTCGTCGGGATTGCGCGCACCAACGTCGACGCGAATCGTCTGCGCCGATTCCGAGGGCCATTTGAAATTTGGCTCGTCCCAGCCGTTGGGCAATTCCATGATCCCGTCGCGGTCGCCTGTGGATGTGTGCACAAGCATCGGATGGCCTTCATAGAAGCTCAATTCCATTCCGCCGAGCGTTTCGACTTCGAGGCGGCCATCTTTCGAGATCGATTTCACCTCGAAGCCGATCTCGTCCATGTGCGCGACGACAAGAACTTTAGGAGCTTTCGATCCCGCGGGCGCGGTGCCTACTCTTAGAACAAGATTTCCGGCACCATCCGTCGAAGGTTTCGCCCAGCTTGGGAGCAGGGTCCAAACTCTGGCGCGAACTGAGCTCTCGTGATTGCTGGCGCCGTAGACGCCGACGAGATCGCGCAAAACACGCTCGATTTCGGGCGCTTTTTCCGCTGCGGCTGGACAGGGGCCAACACAATCGACGCCAACTTCGACCGCATGCTGATCGAACTCGTTGCCTGGAGAGTTCACAGCTCTGATTGGGCCCTGAGCGTACAGTGATAGCAAATGAACCAATGTCCTGAGGTCGGCGGAGGCAGTCGAGTCCTCCGGTGTATCGGGCCAGGCGGTGGCGATGCCGAGGTGCGCCCACTTCGCGGGAAGCGCAGGACCGGCAAGATAGCTCGGTGGAATGAGTTCGGACGAATAGTCGGTGGCGAAGGGAATTTTGTAGGTGTCGGCGAGTTGTCTTAGTTCACCAGCGAATCCGGAGAGCATGTCGCTGGTGCTCGTCAAGCCCAGCAGGACGCCGCTGTCGGGTTCGCGGCGCGGGGCGCGATGCATGCCCTCGATACCGGGAACTGCGCCACCGGAAATAAGCTGCCCGACATAGGTCATTTCGTCGTATGAATTCGTGCTCAGAATGCGCTGCAAGCCGCGCGCGCCGGTTCGCTGCTGCACGACGAACGCGACGGTCAACGTGCCCTGAATTTTGGCTGGGTCGATCTCCCTCAGAAGATCAACCAACGCGGCGGCGCCGAATTTGTCTCCAACGGAAGCGCCGGACAATTCCGCGTTATTCAAATTGAAGAGCCGACGGTTGATGGCGATGGGGCTCAGAATGTCGACGCCAGCCTTGCGAACTTCATCGGCGGAAGTCGCGCCGATATCGACGTACATGTTCTCCAGATCGCCCGAGTCGGGAGCGGTTTCCCCGCGGCGATGCAGATGGACGGAAACTCCGGCGACGACGCCGTCGATCCACTTTCCGCTCGCGGTGCCGACTTTCACCGGCTGCGCGGAATAGAGCGCGTTGAAAATCGGCGGCAAGCCGGTTTGCGGGAGGCGCTGGAGGCGGAGGTAGCCGTCGTCGGTGATTTCGCTGACGATGAATCCCGGCTCGTCGATGGGCGCGACGAGGAGGCGGCGCGGAGAACCGCTGCCGATGTTGACGGTGACGTCGCCGAGATTGTCCACGACCGGATGAAACGCCGCGATCTTCGCGCGAATCTTTTCGCTGAGTTCTCGCTCGTAGCCGGAGACTGAAGGCGTGTCGACGAAATCGCAGAGATCGCTCCAAAGGTCGCCCGGCACCGCGGGCGCAGCGGCTGTTTGCGCGGCGGCAGGGCGGAGGCAGAAATTTGAGAGTAGAAAAAGGAAAATGGCTACGGCGCGAAGGCGAAAAATCGCCTCGGGAGTGCGTTTAATCCGGTCGCGGCAAACCCCAAAAATTTGGCGATTAGGAAGAGCGGCGACCGTTTGTTTTGAATAACTTACGTGGGGTCCTACTTGGCGCGTTTTGGCGATTAGAATTCGGTCATCTGGCTGGCGGTCACCGGCCGACTTTCCTATGCCAAGTCGCGCAAGATGGGGCGACCCCGAAGCGGAGCACACCTCGGAATGTGGCCGACGGGGTATCGTCGCCGCGTCGCTGCCCGCTATCTTTCCTGTAGCCAAATTCGTCATACTCATCGCGATCAAGCTAGCACGATCCGATGGAGGTTGTCTGGAAGTAGTTGGTGTAAACAATCATCGACTCGTTGATCGAGGTAATAGCGCAAGGGGATCGGGAAGAAGATGCGCCCACTCTCGCAAACCGAGGGTGGGGGCACGCGGCGCTACGTTCAAAGCTGCGATTGGTATATCGTGACTTCGGAGGGTGATATGAAACTCAGGCTTGCGGCAGGGATTTTGTGTGCAGCGATTCTAACCGCGGCGATCGCGTGGAGTCAGGCACCCTCGACGCAGAAGGAATCGAGCCTCGTGGCGCGAGTGGGCGATACCGGCTTCATCAAAGTGACGGCGGACAGCTTCCAGTCGCTCACGCCCCAGCAGCAGGCGCTCGCCTACTGGCTGGCGCAAGCCTCGATCGCGATTGATCCGATCATCTACGACCAGCTATCGGCCTACGGATTGCGTGAGAAGCGGTTGCTTGAAGAGATCGCCGCGCATCCGGAGGGAATCGATCCGCAGTCCTACGGACGCATTCGCGATTTCGCGGAGATTTTCTGGGCCAACCGCGGAAACCACAGCGACGAGACGTCGCAAAAGTTCCTGCCCGGATTCACGTACGAAGAACTGAAGCAGGCGGCCACGATCGCGCAGCAGCACGGCGCCTTTGCAACGCCCTACGGCGACTTTCTGCCTATCACAACGCCAGCGCAGCTCGATAAGGAGCTCGCGGACCTGCATGCGCCGCTTTTCAATCCCAATTTCCAGCCGATGGATACCGCGAAAAGCCCGCAGGGCGACCTCGACATCATTCAGGCCAGCTCGAACACGTTTTACGAGGGAGTTTCGCTCGACGATCTGAAGGATTTTCACGAGGAGCATCCGCTCAACTCGCGCGTGGTGAAGAGCGGGCGAGGCTTCCTGCGTGAGGTGGTCTATCGCGCGGGGACGCCCGATCGCACCGTGCCGCCCGGGCTTTACGCAACCTATCTGCGAAAGGCGAATGAATATCTGGCAAAGGCGCAGGCGCTTGCCGATCCGGCCCAGGCAAAAGTGATCGGCGACTTGATCCGCTATTACCAGACGGGCGATTTCAAGGACTGGCTGCAGTTTGACGCCGACTGGGTGCGAAACGACGCGACCGTCGATTTCGCGAACGGTTTTATCGAGGTCTATCACGACGCGCGCGGCGCGAAAGGCAGCTCGCAGAGCTTCGTCTCCGTGACGAACAAAACGCTGAGCGACAAGATGGCCGCGCTCGCCGCAAATGCCGGATATTTCGAACAACAGGCACCGTGGGATGCGAAATATAAGAAGACGCATTTCACGCCGCCCGTGGTGAAGGCCATCGAGACGCTGATCGAGACAGGCGATTTTGCCGTCTCTTCTGTCGGCGACAATCTGCCGAACGAAAATCAGATTCACGAAAAATACGGCACGAAGAATTTTCTCTTCACCAGCAGCACGCGCGCGTTCAACGAGGCCACCGGCAACGCTGTGATCGAGGAGTTCGGCTATTCGCCTGAAGAGATCGCGCGAGACGAAAAATACGGCGACGAGGCCGAAGACCTGATGACCGCGCTGCATGAGGTGATCGGGCACGGGTCGGGCAAGCTGAGCGACCGGCTCAAAAACGGCTCGGAGCCGGAACTCAAAGAGTATTACTCGACGCTCGAGGAGGGTCGAGCGGACCTAATGGCGCTGTGGAACGTGTGGGATCCGAAGCTGAAGGAACTGGGACTGGTCGGCGAGCAGGAGGAAGTAGCGAAGGCGATGTACGACCAGGCGGCGCACGTGGCGCTCGCGCAACTGCGGCGCTTCCCGAAGGGAGACACGATCGAAGAGGATCACGCGCGCGACCGCCAGCTCATCGCCCGCTACATCGTGGACAAGACGGGCGGCATCGAGCAGGTGAAACGCGACGGGAAAACGTACATTCACGTGAAGGATTACGAAAAAATGCGGCAGGGCGTCGGAATGCTGCTCGCCGAGCTGATGCGCATCAAGGCCGAAGGCGATTACAACGCGATCAAGGCGCTGGTGGACAAGTACGCAGTGCACTTCGACCCGGCGCTGCGGGATGAGGTGGCGGCGCGTTACAAGAAGCTCGATTTGCCGACCGATTGGGCGGGGATCAATTCCGTGCTGACAGCCCAATTCGGAAGCAACGGAGAGATCGAGAAGGTCGAGATCAGCTATCCCGCCAATCCCGCGAGCCAGTATCTGCGGTACGCGGCGATGTACGACAAGGGGCTCGCCGCTGCCGCGAAGTAGTGCATGCGACCCCTGATTCTTAAGCGAGAAGAGAGATTCTTCGACTGCGCCGCGGAGCCAAACGAAAGGAAAATACGCCGGCAGGATGCCGGCGCTACGAGAGCCGACGACGAAAGTTTGCGGTAAGCGAATAGCCGCCGAAAGCCAAGCACTTTCGCCGGGCACAGCATGCTGTGCCCCTACAAACGCAAAGGCGAGGAACAAGCGAACAGCAGATCCCTCGTCGGCCACAATGCGGCCTCGCTCGGGATGACAACGTTTCCCCATTTTCAGCCGAAGCTGAATTTGAGATGTGCACTAGGGGCGGTGATATACTCTCGCCCCGCGCACACCGAGGGAGGGAGAAACCGATGAGCGAAGCCGTGGCCGCAAAGAGCAATCCGTTCGATCCAAAGCTTTTCAAACCGGAAGCGATCTCTCCGCAAATCGCCGCGGCGAATGAGGAATTCCGAAAGCTGCTTTCAAGCGGCCCCGACTGGTGGGACATCGGCGCGCAGGCGTTTCGCGAGGCAGCGGCGAGCGGCCGCGGTCCTTTTCCGTTGCCGGAAGCGTCGCCGCGCGGGCGGACGATCGGGATCGAAGGCAAAGGCGGGCACAAGATCGCGTTGCGCGTGGTCGCGCCGGAAAATGCCAAGGGAATTTATCTCCACTTTCACGGCGGCGGGCTCGTGCTCGGGTCGGCGATGACGCAGGACATGATGCTCGAGCGCGTCGCGCAGAGCACCGGCATGGCGGGAGTGAGCGTCGAATACCGGCTGGCGCCGGAGAATCCGTACCCGGCGGCGTGGGACGACTGCGAATCGGCCGCACTGTGGCTGATCAAAAACGGAAAGAGCGAGTTCGGCACCGACGTGCTGACGATCGGCGGTGAATCGGCGGGGGCTACGCTTTCGGCCGCCACACTGCTGCGCATGCGCGATCGCCACGGCTACACCGGCTTCCGCGCTGCGAACCTGGCGTATGGAAACTTCGACTCGTCGATGACGCCAAGCCAGATGCTCGCGCCGGAGAAGGGAATCCTCGTTGGAAAGTCGAGCATCAAGAAATTCACCGAGGCGTATCTGCCGAAAGGCGTCGACCCTCGCAATCCGGATGTATCGGCCCTGTATGCGGACCTGAAGAACATGCCGCGAGCGATTTTCACGGTCGGCACGATCGATCCGCTGCTCGACGACACGCTCTTCATGTACTCACGCTGGATCGCGGCGGGGAACGAAGCGGAGCTGGCGATCTATCCGGGCGCGCCGCACGCGTTCAACAGCTTCCCGCTGCCGCAGGGGCCGGAAGCGAATGCGCGGATCGATGCGTTCCTGAAGCGCGCGATTTCGTAGCGCGAGCGGAGACGAGCGCCACCAACTAGGACGCGCGGCAAACTTCCGTGAGAAGGCTCTCGCGACGGCTAAGCGCAACAGCGTCGATGCGGCCGAGCACGAAGTTGTAGAGCCAAAGCGCGCCGGCGGCGAAAATCAAAAGGATCAGCGTGGCGGGCCAGGTGCGGTGGAAGTAAAGCGCCGCAACGACGGCGATGAAGGCGAAGCCCATGGTGCCCGCCTGAACTCCCAATACAGCGAGAGCCGTGAGGCCCGAAGCGCGCTGCCTACCGAATGCGGCCCAGTCAATCTTCTTCGGTGAATACAAAGACATCAGATTCCCGACAGTGCAGCTGGTCAGCGCTGCGAACAGCACGCCAGTAATCGTCGCAAACGTCATGCCGGGTGAAGGCGGCCCGTACAAAAGCGCCACGGCGCCCCACACTAGGATCATCTCAAAGAGCAGAATCGTCCCCGTGGCGAGATTTTTCGCGAGCAACACTTCGCGAAAATGTACCGGAGACATGTAGTAGAGCTGAACGCCCGCGCCTTCTGCGCCAAAGCAGTTGTAAGAAATACTGCTCAGGATCAGCAGGGCGTACGCCGCGCCGATCGGAAACGCGAGGCCGGCATGATCCTGAATGAAGTTGGAACCGTGCCGCGCGTTGATCATGCTGAACCGGAAAATCACGAGAATCACGACCGGCATCACGAGCGGGAACAACATTGGGCCGCTGCGCGAGAGGTAGTGGAAGTCCTTCTCGAACACCGCGGCGACCGCTCCGGAAAGGCCGCCGCCCAAGTCCCATCCGGCGCTAACTGAGTCTTTGCCCTTACGCGTGACAGCGGGAGCCGGGGCCTCGCTCAGATTTTCGCCGCGATATTGCGCAACGAGGCGGATGTTGAGCAGGGCCAGAAACGCGGCCGAGTACGCACACAACAGCGCGAGAGCGCCAAAAGCAAGAGTAAATCTGCTCTGCGCAGAAAGCGAAACGGCTGAAGAGGCCAGGCCGGGCGGCAGAAACGTCTGGACGGCGACGAGCTGCGTCGCAAGAGCGAACGAGGGAGGCCCGTGTAGACGCCCGTAACGGTGCAAGTAAACCTGCATGAGCGGATTGATGAATTGAACGCCGATGATGAAGAGAAAAAAGAACAGCAAAAGGATTTCGCGGCTCTTGCGGCGGGCGAGCCAGCGCTCGAGCCAGCTGAAAATCATGCGGCCGAGAAGGATATTTAGCGCGGCGAAGGCCGCGAGCACGATTGCGGCCCACAAGAAAAGGCTCGGCGCGGCGATCCCGGCTCCGAGCGCCATCCCGGCGAGCCAGAGGCAGCCGATGATCGTGGTGGGATCGAGCGCGCCATACGCCATGCGGATCATGAAATACGAGCGGTAGGAAAGCGGGAACCGCAGGAAGTTGGAGGCGTCGAAATTCTCCGTGAATGCGGTGGCCATCACGGGCAAGAGTTGCCACACCAAGAAGATCAGCCAGAGCGGGACAGCGAGCCACTCCTCCTGATTGTGCGAGACGAGTAGCCAAGTCAACGCAGCGAGACCGATTGTGCCGCCGATGGCCATGACCGAATAGCCGAAGCCGATGAAAATCCACGAGATCATTTCCATGCGGCCGCGAACGGTGCGAAGCGAATGGAGGAAAATTTTCCAGCGAAGCTGCGCGATGGCCGCAAACTGCTCGCGCAGACCGATTGCGCGCAATGCGGAGGTCACTTCAACCATGACAGTTCCTGATCGGCAGCGCGCTCGCCACCGACGATGCGTAGAAAAATCTCTTCGAGCGTGAGCTTTTCGCCGACCGGCGCGCCTGCAGAATCCGCTGCGGCGTTTGCCTGAACGCCTGCGCGCAGCTCTTCGAGCGATCCCTGCGCGACGAGTCTGCCTTTGTGAATGATGCCGACGTGGCTGCAGAGCCGCTCGACGATTTCGAGGACGTGCGAGGTGAGAAAAATCGTCGCGCCGCGCGCGATCATGCGCTGCAGCATGGCCTTGAGCGTGCCGGACGCGATGGCATCGACGCCTTCAAACGGCTCGTCTAGAAAAAGAATCTTCGGGCCGTGGATCACGGCGGCGGCGAGCGCAAGCTTCTTCTGCATGCCGTGCGAGTAGTCGGCGACCAGCGCTTTGGGCTGATTCGCGAGGTCCATGAACTCGAGCAGCTCCGCCGTGCGCTTGGCGGCAGTCTGGCGGTCCAACCCGTACATGCGCGCGGCAAAAGTCAGATACTCGGCGCCAGTGAGCCGGCCGAAGAGCGCCATTCCCTCCGGCACGACGCCGATCTGGCGCTTCACTTCCACCGGATTGCGGGCGAGGTCGACGCCAAGGATTTCCATCCGCCCGCCGGTCGGAGCCAGGAGACCCGTGAGCATCTTGATCGTGGTGGATTTTCCGGCGCCGTTTGGGCCGAGAAAGCCGAAGAATTGGCCCGGTGCGACGCGAAGATTGACGTCATCAACGGCAACGAGCTGGCCGAAGCGGCGCGTCAGGTGTTCGGTGGCGATGGCGGGCGCGTCCATCGAAGTCCAACGACTCTAGCACAGCCTCTAGAAATGCAGGATGAGCAACTGGCCGCTGACAGGCGGAGCTCCGTTCAGGAATTCGATCAAGCGCAACGCGTCATCAGAAGAATTCCCGAAAGATGGCGGAGGGGGTGGGATTCGAACCCACGAGACCCTTGCGGGCCTAACGGTTTTCAAGACCGCCGGTTTCAACCGCTCACCCACCCCTCCGATTCCGAATGCTTGAAACATTGTAGCCTAGGGTTCAAGACGGCGACAGTTCGGGCCGCAATACTTATTGGATGTTGCGCTGCGCCAGACATCGACGCGGTTCCCTAGCGTACCGAGCGTCTTCGCCGTGCCGCCGAGCGATAAAAATACTGCGGGTGTATATTTCAGATTAGGAGCAATCGTCGCCGGTGTTGGGCATTTTCGCTTCGGTCGCCACCGAGCACTACCGGAACAGTTCAACCGGCGAAAACACGAGCCACTTCGATGCGGATACTGGTCGTAGAAGATGAAGCAAAGATGGCCAAGGCTTTGCGGAAAGGCCTGGAATCGGACCACCACTCCGTCAGCATTGCACAAACAGGTGAAGATGGCTTCTTTCTCGCCTCGACAGAGACTTATGATTTGGTGATCCTCGATCTCATGCTGCCCAACCGCGATGGTATGGAAGTCCTCGCGGCGCTGAGAGCAAAAGGTTTGGCCGTTCCTGTTCTGATCCTGACGTCGAAAGATGCGATTGAAGATCGCGTTCGAGGACTCGATTCCGGCGCCGACGATTACCTCACAAAACCGTTCGCATTCCCCGAACTGCTCGCGCGCGTGCGAGCGCTTCAGCGGCGAGGAAAGGCGGAATCCTCCGACAAGCTCAGGCTTGCCGATCTGGAAATGGACGTCGCCGCTCACGTCGCTTCGCGCGACGGCCGGGAACTCACACTGACGGCGCGAGAATTCGCGCTTCTGGAGTATTTGCTCCGGCAGCAGGGCCGCGTGGTGTCGCGGGAAATGCTCGCACGTGACGTTTGGAAGGAAACCGAGCGTTACACGCCGCTCGATAACGTGATCGACGTTCACATCGCCCACCTGCGGCGGAAATTGGACGAGCCCTTTCGACAGAAACTTCTGCACACAGTCCGCGGAGTCGGGTTCGTTCTGCGCGAGGAGACGCCGTAGTGCGGCTACGCCCCAAGCGCGTAAGAACGCGGCTTACGCTCTGGCACGTCGGTGTGTTGGCGGCCGTTCTCGCTGTCTATCTAGCCAGCGTGTCGATTCTGCTGTTTTGGCAGATGAACGGTGTCCTGAAAAAGCTTGCTGCGGAGGATCTCGAGACTGTCAAAGGGCTGCTCTACGTCGATGACGATGGCCAGGTTGGGGTGCGAGAGGACTACCACCATCACTCCGATTGGAAACAGGTACAAGAAAGACTCCTCGAAATCCTAGCGTCAGACGGAACAATTCTTTACCGCAACGAGCGGCTCGGCGAACGCGCTCTCGGCGGCGCACCGTTTCCCGGCGAGGGCGAGCACGGCTACTCCGGAAGAACGGACCGGATGTCCGATGGAACTCGCGTCATTCTGATCAGCCGAAAATACGACTTGCAGGGCCGGACGATTTTGATCCGAGTCGGCTACAGCCAAGATTTGATCTGGAGCCAACTTCGGGGCACGCTAATCGTATTGATCCTGGCGTCGCCGCTCGTCCTCGCCGGAACCGCCTACGCCGGATACAAAATGGTAGGACGCACGCTCGAACCGGTCACGCAAATGGCGAGTCGCGCCGAGCAAATCAATTCAGAGCGACTGAACGAGCGCTTGCCGGTGGAAACCGCCGAGAACGAGCTCGGTCATCTCGCACGCGTTTTCAATGCGATGCTGGCACGCATCGAGCAGTCGTTCGAGCAACTGAAGCGGTTCACGGCGGACGCATCGCACGAGCTGCGCACGCCGCTCGCGGCGATTCGCAGCATTGGCGAAGTGGGGTTGCAAGAGGACGCCACATCCGCTGAGTATCGCGACACGATCGGAAGCATGCTCGAAGAGGTGAACCGGCTCACGAGCATCGTGGAAAGCCTGCTGGCGCTGTCGCGAGCCGATGCCGGACAGATCCAGATGCAAGTTTCGGTGTTTCCGCTCATGGCGGTTGTGAGGGAGGCAGCGGCGCTTTTAGAGGTTCTCATCGAGGACAAGCGGCTGACGTTCACACTGACGGGAGACGAAAACGCAGGCGTGCAGGCCGACCGTCTCTACGTGCGGCAGGCGGTGGTCAATATCCTCCACAATGCCGTGAAGTTCACGCCCATCGGAGGTTCGATCCGCGCACACGTGGAATGCAGCCACGACTCGCGCGTGGAGCTTTCGGTCCGCGACACGGGCCCTGGAATTCCGGCTGAGAAAGTGGGCCACATTTTCCAGCGCTTCTACCGCGTGGACGATGCTCGAGCTGGGGATAACAACGGCGCGGGATTGGGGCTAGCCGTCACGAAATGGGCGGTGGAAGCAAACGACGGCGAGGTCGGAGTCAGAAGTTCCACCGGCGCCGGGGCCACTTTCTGGATTCGCCTGCCGGGCGAGAAATATTCACCTTTCCGTTTGAAACCGTAGCCGTATCAACGTTTAGACACTTCACAAAATCTTCAGAAACTCTTCAGTGGTGGTACAGCCCCCGAGGCCCTACGGTGAATTCATGAGACGCCGACTGGCCCTCGCCGCTTTGGCAAATCTCGTCTTGGCCCTGCCAGCTCCGGCGTCCCCCAGTTCCGTCGTCAAAATCGATACCGTCCCATCTGAATACGAACCGATCAATAGCCCGACGAATCGCGAACCTGTTTCGCTTGCTGGTTTTCATTTCGAAATCAATCGGGAAAGCGGGCGCGCGCGTATCGTTGCCGACTACACATATCCAGATCAACTAATTTACGGTCCAGATGATCCAACACGCGGACCGCAATCTACCATCGCTCAGATTCCGGGGCTGATTTACGACCCTGCCGCGCACGAAATCGTCTTTGAGGCAAACGGTACACGAGCCGTGTGCGCGAAGGTCGAGGAGCACCATGGCCTCTTCGGGCATCGCTTCAAAATACGCAACACGGGTGCCTGCATTGTGACCGCCCGCATTTCGGCGCACGTAGAGGACGACGGCTGGGACATCCGCCGTTTCCTCGAGTTGGACACTTACTTCGAAGTGCGTTAATCGCGGACCGATCGCTATGAATGCCAGAACTCTGAAGCCCGGCCAGCTGGAACAGTTTCGCCGCCTGAGCACCTGCCTCGTCGCCAGCTCCATCGAAACGTTTCACGTGCGGCTTCCCAACACGGGATTCGCCGATTCGAGCATCCGGTGCATGTTTGAGGATCGGCCGGCCATGATCGGCTACGCCGCGACTGCGCGGATGCGAAGTTCCAATCCGCGCATGGAAGCAAACAAAGCCTACGATTATTACGATCGAACCGACTGGTGGAATGACATTCTCTCGATTCCAGCGCCGCGGGTGGTCGTGATTGAGGATGTAGACGGCCCGCCGGGTCTCGGCGCCTTCGTAGGAGAGGTTCACGCGAACATACTTCTCGCGCTGGGCTGCGTCGGAATCGTCACAAACGGCGCGGTACGAGACCTACCCGACATTCGGACGACGGAATTTCAGATGTTCGCCGGCAACGTCTCCGTATCACACGCCTATTCGCACATTTTTGACTTCGGCGGCAAGGTCGAAGTGGGAGGCCTGCAAGTCCGACCGGGCGACTTGATTCATGGCGATTGTCACGGAGTTCAAACGATCCCGCTCGAGATTGCGGATAAGGTGCCGGCAGCGGCCCGCGAAATCCGGCAGCGAAGGCAGCAACTGATCGGGCTTCGCCGTTCGACCGATTTCTCGCTCGAAAAACTTCGCCAGTCGATCCGCGACACGGCGTTATGGGCTCAAGAGTTGAAATGATCCCGCGGCGGCTTTTCAGTTATCCCCGGTGAGCCGATGATTTCGAATTGCAAATCAGGACGCAACGAGCATGTTCAGGCGCTCGGAACTCTCCTGCTGCTCGCGCCCGCACTTCTGGCAGGTTGCAACACGGGCCGCAAGGCCCATGCCGACAGCAGCGCAAACGTACCGATTGTCGCAGTGGCCAAAGTCCAAAGGCAGGATCTGACCAGCGAGCTCAGCATCGCTTCCGAGTTCCAGCCGTTTCAAGAAGTCAACGTCTACGCGAAAGTCTCGGGTTACATCCAGAAGCTCTACGTCGATTGGGGCACGCACGTGAAGCAGGGCCAGCTTCTCGCGGTGCTCGAGATTCCCGAACTCGAGCAGCAACTGCAACAGGATGAGGCGAGCGTGAAAAAAAGTCAGGAAGATCTCGCTCGCGCCCAGGAGGAACTCACGCGCGCGCAGTCCAGCTACACCGTCGCTCATCTGACGTACACGCGGCTGGCGAACGTGCAGAAAACCCGGCCGGAACTTGTGGCGCAAGAAGAAATCGACGTCGCCGAGGGCAAAGATTTGGAAGCAAGCGCGGGCGTCTCGGCCGCCAAAGATTCGCTGGCGGCAAGCGAACAAGAGCTTGCAGCCGCGAAGGCCGCTCTCGAAAAGGATCGCGCACTGTACGGCTACGCCCACATTACGGCCCCGTTTGACGGCGTCGTAACCGAAATGGACGCGTACACAGGAGCGCTGCTGCCCGCCGGCACTTCATCGAACAAAGGCGACCAGGAGCTCTGCCATATATCGCAAAACAATCTGCTGCGCCTTGTGATCCCGGTGCCGGAACGGGTTGTCGCCGACGTGCACGGCGGCGAGAGCGTCGCGGTGCACGTCACGGGCGTCAACAAGACCTTCACCGGCAAGATCGTCCGCTTTTCGGACGACATCGATATGCAAACCCGAACGATGCACACCGAAGTGGACGTCGCAAACCCAGGCTACGAAATCGTCCCGGGTATGTATGCGACGGTGCAGTTTCCGCTCCGCACGGTTCAAAGCGTGCTGACCGTGCCGGTACAGTCCGTGCAGGTCTCCGGCGAGACGCGCGGCCAGGTGCTCCTGGTCGGCAACGACAACAGGCTTGAAAGACGCGACGTGACGCTCGGTCTTGAAAGCGCGAACGACTATGAAATCGTTTCCGGTCTGAACGAAAACGACAGCGTCGTCTTCGGCGAGCAGTCGCAATACAAGGCGGGCGAACTCGTCCAGCCCAAGCTCGTCACGCCCATGAAATCGGAGTAGGAATTTCAATGTCTTCGTTCTCTCTCCGGCACCCATACTTCATCGTTGTGATTTGCCTCTTCGTTTGTGTGCTCGGACTCACCAGCCTCTTCCAGATGCCTGTGGACATGTTTCCGCCGATCAATCTTCCGGTCGTCGAGGTCGCCACGTTCTATAGCGGCATGCCGCCGGAGCAAATCGAAGCCGACATTACCGATACGTTCGAGCGTTTCTTCACGCTGGGCAGCGGAGTCGATCACTACGAATCGCGGTCGATGTCCGGCGTGAGCCTTATCAAGGTGTACTTTCAGCCGGGCACCGACGCCAATGCTGACATTACGCAGATGTCGAATCTCGCGATGGCCGACCTGCGGCGCTTGCCCCAAGGCACGTTGCCGCCGGTTGTCATGGGAATGGACGCCTCGGGCTTACCCGTTTGCTTGCTCACCGTCGATGGCAAAGGTCTGACGGAAACGCAGCTCCACGACTATTTGCAGTATCAGATTCGGAACCAGATTGCCGGCGTCCCCGGCGCCACCGTTCCACCTCCTTACGGAGGGCGCACTCGCCAGATCATGGTCTATGTAGATCCGCTAAAGCTACAGGCGCATGAATTGAGCCCGATGGACGTCGTGCGGGCGACCAACACGTCCAACCTGATCCTTCCGGCCGGAGACGTTCGCATCGGACCCATCGACTACAACCTCTACACCAACGCGCAAGTGCCTAACGCAATGGCGCTCAATAACATTCCACTCAAGACCGAAGGCCAGCAGTCGGTTTTCGTTTCCGATGTAGGCCACGCCGTCGACGGCTCCGCGCTGCAATACAACATCGTGCGCGTCAATGGCGATCGGTCCGCATACGTCCCCGTCCTCAAGCAGGGCGGAGACACCAACACCATCGCCGTCGTCAGCGGGATTCGCAAGGCGATCAAGACCCTGCGCGACATTCCAGAGCAGATGGGAACGCACGTCGTCTTCGACCAATCGGTGTTCGTGAAGCAGGCGATCTCGACGGTGCTGCGGGAAGGCGGAATTGGACTGGTGCTCACGGCGATAATGGTTTTGATCTTTCTGGGCAGCCTTCGCGCGACAGCCGCAGTGTTCCTCTCGATTCCTCTTTCGGTGATGGCAACCTTGTTTTTCCTGCACATCGGAAATCAGACGATCAACAGCATGATTCTGAGCGGCCTGGCGCTTGCGTTTTCGCGGCTTATCGACAATTCGGTAGTCGTGCTGGAAAACATCTTCCGCCACACGGAGTTGGGCGAATCACCGGCAACCGCGTCGGAAAAGGGCGCCAATGAAGTCGGGCTGGCCGTGCTTGCGATTACAATCGTCACAGTCGTCGTCTTTTTTCCCGTCACTTTGCTCTACGGCGTCAGCAAATTCCTTTTTACGGCACTCGCACTGAGCGTGGTGATCTCGCTTTTCGCTTCCTACTTCGTGGCCGTTTTGGTCGTGCCGCTCTATTGCGCAATGCTGCTTCGCGGAATCACGCACCACGAGGAAGACGGCGAGGCTGCGGAAGGTGGTGCGGAGCAGCAGTCCTGGGCCGCGCAGTTTCACGCGAGATTCAATCGCGGGTTCGAACGCATGCTTGGCCACTATGACCGCTGGGTGCAACAGGCGCTCAATCGTCCTAAAGACGTCGTCTGGGGATTCCTCGGACTTTTCGCGCTCAGCTTCGCGCTCTACCCGCTCGTCGGTTTTTCCTTTTTTCCCCGCACCGATGCCGGTCAATTCGTGATCAACGTAAAGGCGCCGAGCGGCACGCGCCTCGAAATCACGGAGGCGTACGTCAAAAAGGTGGAAGACATCATCCGTCAGATCGTCCGGCCTGGCGATTTGAACGCGATTGTTTCCAATATCGGGGTGACGCCCGATTTGTCGGCTCTCACAACGCCCAATTCGGCGATGCACACCGGCTTCATTCAGGTCGGTCTGAAAGAAGACCACAAGGTCGGCAGCTTCGTTTACATGGACGAGGTGCGAAAGCGTATCGCCGCCGAACTTCCCGAGCTGCGGACGTATTTCCAATCGGGTGGCTTGGTCGACTCCGTATTGAACCAGGGTATGCCGGCGCCAATCGACGTGCAGGTAAGCGGCAGCGACTTGGATGCTGATGACAAGATCGCTCTGGAATTACAAAGCAGGTTCAAAACTCTTCCCGGAGTATCCGACGTTTACATCCCACAGGATATGGACTATCCGGCGCTGCGGGTGAACGTCAATCGCGTCCGCACGGCTGAGCTCGGTCTCAATCCGCAGGAGGTGATCGACAACCTCATCACGTCGCTTACTTCGAATGCGATGATTGCGCCGAGCTACTGGGTCGATCCGCGGAGCGGCAACAACTACATGGTCACCGTGCAATACCCGGAGAATCAGGTCGGGTCGCTCCAGGATCTCAAAGCCATGCCGCTGCGCGCGCCGGATCTGAAGCTGCCCACCTATCTCGATCAGGTGGCGGACGTCACATCGATCTCGACGCCGACAGAAGTCGACCACTATCAACTGCAGCGCACGATCGATGTGTACGTGGCCCCGTCAGGCGAGGATCTGAAGAAGCCGGCGAGCGCCGTCGCGAAGATTGTCGCGGAGATGAATCTGCCTCCCAACCTGCGCATCGACATTCGCGGGCTGGTGAACACCATGAACGCGTCGTTCCGCAGCTTTGGCGTTGGATTGTTGCTTGCCATTCTGCTCGTGTATCTCGTGCTGGTCGCTCAGTTCTCGTCATTCATCGACCCCTTTCTCATCGTCCTGGCAATTCCCACGGGACTTGTCGGGGTAATGCTCACGCTCGCCTTCACCGACACGACGCTCAACATCCAGTCGCTGATGGGAATCATTATGCTGACCGGCATGGTTGTGTCGAACAGCATCCTGATCGTCGATTTTGCCAATAAGCTTCGCCCGGAAGGCTACAGCATTCGCGATGCCGTCGCGCACTCTTGCCGGATTCGCCTGCGGCCGATTCTGATGACGTCGCTCGCTACGATCGTCGGTTTGCTGCCGATGGCGCTGAAGTTTGAAACCGGCAGCGAAGCCTATGCGCCCCTCGCGCGCGTGATCATCGGCGGCTTGATCGTCTCGGTGTTCTTGACGATTTTTGTCGTGCCGGCCGCGTACCTGCTCATATACACGCGACGCGAGCGATCACAATCAGGCCTGGCCTCGGAGTCGCCTTCGTGAAAACGCCGGGAAGTTTGATTGCGCCATTGGCCATTCTCGCGATCGCTTGCACGCCAACCGCGGCGCAAACCGTCCAGAAGCTAAGCCTTCACGAAGCGGAGCAGATTGCGATCCAAAATCACCCGCAGATCCAGGCGGCGGCCAATCTTGCGTCCGCAGCCAAATCACAGGTCACCGAGCAGCGCTCTGCGTACTATCCGGCGGCGTACGGCAGCGTCACTGCGGTGGACTCGGAAAACAACAGCCGAGTTGCGGCGGGCGCCCTGAACAATCCGATCATTTACGAGCGCTACGCAAACGGCCTTACGGTCAATCAGCTGGTCACCGATTTCGGGCGCACGTATCAGCTCGTGAAAAGCTCGAACCTGCACGCGCAGGCCGCGCAGGAAAACGTCGTCAACACGCGCGCTGATGTACTGCTCAACGTCGACCGCGCCTACTTTGGAGTGCTGAAAGCACAGGCGGTGCTTTCCGTTGCGCACGAAACCGTCAAAGACCGCCAACTCGTCTCCGATCAAGTAACTGAGCTTGAGAAAAACAAAATCAAGTCGGGATTGGACGTGAGTTTTGCCAACGTCGACCTGGCCCAGGCCCGACTCCTTCTCATTCAAGCGCAGAACGATCTCGACACGTCGTACGCGCAATTGTCCGCCGCGCTCGGCTACGGCGATCAGCGCACATTTCAGCTTGACGAAGAGCCGATGCCGGCCGCTCCGCCGGCGGATTTCCAAACTCTGCTTGGCGAAGCCATGCAAAACCGGCCGGACCTGATCAGTCTCCGGCTCGATACGGCTTCTGCGCACACCTACGCAACCGCCGAGCGCGACTTGTGGTTTCCAACGATCTCCGCGGCAGGTACCGCCGGGCTTACGCCGGTCGGTGCCGATCAGCTCGCACCCCGGTACGCCGCCGTGGGGGTCAACGTCAACATTCCGATCTTCAATGGACACCTGTATGGCGCGCTGCGCAGCGAAGCCAATTCACGCGCGCGTGCCGACGATCAATACGTGCGGGACCTGCAAGACAGAATTGTTCGCGATGTTCGCACCGCCTGGCTGAATGCGAATTCGGCATTCCAGCGGCTTGCCGTCGCCGAGCAGCTTCTCAACAGCGCAACCGACGCGCTCGATCTCGCACAGGCGCGCTACCGGCTCGGTCTGAGCGCGATTATCGAATTCAGCCAGGCGCAGTTGAATCTGACGCAAGCGCAGCTCGAATCCGCAACCGCGAAATACGACTACCAGGCGCAGCTCTCCGTGCTGAGCTATCAAATCGGAGCGCTGCACTAGCGGTGAGTTAGAGCGAGTAGGTGGAATTTAGCTCGAGGAGGCGCGCGCCGCGGCTACGGCGTTCGCGCTGCGCGACTTTTCCTGCTCCTCGAGCTTCTGCTGGGCAAGCTGAGGCTCGAAGCAGCGGCGGCAGCGGGCCTCGTACATTCCGCTCGCGCCGACGACGATCAGCTCCTCGGAAGCCACAATTCGCTGCGTATGCACCGCCGGATTTCCGCATTGCATGCAGATGGCGAGCAGCTTCGTAATTTCCTCGGCCACCGCGAGCAGGCGAGGCATCGGTTCGAACGGCCGTCCCATGAAATCGGTGTCTAGCCCGGCGACGATCACGCGCTTTCCGAGCTCGGCCAGTCGCGCGCAGACCGCCACGATGCCTTCGCCAAGAAATTGGGCCTCGTCGATGCCGACGACTTCGGTACGCGGCGCGACCTTCTCCAAAATTTCAGCTCCGGTGGTAACCAAGGCGGAAGGAATCTCGAGGCCGGAGTGGGAAACGATACCGTTCTTCGAATAGCGCTGATCGATCACGGGCTTGAAGATTTGTACGCGCTGCTTGCCGATCTCGGCCCGGCGCAAGCGGCGGATCAGCTCCTCGCTCTTGCCGGAAAACATCGGCCCCACGATCACTTCGATCCAGCCCATGTTGCCCTTCACGATGTCCACGCGCCTGTCGCCTCCGCGCGTAAGGCTATCACATGACGTTGTGGATCGTATGCTGACGCGCCAGCCGGCGCCTAGAGCGATCCGCAAGTTGGGAGTTCTGCCGTCGGCGCGGCGTGGTAACCTTCTGGCACTTAGGTGCCGATAAGGCACTGCTGAGCGAGGGACAACATGGCGGGCGAAATCAAGATACGAGTGAACGAGCAGGTGCACAGCGTCGCGGCGGATCCCGACACGCCGCTGCTCTACGTGCTGATCAACGACCTCCAACTGCAAGGGCCGCGCTTCGGCTGCGGGCTCGCGCAGTGCGGCTCGTGTTCAGTCCTCTTGGATGGCGAAGAAATTCGTTCGTGCGTGACGCCTGTTTCCGCTGTGGTCGGCAAGTCGGTGACGACACTCGAAGGCCTGCCCGCCTGGTACGCCAAACAGAAGAAGTTGGCGAAAGCGCCGGAGCTGCATCCTGTGCAGCAAGCGCTGATCGACGAGCAAGCCGTGCAATGCGGCTACTGCTTCAACGGCATGATTATTCAGGCCGCCGATCTTCTCTCGAAGACGCCGCATCCCACCGAGACGCAGATTCGCACTGCGATGAACGGCCATCTCTGCCGCTGCGGCACTTACCCGCGCGTGATCAAAGCGATTCAACGGGCGTCACACGCGATGAGCGCGGCCGCAGAGAATGCTGGGCCCGATGAATTGATTGCGCGAGAAATTCCGGCGGCGGAGGTGATCCGATGAGCGCCGCGAAGCATTCATTTCTGGTTCCCCACGCTCTCCCTCGCCGCGAATTTTTGAAGGCCGGAGGCGCGCTCGTCATCGGCTTCAGCAGCGCAGGCGCAATTAGTGACGCGCTTTTCGCCCAGGAGTCGGCAGCTGCTCGCGGCGCGACAGCCGGCCCGCCCGATCCGAAGCAGATCGACACGTGGCTCGCGATTCATTCCGACAACACGGCGACCGTGTACATCGGCTACGTCGAGCTCGGCCAGGGTTCGACAACATCTTTATTGCAGATTTCGGCCGAAGAGCTCGATCTCGATATGAGTCAGGTCGGCACGGTCCGGCTCGATACCAACATCACCCCGAATCAGGGCGGCACGTATTCGAGCTCGTCGATCGCGCGCGGCAGCCCGGCGATTCGCACCGCGGCCGCTGAGGCGCGGCAAGCGCTGTTGCAAATGGCGTCGAAAAAGCTCGGCGCGCCCGTCGAGCGGCTCATCGTTTCGAAAGGTGTCGTCACTGTGGGCGGGATGGGCGGCGAATCCGCGTCGGTCACCTACGGCGAGCTGATCGGTGACAAACAGTTCAACCTCGCGTTCACGGGCAGCGCGCCGGTGAAGCCTGTTTCCGACTACAAGCTCGTTGGCACGCGCCCGCCGCGCAACGACATTCCAGATAAGGTCAGCGGCAAATACGTCTACCTCCAGCATCTGCGGCTGCCGGGAATGCTGCACGGCCGCGTCGTGCGCCCGCGCGGGCAGACGGCCTACGGCTCGGGCGCGAAAGTCGTAACGCTCGATGAGAGCTCGATCGCGCACATTCCGAGCGCGCGTGTCGTGCGCAGGGGCGATTTCGTCGGCGTGGTCGCAGAGCGCGAATGGGACGCGGTTCGCGCGGCGCGCGATTTGAAAATCACCTGGGACATTCCGCCCGCGCTTCCGACGAGTGAGAGCGTCTACGACGCTATGCGGGCGGAAACGACCCGGGATCGCGTGGTCCTGCAGCGCGGCGATGTCGACGCGGCCGTGAGAGACGCTGCGCACATCGCCACCGGGCATTATCGCGGGCCGTATCAGGCGCACGCGCCATTCGGGCCCAACGGCGCACTGGCCGACGTGAAATCGGATTCCGCGCTCGTGATCTGCTCGACGCAGGACGTCTACGCGACGCGCAACGCGCTCGCGGGCATCTTGGGGCTCAAGCCACAGCAGGTACGCGTGCAGTACTACGAAGGTTCGGGAACCTACGGCCACAGTTGCTACGACGATGTGGCGCAAGCCGCCGCCATTCTTTCGCAGCTTGCAGGCAAGCCGGTGCGGCTGCAATTCATGCGCTGGGACGAGCACGGCTGGGACCTCTACGGTCCCGCGCACGTGGGCGAAGTTCGCGCCGCAGCCGACGCCAACGGCAAGATCGTCGCGTATCAATACGACGGCTGGCACCACAATTGGAGCGCGGTCGAAACATCGGCGCAGCTCGCGCTCGGCACCACCGCCGCCGAATGGCCCGACGGCGCGGCGCAGATGGTCAACCCCTCCGACTGCGGCGGCATGTACGACATCGCGAACGCGAAGCTTGTGAACCATCACGTGCCGGGAATGAACTACCTCCGCGCCGCGTGGCTGCGCTCGCCGCTCGATCTTTCGTTCTCGTTTGCGTCGGAGCAGACAATCGACGAGCTCGCGCGGCAAGCTGGCATCGACGCGTACGAATTTCGCAAGCGCAACATCACGAGCGACCGCTGGATGGGCGTGCTCGATGCGGTTGCGAAGGCGTCCAAATGGGATGTAACGCCGCTGCCGCCTGCTTCGAAGCTCTCGAAGGAAAAGATCGTCACCGGACGCGGCATCGGCCTCGGCACGCATCTCACGTCCTACGGCGGCGCGGTCGCCGAAATCGAAGTGAACAAGGAAACGGGCAAAGTCCGCGTGAAGCGCATGTACGGCGCAATCGACGCGGGGCTCGCCGTGAATCCCGCGTTCATCGAAAATCAGATCAGCGGGCAGCTTGTGCAGACCGCAAGCCGCATGCTGCTTGAGGAAGTGAAGTTCAACAAGACCAACGTCACGAGCCTCGATTGGAACAGTTATCCGATCCTGCGATTCGAGGAATGTCCCGAAGTCGTGCCGATCGTCGTGCAGCGTCTCGACCAAAAATCCACGGGCGCGGGCGAAGAAGTGATGGCCGCCGCCGCGGGCGCGATCGCCTGCGCGTTCTTCGATGCGACCGGCGTGCACATCACCGAATTTCCGCTCACGCCCAAGCGCGTCCTCGCCGCCCTCGGCAGTGGATAGTTTCGGAGCGACGCGCGTGCCTGACGAAAGGCTTCGACTACAAAGGTATTCGTATCGGTTCGCTGAACAAGTACTCAATAGCAAGCTCGCCTTGAAAGAAGAGATCGAAGATGTTCTTTCAGCACGAATCGCCGACTTCCGGACTCTTTCTCGCCCCGGATTTAACAAGCTGCTGGAAGAAAGATTTGTCGCAAAAGGATGCATCAAACAGCCTCCGGTTTTCGATGAACCCGACGATCCCGGAGCCAAAATGGATTTCTTAAAAGATAGGATTGGAATTGAGGTTGGCTTCGGGCATGCGTCGTTCATAGGAATCGACCTACTAAAATTTCAAGTCGCTTCCTATTCTGCCCTCAACAAGATTGACGTCGGCGTGTACATCACTACCACTACAAAATTTCAGAAAAGCATGATGAGCGAGTATGGCCAGAACTGGGAGGGATCTCTGAGCTACGAAAAAGTGTGCCGGTACTTACCTCATTTCAAAAGTGCCATTCAGCTGCCCATCTGGGTATTGGGTATCGAGTTTTAGCGCCAAGCAATCAGTCCGCTATTTCGAAAAGGAAAATTGTGAGAGTAATCGCTGCCGTCGCGTACGAGGGCCGCGACCGATTCACGATCGAAGAGCTCGAACTGAGCGAGCCCGGACCAAACGACATCTTGGTGCGGATCGCAGGCGTCGGGCTCTGCCACACCGACGTGAAGGCGCTCGAAGGAAGCATGCGAGTGCCGAAGCCGGTTGTGCTTGGCCACGAAGGCGCAGGCATCGTGGAGCGTGTCGGCGAACGGGTAACGAAGGTGAAGCCGGGCGATTATGTCGTGCTCACCTACGACTCCTGCGGCTCGTGCCGCGCGTGCGCGGGCGGCGATCCGGCGTACTGCGAGCAAACGGGCGCGCTCAATTTCCGCGACGCGCGCGAAAATGAGCCGGGATTTTTTCACAAGGGCAATGACCGCATCCACGGCCACTTCTTCGGCCAGTCGTCGTTCGCCGACTACGCGATCGCGCGAGCGCAAAACACGATTCCGGTGCGCAAAGACGCGCCGCTCGAGATTTTGGGAGTGCTCGGCTGCAGCGTCCAAACTGGCGCTGGCGCGATCATGAATTCACTGGCCGCGAAATCGGGCGAGGGTATCGCGATTTTCGGAGTCGGTCCGGTCGGATTGAGCGCGGTGATGGCTGCCGTTGTTTGCGGCTGCGCGGAGATCGTCGCCATCGACGTGCTCGAATCGCGCCTGGCGATGGCGAAGCAACTCGGCGCGACACACTGCGTCCTGGCTGGCCCGAATGTGAAGACCGCGGAAGAAGTTCGCCGTCTCGTTCCGGGCGGCGTCAACGTCGCGTTCGACACGACAGGCCGCGCCGATAGCTACCAACAAGCGATTGCATCGCTTGCGACCAAGGGCCGCTTCGGCTTCGTCACCGTGCCCGCGGGAGAATTCAAGGCAAATCTCGGCGCGATGATGCTCGGGGGCCTCACCATTCGTGGAATCGTGCAGGGCGATAGCGTGCCAGGTGTATTCATTCCCCCCCTCATTGACCTTTATATGAGTAAACGATTCCCCTTCGACAAGCTCGTGACGAAATACCCGTTCGAGCAGATCAATCAGGCGATCGAAGATCAAGCCAGTGGCAAAGTCGTGAAGCCCGTGTTCACATTCGGCTCGTAGGCGGTGTCTCCCGCCCGAGGCCGTTGTAACGCTACGTTGATCTCGCTCGGCCGCTCCAAATGATGTACTAGGGACACAGGGCTGCGCGCCGTTCCGGTCGAAGACCGGTCGGTGGAGTTCACTGGCATTTACATTCTGTATTAACCTAGGTTAACATACGCCGGAAGAGAACCTTCAAAGACAATGCGATTGGCACACGCCACCTCGAAAAAAGCTCTAGCTCCGTTGCCGGTGCGTCATCCTGCGCTCCGGTGGTTAAGCTCTGCCTTTTGCATGTTCCTAATGTGTCTCGCAATCGCGCAGATCGCGCGTGGGCAGGCTTCGGGCTCCGAACTAGCGCAAGGTACGGAAACCGCAAAGACCGACACTCAGTCAGGCGCCAAGGCCCCGGCTGATACGACCACGGATTCCGGCGACTCCGATCCTGTTACGCTTTTCCCGCACTCCGAAACGGCGCGCTACTGGATCTCCGGCCAGGCCAACATCATCCTGCAGTGGCATGGAGCGTTTCCGGCTGCCTACAGCGGTCCTAACAGTCTGCGGCACGAACCCGAGAACGGCACCTCCAAGGTCTACACGCTCTATCTCGGCTACGAGCTCACTCACTCGACGGAAGTCTTCCTCGATATTGAAAGCGCGGGCGGCCACGGCCTGAGCAATTCCTTGGGCTTGGCAGGCATCACGAACCTCGATGTGGTGCGCAACACGACCCTCAGCCAGACTCCCTACGTCGCGCGACTGATGCTGCGGCAGATTATTCCGCTCACCGATGAGCGCGTCGAGACCGATCGCGACGAGCTTCATCTCTCCACCTCGCTTCCTGCGCGCCGGATCGAATTTCGCGTAGGCAAGTTCGGCATGGCCGACTTCTTCGATCTCAACACGTGGGGCAGTGACAGCCACCTGCAGTTCCTGAATTGGACGGTCGACAACGACGGCGCTTACGACTACGCGGCCAATAC
Source organism: Candidatus Acidiferrales bacterium (assembly GCA_035622875.1). Taxonomy (GTDB): domain Bacteria; phylum Acidobacteriota; class Terriglobia; order Acidiferrales; family UBA7541; genus Palsa-295. The sequence goes on from DASPUN010000086.1 coordinate 24,660, forward strand.
GCGCGGTTACACCGACGGCGCGGTTCTCGAATTCGACGATCACTGGTGGTCCGTGCGTTTCGCCGAAGCGCTGATGCCTAAAACGGCCAACGGCATCCACCTCGATGCAGATTTGGCCCGTGCGCGCGCTGAGAACCTCGAACTCGAGGCCCGCGGAAAGCTGATCGCGCATCGCTCCGGCACCGTGCGCCTGCTCAGCTATCTCAATCACGCCGACATGGGGAATTATCGCGAGGCCATCGCAGATTATCTGGACGGCGAGACTGCGACGCCGGACATCACGTCGACGCGCCGCCAAGGCCGCCACAAATACGGCTTCGGCCTAAATTTCGAGCAGGAAATTACTCCGGTGGTCGGCATCTTCGGGCGCCTCGGTTGGAGCGACGGCCGCAACGAATCTTTCGCGTACACCGAGGACGATCGCACGCTCGAACTCGGCGGATTCGCTACCGGCAGCGCGTGGCATCGGCGCAACGACCGCGCCGGCGTCGTATTCATCGCCAACGGAATCGTCGAGGCACACCAAGAATATCTTGCGCTTGGCGGGCTCGGTTTCTTGCTTGGCGATGGCGGCTTGACCTACGGGCCGGAAAAAATCTTCGAGGGATTTTATACGGCGCACATCTGGCGCGGATTTTTCGCGTCGTTCGATCTGCAGCACATCAATAATCCGGGCTACAATCAGGCCCGCGGCCCCGTCACTGTCCCCTCGCTGCGTTTCCACACCGATTTTTGACGATCCGGCTTGCGCGCAACTGGCACGTCATTCTGAGCGAAGTGGTCGCACGCAGCTTGCTCGTCCCGCGTAAGCGGGACATTCGGCTACTGAGTCGAAGAATCTCTCTTTCTGAGCTTACTTTTTGGGATTCGCCTTAGCTGACGGCGCGCTTCCCTGCGGTGAGGGCGAGCTGCCAGACGTCGACGGCGGTGGCGGCGGGAACAGTGGCTGCTTCAGGACATCGAGCACGCCCGGCGGCAATTTATCCGCGCTCGCCAGCAGCGCCGCGACTTGCCACATCTGGTCGTCGCTGAGGAGTCCATTGAAGCTCGGCATGGCGGTCATGCGGATGCCGTTTTTGATCTTCCAGTACGTCACACCAACCGGATCGTCGGTCACGTAGCCATCGGGTGTGAACAGGTGCGGCGGCGGCGGATACATCTTCGGCCCGGGAAAATTGCTCGCGTCGCCCGGCAATCCATGGCACCCTCCGCAGCCACGGCGGTAGACCTGCGCACCGGCCGCGATGTCGGCGGCGGCGAAGGTCGATAGGTCTCGCTTGGGCGCATAGCGCCGAATCCTCGATTCGAGCGCAGCGCCCGCAATGTACTGCTCGAGCGGAAACGGCTTGTCGGTCACAGCGGCCGGCGCATAGCCACCGAGCAAGTAGATCGCACCGAGCACCGGAAATGCGACCAGTCCGATGATCAATCCCCAGAGAAACTTGCGCATGATTCGTCCCCTTATGACGCCGAGCGCATTGGATAGTACACCTCTGAATTTTGCGCCACGCGTTTTTCTGCAATTTCGCTGGGGCAACTGAGCGAGCGAACACGAAACGAATTGCCACTTGCGGTGCGAGGCAGGTTGCGCGAACAATACGCTCCGATTTCGGGAGGCACAAATCCATGTACCAAACCGACCTACTAAAGGGCCGGACGATTTTGATCACGGGCGGTGGCACGGGCTTGGGCGCGGCAATGGCGACACGCTTTGCGGAGCTGGGTGCCAGCCTGTTCCTGGTCGGCCGGCGCGAGGACCCTCTCATTCAGACCGTGGCGGACATTCGCGCGACCGGTGCGCGCGCGGGATGGCACTCGGCCGATGTCCGCGACTTCGCGACGGTCGAACGCGCGATCGCCGCGGCGGAAGCGGAACTCGGGCCAATCGATACGCTTGTCAACAACGCGGCCGGCAACTTCATCGCGCGCACGGAAAGGCTTACGCCGAATGCCTTCGACGCGGTCGTCGGCATCGTTCTTCGCGGCACGTTCCACTGCACGCTGGCGCTTGGCCGCAAATGGATCGCGGCGAAGCAGCCGGGCACGATCCTGAATATCGTTACCACCTACGCCGACGCGAACTGCGGCTCGGGCTTCGTCGTGCCGTCGGCGTGCGCAAAGTCCGGAGTGCTCGCGTTGACGCGGTCGCTCGCCGTCGAGTGGGCCCGCCACAAGATTCGCCTCAACGCCATCGCGCCGGGGCCTTTCCCGACCGAAGGCGCGTTTTCGCGCCTCGTGATCACCAAAGAGTTCGAGGAGCAGGCCCGGAACCGGCATCCGATGAAGCGATTCGGCCGCGCGGCCGAGCTTGCGAACCTCGCGGCGTTTCTCGTGAGCGCGGAGTCCGGCTACATCAATGGAGAGTGTGTCGTAATCGACGGCGGCGAATGGCTCCGCGGAGCGGGAGAGTTCAATCATTTCGTCGATCTTCCGGACGCGGCTTGGGACGCCCTCGAAGCGGCCCGCAAGAAATAGTCGCGCCTGCGATCGCAACTGAAGCCGGTGTGATTGCGACGCGTTTTGCGGTATAACTCGCTGCCGTTCCCGCTAGTCTGTTCCGCAGGAGAACCCAAGCGATGGACCTTCAACTATCGGGCAAGCTCGCGCTCGTCACAGGAGCCTCCAAAGGAATCGGTCGCGCGACCGCCGCGGTTCTAGCGCAAGAGGGATGTGACCTCGTGATGATCTCCCGCGACCCGACAACTTTGAACGCAGCGGCGGACGCGATTCGTCTTCGCTCGTCCGTTTCGGTTCGCACGATCCCTGCCGATCTCTCGAAGCAAGACTCGATCGAGCGCGTGGCCGCCGAAATCCCCGAGCTCGACATTCTTGTGAACAACGCTGGCGCGATTCCTCCTGGAAATCTCCTGGCAACTGGAAACGAAGCCTGGCGCGCCGCATGGGATTTGAAAGTTTTCGGCTACATCGGCATGTGCAGAGCGCTCTATCCGAGCCTGAAGAGGCGGAACGGCGTGATCGTCAACATCATTGGCGCGGCCGGCGAGCGCCTCGACCCGAACTACATCGCGGGAAGCACCGGCAACGCCTCGCTGATGGCGTTCACGAAGTCGCTCGCCAAAGGCGCGGTGAAAGATGGAATGCGGGTCGTGGGCATCAATCCGGGACCTGTGGCGACCGATCGCCTCGAAGTCATGATGCGCGGTCGCGCGAAAACTCAATTCGGAGACGAGAGCCGCTGGAAGGAGTTCCTCGGCAGCATGTCCTTCGGCCGCGCAGCGACGCCGGAAGAAATCGGGAGCGCTGTGGCGTTTCTCGCCTCCGCCCGCTCCGGCTACACGTCCGGAACGATTCTCACGATCGACGGCGCCGGAAGTTAGTCGCTATTTCGGCGATCCGAATCGCCCCGGCTAGTTCGGTGGCGAGCGCGGCAGGTCATATTCAAAAACCGCGCCACGGCAACCAACCAACAGAGCCTGACCGTCTCCCGAAGGTGCGGTCGACAACGCATCGCAGGCATCTTCAAGAATCTCCCGGTACTCCAGATCTCCGCGGTCCCCCTTGATCGAATTGATCGTCAAAATGGAGCGGCCCCACAGGCGATAGCGCCGGACCACCGCAAAATAGGTTGAGCCATTGGAGAAAGTCAGGGTAACCGCGCGAATGTCGTTGTAAATCTGAGGCGCGGGCGCTTCGAACCGCGCAACCGATTGGCCGTTTTGCGTATAGACGTAGACCGTATCAGAATCGGACGCCACAACATGTGTCGCCTCTGGTTCCCCATTCCAGCGTGTAAGGCTGAAATCGCTGAGATACATGTCCAAAGCGTGCCGGTCCAGGATGTCTCCATTTGGATCTCTTATGATCAGCTGACCGCCTACGTTGCTTTGAAGAATTCGGCCTGGAATGCCGGAACCTCCTTGCAAAATCTCTACGTGCCATACGTTGCCGTCGGGTTTCGACCACATGCGGTTGCCGTTAGCGTCCAGCAGAAGGATTCCTCCGCCTCCGTTCATGCCCACCACAACTTCGATTTTCCTTTCGCCCCTCAGATCACCTGCCGCGGCATAGTCAACTCCAGGCGATCCGCCATATCTCCAAAGCTCCTTTCCCGACGAGTCAACGAACATCGCGGGCGTCGACCACGAACCGCGACCTAGAAAAAATGGTTCTGCTGCGCCCGGCATCTCGACCAGTTCAACGGGTCCGAATTGCATATTGGCGGGAAAGGAAACTCTTCGTTGGACCGCCTTATTGCCGTCGAGGAACACGGCGCTGCGCGCTCCGACGATTGCCAGTGAATCTTCGTGGCGCCTCAATTCCGTGATCGTTCCCAGATCGGCGTCCGCATAAAAACTGGTCTTCTCGAACTTGCCGGCGCCGTCCGTAATTCGAGCTTTTTCCAATTCTGCCGGCATCGACGTACTCGCACTGGGCGTGAATTTTTTCAGTGCAAGATATCCGACGTAGACGGAAGCGGCGAGCAGGAGCACGAATATCCCCGCGAGGATTCCAAGTATCTTCGTCACCTTACCCATGGAGTCGCTTATATACTAAGCGCTTCGGGAACAGAAATTTCCGTCCACGAAAAAAGATGTCGGCGCGTCGACAGAAAAATCTAATGCGTCGTTGCGCGACGAAAATATTCTTCGCTCGCGAAAAAACCGCCTCGTAATCGCGCTCGAAAGCGATCCGCTCGCGCCACGCCAAGCCCGCAGATCGAGGAACCAAGTTCAGAGGTCGGCCCCGAACTCGCATTCGATCTCGCATGCGCTAACACAAATGATTTCAATTCCATGGCTACACCGTCATTCGAGCGTATTACGGCAATGCCATCGATCGGGTGTTGACATACCATGCCCCGATCGATAGGATTCGCGGGCCGATTCGTCGTCACGAAAAATTTCCAGGGTGAAACGATCGTGGAACGGGAAAAAGTCAGAGTCTCGCCGAAATTTCAGATCGTGATTCCCAAATCGCTGCGCGAAGAGCTGAAGATCGAGGCCGGCCAGGAGTTGCTGATCTACTCAGTCGACGGAGCGCTCCGCGTGGTGCCGCATCGCCCGATCAAGGAACTGCGCGGAATCGCCAAAGGCATGCGCTGGAAAGAGGAGCTGCGTGACGCCGCGGACCGGTTCTGAACTCTTCGTCGTCGACTCATCCGGCTGGCTCGAGTACATGACCGACGACTCGAAGGCGGCTGCGTTCGGCCACTATCTCGAAGATGAATCCTCGGTCGTCGTGCCGTCGCTGATCATCTACGAGGTCTATAAGCATCTCGCCAAGCACCGCGGCCGGGCGCTTGCCGACCGCTTCGTCTCGCAGGCGCTGCACCGCCGGGTTGTGCCAATGGACGAAACGATCGCCGTCGCCGCTGCGAATGCGAGCCTCGATCATCGCCTGTCCGGCGCCGATGCCATCGTTTACGCGACGGCGCGCGTCTGCCAGGCCCAGCTCGTCACCGCGAACACTCACTTCCGCGGCCTCCCCGGCGTCATCATCCCCTGAGCATCTCCGCTATCGCATGTGCAGCTGGCTTGCGTCAGCTCGCCTGCCTATTTCGAAGATCTCGTCGGCACCATTGGCGCCTACCCGCTCCGCGGGCAGAGGGCTCTCGAGCCCATGCAAATTCGTGTGAGCAACCATCCTTCGGTTCCTGACTTCGTAATAGGCATCGACAAATGCGGTATGCCGTGATTCTCGTTTCGGCCCTGGTCCTGTGCGGATCCGCACTTGCACAAACAGAGGTTCAACCGACGCCAGAGCCAGACCGATTCGATGTCGGCCGCGACACTTTTTTCGATTTCGGCCCACCATTCAACTACTACGAAGTGTTCATCGTGCGCCCAGCTGCGGCAGGTAGCTCGGTTACACGAATCCTCCTCACCCCGGTCGTCGATGCCTGCTTTTTGCCGGCGAAGGTGGAAGCTGGCTCCGCTCGCCTAGAGGAATCCGTATCGGATCTTCTCGGCCCGATAAACCCTTGTGAAATTCCCGAAAAAGTCCTCCGCCAGGAAGAGAAACGGTGCAAGAACTGTCTCGTCTTCAGCGGTGCGAATGTGTCGATGCAGGTTCCTTGCGGCGCTGGCAGTCGCGTCATCAAAGCCAAGGTTCTCGAACAGGATTGGTTTGAGAAGTTTCCGAATACTCCGAAGAACACGCAATGGACGATGACCTTGCTCGAACGCCTAGACAAGGCAATTGGTCCGGGAGTGATGGACAAACCGACGTTTCCAGCCGCCGCGGCCGGGCAACCATCCGACGCAATACTTGATCCCGAGATACGCAGCAATCTCGCGTCGGGCAAGTACGATGCCTTGTTTGAAGGTGCCAGCGACAAGCCATCGGATCTATATGTCGCCGCCCAAAAACAGCCAGTGGTCCCGACTGCGCGAGTCCTTAGCGTCGAACCCCTCAATCCGGAAACTTTAGTTCAACCGGAATTCCCGCCACTTGCGAGGTTGGCCCACTTCGAAGGCTCGATTTCGGTTACTTTCGAGGTCGGCTTCAACGGCGCGCCGATCAATTTGATGCTGGAGAGCGGCCCTTCACTGCTTTACGGCGCGGCGATGAACGCTGTGAAGCAGTGGCGCTTTCCAGAATCCGCATCAGGGCAACGAGTCCACGCGACGTTCGAGTTCAAAACAAATTGCCCTCGCACGTCGCCGTAGCTCTCGCCGTTCTCCACGGCCCGAGCCACAATAGAAGGAATCTGGGGGTCGGAGCTTCAGTTCCGACAAAAAGATCGGGCGCGAAGCGCCCTACCAATGCGCACGTTTGTCTGCAGCAAGTCCTCGCGGTCGATCGGACGACCCTCACGGAACTGTCGTTATGCTCAGAGGATTGGTAGCTATCTCGAATTCGCCTTCGTAGAGGAGCGCGCCCTTGTCGGCTTCGGTCAGTTGCACGAGGACGCTCAGCTTCGGCGGTATCCGGTCGAAGTGCGACGGCCGAATCTCGACGCGTTCCGATCCCTTGACAGTCGAGCGTACTGCCTCCAACGCGCTAAACCCGCTGCTGCCGCACACGCCGACGATCAGCGAGCGCGTCTCGTTCCCGTGAAATTTCACAACATCAAACGCATCGAGCCACGCGCCTCGCACCCGGAGCAGCTCCTTGTCGCCGGCGCGATAGATCAGGTGCGCATGCGCCAAGGTGCCCGTGCTGGGCTGGGCTCCCTTCGTCGCATCCTTCGCGAACTGCACCACGAGTCCCGGCTGACCCGCGCGGTGCGCCATCCATTTCCCTACGCCGCCAAGCGCGGCTATTTGGATCGCCTCCGTGCCGACAACCTTGATACCTGAGCCCCTCTTGGCCACTGCCGCGGGCCGCTGCGTCTCCGTGCGCGCGGGTTTGGCCAATTCCGCGGCAAGTACAGTCCGCGTTTTGGTGACGCTGCCGGTCTTCGTCTTTGACGTCACGGGTGGTGGAGGCTCAGTGAGCACGGGCTTCGAGCGCGCAGCCGGAATCGCCAGCGCAGTGGCGGCGAAGTCTCCCAGTCTCGGGTCGGTCGCGTCCCATACGAAGCACTGCATCGTCGGCGGACTGATATTTCGCAGAGACACTTTGATCGAATCGACCGTTAAGCCCGCGGGCGGCGGCGCCGGGGAGTTGAACGAATTCTTCGAAAAGATCACTTTGTAGCTCGGCCCGCCGGGAAGCTCTTTTGTGTACGATTGAAGCCTCGACGCCACGTTGATCGCGCGGCCCACGAATTCCACCTGATTGCCAAGCACCATTCGAATCAGCTCGCCTGCGTCGATCCCGAACATCAAACCGACTGGACTCGGCTCCTGCGAAAGCAGCGGTTTGATGCTCGCCTCAAACTGAACCTCAAATTTCTTGGAAAGGTCGCCGAGGAAAGTGCAGAGGCCCATCTTCGGCACGCTGTTTGGAAAAAGCAGCACCCAGCCATCGCCGATGAATTTGTAGAGGTCCATCCCGAGCGGCGTGCCTGTCTCCAGCACGTGGTCTTTGAGGGTGATCAGCAGTTTGCGCCAAGCGCCGAGGTTATCCGTTCGCTTCAGATCCTCGAGAATCGTCGTGGAGGAACAGATGTCGAAGACGACGACTAAATGGCGTTCTCGGTTGGGTTCGTCGGTCTCGTGGCCCATTACTTCCTCGCCCATTAACTAGCGAAGTCGGCATTAGTTTCGCCCAACGCCTCGGCGAAGGCAACGAGCATCCGCCTCAGGTTTCCGATGCGGATTGCGTGCAGGGTTGTTTACACCAACATCGGCGTGAAATCGCCTGAGGATCGTGCTACGGTAATCGCGAGTGATGATGAAGATGGTGGAAGCGAAAAAATTCGAGAATAGGGAGCCGCGACAGTGGCGCGTCGCTCGTCATTCTGAGCGGAGCGTCCCGACGCCTTGTCGTTCCCGAAGATCCGACTTTTCGATCTTCGGGTCGGGACGCGCAGTCGAAGAATCCCTCTTCGGCTCGACCAAAACTACGGCGTCGCAATGGAGTTCCACGGTTTCTAATCGCCAAAACCTGTTAGTAGAAGGTGAGCTAAGCTACTGAAAACAAAGACTCGGGATCGGTTCTAATCGCCAAATTTTGAGGCCCCGGCCAATCGAAAATCATGAGCAACATTAACATCACGCTTCCCGACGGCGCGACCCGCGAGGTGCCGCAGGGCACCACCGCCGCGCAGATCGCGAATCAGATTTCGCCGCGCCTCGCTAAGGAAGCTCTCGTCGCACGCGCCGATGGCGAGCTGGTTGATCTCTCGCTCCCGCTCGATCATGACGTTAAGCTCTCGATTCTCACCGCGAAAGATCCCGACGCGGTGCAGGTCTTCCGCCACTCGGCTGCGCATCTTCTTGCGGCTGCGGTACTCGAGCTATATCCGAACGTAAAATTGGGTATTGGTCCGCCTACCGAAACCGGATTTTTCTACGAATTCGTCCGCGACGAGCCGTTCACTCCCGAGGACCTCGAAAAAATCGAGGCCAAGATGCACGAGCTCGCCGCGAAGGACATTCCCAACGAGCGCAAGATGATTCCCAAGCCCGACGCGCTCGATCTCTATCGGCGCCTCAATCAGGAATTCAAATGCGAGCTGGTCGAGGAAAAAGCCACGGAGCCGATGGTTTCGTTCTACACCACGGGAAAATTCATCGACTTCTGCCGCGGCCCGCACATCCCTTCGACCGGCCGCATCAAGGCGTTCAAGCTGATGAGCGTCGCTGGCGCCTATTGGAAGGGCGACGAAAAAAACCCGCAGATGCAGCGCATTTACGGCGCCTGCTTCGTCGAACCGAAAGAGCTTGAGGATTACCTGCACAAGCTCGAAGAGGCCAAGCGCCGCGACCACCGCAGGCTCGGCACGGAGCTCAATCTCTTCAGCATTCAGGACGAAGCCGGCCCCGGCCTGATCTTCTGGCATCCCAAGGGTGGCGCGATCCGTCGGCTCATGGAAGATTGGCTCCGCACCGAGCTGACCCGCCGCGGCTACGATCTAGTCTACACGCCGCACATCATGCGGCTCGATCTCTGGAAAACCAGCGGCCACGCGAATTTCTATCGCGACAACATGTTCGGCGCGATCGAGGTCGAAAAGGCCGATTACCAGCTCAAGCCCATGAACTGCCCCGGCCACATCTTGATTTTCAAATCGCACCTGCGCAGTTATCGCGAGCTGCCCGTGCGCCTCGCCGAGCTAGGCACGGTCTATCGCTACGAGCGTTCCGGAGTTCTTCACGGCCTGATGCGTGTGCGCGGATTCACGCAAGACGACGCGCACATTTTCTGCATGCCCGACCAGATCGAGCGGGAAATCCAGGATTGCATCGAGTTCGCCTGGGAAGTGCTTCGCGTCTTCGGCTTCGACGATTACGTGGTCGAGCTTTCCGCGCGCGATCCTTCGCGCCCGGGAGACTACGCCGGCACGGTCGAGGAATGGGAGCGCGCCGAGGGCGCGCTGACCAGCACGCTCAAGCGCATGAACATTCCGTACAAATACATGCCCGGCGAAGCGGTCTTTTACGGACCGAAAATCGACGTGAAGATGGTCGACGCGATCGGCCGGCCGTGGCAGCTCACTACCGTGCAATTCGATTTCAACCTGCCGCGTCGCTTCAATCTCGAGTATGTCGGCGAGGATGGTTCGCGCCATCAGCCTCTGATGGTGCATCGCGCGCTGTGGGGATCGATCGAGCGGTTTTTCGGCGTGCTGATCGAGCACTACGCGGGCGCGTTTCCCGCGTGGCTCGCACCGGTGCAGGCCGCGGTGCTGCCGGTCAGCGGAAAATTCGAAGACTACGCGAAAAAAGTGACGCAGCAGCTCAAGGATGCGGGTTTCCGCGTTCGCCTCGACGACCGCAATGAAAAGTTGCAGGCCAAAATTCGCGATGCGCAGCTTGAAAAAGTTCCCTACATGCTGATTCTCGGCGGCAAGGAAGCCGAGGCCGGAACCGTTTCCGTGCGGCATCGCTCCAAAGGCGATCTCGGACCGCGCCCGCTGGATCAATTTGTCGCCGCCCTCCACCAAGAGATAGACTCACGCGCAATTCAGTGAGTGCGTTGAGGAAATGAAATCCCCAGGAGTAAAACTCGCAGCCCTCGCAATCGGGCTTGCACTCGCCTCCGCGCTAGGCCATCCACAATCGCAACGCTATCCCGCGCTCGATTGGACGAGCACGAGCTTTCAAGCGGCATTCGAAGATTTCTTCCCCACGCGCAATTTCGCTGGCGACTTCATCGCCGTTCGCGCGCACCAGAACGGCAGCAACGAGGCGCCGGAATTCTCGTTCATCCTCGAAAATACACAGGACCCTCACGCGATCCGCGCCACTCTGCGCGAGGCCCAGGGTGTGTCGCTCTATCAGCAGCTCGCGGCGCTTCACGCCAAGGATCCTGCGAGATCCTATGAAGATATGAAGCCGGAACTGAAAGTCCAGACGTGGAGCTTCACCGTTGCGCAGTGCCCAGCCGTGCAAGCGCAGTACAACGCATTTGAAAACATTCAGTTTGTGCGACCGCGCGATGAAGACGAGCCCGACGAAAATCCTATCGTCTACGAAATCAGCGAAACCGTCGCGGGTGGGAGTTCGCAGGTGATCGAGTTCATGCCCATGCGTGCGATTCCGCGCTGGGCGGTCGCCACGCACGCCGCGCTGCGCGGCTGTGCCGGGCTGCCGCCAACGAGCGGCAGCGCCGGGAGTGACAAAAAAGACTAGTTATTCGGCTGTTGCGGGCGGGCCGCCGGGACGTGCTATACTTTTTGCCCTGTCCCTCCCAGCGCGATTTTCTGTGTAGCAGGGGCAGGCAATCGGGCGGCGGCTACCAGCCTTGCGCGCCCGGGAGGTGGGTTTATCGCAGAACGGGGTGGAAGTGGCGGCCTTCGAGTCAACGAGCGCATTCGCGCCCGGGAAGTCCGTGTAATCGACGATGCAGGAAACCAGCTCGGCGTGATGTCACTGTTCGACGCGATGAAGGCCGCGCGGGACGCGGGGCTCGATGTCGTGGAAATCTCGCCGAACGCCGTGCCGCCCGTGTGCAAGCTCGTTGACTACGGCAAATTCCTTTACGAGCAGAGCAAGAAGGCTCACGAGCAGAAGAAGCACCAGAAAAGCTCGCATATCAAGGAAGTGAAGTTCCGGCCGGCCACCGCCGAGCACGATTACCAGGTTCGGAAGAATCAAATCGTGAGGTTTCTCGGAGAAGGCTACAAAGTGAAGGCGATGATCTTTCATCGCGGGCGCGAGATGGCTCACCAGGACGTGGGTCGCGCCAAGATGGAACGCCTGCTGAAGGATATCGGCGAGCACGCGCAGGTCGAATTCGGGCCGCGTATGGAAGCCAACATTTTGCTCGCGCTGCTGGCGCCGAAAAAAGGCGGGGCAGCAGCAGCGCGCCCGTCGCAGGCGGCGGAAAACTAGCGCGAAAGAATTTCGCGGAACGGGGAAATCGTGAAGAAGAACACAAAGATGAAGGCGAAGACGCATCGCGGCGCCGCGAAGCGCTTCAAGATCACATCCACGGGAAAAGTGATGCGATGGCGCTCGGGCAAGCGGCATCTGCTCGGCACAAAAAAGCCTCGGCGCATGCGGCACCTGCTCAACAAGGTGGAAGTGAGCCCGGCAGACGCGCCGAACGTGCGTCTCGCGCTTCCTTACGGGCTCGAGTAGCAGCCTTTCGAGTTTTCCTAGGCCAGGCAGAGCGAAACCCGCCGCGGCGGGCCTGCCGACCTAGCCTGATTCGCCTTTGTCGCGATCAGGACGTGTGAAGCCGATTTTTCGGCTTCCTTTTCTCCCGCAGCCGGCGTTGCCGGTTCGATCGGGAGTTCGACGAACACGCCGCGGAGATTGTCGCAGTGCGCGATCCGGCTTTTCGCAAGCCGGACGGCGCCACTGCGATTCCTCTCCGCGCAAACCGATTTTTTGAACTCATCACAGGAGAATCGAAATGGCTCGAGTGAAACGCGGGACGAAGCGCCGCGCCCGGCGCAAGAAGCTGCTGAAGCACGCCAAGGGATTTTTCCTCACCAAGGGAAAGCTCTACAGATCGGCCAAAGAGGCGGTAAACCGTTCGCTGCGGTACAGTTATCGCGACCGCCGAGCGCGCAAGCGCGATTTCCGCGCGCTGTGGATTCAGCGCATCGGCGCGGCGGCGCGGGCCAATGGCACCACGTACAGCCAATTGATTCACGGCCTGAAAGCCGGCGGAATCGAGATCGACCGGAAGATTCTTGCCGACATGGCCGTGCGCGACGCCGAGGGATTTGCGGCGCTGGTCGCTTCGGCGAAGCCGCACATGACGCCGTCTGCTCCGCCCGCGGCTTAACGCGTCCGGTAGACCGAATGTAGCTCACGTCTTTAGACGTGAGGGTTTTGAGTGCGGACGAGAAAATCCTCGGGTCTGAAGACCCGAGCTACATTGAAATCCTCTATGTCGACTGATGCCACAAAACAGACGCTTGCGCAGCTCGGCGTGACCACGCGAGAGGCCGTGGAACATTATTTCGGCGAGCTGCTATCCGAGTTCGACATCTCCACGTCGGGCAACATCGGCGCGCTCGACCTAGAAGCCACGCGATTGAACTGGCTGGGCAGGAAATCTGGGATCGTCGCGGAAATTGGCGAAAACTGGTTGAAACCCGCCGCCAAGGATCTCAAGCCCGCTGTCGGTCAGAACCTGAACTCGCTAAAGGCACATATCGAGAAAAGGATTGCTGATCTCACCGCGGCTAAGGAAGCGGCTGCTCAGCAGAGTGTCGCGGCACGGGACCGAGTCGATCTCTCGCTGCCCGGCGTCGAGCGCGCGATCGGGACACGTCATGTGATTCAGCAGACTTTCGACGAGCTGATCGGCATTTTCCTCTCGATAGGTTTCACCGTGGTCGAAGGGCCGGAGATCGAGACGCCTTACTACAACTTCGAAGCGCTCAACATCCCCGAGCATCATCCCGCGCGCGACAACATGGACACGTTCTACATCGAAGGCGCGCGGAGCCCGCATCTGCTGCGCACGCACACCTCGCCCATGCAGATTCGCGCGATGGAAAAGCAGAAGCCGCCGGTGCGCATCGTGGTGCCCGGAAAAGTTTATCGCCGCGACAATCCCGACGCGACACACGGCTACATGTTCCACCAGATCGAAGGGCTTGCGGTCGACACGGACATCACGTTTTGCGATTTCAAAGGCACGGTCGAGTATTTCGTGCGCGAATTTCTGGGGCCGAAGGTGCGCACTCGCCTGCGGCCAAGCTATTTCCCGTTCACCGAGCCGTCGGCGGAGGTGGACGCGAGCTGCCACGTCTGCGGCGGAAGCGGCTGCCGCATCTGCAAATTCTCGGGCTGGATCGAGCTCTTCGGCGCGGGAATGGTGAATCCGGCGGTCTACGGCTTCGTGAACTACGATCCCGAAAAACTTTCCGGGTTTGCGTTCGGCATCGGCGTCGACCGATTCGCGATGATGAAGTACGGCATCACGGAGCTGCCGCTGCTATTCCAAAACGACGTGCGGTTCCTGAAGCAATTTCCGTGACAATCCGATCAGGATTGTCATCCCGAGCGGAGCGCAGCGAGCGAGGGATCTCCCTTCGGACGATTGAACCGACCAGAATGCTGAGCACCGATCCAAAACAGCGCTTTTCGAATCGGGTCGAAGATTACATACGCTACCGGCCGGGTTATCCAGCGGCGATTCTGGAGACGCTGCGCGAGGATTGCGGACTGCGGCCGGAGTCGGTGGTTGCCGACATCGGCTCTGGCACTGGTCTGTTGACGCAGCTTTTTCTTGAGAACGGCAACTTAGTCTACGGCGTCGAGCCGAATGCGGCAATGCGCGAGGCGGGTGAGCAGCTTTTGGAGAAACATCCGCACTTTTGCAGCGTTGCAGGATCGGCCGAAGCGACGGCGCTGCCAAGCGCGAGCGTGGATTTTGTCGTCGTCGGGCAGGCGTTTCACTGGTTTGAGCCAACCGCGACGCGCGTCGAATTTCTGCGAATCCTTCGGCCGAGCGGCTGGGTCGCGGTGTTCTGGAACGAGCGCATGACCGACACGACGCCGTTTCTGCGCGAGTACGAATTGTTCCTGCGCAGATTCGGCACGGATTACGAAAAAGTGGCGGAGACCTATCCGCGCGAGCAGCACATGAAGAGATTTTTCGGCGCCGGCAACTTCGAGGGGAGATTTTTCCCGAATGAGCAGATGGTCGATTTCGAAGGGCTCCGCGGGCGGCTTTTGAGTTCATCGTACACGCCGCCATTCGGCCATCCGAACCACGAGCCGATGCTGGCGGAGTTGAAGCGCATGTTCGATGAGCATCAGCAAGACGGCCGCGTGCGCATCGAGTACAAGACGCACATGTATTACGGGCAGTTGGAACCGCGATGAGGGTTGTCTACAACTGGCTGAAGGAGTTCGTCGATGTGACAGAGCGTGCGGCCGATCTGCGCGCGCGGCTTTCGCTTGCCGGCATCGCGATCGATTCGGTTGAAGACTCCGCGGCCGGGCCCGTGCTCGACGCGGAAATCACCGCAAACCGTCCCGATTGCCTCGGCCACTTCGGCATGGCGCGCGAAGTCGCCGCGATCTACCGCCTGCCGGTGAAGGCGCTCAAGCCGAATTTGAAAGAAGCCGCCGAAAAGGCCGCGGACGCCACGCGCGTCGAAATCGAATCGCCGGACCTCTGCGCGCGATACACGGCGCGCGTCGTGCGCGGAGCGAAGATCCAGCCGTCGCCCGATTGGCTGCGCCAGCGCCTCGAAGCGATCGGGCAAAGCTCGATCAACAACGTGGTCGACGTGACGAACTATGTGATGTTCGAGCTGGGGCAGCCGCTGCACGCGTTCGACCTCGATAAGCTCGCCCGCCCCGGCGGGCAAGCGCAAAGGCGCATCGTGGTGAGGCGCGCGCTGCCGGGCGAAAAAATCCGAACGCTCGACGGCGTCGAGCGCGCGCTGGCGAAGGATATGTGCGTGATCGCGGACGCGACACACGCCGTGGCGATCGGCGGCGTAATGGGAGGCGCGGAAAGCGAAATCGGCTTCGCCAGCCGCAATCTGCTAATCGAATCTGCGTGGTTTGATCCGATTTCGGTGCGGCGCACGTCGAAAGCGCTCGGGCTGCGCACCGAAGCGTCCTACCGCTTCGAGCGGGGCTGCGATCCCGAGATGGCGGAATTCGCTTCGCGGCGCGCGGCGGAGTTGATTCAGCAGCTCGCAGGCGGAGAGATTCTCGCGGGCGTCGTCGACGTCTATCCGCGGCGCGAGCCGGCGCTCACGATCGAGCTTTCGCGCAAGGAGTTGCTGCGCGTGATGGGCGCGGACGTGCCCGACCGGGACATCGAGGAGATCTTGAGCGCGCTCGGTTTCCATCCCGTGCGCAAGGACGCGAATCGCGGAAGTGCCGGATCGATTCTGGCTGTCTGGGAATGCAAGCAACCCTCGTGGCGGCGCGACGTGACGCGCGGAATCGATTTGATCGAAGAAGTCGCGCGACACCACGGCTACGACAAGTTCCCGCCGCGGCTGCCCCCTGCGAAACAGCCTGCGAAACGCCAGCCGCACGCCGCAGCACAAGAGCGCCTGCGCGAGCAGCTCGTTGCGCTCGGATACCAGGAGATCGTGGCGATTCCGCTCGTCGATTCACCGCGCGATGAAATTTTCCGCGGAGAAGGCGTCGCTCCAGCGGTGATCGGCAATCCGCTTGCGGAGGACGCGTCGGTGATGCGCTCGAACGGTATCGTCAGCATGGTCGACGCGCTCGAATGGAATTTGAATCACGGCCAGCGCAATTTGCGGCTGTTCGAGATCGGCAAGACATACGAGCTGCGCGACGGCGTGCCGGTCGAGACGCCGGTGCTGACGCTCGGCGCCACGGGTCTTGCGCGCGAAAAGACGATTTACGAAACCGCGCGCGAATTGAGCTTCGCCGATTTGAAAGGCGATCTCGACAGCATCGGGCAGCTTGCTGGCGGGAATTGGTGCTGGAGCGCGCCCGCCGACACTTGGTTGAACGCCGCGCGGGCGGGCGAGATCGGCATTGTGGATCCTGTCACCAAATCGCGTTCGTCACCGCCGATTGGCGTCGCCGGGCAGCTCGCGCGCAAGATTGCCGATCAGCTCAAGCTGCGCCAGGAAATCTTTCTCGCGGAGCTGCGGCTCGAGCCGTTGCTGAACGCGATGGAAGCTGCGGGAGCCACGCGGCGGTTCGAGCCGCTGCCACGGTTTCCGGCGGTCGAGCGGGATTTCTCGCTCGTGCTGGCCGACGGCGTCACGTTCGCGCAAGTGTCCGACGCGATTCGCGGTCTCGATATTCCGGAGCTGCGGAGCATCGAGGCGGCCGATCTTTTCCGCGGAGGGCAGGTGCCGGCGGGAAGGTTCTCGCTGATGATCCGCGTGACGTTTCAGAGCGCGGACGCCACATTCACCGACGCGCAGATTGCGGATTATTCGTCGCGCATCATCGCTGCGCTTGAGACCCAGCTCGGCGCCACCCTGCGGGCCAGCTGAGTCAGCAAACTCCCGAATAGGTCATTGCGCCAATCCCTCCGATGGCCCAGAATGTCGGCAGTCCAGCCGACAATCAATCGGAAGCGGGCGGGAGCGGCAACTTGAAAGTCGAAATTTACGATCAGAGTTACAACGTCAGCGCGGGCGGCAATGAAGGCTACCTGCGCGAGCTCGCGGCGTACGTCGACGAGCAGATGCGAAACGTCGCGCAGGCGACGCGCACGGTCGACTCGCTGAAAGTGGCCGTGCTGGCAGCGCTCAACATCGCCGACGAGCTCTTCGCGGCGCGCGCGCGCCAGCAGGAAATCGACGGGCCGCTGCGCAAGCGGGTCGAGAAGTGCGTCTCGCTGGTGGAAAAAGCTCTCGAACATTCCAACTGACCCTTCAGCCGGTCACGTCTGGTTGCAGACCCGTGCGGGTGTCACACTCCCATTGACCAATTGTTGCAAACGACGATGCGACCGTTGCTGCCCAAAACGCATCTTTGCTAGCATGACTTCGGGGCCGATATTGGAGTGGTGATGCGCAACAAAGTCGCGATGCGCCTCTTAGGCGCGGTGCTGATGGTGACCGTAGTGGCGTTGTTTACCCACGCCATCGGCCACTGGCACGCGAACGCGTTCGATGAGCTTCATTGCCAGACATGCCAGGCGGCTCACACCGCCAACCCGCAGGTTCCCGCTCCGGTTGCGGTACGTCCGCCGGTCCCGGTAGCAAGATTCGTCCCCGTCGAAGAACGCGCCGCCGACATTGAGCTTCCGCTCGCGCCCAGCGCTCCTCGCGCCCCTCCCGTCTAAACGCACTTTCGCTCGGAGAGAACTCCCCGGTCGCGCTCTCATTTGCAGCGCGAGCCGATCCCCATATTGATACCCAGCCGCCGTCCATCACGGCGACGCACTCATACAGGGAGAAAGATCGATGAGATTTGCAGCAGCACTGATTCAAACACTGTTTCTCGTACTGTGCCTTCTAGCCGTGGGGTTTCCAGCGCGCGCGCAGAATGCGGGCAATTCGACAAGCGTGGGTGGAACGGTCACCGATCCATCCGGCGCGGTGATTCCTGGCGCTACCGTCACCATTCACAATCCGGTGAGCCAGTTTGAGCGCAGCACAACGACCGACGCGATGGGGAATTTCAGCATCGCGAACGTACCGTTCAACCCGTATCACATGACCGTGACGGCCACGGGCTTCACTCCCTACGTGCAGGACATCGACGTGCGATCGAACGTGCCGATGACTTTGGAGATCAAGCTCGAGCTCGGAACGGCAACGAGCACTGTGACCGTCGAGGCGGCCGGTGACTTGCTTGAGACCGATTCGACGGCGCATACCGACGTCGACCGTCAGCTGATTCAGCAAATCCCGCTGGAAAGCGCATCTTCGTCGATCAGTTCGCTCGTAACCCTCGCATCACCCGGCGTCGCAGCGGATTCGAACGGGCTGTTCCACGGACTTGGGGATCACGCCGAGAATTCCTTTTCGCTCGACGGCCAGCCGATTACAGATCAGCAGAGCAAGGTTTTCTCGAACCAGATTCCGGTCGATGCAGTTCAGTCGCTCGAAGTAATCGACGGAGCGCCTCCGGCCGAATACGGCGACAAGACCAGCCTCGTGATCGACGTGACCACGCGCTCGGGGCAGGGCATGACCACGCCGCACGGAGACTTCACGCTGGACTACGGCACGTTCGGAAGCACGACAGGGGATTTCGATCTGGGCTACGGCGGCCAAAAATGGGGGAACTTCATATCGGCCAACGGGCTGAATACCGGCCGGTTTCTCGACCCGGCGGAGTTCGTCGTAATGCACGACAAGGGCAACGAAGAAAACGTCTTCGACCGCCTGGACTTTCAGGTCACTACGGCTGATGCCTTGCACATCAACATGGGCTTTTCGCGATCATGGTTTCAGACGCCGAATTCGTTCGACGCCGAAAATACAACTGCGTGGCACGGCTTTACAGAAGGAAACACTGTGATGTCGTTCAACGACGGCGGAATCGGACCGAATGGCGTGCCTGTGGGCCCGGCCGATCAACGCTCGCAAATCCGCACATTCAACGCAGCGCCGACCTGGACGCGCGTGATTGGTTCGACCACCGTGATCACCGGCGGCCTCTTCGTGCGGCACGATCAGTACAACTACTATCCGAGTGAGAATCCGTTTTCGGATCTCGGTGCGCCCAGCTTGCAGAGGCAATCGGTTTCCCAGCTTCGCTTTTTGACCAATGCCGGAGCGCGCGCCAGCGTTTCCTACGTAAAGGGTATTCACAACTTCAAGGGAGGTATCAACTACCAACAGACATTCCTCACCGAGCACGATCGCCTGGGCGTCGTCGATCCGACATTTAATGCGCCGTGCATTACGTTCAACCCGACGCTGATCGATGCGAACACCGGACTGCCCGGCGCCTACGAGTCGGTGCAAGGCTTCACAGATCCGTCGCAGTGCGCAGTTGCGCCCGGAATGGGGGTGTGCGCGCCGGACGGCTGCCAGCCGAACGATTCCTCGAATCCGAATGCGCCGAACTCGGTTCAGTTCCCGCTTTTCAATCCGTTGCTGCTGCCATATGACTTGACGCGCAGCTGCAGTGCAGTCGTTGCGCCGTGTTTTCAGGGCGGCGCGCCATTTCCATTCCTAGCGCACACGGACATCAAAGAACTCGCGATGTACCTGCAGGACACGATCACCAAAGGACCTTGGTCGTTCAACGTGGGCATCCGGGGCGATCTATACAACGGGCTCTCGATTGGTCGGCAGGCGGAGCCGAGACTTGGCGTGGCGTACCACGTGAAGCAGAGCAACACGGTGCTTCGCGGGTCTTATGCGCGAACGCTCGAAACGCCGTTCAACGAAAACCTGATCCTCTCAAGCCTTGGCTGCGAATCGGACGTCTTGAATCCGCTGCTCGGCTGCTCGTCGTTTGCCCTTACGCCGATCAGCCCGGGCTTCCGCAACGAGTTCCACGCAGGGCTGCAGCAGGCCTTCGGCAGCCACGTTGTGTTCGACGGCGAGTACATTTGGAAATACACGCACAACGGCTACGACTTCAGCGTGCTCGGCAACACGCCGATCACCTTCCCGATCGAATGGCACAACGCCAAGATTCCGGGATTCACGGCCAAGGTCAACGTCACCAATCTGCACGGATTTACGGCGTACGTCGTGATGTCGAGTGTTGCCGCGGTCTTCTTCACGCCGCAGGTCGGCGGCGCAGGCGCTGTGCCGGTGGCCAGCGTGGCGGGCCAGTTCACGCCGTTCCGGATCGATCACGACGAAAAATTCAACCAGACAACCCATTTTCAATATCAGCCCTGGAAGCGCGGGCCGTGGGTTGGATTCAACTGGCGCTTCGATAGTGGACTGGTCGCGGGCGCATCGCCCTGCTACGGCGTGGAAGCGACGAACTCTTGCCCCGGCTCTGTCACTGTCGGCGGCGTGAACGAAGTGTCGATGGTGGCGAGCAACGTCGGCTTCCCGCCGCTCGTGCCGCTAACAGCCGATCAAGAGTTCGAGGCGGGATTCACGTGCGATGGCGAACATGCGACCCCGACCGTGGCCCTGCCGTTCAACTGCCCGGCCTCGGAGTTCGGATCCACGCTGATCAAGGTGCCCGCTTCAAACCGCGAGAACGACAATACAAATCCTCCGCGCATCCAGCCGCGGAGTCTGTTTGATCTCGCGATTGGCGACGACAACTTGTTCAACGGCGACCGGCATAAGTGGAGCGCACGCGTGACCGTGATCAACATGGCGAACGAGTATGCGCTCTACAACTTCCTCTCGACGTTTAGCGGCACGCATTACGTCACGCCGCGAACGATAACCGGAGAGATCGGCTTTCACTTCTAAGTCCGTCGCGTTTCCGGCGCTAGGGCGGGTTTCACATGACCTGCCTTCGGCCGGTGACTCAGCAGGGCGCGCGTACCAAAAGATCTGTGCGCTGCACCCCTACAATTCGGAAAATTTCTTGTTGACAAACCCTTACAACTGGAATATCGTGCTCACGCAGTTGTAACAAGGTTACAACTAGAACGGGCTATCGATTTTGGCGATCCGCAATCGAAGACGTGTCGTTAGTGCACTGCTATTTGCCAGCCGACTGGCACTGTTCGCCGGGTCGCTGTCTCTCTGCGCGCCAGCGCGGTCGGCAGCGCAAGAGCCGCCGTACTTCGTCGCCTATTCGCACGCGATGGAAGAGCCCGGCAACCTCGAAATCTCGAATAAGAATACGGCGGCGTCTCCCAAGTTCGGCAACCCGTTCGGCAGCGCCACGGTGGAATTCGAATTCGGAACGACGGCCTGGTGGACGACTGAGTTCTATCTCAGCGGGCAAACTACCGGGAACGACAGCACCGTTTTCAACGGATTTCGAGTGGAGAATCGCTTCCGCCCGCTCCTTCATGAACACTGGATCAACCCGGTGCTTTACGTCGAATACGAAAATCTCAACGAAGCCGACCGGAGCATTCTGGAAGTTACTGGCCACGATGGCGTTCAGGATTACATCGTGCCCAACCGGATTCAGCGGCCCGAGATCGAGCGTGCGCTCGAGACGAAGCTGATCCTTTCGAGCAACGTCCGCGGCTGGAACATTTCGGAGAACTTCATCGCCGAAAAGGACCTCAACGAAAGCGATCCGGCCGAGTTTGGCTACGCGATCGGAATCAGCCGGCCGCTCGCTCTGGCGGCGAGTCCGCGGGCCTGCACCTTCTGCCGGGAGAATTTTGCAGCCGGCGTGGAAATTTACGGCGGGCTCGGAGATACCAACGGATTCGGCTGGCGCGCGACGTCGCAATACGTCGGGCCAATTATCGCATTTTCCGTGCCGCGCGGGCCGACGATCGCGTTTTCGCCGAACGTCGGCCTCAACGACAACAGTCTGGGCGTGCTCTACCGGTTCAGCGTCACGTACGAAGTCCAGCAAATCTTCGGGCACCTTCACCGGTAATTTGCCATGAGAAACGGGACAAACTCGAACCCGCCGGCGCAACGAATGCCGCTTGCTTTCGTCTGCCGCCTCGCGGCAGGGCTGCTCGCCGCGGCCCTGTGTGCGGGCGCGAGCGACTCGTGGTTGCTGCACGTACCCGATTCCTATCGCCGAAAGGTAAATCCCTACGCGGGACAGCCCGACGCGATTGCGGCCGGAGGGCGCCTGTTTTCGGATCATTGCGCACAATGCCACCAGCCCGATGCTCTCGGAAAAGGCAAGAGGCCGAGCCTTCGCACGAGCTATGTACAGAGCGCAAAGGACGGCGAGCTTTTCTGGCTGTTGCGAAACGGAATCCTCGCGCACGGCATGCCGTCGTGGAGCATGCTACCGGAGCCGTCGCGTTGGCAGATCATCGCATACGTCAAGAGCCTCGGCCCGAGCGATGGATCGGCGCGCCAAGGAGAAAATTCTAGGTGAAGCCTGCGGTGCACCATCCCCTAGATTGGAGGACCGTTACGGTCGTGGCGCTCCTCGTGTGCATGGCGGCAATCCTGTGGCTCGCCAGTTGCTCGTCTGGCCAGGCGCCGCCGCCCGTGCTCGAAGCGGAGGGTGCGCCCGCGGATCAAAATATTGGCGAGCGTCTCTTCGTTGAGACGCGTTTTGCCGAGTACTTCGCTGCTAATCAGCCCGACGTGAATGCGCCGCTGGCGGTGGGCGACCCGGTCGTAGCTCAAGTCCAGAACGTCTACACAGGCCCGATGCCGGGCCCCTTCGTGGGTCAATCGATCAATTGCCGTTCCTGCCATTTTGTCGTCGAGTTCCAGGGCGTGCCCGGCGCAGGCAACCGAACCTACGCAGATTTCACGACACGTAGCCCGATACCGATACCGATGAACGGATTTACCACGACTCCGCGCAATGCGATGCAGATGGTCGGCTCGCTGCAGCCGCATTCCGGGCCGACGTTTCTCCATTTCGACGGCCAGTTCACCGACCCGTCCGATCTCGTGAAAGAAACTCTCACAGGCCGCAATTTCGGTTGGGGGCCGACGCAGTATCAGCAGGCCATCGCGCACATCGCGGACGTGATTCGCAACGACAACGGCAACAACAAGCCGGCGGCGGAGTACGGCTGCAATCTGCCGTACAGCACGATTTTCCTTGGCACGGATGCGTCGATTCCGGCCACTTGCCTGCTCCCAGCGCAGTATCGGCTCGACGTCACGACGGCATCGGACGAGCAGATCGTCGACGACATTTCGCAACTCATCGCGCAGTACATGTACGGGCTTCTCTTCAAGCAGGATGAAAACGGCAATTACTACGCCTCTCCGTACGACGTCTTCCTGCGCATCAATCATCTGCCGACGCAGCCCGCCGCGGGCCAGACGCCTCAGCAGTACGCTCAAGTCCTCTACCAGGCGCTGCTGTCGCTATCCAATCCGATTTGGGTCGACGGCACGTACGGCAAGTTCAAATATCACGCGCAGCCTTTCCAGTTCGGCGCCACGGAATCGGCGGGACTGGAAATTTTTCTCAAGGCAGCGACCGGAGCCACCGACGGTTCACAGGACGCCGGCAATTGCGCAGCCTGCCACCTGCCTCCGAATTTCACCGACTTCCGGTTTCACAACACCGGCGCCTCGCAAGAGGAATACGATGCGGCGAACGGACCGGGGGGCTTTGCCGCGTTGACAATTCCGACCCTCGCCCAGCGGAACCAGAACTACGACGCCTATTTGCCGGTGACTGCAAGCCATCCCAACGCGACGGAGAGCTTCCGCCATCCCGCCGTGGCGGGCAGCCCGCAGTTCGCCGATCTCGGATTGTGGAACGTCTACGAAAATCCTGACATACCCAATCCGCAGGCCAATCTTTTGGTGGTGGTTTGCGCGAATGCTCAGAATTGCTCGATCGATATGGGCCTGCCGAACACCATCGCGCAGTTCAAGACCCCCACGCTGCGTGATCTCGAGGATTCGGCGCCCTATTTCCACAACGGCAGCAAACTGACCTTCGCCGACGTGATCAATTTCTACATCAAGAGTTCGCAGCTCGCTCGGGAAGGCCTGCTGCGGAATCCGCCGCCGGAATTTCAGAGCATGTCGATCAGCCCCGCCGACGTGACGGCATTGGTTGCGTTTCTGGAATCTCTCACCGAAGACTACGACGACACGTAGGCTGGCGATTCGCGTTCCTCGCCGCAGATAGGTGCGCATACGATTCCTGCTAGAATGTTCTGCGGAGACGGCCTGCGACGCAGGTGACGTTGCGAAAGCCTATTTGAACCAACACTGGATCCCAGGGCGCCTGCGTCGTCCTGCCCTTGTGCACGTCCCGGCGGCCTGCCGTTGGGAAAGCCTTAAAGCAGGCGCTGGGCGCCCAAACTATTAAGTGGGGTTCAGGGCCTAGCACGCACGGCGAAGTGGACCGCTCCTCCCGATGCGATCAGCATTGGGACCCCGAGCGAGCATCACGAGCCGAGGGGCGCCACTGTCCTTGGAAGGGCATGCGTGAAAATTCTCTTTATCGGTGACGTAGTCGGCGCGCCAGGCCGCAAGATCGTGCACGACCGGCTGGCGGACATTCTCACGCAGCGCGCCATCGATTTCTGCATCATCAACTGCGAAAACGCCGCGTCCGGATTCGGCGTCACGCCAAAGATCGTCGAAGAACTTTTCGCCGCGGGCGCCGACGTACTCACCAGCGGCAACCACATCTGGAAGCGCAAAGAGATTATCGACTTCTTCCCCCAAGAGCCCCGCCTGCTGCGTCCCGCGAATTTCCCGAGCGGTTCGCCGGGCAGCGGGCTCTACGTCGGCCAAACGAAAAACGGCGTCGGCTGTGCCGTGCTGAATCTGCAGGGCCGCACCTTCATGGCGGCGAACGACGATCCTTTCCGAACCGCCTCGTCCGAGCTCAGGCGAATTCCGCCCGAGGTGAAAGTCATCGTCGTCGACATGCACGCCGAGGCGACGTCCGAAAAAATGGCGATGGGCTGGTATCTCGACGGCAAGGTTTCTGCGGTGCTGGGAACGCACACGCACGTTCCTACGGCTGACGAGCGAGTCCTTCCCGGCGGCACGGCCTACATCACAGATGTCGGCATGACCGGCCCGCATGACTCCGTGATCGGCATGGAGAAGGAAGGAATCCTGCAGCACTTCCTCGACGGGATGCCGTCGCGCTTCGTCGTCGCCGAGGGCGATATTCAGATGAACTCGGTCCTCATCGACGTCGACGAGTCGACCGGTCACGCCCGCTCCATCGGCCGCCTCAAGTTTCGTCTCGACTAGCCGGCGCGAGATCTGGGTTCGGTCCAAGCAACGCGCGCACAGCTCCCGGCATCTTCTTCGACCGCCAGAGGATAAAATCGCATAGCCCATGTCGCGACGCGCTTCAGCCTTCGTATCGATTGCCGCCCTGGCTTTCCTCACCGCAACCGGGGCGCCGCTTGCATCGGCGCAGGATCAGGCTTTCACGCGCGAAATCGCGGCGCGGGCGCGCGTCTTTTCCGAAATCGGCGCCGGCGTCTCGGCGCTCAAACGCGGCGCCGCCGGCCGTTATTACATTCTGGCTGCGCCGGCCAATGCGGTTGTGATTTATGGGGCCGATGGCAGTCGGGTCGGCCAAATTCCGAACGCGAACTCGCGCGGCGCCAGAATCATGTACGCATCAGACTTCGATCTCGACTCCGAGGGCCGACTGTTCGTCGTGGATCGTGGGGCGAACGTTGTGCGGGTCTTCCAATTGGATGGCTCGCCGGTTCGGACGGTTCCTTTAGCTGCGCCGCTCTCTGTTGCAGCGCTTTCGGGCGGAGAGTTCGCCGCCACTTCGTTGCGCTCAGGACAACTTGTCAGCATCTTCGATCCACGGGGCGCGCTCGCGCGAACATTCGGTGACATTCCGGCGCCGCCCGCGGGCAGCGAACGCGGCGGGTTGCGCAGTCCGGGACGGCTCTACGGCGACGGCACGGGACAGATCTATTTCGCCTTTACGTCACTGCCCGATCCTACGATTCGCAAATACGATCGCTTCGGATACGCCGCGTACGAAATCTCTTTGCCCGCGTCCGAATTCAAACCGCCTCGAGAGGCCAAGCAATGGACCACCGTGACCATCGGCAAAAGTGGCTCTGCTCCGCCGACTCCAGTGATTCAGGCGCTTGCGGTCGATCCCGACACGCAGGAAGTGTGGGCGGCGATTGGCGATGAACTGGTGCACTTCGACAACGACGGCAACCGTCGCTCCGCGTATCACACGACGACCAAATCAGGCGCGCCGCTCGAAGCCTCCGCGCTGCTGATTGAGCACGATCGCATTCTTCTCGCGGATGATCCCAACGGAATTTTTGACTTTGCATTTCCCGAGCCTCGCCACGCGGCATTGCTCGCGCACTAAGTTCAGCGGGGCTGTTGAAAGACTGCCTGTGGAAAACTTTCCTCGCAGCAGACCCGGAAATTTCATTTCGAGCGCCCAACATCGCATGCGAAAGCAATTCTTTTCGCCGACCTCAGCGCAAATTCTTCTGTGGAAAACTTGTGAATTGTGTGTGAAGCGCGCGATGCTCTTGCATTCAGTTTTCTCTTGCCCATCGCAAAACATTTAGGCAGAATCCCGCCTCGCGTATCTGAGGGCCATAACCGGACACCAGCGCTGTAGGACATCGCAGTTGCCGGGGGCGTTCTAGCAGGTCGAACCCGACACGTTAGAAATCACTAAGCTTTGCTTCTCGCGAAGGGGCGAGAATTTCCACAATATTTCCACCGGTGTGGAAATTGTTGGCTGGAGTCATTTGCTTCAATGAATCTCTGGGACAAGGTCCTTCAGCACGCCGAGCGCCGGGTCAATCCCCATAGCTTCGCCACTTGGTTTCGCCCCACCCGCCAAGAGCGCGCCGACGAGGATAAATTGGTCATCCGCGTCCCTACCCGACTGTTCTGCAAGCGTTTAACGGAAACTTATGGGGAACTTTTGCAGGCCGTCCTCGCGGAAATCGGCAGGCCCGGGCTGGCGCTGGAGTTCATCTGCGCCGAAGCGGAACCGACCGGCGCGCATCCAGCGGCCTCGCCGCAGGCGAAGCTCGATTTCGAGTCGTGGGACACCCAGCTCAACCCGCGCTACACGTTCGACAAGTTCATCGTCGGCAAGTCCAACCAGTTTGCGCACGCAGCCGCGATCGCCGTCGCCGAGCAGCCATCGAAATCCTACAACCCGCTCTTCCTATACGGCGGTGTGGGGCTGGGCAAAACGCACTTGATGCAGGCGATCGGCCACGCGCTCAAGCGCCGCAACCCTGCGTTGCGCCTGACTTACAT
The DNA here is from genome assembly GCA_035622875.1 of Candidatus Acidiferrales bacterium. Classification (GTDB taxonomy): domain Bacteria; phylum Acidobacteriota; class Terriglobia; order Acidiferrales; family UBA7541; genus Palsa-295. Next base: position 51,838 of record DASPUN010000086.1, read on the forward strand.
CAGCGCGGAGAAATTCACCAACGAAGTGATCGCCGCGATTCGCTTTGAGCGCATGCCGGGCTTCCGCGACCGCTTCCGCAACATGGATGTACTGATGGTGGACGACATCCAGTTCATCGCGCGCGCCGAGCGGACGCAGGAGGAGTTCTTCCACACCTTTAACGCACTCTACGACCAGCAAAAGCAGATCGTAATTTCCTCGGACTGCCCGCCGAAGGAGATCTCATCGATCGAAGAGCGATTGCGCTCGCGATTCGAGTGGGGCTTGATCGCTGATATCCAGATGCCGGACCTGGAAACGAAGATCGCGATTCTGCAAAAGAAAGCCGATAGCGAGCGCGTTCACCTGCCGGATGAGGTGGCCGAGTTCATCGCGCGCTCGATCAAGTCCAACATCCGCGAGCTCGAAGGCGCGCTGATCCGGCTGATTGCGTATTCCTCGCTCACTGGCGCGGAGATCAATCAGCCGACCGCGCAGCAGGTGCTGAAGAACATCATCGAGACGCAGGAGAAGAAAGTCACCATCGAGCAGATTCAAAAGCGCGTCAGCGAGCATTTCGGAATGCGCGCGCAGGACCTGAAAATTCGCAGCAACTCGAAGGTGATCGCCTTCCCGCGGCAGATTGCAATGTTTCTGGTGAAGCAGCTCACGACGGCGTCGCTGCCGGAAATCGGAAAGCAGTTCGGTGGCAAGCATCACACCACGGTGCTTCATTCGATCAACAAGATCGAGACCCTTCGCCAGCGCGACAAGGATTTGAACAGGACAATCAACAGGCTACTCGATTCATTCGGCTAGTCTTGAACCGCCGTGCTGTCCGCGTTCGCGCGCATCGCTGTGGACGGACTGTGAAGGGATTGTGAATATCAGCTTGAGCCGCTCGTACTACGCGAAGCTTGCACAGCGTCTTGCGATGTTTCACAGCACTATGAGTACGCTAACTCTCGCGGTGTCTGCACAATGAATCCGTTTTCAAGAATTCCACAACTGCGGCGGCGACTACGGTTTCTCTACTTTGTACAAACAAAGAAAAGCAGTAAAGTAGCCGCATCCAACCTATGACCACAGAAACCAGTGCAAGGACCGCACACGAGATGGAATTCAGCGTAAAGAAGTACGACTTGCTTGAGGAGTTGGAGCTGACGCAGGGTGTCGTCGAGCGCAAGACGACGATACCCATCCTCTCGAATCTCTTGTGCGAAGCGAAGGGCAATCGGCTGACGATCACAGCGACTGATCTTGAGCTGAGTATTCGCACGTCGTGCGACGCAAAAATCAAGAAAGACGGTGCGGGCACGATTCCGGCAAAGAAACTACTGGAACTGGTGCGCCTGCTGCCGGATGAAGAGATTCGTTTCAAACTACTTGAGAACCACTGGGTCCAGATCACCTGCGATCGTAAGAACTACAAGCTCGTGGGAATGTCGAAGGACAATTTCCCGGCGCTGCCGAGTTTCCCGCACGCACTCGTCAAGATTCCCGCGAAATTGCTCGCGGGCCTGATCGCGAAGACGACATTTGCGATCTCGCAGGAAGAGTCGCGCTACACGCTGAATGGCGCGCTGCTTGTCCTCAAGCCTGGCTCGATCACCATGGTCGCAACCGATGGCCACCGCTTGGCGATGGTCGAGGCCGACCACAAATTCGAAGGCTTTTCATCGGAAACGCGCGTTCTGGTTCCGAAGAAAGCGATGAACGAAGTCCAGCGCTTGGCCGCTGAGGCAGGCGATGAAGGTGCGGTCGATTTCGGTCAGGACGAAAGCCATCTCTTTTTCCAGTTTGGCGGGCGCCTGCTTACCTGTCGCAAGCTCACCGGCCAGTTCCCGAACTACGAGGCCGTGCTGCCGCGCGACGCGAACAAGACTGTCGTGCTTGAGCGCAGCGAACTGCAGGACGCGCTGCGCCGCGTCTCGCAACTCGCTGACCAGCGCTCGCACGCCGTGAAATTCACTCTCGCCAAAGAAGGTTTGGAGATCTCCGCTTCGAGCCCCGAGTATGGCGAGGCGAAAGAAGCCATCGAAAAGGAATTCAAGGGCGAGCCGATCAGCATCGGCTTCAACGCCCAATATCTGCTCGATTTTCTCAGTGCCGCGCCGGATGGTCCGATCAGTTTCGAGTTGAAGGACGATCAATCCGCCGGCCAGCTTCGCCCGCTTGCTGATGAATCGAGCCGCTACCGCTACGTCGTCATGCCCATGCGCATTTGACGCGCCTGAGCTAACGCAGCGAAGCCTGCGCCCGACTCATCGCGTCGAAAGCATCCAAAACCTGTTGTGGTCTTGCGCGGACGCGCAAGTCTTCCGTGAGATTTACCCAGCGAATCTTCCCTGACGAATCGATCAGGAATTCCGCAGGACGCGCAATGTCGATGCCATCGGGCCCGCCGTGCGGATGAACCAAGTCCCAGCGGCGGATCACTTCGTCCTTCGAGTCGGAAAGAATCGGAAACGTGTAGCCCTGCGACTTGCGCAGCTTTTCTGAATCCGCGGGCGAATCCACGCTGATGGCAATCACTCGAATTTTTCGGGAGTCGAATTCCGGCAGCGCCTTCTCGAAGCTCCGCAACTCGGAGTTGCAGAACGGTCACCAGTATCCGCGGTAGAAAATCAATACCACAGCCGCTGGCGGCGGAGTGCTAATCGGCGGGATGCCAATTACCGCGACCGGCTCCGTACCCTCTGGCCAGAATTGTGAATGGAGCGTTCCTAACAGATTCACCGGCCTGTTCGTCGAATCCGGCAGCGTGAAATCCGGTGCGAGTTGACCGACCTGCGGCGCGCCGTGAGATGCCGGCAGCTGCCGCGTCGCGTAAAAGACGCCGTAGCAGAAAAACGCCGCAACTGCGGCAGCAAGAACTCCCAGGACGCTGCCGAAAATTTTCCCGCGATACGCATCCGGACGGCGGAAGGCCCGCGAAATTCCCACTGCGAGCAGCGCCAGGCCGAGGGCCATAATTAACAAACTCGCCCACGGAAAATCTCTCGTCACGGGATAGCGAATAAAGATCAGCGGGTAGCTCGCCACTCCCGCAAACACCACGACCAGCCCCACCCACACGCTCGCATTCCAGCTTCGTTTCATCGCGCGACCTCCTCAAAAAGTGCCGCCAGCGTACGCTTCTATTCGACGCATTGCATCAACGAAAGCTTCATCTGACACGCCACATTCGATTCGTCAGCACAGCGGCAAAGGCCATCGGATGAAGATACGCAAGCTATTGATTCCCCTGGAGATATGGTCAAGTCGCAGCCTGAGAATCGCCTTGTGATTCGGGCTGCCTTCCGGTAAAATTTGATTGGTTCCGAAATCCTCCTGAATGGCATTTCTTTTCGGACCGAGCTTGCGCGCGCCGCGACTGCCAGCGCCAGAACTGGCGGTTGAAATTCGGCGTCGCAGGCCATTGACTTCCCCTTCCGAGGGGAGCGAAAGCTTCGCCGCGTCCGCCCGAAATTTCGGTACAGGACGGGATGGAGCTGAGAAAAACCCTTCGAGTCCCAGCTTGAGCGCCGAGCGCTCTTGCGAATGGGGCCAATGGGCAAGGTTAGTCGAGCCAATCCGCGCGACCGCCTTCCCGAGAACGTCAAGCATCGCCGCAGTGTTTGGTGTGTGGCTCAGGCCTTCGCTGTCGAAGGAGCAGTCGGCTGACCTGAGGCCTTCTTCTGAGGAGACGCACGATCCATGGGTGACAAAGAGACTCCGGCCTCCAAAGGGCCCGGTGGTGCCGCTCCGTCCGGCGGGCACAAGTACGACGCGACTTCGATCAAAGTTCTCGGCGGCCTCGAAGCCGTCCGCAAGCGCCCCGCGATGTACATCGGCTCGACCGGCGAAATGGGCCTGCACCATCTCGTTTGGGAAGTCGTCGACAATTCCGTCGACGAAGCGATGGCCGGCTTCTGCGACGAAATCAACGTCCAGGTGCACGACGACAACAGCGTCACCGTGATCGACAACGGCCGCGGTATTCCTGTCGATATGCACGCGACCGAGAAGAAGCCCGCCGCCGAAGTCGTGATGACCGTGCTGCACGCCGGCGGAAAATTCGATAGCGAGTCCTACAAAGTTTCCGGCGGATTGCACGGCGTCGGCGTCTCCGTCGTGAACGCGCTGTCCGATTGGCTCGATCTCGAAATCTGGCGCGACGGCGAAGTCTGGGAGCAGTCCTACGAAAAGGGCATCCCGACTTCGAAGCTGAAGGCTTCGGGAAAAACGCGCAAAACTGGCACGAAAATCACGTTCCATGCCGATCCCTCGATCTTTTCGACGACCACCTACAGCTTCGATACGCTCTCGCAGCGCCTGCGCGAGCTGGCTTTTTTGAACAAGGGCCTGAAAATTACTCTCGAAGACGAGCGCTCGAACAAGAAAGCCGAATTCCGCTTCACCGGCGGCATTTCCGAATTCATCAAGCACCTCAACCGCGGCAAGCAAACGCTGCACGATTCGCCCATCTACATGGAGGGCAAGCGCGGCACGGTCGATATGGAGATCGCGCTGCAGTACAACGACAGCTACGCCGAGAATATCTTCGCCTTCGCCAACACGATCAACACGGTCGATGGCGGCACGCATCTCGCCGGCTTCCGCTCCGCGCTCACGCGCACAATCAACTATTACGCCGGCTCGTTCGGCATGCTCAAGGAGCAAAAAGATGAAATCTCGATCACCGGTGATGATGTTCGTGAAGGCCTGGTCGCAGTCGTCTCGGTGAAGCTCCCGCAGCCGCAATTCGAAGGTCAGACCAAGGGCAAGCTGAATAGCGACATCAAGGGCCTCGTCGAATCTCTCGTCAACGAAAAGCTCGGCGAGTACTTCGACAAGCATTCGTCAATCGCGCGCAAAATCATCGGCAAGACGATCGACGCTGCCCGCGCCCGCGAAGCTGCGCGCAAAGCGCGCGAACTGACGCGCCGCAAGTCCGCGCTCGATTCCTCGGGCCTTCCGGGCAAGCTTGCCGATTGCCAGGAGCGCGATCCCGCCCGCTGCGAGCTCTTCATCGTCGAGGGCGAATCGGCCGGCGGCTCCGCCAAGGGCGGACGCGACCGCCGTTACCAGGCGATCCTGCCGCTCAAGGGCAAGATCCTGAACGTCGAGAAAGCCCGCTACGACAAGATGCTCGGCCACGAGGAAATCCGCGCCATCATCACCGCGCTCGGCACCGGCATCGGCAAAGATGATTTCGACGCCACCAAGCTCCGTTATCACAAAATCATTCTGATGACCGATGCGGACGTTGACGGCAGCCACATCCGCACGCTGCTGCTCACCTTCTTTTTCCGCCACATGCGCGAGCTGATCGACAAGGAGCACGTCTACATCGCGCAGCCGCCGCTCTATCGCGTCAAGCGCGGAAAAATGGATCGCTACATCCGCGACGAGCGCGAATTCTCGCGCGAGCTCATGAAGCGCGCCACCGAAGAGCACGTCGTCAAGGGCAAGACCGGCAAATCGCTCGAAGGCGGCGATCTCACCCAGTTCCTCCTGAACATTCAGGAGTACGACCAGGTCGCCTCGAAGCTCGGCCGCCGCTTGCGCGATCCGAAGCTTGTCGAACTGCTCGCCGACTCCGAGCTCGATAAGAAAGCCGATTTCAGCGACAAGAAGAAGTTGCAGGAGCTGGTCAAGGCGATCGAAAAGGCCAAGCTCGATGTCGATACTAAATTCGCATACGACGAAGAGCACAGCCTGCACGAGTTGGTTCTGAAAAACGGCGGCGAGAAGCGCATCAATTGGGCGCTCGCAGCTTCGCCGGAATACAAGCGCCTCCGCACTCTGCGTCAGGCGATCGCGGAAAACGACAGGCCGCCCTTTACGATCACTCACAATGGCGACAAGACCACCAAAGAGTCCGCGCTGCAGCTGCTGAATTACGTCCTCGAAGACGCGAAAAAAGAATTCACCATCACGCGCTTCAAGGGCCTCGGCGAAATGAATCCCGAGCAGCTCTGGGCAACGACGATGAACGCCGAGACGCGCACGCTGCTGAAAGTCCGCCTCGAGGACGCCGTCGCCGCCGAGGAAATTTTCGCCACGCTCATGGGCGAAAACGTCGAAGAGCGCCGCAAATTCATCGAGGAAAACGCCCTCGAAGTCGTCAACCTCGACATCTAGTTGGAGAAGCTGAATGGCAAACCGGCTCTCGCATTTCGCGATCCACGCCGACGATCTTGAGCGCGCCCGGAAATTCTACGGCGGCGTCTTCGGCTGGACGTTTCAGGGCTTCGGCGGCCCGATGACGGATTTTTGTCAGATCAAGGATTCGGCGGGCCATCCGCTTGCTCCGCTCGGCGCCATGCAATCGCGCAAATTCAATGTCGCGCCGCAGCCGGTGATCGGCCTCGAATGTTCGTTCGCGGTGGACGACGTCGACGCCATCGCCCGCGCCGTGGAAGCGAACGGCGGCGAGATCGTCATGAAGAAGGCCGCGATTCCCGGCGTCGCCTGGATCATGAAGTTTCTCGACACGGAAGGAAATCTTGTCTGCGCCGTCCAATACGATCCTAACGCGCGATGAGAATGATTTTGACGAGTTACGAATCACCAGTCACGAAAGGATGTAAATGGCTGACGAGCTAAACCAGCAGATCCTCACTCCGGTCGATATCGAATCGGAAATGAAGAAGTCGTATCTCGATTACGCGATGAGCGTAATCATCGGCCGCGCTCTGCCCGACGTGCGCGACGGCCTCAAGCCCGTCCATCGCCGCATTCTCTACGGCATGTATGAGCTCGGCCTCACTTCCACCAAGGCCTACCGCAAGTGCGCGAAGATCGTCGGCGAAGTCCTCGGCAAATACCACCCCCACGGCGATACGCCCGTTTACGACGCGCTCGTCCGCCTCGCGCAGGATTTCAACATGCGCTACCCGCTGGTGGACGGCCAGGGCAACTTCGGCTCCGTCGATGGCGATCCGCCGGCGGCGATGCGCTACACCGAAGCGCGCCTCTCGAAAATCGCAGAGGAAATGCTCGCCGACATCGAAAAGGAAACCGTTGATTTCGTTCCCAATTTCGACGAAAGCGAAAAAGAGCCGGTCGTTCTTCCCACGCGTATCCCGAACCTGCTCGTCAACGGCTCTTCCGGCATCGCCGTCGGCATGGCGACGAATATTCCGCCGCACAACCTGAAGGAAACGATCGACGCCGCCATCCTGCTGATCGAGAATCCCGAAGCCACGCTCAAGCAGGTGATGAAGATCGTTCCCGGCCCGGATTTTCCGACGGGCGGCTACATCTACGGTCGCGAGGGAATTCAGCAGGCCTATGAGAAGGGCCGCGGATCGTTCCAGGTCCGCGCCAAGGCCGCCATCGAGCAGCGCGGCAAGGACCGTCAGGACATTGTCATCACCGAGCTGCCCTATCAGGTCAACAAGGCTCGCCTGATCGAGCACATCGCCGAGTTGATCCAGAACAAGAAGATCGATGGCATCGCGGACATTCGTGACGAATCCGATCGCGAAGGCATGCGCATCGTCATCGAAGTGAAGCGCGACGAAGAGCCGCAGCTCATCCTGAATCACCTCTTCAAGCACACGCAGATGCAGGAGTCCTACGGCATGATCCTGCTCGCGATCGTCGGCGGCCAGCCGCGCGAGCTAGGACTGCTCGACCTGCTGCGCCTCTTCATCGAGCACCGCGTCGACGTAGTCCGTCGGCGCACTATCTACGAGCTGCGCAAGGCGCGCGAGCGCGAGCACATCCTGCTCGGTTACCGTATTGCGCTCGACAATGTCGACGACGTGATCCGCATCATCCGCGGATCTTCCAGCCGCGCCAACGCCCGCGAAAACCTCCACGACTTCTTTGCAAACAAGAACGTCCGCGTGACGGTGCAAGGCAAGGAGCGAACGATCGAAGGCATCAAGGTCGATCGCAAGAAGTACGGCATCGTCGCTCTCACCGGTGAAGCCATCGGTCCCGCCGAGGGCGAAGGGCTCACCTACACGCAGATCGACGCCATCCTCGAGCTGCAGTTGCACCGCCTCACGCAGCTCTCTGTCGATGAAATCCTCAAGGAGCTGGCGCAGATTCGCGAGCGCATCGCCGAGCTGCAGGAAATTCTCGCCAGCGACAAGAAGCTCAAGGCCGTGATCGTCGCCGAACTCCGCGAGGTGCAGAAGGACCACGGCGACGACCGCCGCACGCAGATCGTCGACCGCGTCGAGGAGATCAAGCTCGAAGACCTGATCAAAGACGAGGAGATGGCGATCACCGTCAGCCACGCGGGCTACGTGAAGCGCACCTCGGTCGATACCTACCGCCATCAGTCGCGCGGCGGCAAGGGTCGCATCGGCGCCAAAACGCGCGAAGACGATTTCGTCGAGCATTTCTTCACCGCCTCGGCGCACAGCTATATTTTGCTGTTCACGTCGAAGGGCCGCATCTACTGGCTGAAGGTGTACGAAATTCCCGAAGCCGCCGCGGCCACGCGCGGAAAAGCGATCAATAACCTCGTTCGTTTTCAGGAAGGCGAAACTCTCAAGGCCATTGTGCCGGCACGCAATTTGGAAGAAGCAGGCAAGTATGTTTTCTTCGCCACGAAGAACGGCACGGTGAAGAAGACCGAGCTCGCGGAATTCTCGAATCCGCGCCCATCAGGCATCATCGCCATCAACCTAGATGCCAACGACGAGGTGGTCGGCGCAAAACTCACCGACGGCAAGCAGATGATTTTCCTCGCGAGCCACGACGGCCAAGCCATCCTCTTCCGCGAATCCGAAGTGCGCTCGATGGGCCGCAATGCCGGCGGCGTCAACGGAATGGATCTTGCCAAGGGCGACTACGTCGTCTCGATGGACGCCGTGCAGGTCGACTTTGGGATCATCCAGAAGGAGTACCAGAAGTCCACGCAGGATCTCGACGAACTTGAGAGCGACGAAATCCGCGAATCCCTCACGTCGCTGATGCTCACTGTCGCCGAAAAAGGCTACGGCAAGCGCACGCCGCTCGCCGAGTACCGCGTCACGTCGCGCGGCGGCAAGGGCGTCATCAACCTGAAATCGACCGAGCGCAACGGCCCGGTCGTGGCCGCATTGCAAGTCCGCGAGGATTCCGACGTCATGATCATCACCGGCCACGGCAAGGTGATCCGCGTCCACTCCGGCGAAATTCGCGAAGCCGGCCGCTCGACGCAGGGCGTCCGCCTGCTGCGCCTCGATGAAGGTGACCGCATCGCCGCTGCCGCCGCCATCCTCGAAGAAGAATCCGAGGCCGAGCCGGAGAAGAAATAGACGAGGGCAACATGAAGCTTTCCTTTCGCGAAATCGCTGATCGGATAACCGGAATTTCGACACCGATCTTCGGCATCTCGTGGAACCCGCCCGTGCTGGATGCACAAATCGCCAAGCGGCTAATCACGTTTCTTGAAGATCGCCGCGCCCTCTACAATCCGTACGAATTGGAATCGCCTCCGCACGTGATCGATTCCGTACGCCTGATCAGAGAGCGGCTGACGCAAGACTTGGAACAGCTCGACAGAACCTCGACTCTTGCGGAATCCCTTGCCGCGATGCGTGCCGCGTGCCGCAAATTCCTTGACTCGATACCGAACGAGCACAGTCGAATGTATCTTGGACCCAGCATGGTTTTTTTCTCGGGAGTCGGAGAACTTAGGGGCGTGTTCGGCATATACATCGCGAGAATTTGTGTTCAGTACGGAATCGATGTCGAATCGGACTTGGCCGCGATCTTGCCTGGAGCGTTGCATGACGCCCCAGATGGCAGGCCGGTCACACGAGAACGTAGACGAAAAAAGTGAGCCATCGCGAACAGCTTGCGAATCTGCTGCGCGCGAAATCGATCAAACGCGGCGAATTCACCTTGGCTTCGGGCAAAAGGAGCAACTACTACCTCGATTGTCGGCTCACGACACTCGACGCGGAAGGCGCGCTCCACACCGGCTACTGCATTCTCGAAATGCTCGACGAAATGGGCGTAAAGCCCGACGCGATCGGAGGGCTCAGCATGGGCGCGGATCCCGTTGTGTCCGCGGCGATCGTGGTAAGCGCGATCGAAAAGCGGCCGTTGCAAGGATTCCTGGTCCGCAAGGAAGCCAAGGGCCACGGGCGCAAGAAGCAAATCGAAGGAATGGAAGAAACGCGAGGCAAGCGCGTAGCGATCGTGGACGACGTGTGCACCACCGGCGGCTCGACGCAGGAAGCCATCGACGCTGCCGAGCGTGAGGGCTGCAAAGTGATCGCCGTGATCAGCCTGGTCGACCGCGAAGAAGGCGGCTCGGACATGCTCCGCGCGAAATACAATTACCGCTCGGTTTTCACCGCCCCCGAACTCCTCGCCGAAGACTCCAAGCCCGCCCGCAGCGCATCCTGATTCGTCCGCATATCGGACAGGTCGTACTACAACGCTACCAAAACTGTCCTTTGGTACGAATCGCTAACGGCTCGCAATTGCTAGCCTAAATGTGGCTCTCGACGCGAGAGCCAGAAAGGACGGTGTGCGCACGTGCGCCAGCGAAGCAACAGGCTGTTCGGCGATCAAGCTAGCTCTCCACCGCGCCGCACGGCTCACACCGTCGCAGCAGGAGCGCGGATCGGTTTTGGCCGCGAGGTTCGCCGTCCGCACAAGTGTCAAGCAAAACCAGATGTTTTCGCGCGCATCTTGTTGAAAACAATCGTTCGGCACGCCCAACAAGTGGCAATTTTTTTGAATGTTGCGAAATTCGCGTTTCGCGATTTCTACTCGAAAGTGAAAATAAGTAGATTTCGCCGCAACTCTTTCAAAATAAAGGATCGGCGCTCCGGCTACCCGAAAATGAATCGGGGGGTGCCGCATGGCGAATTCGCGCATCGCTGCGCGAACTCCGCACGCGCCGGCGCAGCGCTCACGTTAGAATGGTTCTTTGCATTTTGTTCGAGGGGGAATGATGAAGCGTTCCGGCCACCTGCCGATGCCCGACTTGGCGTACCAGGATCCCGTGTTCATGGAGAGCAAGCCCGCCAGGCCGTTGCGCATTCTGGCCGAGTACCTCGATCCTCTCAACCGGCTGCGGCGCGCCGGCGTGGCCGACACGATCGTGATGTTCGGTTCCGCGCGCGTCTTTCCGCGCGACGTGGCGCTCTCGAATTTGCGCAAGACGAAACGGGCGGCGCGCGGACGCGACACTCACGAATGGCGCACGAAGCTTATCGCCGCGAGATCGATGGTGAACATGTCGCGCTATTACGAAGAGGCGCGCGAGCTTTCCCGTCGCATCACCGCGTGGGCCATGACACTCGGCACGCAACCGCGGCGCTTCGTGGTCTGCTCGGGCGGCGGGCCTGGAATCATGGAAGCCGCAAACCGCGGCGCTGCCGAAGCTGGGGGTTCGTCAATCGGATTGAGCATCCAGCTTCCTCACGAGCAGCGGCCCAATCCCTACATCAGCCCGGAACTGAATTTCTGCTTCCACTACTTTTTCATGCGCAAGCTTTGGTTCGCGCAGATGGCCAAAGCGCTGATCGTTTTCCCGGGCGGATTCGGCACCATGGACGAGCTTTGGGAAATGCTCACGCTGCTGCAAACCGGCAAGCTCGCATCGAAACATTTGATCCTCATCTACGGCCGCGAGTATTGGGACAAAGTTTTGAACTGGCGGCACATGGTCCACACCGGCACGATGAGCGAAGCGGATTACAGGCTTCTGAAGTTTGCCGACACCGTGGACGACGCCTTCGCGCAAGTCAGGCACCAGATGGAAAAACACCACCTCGGTCTCGAAGACGAGTGGGTCCGCCGCTAGCTATCTCGCCTCGATTCATCAGCGTGCGGACCGAAGCAACCTGCCCGGCGCTCCAACCATCCCCTCTGGTAGGCAGCCATGTAAGCGTAGCCACCCAGCAGGCTTCGGGGCTGCAGCGGAGGTTGATCATGTTGAGCTACGTCAAATCATTCGCAATCCTTTTGGGAGTGTTGGCGATGTTCGGTGCGGCAGGAACGGCGAGCGCAGAAGATTGGTGCGCGAAGCAGATTCGGCACGAGCAGCACGAACTCGATCGAGCCATCGCGCATCACGGCTATTACAGCCGGCAAGCCGACCACGAACGCCGCGAACTCGAGCGGATTCGCGCGGAGTGCCGGTATCGTTAGACCGCGATGATCAATTCGGAAGGAAGCTCAGGCGAGGGAGCAGAAATTCCCTCGCCTTTTTTCTGGCAGTCAGTTTTTCGACACGTCGAGATCTGCTTCAAACACGGCGTGGAAGCGCTGCTGTTCTTGTCGATCATGCACGAGCACGATCGGAGAAAGGCGCACCGACCCCTTGCAGTTGCGGCAGGTGCCGCTTTCGCCTTCCACGTCCTGCACGAACCCGTCGGTGAAGTGATACGCCGAACGAGGCCGGCGGGCTGTCTTGGTCGAATGAGCACCGCAGTGCGGACAGGTGAATTCGACCTGGTCCTCGAGCGGATCGCGGTTCAGTGCAGCCCAGCCGGTGTAACGAACGCCTACTGTTTCCAGAGTATTCCGGTTCATGATGGACACCTCAATGACCCCAATGAAGGCCACTTACAACCCGTTAGACGCACGACAGCGCGAAACCGATGCAAGGGGCGACCGGAATCGCGCAAGTCCCAGCAGGAGTGGATGTTGCAGCTTCCGCGCCGCCGCTCGTAGCCTCCGGGAACCAGGTTTCAAGCGCGGTGTCTATCTAGAGCAGAGATCGCGCGAACTCCGAGGCCACGCGACGAGCCGGTCCAGTCCCGGCCGCGCTCAAGCGTCCAGCATTTCTAGCGGCGTTGATTTGGACCGAGGAGGTGTGTCGATGAGCGATTTCGGAAGCCTTTCGCAGTGCATCGTGGAGAGTGATTCAGGGGAAGTCAGGCGCGCGCGCTGGTTGCGCGGTCAGGCGCTGTTCGCATCAACTTGTTTGGAAGCTGCCGCACTCGCCATTGTTTCGCTCTGGCCGCTGATAAACCCGTCGGTGCTGCCATCGCAGCCCGTCCTAGCCCCGGTTCCGATTTTTCATTCCGCGCCGCGCGCCAATCCCGAACTGCCGCGCGTAGTCGAACAGCGCCGTACCGTGCGACCAATTCCCGGAGTCACGATGCTCCACCAGCCGCCTAGGATCCCGGCGCATATCGCTACGGGTGATCGTGGCACTCCGCCGCCGGATGACGTCTTCGCATCAAACCTGCCACCAGGCCCTGGCAATGGATTCGGATTAAACACGAACGGCGAAATCGCGAGACCAGCACCCGTCGCGCATCCGAATCGGCCCGTGAAGATGAGCGGCGGAGTGATGGAGGCGCTCCTCATCCGCCGTGTTGAGCCTGATTACCCGCGTATTGCGATCGCGATGCATCTTACCGGGACTGTCCAACTGCGCGCGATCATTGGCACCGACGGCACGATTCAGAATCTTCAAGTGGTCAGCGGCAGTCCCATCCTGGCGAGCGCCGCGGTTGCGGCGGTCAAGCAGTGGCGATATCAGCCGACGCGGCTGAGCGGCGAACCCGTCGAGGTCGAGACCGTCATTCTCGTGCAGTTTCAAATGCCGTAGTTGGACAGCATTCCGGAACAGCTCGCGGAGCGCAATGCGAGCTGTTCCGAACGTAGTGGCGTAGTTTCAGATCAGAAGTGGATCACGATTCCCGTCGAAATCCGGGCGTTGTTCTGATGAACCCCGAACGCGTGGGTTGACAGATAGTCGCCCTCGAAAATTCGCCAGTAAACGTGGGGCACCAGCCTCGCATCGAGGCCGCCTCCGATCGCCGCTGCAAACGAGTTGTCCGTGAAGGGACCCGAATCGCCGTGAGCGACGCCAATCAGCACGTGGCCGAATGGCGACACGCGAGCGGGCCACGACACCTGCAGCCCGAAAAGCACAGTGTGGAGAGCGTTGCCCGAACTATAGTTCCCGTCGATATCGATGACTCCGCCGATCCAGTCCGCAAATTTGTACTCGCCCGCTAGATCCCAACCGCTCGTACCAAACGACGGACTGTTATCGATGTGGATGTAGGAATAGCCCCCGTACAGTTCAAGTTTGTCTCCCAAGCCCTGCGCACGAGCCGAGAACGAACAGAGAATGAGTAGAGCAAACAAGCATGCCAAAGTTCGAGCCATAAATGGTCCTCCGAGAAACAATTTTGGATTTTGAACAGAACGTCGGCACCTTATGGCCGCCAGCGGCGTGACATAACTCCGGCACTGCGAGCCGAGGTTCCGGAGGGCTGAGACAGACTTAGATGCCGTGGGCCACCAGCTAGCTGTCCGCAAGGGCTGGATGCGTCCCCTGATAAGCGCTACCGATTTCGGGGCTAGGAGGGGTAGGTACTAAAACTTGGCTCCGTAGGCACCGTGCAGCTGGCCGCTGAGGCGCAGAAGGCCGCCTACATAGAAATTCGATTCCAATTTGCGTATACGTCAATGCGGAGTACTACCGCCTCTCCATATCTCGTGCGAGACGATCGCTATGAAAAACAGATAGTTACGGTCTGTTTCTGTTGGAGCGAGACTTGCGATGATGCGGCCCGGGCGTGTGCCTCGTGTGCGCGGGCGATTTTGGGGCGTGTCAACTCCGCTGGCTTAGCTGGACGCCAATCTCTTCAGGAGGCGATATGAATCGCAAACTATTGGTCGCTATTTCGCTTTTGGCGGCTGTTCTCTTCACGTACCGACCGGCTTGGTCTCAAGCGGAGACCGGATCGATTAACGGTACTGTCACTGACTCGACAGGGGCGGTGATCCCCGGCGCGAGCGTATCGGCCAAGAATGCCGCAACAGGCTCTGAGAGGACCGTTAAGACTGGGGGCTCTGGTGAGTACCTCATCCAAGGTCTGTTGCCCGGGTTTTACGACGTCACGGCGAGCAGCGGCAACTTCTCGCCGTTCACGACTCGCGTTGAGGTGACAGTTGGAGGCAAAGCGACGGTCGACGCTCAGCTTTCAGTCTCCGGAAAAACCACAACGGTGGAAGTCGTGGGCGTGGGCGGAGCGGTGGTCAACACGCAGTCGCAGGAATTGTCGCAGCTGGTGGATTCCCAGCAGTTGGCACAACTCCCCAGCTTGAATCGCGATCCGTACTCCTTTGTCGCGCTCTCGGGCAACATAAGCGGCGCCGACACCACCAGCAATGCCGGCAGCCCCAATCCTTCGTTCACCACCGGCCAGAGCCTTACCGATCGCGGCGTCGGCTATTCGATTAACGGGCAGCGTGAAAGCGGCACGGAGATCCTTTTGGACGGCGTCGAAAATGTGGGCATCTTCACTGTCGTCGCTGGCCAGACCGTCCCAGCCGATTCGATTCAAGAATTCAGCATCATCACCAATAACTTCGGCGCGGAGTATGGCCGGGCCTCAGGCGGGGTCGTAAACGTGGATTCGAAGTCCGGTACAAACGAGTTTCACGGGTCTGCGTTTGAGTACAACCGCCTTTCCGCGTATACGGCCAACACATTCAATAACAATATCAACGATCTTCCGAAAGGTTCGTATGTACGCAATCAGTTTGGCTACAACATCGGGGGACCGATCCTGAAGAACAAGCTGTTCGCCACGTTCTCTGAAGAATTCGTTCGCGTGCGCAGCAACGCCGAAGTGCAGAACGACATCCTCGATCCCGATTTTATTTCGATGCTGCCGGCGAACGTACAGAACTATTTCACGACGTTCGGTACAGGCGCATTGCCAACGAGCGGCACGCCTGTCACTGCGGGCGATTTAGTGGGGGCCGGGGCATTCGGGACCACTGCCGGCGTCAATAATCCCTTCCCGAAGATAAACGGCATAACGGCTGTTCTCGACGACACTGCTGTGTTTGATCACGTGTTCTTCAGAGCTCCGTTTGACGCGGGCGGCGGCGTTCCACAGAACACGAATGATTTGGTTGGACGTCTCGATTACAACTTAACCAACAATACAACGATGTTCTTTCGCTTTGCGCGGTACAGCGAGAACGATTTTCCGGGTTCCGTGAACTACAGCGCGTACCCACAGTACGACGCCGGCGGAAGTAACTTCGACAACAGTGCCCTCTATTCGATCAGCCACACGTTTTCCACCAACTTGCTTAGCAGTACGAAACTTAGCTTTACGCGATTCAACGTGAAATCGAGCTATGACACGAAACTAACGTTCACTCCGAACCTGTACCTGAGTACCAACAACTATGCACAGGCAACCGATCCTGCGGGACAGGGCTTCGTCATCCAGCTGCCCGGATTGGAGAACACGGCGGATGGTTCAGGCGGCCTACCTTATGGCGGACCGCAGAATACGATCCAATTTTTCCAGGACTTGGCTTGGACGAAGGGAAAGCACTCGATGCGCTTTGGCGGCCAGCTTACGTATATCCAGCTAAACATTGCTTACGGCGCATATCAGCAGGCCAACGAGGTGCTCGGCTCAGACGTGGGGCCGGCATTGAGCAATTTGGTGAACGCGGGCGGAGTTAAGGACGATGGAGAGTATGCGTCTCCTGTGCTTTCGTTTACGGCCAGGGTGAATGCGGAGGGCGCGCTTCCATGCGCAACCGATATTTTCGGCAACTCCATTGTCACACCGGCGTGCACCGTGACACCGCCTCTTCCAGCGGCCGACCCTGCTCGTAGCTATCGTTACATGGACTGGGCATTGTATGCGCAGGACAGCTTTAAGGTCACCCGCAAGCTGACCGTCAATTACGCCCTGCGCTACGAGCATTTCGGCGTGCAGCATAACAACCATGCGGACCTCGACTCGAACTTCTACTACGGGCCAGGTGCTTACCCGGAGGACGTGCGGACCGGCGGAGTCGAACTCACTGCAAACAGTTCGATCGGCCAGTTCTGGGCGCCCAGGTGGGGAACGCTGGCACCGCGCGTGGGCTTTGCATACGATCTCTTCGGTGACGGAAAAACGAGTGTGCGAGGCGGTTTTGGAATTAGCTACGAGCGGAACTTCGGAAACGTGACCTATAATGCCAGCTTCAATCCGCCGGCGAGCGCGGTGCTGAGCGACACGTGCACCGGAAACGTGAACGGGGTAATCAGCACTTGCTCGCAATTTGTTACCAATAATGATCTCGGACCTCTAGGGGAAGCGGGACCAGCGAGCGCGCTAACACCGACGGAATTGCGCATGCCGGACCCACATATCAACGTGGCTCAGACGCAGTTCTGGAGCTTGGCTCTTGAGCGCGAGCTGGCACCCAGCACGCTGATCAGCGTGTCCTACAGCGGCGCGCACGGTGTGCATCTTTACGACATCAATAACATCAACCTGCTTGGCGCCGGACAGGCACTGCTCGGCGATCCGTTGGTAGTCAATGCCAATTGCCCATACGCCGATCCGGCTTCGCCTGATCCGGATAACCCGATTCTCGTTTGCTACACGCGGCCGAATTCGCAGTACGGGCCAATCAACGATCGAGGCAGTCGGGGCTCAAGTCGGTACGACGCCCTCAACGTCAAGTTTCAAGCAAATGACCTGCATCACACCGGTCTGACTCTGATCGGCAACTACACCTGGGCTCACGCGTCCGATGACCTGAGTTCAACGTTCTCCGAGAGCGAAACGGCCGCCTCTTTGGGTTACACGAACTATCAAGATCCGTTACTCGACTGGGGCAGCGCGGATTACGATATCCGGCACCGCATCGTGCTGTCCCCTGTCTGGAACACCCCTTGGTACAAGGAAGGCCGAGGAGTTCTCCGGCAGGTTCTCGGTGGCTGGAGTATCTCGTCTGTGTTCACTGCGCGTACCGGAATTCCGTTTTCGGTTTATGACCTGGGCTATCTCCTCAACTACTACGTCATTCCGAGATTGACCCCGGCCACTCCCATCACGCAATACCATACGGGTACGCCCGTGTTGCAAGCCGATTCCGGCAACACATTCTTTGCCCTGAGCATCCCGGCCGAGGCTGATATGGGCCCGTTGAACCCCGCGCTCGGTGTTTCCGACTTCGGGCCGTATCCGAGGAACATGACCCGCAGAAATGCGTTCCGCGGTCCGGGAGCTTGGAACGACGATCTTGCCATCGGAAAGAGCTTCAAGCTCACGGAGCGATTTGAATTGCAATTCCGCGCCGAAGGGTTCAACGTCTTCAACCATCACAACTTTTACGTGAACGGCGAAGACAACTACGATCCATCCAACATCGTCGAGGAAAAGGGCGGTCTCGGAAGCGGCGCTCTAGGCGGCGATCACGACGAGAGGCGGTTCGGTCAGTTCTCTCTCAGACTGCAGTTCTGATCGCGCGTTTCTCACGGCTGCTGAAGTTTGCAAATGGGGAGCCCCAAAGGCTCCCCATTTGCTTTTGGCGTCCCTTCCTTGGCCGTAAGGCCTTCTGGCTCATTTGATTATAATTCCCTGTCAGGCTCGCGGCTGTTTGCAACTTTGCGCTCCCCAGCACGTATAATCAGGTGGGCACGAACTCATGGCAGCAAAAACCTCGATGACGTTCGGCGAGGCAGTGCGTATCGCCACCACAAGCCTGTGGTCACACAAGCTGCGTAGTGCGCTCACGCTGCTTGGCGTGGTGATCGGAGTGATGTCCGTGATCGCGGTGGTCAGCCTCGTGAACGGGCTGAACAAGTACGTCGCCGAGCGGATCTTCAATCTCGGGGCTGACGTTTTCATGGTCAACCGGTCGCCCTCGATCATCACCAATGTCGATCAATGGGAGGCGGCGCAAAAGCGAAGGAAGTTTCATTACGACGACTACCTCGCGCTGCGCGATAGCTGCCGAAGCTGCATGGCCGTGGCTGCCAACGTCGGCAAGATCGGGCAGGTGAAATACGGGACAGAATACCTCTCGGATACGAACGTCATCGGATTCACGCACGAGATGCCGGAAGTGATGAGCCGCGAGCTAGCGGAGGGACGCTATTTCACGCGCCTCGATGTGTCGCGGGCCGCGCCGGTATGCGACGTGGGTTTCGACATCGTCGACAAGCTGCTTCCGGGATCGGACCCAATCGGCAAGGAGATCCGCGTCGATACAGGAGAATGCGAAATCATAGGAGTGGCGAAAAAACGCGGCTCGGTAATGGGGCAGTCGCAGGACAACTGGGTCATACTGCCCATCACGACGTATCAGGCGATGTACGCCAGGGACGACTCGGTGCGCCTTTGGGTCAAAGCGGCGGGCACGCAGGCGCTCGAACCGACAATGGACGAGGTCCGGATGATCCTGCGCGGACGCCGCCACGTCGCCTACGACGACGCGGACGATTTTGCGATGGAAACGAATGCATCGTTTCTTTCGCTCTGGGGAAGCATCAGCGGCACCTTCTTCGGCGTGATGATCGGGATCGCGTCGATCGCCCTCATTGTGGGCGGAATCGTGATCATGAATATCATGCTGGTTTCGGTGACGGAACGTACGCGCGAGATCGGTCTGCGGAAATCGCTTGGCGCGCGGCAAAGCGACATCCGCATGCAATTCTTGATCGAGTCGTCGACGCTTGCGGCGGCTGGCGGAGCGTTCGGCGTCCTTTTGGGGATTCTGCTTGCGAAGGTTGTGACGCTCACGACAGCCCTTCCAAGCTCGGTTCAACTCTGGTCCGTCATCGTGGGATTGATTGTGGCGACGAGCGTGGGGCTGTTTTTCGGCGTGTATCCCGCGGCGAAGGCAGCGCGGCTCGATCCGGTCGTAGCGCTGAGGTCGGAGTAGAGATTTCAGAGGATGACTATGGGAGTGGCGAGAAGATTTGACGAAATCAAGGAATCGATTGTGCTGGCGCTCGATGTGCTGCGCCGCAATCCACTGCGCTCGTTTCTGACGGTCCTGGGAATCATGATCGGCGTCACGACAATCATCGTGATCGGCGCCGTGATCAACGGGCTGAACTCGAACGTTCTCGGCAATATTTCGTCCCTGGGATCAACGACGATCATCGTCTCCAAAATGTCGTGGGCCACGTTCGGGCGACCGTCCATGGAACTGCTGCAGCGCAAGGAGCTGAAGGCGGAATGGGCCGACGGCTTGGCGCATTTGACGCATGTGGTGGCTGCGAGTCCAGCCGCGCAAATCGCAAACTATGAGGTCGGAGCCGGCTCGAGCGAGGTGCGGCGCGGTAATCTTCGCGCGAAAAACGTGATGCTGACAGGGGACGGACCGTCCATCGCGCAGATCAGTAATTTCGATATGGAACGCGGGCGGTTCATCAATGATGTCGACAATGAGCACCACTCTTCGGTGACCGTGCTTGGACACACCTCGGCGGGAACCCTCTTCCCAAACGGGGAGGATCCTGTCAGTCAGGAGGTGCTGCTCGAAGGGCACGTCTTCACTGTGATCGGCGTGCTGCAGGAGCAAAAGCAGGCACTCGGCACCGGCGATAATCCGCAGGACAATATCGCCTGCGTTCCGTTCTCTGTCCTGATGAAACTGCATCCCGAATTCAAGGATGTGATACTTTTCGCCGAAGCGGACAGCACGGAAGACCTTCCTCTGGCGGTCGACGAAGTGCGCGAATACATGCGCCGGGTGCGAAAGCTCTCGTCGGACAAGAAGGACGATTTTGAAATCATGACCACGGATACGTTTGTCCAGACGTGGAAGGAAATTTCCAACGGAATTTTCATCGTGATGCTGGCGGTGGGATCGGTGGCGCTCCTGGTTGGAGGCATCGGCGTGATGAACATCATGCTCGTGAGCGTCACCGAGCGCACGCGAGAGATCGGGGTTCGCAAGGCGATCGGCGCGCGTCGCGCCAACATTCTCTGGCAATTTCTGCTTGAAGCGGTAACACTCGCCGGAGTCGGAGGTGCGATTGGCGTAATCTTCGGATCTTCCATCGTCCTCGCCGTGCGGCTGGCTTTTCCGTCTTTTCCAGCCTCTGTCTCGCTGTTCATGGTGCTGCTGGGAGTTTCTGTCGCCAGTATGATCGGTGTGTTCTTCGGGGTCTATCCTGCCTGGAAGGCGTCGCTGCTGAATCCCGTCGAGGCCTTGCGCTACGAGTAAGTTGCTAGCTCGTGGAGCGAAGTTTCATAAGGCGGGCGAGCGACTCCGCGCTCGGTAATAATCGCGGCGATGAATCGCGCGGGCGTCACATCGAATGCGGGATGTGCCGCGCGAACCTCGGGCGAAATGCGCACGCCTGCGAGATGCGTGACTTCCTCCTCCGCGCGTTCTTCGATTGGAATTTGTTCTCCCGAAGGAATCGAGAAATCGAGCGTGGAAATCGGCGCTGCGACGTAGAAGGGAACGCCGTGCTCCCGAGCGAGGACGGCGATTCCGTAGGTTCCGATTTTGTTCGCCGTGTCGCCGTTGCGCGCGATGCGGTCCGCGCCGACAACGACCGCCCCGACTCCGCCCGTTTTCAAGAAATGGCCCACCATGTTGTCGGTGATCAGCGTGAGGGGAATGTGATTCTGGTGCAGCTCCCAGGCAGTGAGTCGCGCGCCTTGCAGGTAGGGGCGCGTCTCCGGAACAAGCACGTCGATGTGGTGGCCCGATTCAACGGCCATGCGAATTACGCCGAGGGCCGTCCCGATGCCGCCCGTGGCCAACGCACCAGCGTTGCACTGTGTCATCACGCGGCCGCTCTGCGGCATCAGCTCCGCGCCGAAGCGGCCGATTCGTTCATCGGCGTCGCGGCGTTCCTGATGCACTCGCTTTGCTTCTTCAATCAGCGCAGATTTGATATTGGCGATGCCACCGGCGCCATTTTTCTCGGCAGCAAGCGCGAGCTCGGCGAAGCGACGCTTGAACCGTTCGATCGCCCAGAAAAGGTCGACCGCAGTGGGACGCGTCCGCGCAAGCGTGTCGCAGATTACGTCGAATTCCGCGCGCAGTTGGTTGAGCGTTTCCGCCTTCGAGTGCTGGACGCCGATCGCGACCCCCATAGCCGCCGCCACGCCGATCGCCGGAGCGCCGCGGATGACCATGTCTTTGATCGCCTTGGCCACTTCGCGGTAGTCCGTGTAGGTGTGGTAGATCACCTCGCGCGGCAGTCGCCGCTGGTCGAGCATGACCACCCCTGCCGTCGTCCACTGAATGGGTTCAACCGTGTGCAATGAAGTTTTCTCCGGCCGTTCGACGCACCTGTTGGCCAATTGCCTCGCGCGCAATTAGCCATTCTAGCCGATTCTGTCGCAGCGCGAGAGAGGGAGCGTCAGGAGCCCGGCGGAATCATTTTCAGGCCGTGCGAGGCGACCACAAAAGCTAGCGAGACGAAGAAATTGTAGCTCAGATGCAACAAATAGCTCGCGACTACCGTGCCTTTGACCGCGCGCGCGTATGTGAGAACGATCCCGACGAAGACGAGCAGCGCGATCTGCGTCCAGCCACCCCAAAGCTGCGACGCGTGAAGCAGACCGAAGAGCGTCCCCGTGGCGACGATCCCTACCCCACGGCCGAAAGTTCGCGCGACGACGGGATAGATGAAGCCGCGAAAGATCGTTTCTTCAACCAGCGGCGCAAGCAGCACCGACATGAGCAAGATCAGCAGCGCCGTCAGCCGGTTTTCGAACAACCGTTCGACCGGCAGTTTCGCTTTCGTGCCGACAGCAACCGAGACGATCTGAACGACTGCCGCGAGAAAGAATCCCCCCCCAACGTATCCGAAATAGGCCAGCACCCGAGGAACATGTTCGACCTCCAACCGCCGCCAGCCGATCGTGCTCCAGAAGGGAGCGCGAAAACGCGCTCGAATCAGCACCGCCAGATAGCCAATTAGCACCAAGAAAAGAACTACCTGGTTGATGACCGCAAAAAGCCCCTCTTTGCTTACGGAGGCGCGCAATTGCGAGATCTTCACTCCGAAAGCCAAGAATCCCAGCAGGACGATGATCGCTACGATGATCGTTGCAGCGAACGCTACGAGCACGAACAAAAGCAGGTCGAGCCAGCCCCAGGGGATTCGGAGGTCGGTGGGAACAACCGCCGACAATTGCGGCGCAGGTTCAGACGAAAAAGACGCCGCAGCACCCAGATGCGATGACTCGGCGATTTCAGGCTGAGCGCCGTCGGGTTCAGGAACGTTCAACGGAGGGCGATTCTCGAAGGTCAATTGGTCCTCAGCTCGCGCGATTTCCATTCGCGCCGTGGAGGGCGCGGGAAAGAATCTGGCCGGTATAGGACTTCCTTGCGCGCGCGACTTGTTCGGGCGTGCCCTGAGCGACCACGCGTCCGCCCGCTTCGCCGCCTTCGGGGCCGAGGTCGATAATCCAATCGGCCTGCTTAATCACGTCAAGATTGTGCTCGATGATCAGCACGGTATTGCCGAGCGAAACGAGGCGATTCAGCACGTCGAGCAGTTTCTTTACATCGTCGAAGTGCAAACCTGTGGTCGGCTCATCGAGAATATAGAGCGTGCGGCCCGTTTGCCGGCGAGAAAGCTCTTTCGCGAGTTTCGTGCGCTGCGCCTCGCCGCCTGAAAGCGTCGTCGCCGATTGCCCGAGCTGCACGTAGCCAAGTCCCACATCGACGAGCGTCTGCAGTTTTTGTTGTATTGCAGGAATGTTTTCGAGCGCTTTGAGTGCATCTTCGATCGGCAGATCGAGAATGTCTGAAATCGACAGGCCTTTGTAACGCACCGCGAGCGTTTCGGCGTTGTAGCGCTTGCCGCGACAGACCTCGCAAGTGACGTACACGTCCGGCAAGAAATTCATCTCGATGCGCCGTTGGCCATCGCCTTGGCACGCCTCACAGCGCCCGCCCTTCACATTGAAGCTGAATCGTCCTGGCTTGTACCCTCGCTCGCGCGATTCCGGGAGCATCGCAAAAAGTTCTCGAATTGGCGCGAAAACACCGGTGTACGTGGCGGGATTCGAACGCGGCGTACGCCCGATCGGCGCCTGGTCAATTTGAATCACTTTGTCGAGATGCTCGATGCCCAGCACGGCACGATGCTCGCCGGGCTTTTCGCGGGAGCGATAGAGCTTGGCAGCGAGCGCGCGATAAAGTATGTCGTTCACGAGAGTCGATTTTCCCGATCCCGAAACTCCGGTGACGACCGTGAGAAGCCCCAGCGGAATCGCGATGTCGATGTTTTTCAGGTTATTTCCGCGCGCGCCTAAAATCGAAAGTACTTTGCCGTTGGCGCTGCGACGCTGTTCCGGCACGGCTATGTGCATCCTGCCGGATAGGTACTGTCCGGTCAGAGACGCGGGATTCTCTGCAATCTCTGCTGGCGCTCCGGTCGCGACCAGATGCCCGCCCGCTTTCCCCGCGCCGGGCCCGAGATCGACGACGTAGTTGGCGCGGCGAATCGTTTCCTCGTCGTGCTCGACTACAAGCACCGTGTTGCCCAAATCGCGCAGCGTCTCGAGCGTCGAAATAAGGCGTCCGTTGTCGCGCGCGTGCAGGCCGATGGAGGGTTCGTCCAGCACATAGAGGACGCCGCGCAGGCGCGAGCCGATCTGCGTCGCAAGGCGAATTCGCTGAGCCTCGCCGCCGGAAATCGTCGCTGCGGAGCGCGCAAGCGTTAGATAGCCCAAGCCGACTGCGATCAGGAAATCAATGCGTTCGGCGACCTCAGTGAGCGGGCGCCCGGCGATTTTCCGCTGGCGGAGATTGAGCTTAGCGCGAATCCTGTCGACGGCAGCGCGAGCGTCGCCGAGCGAAAGCGCCGTGAAGTCCGCGATGGAAAGCCCCGCAATTTTCACCGCCAAGCTCTCCGGGCGCAGCCGCCGCTCGTTGCACGCGGTGCAGGGGGCCGGAGACATGTACTGCGTCAGCCACTCGCGATACGTGTCGGAGGTCGATTCCTCGAGATTTTTCTCGAGGAAGGGGAGCACGCCCAGGAAGCTCAATCCCTTGCCCGATCCGCCATTGGATGGATTCCCGTACAAAATCAGATTTTGCGTTTTGCGCGCCAATTTTTCGAAGGGAATTTCGAGATCGAAATGGTACGCAGCAGCCGCGATTTGCAAAGTGCGCTGCAACGCAGCCGTACCCGAGCCGGGGCCGAGGCCGCCTTCAAAGAGCGGCTTCGTCCAATCAACGATCACTTTCGCGGGATCGAATTCGTACTTCGAGCCGAGGCCGTGGCATTCGGGGCACGCGCCGTAGGGTGAGTTGAAGCTGAACGACCGCGGTTCGAGTTGCGGCACGGAGATGCCGCAGTCGGGACACGCCAGTTTTTCCGAATAGACGTGCTCGTCTCCATTCACGACGGCGATCGTGACGAGACCACCGGTAAGCTTCAGCGCCGTTTCGACCGACTGTTCGAGCCGCTGCGCGATGCCGTTTTTGAGGAGCAGCCGATCGACCACGATTTCGATCGTATGGTTTTTTCGCCGGTCGAGCGCAATCGGTTCGTCGAGATTGACAATCTGGCCATCGACACGCGCGCGGACGAAGCCTTCCTTCGCGTATTTTTCGAGTTCCTTCTTGTATTCGCCCTTGCGCCCGCGAACGACCGGCGCGAGAACCATGATGCGGTCGTCCGGCTTGAGCGCCAGCACGGCTTGCACGATCTGCTCGGTCGATTGGCGGGCGATGGGCTTGCCGCAATTCGGGCAGTGCGGCGTGCCGATGGCGCTGTAAACGACGCGCAGGTAATCGTAAATCTCGGTGATTGTGCCGACGGTCGAGCGCGGTGATCGTGTTGTCGTCTTTTGCTCGATCGCGATCGAGGGAGAAAGGCCTTCGACGGAATCCACTTCCGGCCGCTCCATCTGGTCGAGGAACTGCCGCGCGTAGGCCGAAAGCGATTCGACGTAGCGCCGCTGGCCCTCGGCGTAAAGCGTGTCGAACGCAAGAGAGGATTTGCCCGAGCCGGAGAGGCCTGTGATGACGGTCAGCGTATTGCGCGGGATTTCCAGGCTGATGTTCTTGAGGTTGTGCTGCCGCGCGCCGCGAATGACGATCTTCTTGAGACCCATGGGTGGAGCGCCCCGCTACAGAAGAGCCCCTCGCTCACTGGGTAGAATGAGCCCAGCGTAATCTCTCAACATAGCAGGAGGCGTTCGCGAGGGTCAAGGCGAGCCCGCTGGCGCCGAAAACTGCATTTTCGTCTCACGGCGCAGCCGGTACAAAACGTGGCGTCGCAGCGGATGTCCAACTGGCAAGTTAGGATGATCGAAATCGCCGGCTGGCTCGTGAGTCATGCCGATTTTTTCCATTACGCGCCGTGACCGGACGTTTGCGGGAACCGTGAAGGAGACGAGAGCACTGAGGCCAAGATCCTCGAAGGCATGGCGCACGACAGCGTTGGCTGCCTCGGTCGCCAAGCCCTGGTTCCAACAATCAGGCGAGAGCCTCCAGCCGATCTCGACGCACGGCGTAAAGTGAGCTTCGAACGTTGGCACGGCAAGTCCGACATAGCCGATGAACGCGCACGAATCGCGCAACTCAGCCGCGTAGAGACCGAAGCCGTGCACTTGAAAATGTCGTACGATTCGGTCGACCAACGTGTCGCTCTCCGCGCGAGAAAGTGTAGCCGGCATAAACTCCATCACTCGCACGTCGGCATTCAGTCGCGCGAACGGTTCGCGATCGCGGTTCTCCCAGTGTCTTAGCCGAACACGGTCAGTTTCGATCAAGCCGCCATCTTCCTTTCAGCTTTTCGCCAGCGGATCGGAACGCTTTATTCGCCTTTCTTTTTCCGGTGAAGGCCATCAGGTAGGGAAAGTTTCTGCCACTTCCGTGGCGGGTTCGCACTCGCCGGAATTTTTACTGGCGGTGAGGACTTTTTACGCGAGTAGCACGAATGAAATCCTTGTAATTTCAGCAGCTTAGGTTTGGTTTTGTGCGTGCGATAGGCCTCATGGTCAGGGGGAGGAAAGCCGAGGATCCCTTTAGGGGATTGAGGGCTGGGCCGGCTTCCTTCCCCCGGCCACTTCTTGCCGAGCCGTTACTTCCACTCACCCTTCTCGAATGCGCGGCGGAAGTGCTTTCATCCCCTGTTTCCCACAAAACGCACAAATTCTTGTTGGTGGCTCGATCCGCGGAGAAAAAGTTCGCTCCGGGATTCGCGTGAACTTGGATAAAATGGTTGTAATCGGTTGGGGCGTGGTCCAATCGGTAGGACACCTCACTGTTAATGAGGATGGTGTTGGTTCGAGTCCAACCGCCCCAGCCACTCTTCTTCAGCGATCAGCCCTGCGTGATTCTCAGCGGCCCGCGAATTACGTTTTCAAGGGCACCCGCTGGCAACGACGCTTTCAACTCCTGAGAAAACGCGCCGTCGATCAAAACGAACGCCATCCGCGCGAGCCTGTCGGAGCGGTTTTCCCATGCGTGATCGGTGCCTCGCTGGACGACTACGTCACCGGCCTTCAAGTGCAACTCGGAGCCGTCGAGGATCAGAAACATCTCGCCCTCAAGCACGATCCCGTAGTCGATGGTCTCCGTACGGTGCATGAACGGCGGGTTGCCAGATGCCTTTTGGGAGAAGCTGGGCAAGAAATCGAGAATGCGAATCACGGTACCGCGCGGCTTGGGCGCAAGTTCGACCGGGCGGTTCGTAGGCTCGGCTTCGGTGGCCGCGATTGGCGCCGGACCGTCGTCGGTGTTCCAGATTTCGTAAAACGTGACGCCGCGGTCGGCAATCTTCAGTCCGTTCGGCGGTGGCCCGTCAGACACTGCAATCGATTTCCCCCTTTTGTCGTGGCCCGTGACGATTCTGCGCGGCGTGCCTGTAGCCATGGCGAATTCCTCCTTTGGTGCGAGCCGTAGCGGTGTGTAGCCACCGCTGAATCTGACGAGCTAATCCTTGGTGGTGGGGAAACCCGATTCGGTCCAGCCGCGCCAGCCGCCATCCATTGAGATCACGTTGCGGTAGCCCATCTTTTGCAGATTATCTGCGGCGAGCGCCGAGCGATATCCGCCGCCGCAATAGAGCACGATCTGCGAATTCTTATCGGGAACCGCTTTCTCGATGTCTCGCTCGATGACGCCGCGGCCGAGATGGATTGCGCCCGGAATGTGGCCGCTCGCCCATTCGGAATCTTCGCGGGTGTCGACCAGAACGAATTTCTCGCCGGCTTCGAGCCGCCGTTTCGTCTCGCGATAATCTTCCTCTTTGACGCGCGTCTTCGCATCATTCACCAGCTTCAGGAATGCCTCGGCGTGATTAGGCGCCATATTTTGACCTCCCATTCTTGTGTACTACGAATCTTCCCAAATTTTCGACCATCCCGTCTCACTACATGTCGCGCCAGTTCGGTCCGACCTTTGTATCGACCACCAGCGGCACGCGCAGCTTGTGCGCTCCTTCCATCGCTTCCTTCACGACCTTCGTTAGCCGCGGAATCTCTTGCTCCGGCGCGTCGAAAAGAAGCTCGTCGTGGACCTGCAAGATCATACGCGATTTGAAATCGGCCGCGAGGCGGCCATCGAGATCGATCATAGCGAGCTTGATCAGATCAGCCGCCGTGCCTTGCATCGGCGTGTTCATAGCGGTGCGTTCGGCGAAGCTGCGCAGAGCCGGCTGCGGCGAATTGATTTCGGGAATTGGGCGCGTGCGGCCGAAAAGAGTTCGCGTGAATCCGGTCTTGCGGACTTCGGCAATCTGGCCATCAAGATATCGCTTCACGCCACTGTAGCGCTCGAAGTAGGCAGCGATAAATTTCGCCGCTTCCTTCGTATCGATTCCCAATTGCTGAGCCAGACCAAACGCAGAAAGTCCGTAGATCACGCCGAAGTTGATCACCTTCGCGACGCGACGGTGCTCGGGCGTCTGCGCGAAGGGCGCGACAGCGAAAACTTCCTGCGCCGTTCGCGAATGGATGTCTTCGCCGCGACGAAATGCTTCGACGAGAACAGGGTCCTCGGAGAGATGCGCGAGAATACGCAGTTCAATCTGCGAATAATCGGCGGAAAGAAGCAGATGGCCCGGAGACGCTATGAACGCCGCGCGAATCTCACGGCCAAGCTCCGTGTGCACGGGAATATTTTGCAGATTCGGATTCGACGAACTGAGACGGCCGGTGGCGGCGCCGGTCTGGCTGAAGTGCGTGTGAAGGCGGCCGGTCGTTGGGTGAACGAGCCGGGGAAGCGCATCGGCGTATGTGGATTTCAGCTTGGCGAGCTCACGATATTCGAGGACTTTTTTCGGGAGTTCGTGGACGAGCGCCAACTCTTCAAGCACATCGGCGGCGGTCGAGCGGACTTTCATCCGGCTCTTGCGCGGCGGCTGCAGATTCAGTTTGTCGAAAAGCACCTCGGCGAGCTGCTGTGGCGAGCCGATTTTGAACTCGAAGCCCGCCAACTCGTAGATTTCCTTTTCGAGGCGCATGATTTCGCCCTGTGCTTCGGCGGAGATGCTTTCGAGACGCTTCGGATCGACGCGGACGCCGCTCGCCTCCATTCGCGCAAGTACGGGTGCCAGCGGCAGATCGATCTTCTCGTAAACTTCGAGCAATCGGTGCTTTTCAACTTCCGCACGTAGTACCGGCGCGAGGCGTAGCAGAAAATCTGCGCGTTCGCCCGGCGCGCCCGACAGCGTGCGATTCAAATGTCGCAGCAGGACTTCGGCAAATGCGTGATTTGCCGTGGTCGGCCTGAGCAGGTACGAGTAGAGCATCGTCGCGTCGCGGATTCCCGCTACGGTGTTGTCAGCATCCGACGAATACCCGGACGTAAGCAGATCGAACAGCTTTGGGTCGTGAACGATTTTGGGGCGCTTCGGATCGGCGAGCCATTTGCCCAAAGCTGCAAGCACGCTGTTCTCGCCGTCGTTCGGAGCAAATCGCGCGGTGTCCAGTTTGGTCGAAATCTCGATGCCGAGCACGCGCGTGCCGAACCCTTCGTCCTCCGGCTCCTCGGAATCGAGCGATAGCCAGATCGATGCGAGCTGGCCAGGTGCGATTGAGTCGACAAATTTTCTCACCGCATCCGCCGAGTCCAACGCGGCGTAGTCCGTGGTACGGTCGTCCGCGAGGGGAGCCAGGTTCTTCAGTAGTGACGTGAACCCGAGCTCCGCATAAAGCGCGCGCAACGCTGCTGCGTCCGGTTCCTTCAATTGCAAATCTTCGAGGGAGAGCGGCACGGGCGCGTCGACGTGAATCTTCGCGAGCTGCTTGCTCAGCTTCACGAACTCGCCGCATTTTTCGAGCGCTTCGCGGTAGCCCGCTCGCTTCACTTCACTCGCGCGCGCAACGGCCTCCTCGGCGCTGCCGAATTGCTGAATCAGCTGGCGCGCGCCCACTTCGCCGATACCGGCTTTTCGCCGTTCGCCCGGAGCGGGCTTTTCGTTGGGGTCGCGCGCGCCCGGAATGTTGTCGATCGCGTCGCCCATCAGCGCCATCACGTCTGCGACCTTGTCCGGCGGCACGCCCATAATCTCTTCGACTTTTTTTTCGTCGATCAGGAGATCATTCTTCGCTGGATTGAGCGCGCGGACGCGCCCGCCGACGAGTTGCATCAAGTCCTTGTCACTCGTCACGATCACTACGTCGAGATTGTTCTTCGCCGCCTGACGGGCGAGCGAGCCGATCACGTCATCCGCTTCGTAACCGGGATATTCGAGGATCGGCATGCGCATGGCTTCGCAGTACCGCCGGACGAACGGAATCTGTACCGACAAGTCTTCCGGCATCGGCGGACGATGCGCCTTGTACGATTCAAAGAGCTTGTCCCGGAATGTGGGAGCCGCGGCATCGAAAACGACTGCCACGTAGTCGGGGCGCAACTCCTTATTTTGGAGCAGCCTGCGCATCATCGTCGCGAAGAGATAAGGCACTTTCGTGGGAAGACCGGACGAGGACTGTAGCCGCTCCATCGGGGCGTAGAAGGCACGGAAGATGTACCCCATCGCGTCGACCAGGAAGATTCGCTTTGGATCCTTGGCAGGCATCGGCGGTGCGCAGGGACGCGAGTATAGCAGAGCGAGGCCAGGTCATTCGTCGTTCGACCGGGTTCGGCAGGCCCGGGACGCCCAGTCTTGTTTCGGAGACAAGTGCGCTGGTTTGTGATAGTTGTGAAATATCTCGGACCGCCGCTGCGTATTAATCCATGGACAGACAGAAGACGACCGGGGCGATGAACGAAGCCGATCTGGCGCAGGTGCTGTCCCAGGTCCGGGCGGGCGATGCGCACGCCTGGGGCGAGCTCTATCGGCAATACGCTCCGGCGATTTTTCGCTTTTGCAGGCGGTTGCTCCCTGCGCGCGAGGACGCAGAAGACGCGACCACCGAAATCTTTATGAAAGTGCGGCAGAAACTCGGGACCTACGATTCGTCACGGCCGTTTACGGCATGGCTGTATAAGGTCGCGAGCAATCACTGCTGGGACACCTTGCGCCGGCGGCGGATCCGGCAGGACCTTGAGACCGGCGATGTAGAGGGGCTGCCGCTCGAGCATCCCGATCCCGGGCAGCTCGAACGCCTTCAAAGCGAGCACACGAGCAAGGAAGTCCGCGCCGGCCTCGCGAAGCTGCCGGACCGCGCGCGCGCCGCGCTCGTGCTCCGCTATTACGCGGATATGAGCTACGACGAAATTGCCGACACGCTGGGCGTGCGACGGGCGTTTGTCGGCGTGCTGCTATTGCGGGCGCGGCACCAATTGCGCGACGCGCTCGGCCAGCCGGACGCAACCGTCGCGGCCAAGGCAGGGGGTGGAAGAAAAACATGAGCACTTCTGACCAATCACTGGCCAATCACTTCGACGAAGTGACCGGCCTGCTTTATCTCGAAGGCCAGCTCGACGAGGACCACGCGAAAGTTGTGGCCGCGCACGTCGCATCTTGCGCGCCGTGCAGGCAGTTGCTCCACGCGCTGGAGAGTGAAGGCGTGTGGCTCCGTGAATCGCTCACGACGGACGACGAGCCGATTCCCGCGCATCTGATTGCCGCCCCGGAACGCAACTCAACGCACTGGGGTTGGATCGCGGCCTTCGGGCTCTGCGCGGGCGGCCTGTACACGCTCTGGAATGGAATCGTGGAGCCGTGGCTTGCGAGCATCTCGCAGGCCGGTCTTTCGCAGCAGGGCATTTTGACATGGTTTTTCTTTCAGGGCGCATTCTGGAAAGGATGGGACGCGATGCGAAGCCTAGCCGAATTCATGGCGATAGCGACACTGGGAAGTCTGGCGATCTGGCTCTTCAGGAAACAGTGGAAGCGCTTCACGCCGATCGCGTTCGTGATGGGAGCTTTGGCTTGCGCCCTGGCGCTGCCGCCGGCGGCAGCTGCGGCTGACGTCGAACGTGGAGATCCGAGCTACACACTGCCCGCCGGTCATGAAGTGAAGAACGATCTCGTCGTGGCCGCGGATCGAACACGCATCGACGGAGATGTAGATGGCGATCTGATCGTCTTCTCTTACAGCGTCACCGTAAACGGCCACGTGAAAGGAGACGTCCTCGGGTTGACGGACAAGCTTACTCTCAACGGCATAGTGGACGGCAACGTCCGCGTGGCCACTGATTCGATAGCGATCAACGGCAGCGTCGGCAAGAACATCACGGCCTGGCAGGATCAATTCGATCTCGATGAAAAGGCCAAAGTCGGCGGGTCGCTGACCTTGCTCGCCGGTAACGCGGACCTCGATGGTCAGATCGGCGGCGATCTGACGGTTCTCGCGCGTGTCGTGGACCTCAACGGCCTGCTGTCCGGAAGCGCGTTGATACGATCGCAGCGATTGGTCGTGGGCCCGCAGGCCGAAATTCAAGGCAAGACGAAATTCTCGGGCTGGCATCCGCCGGAAGTCGCCCAAGGCGCGAAGCTGAGCAGCCCCATCGACGTTTCGATCAAAGGTCCCGGGCCCGATTACGCGTCCGGCCGCTACTATTGGCACCAAACGCTCTTTTGGGGCGCGAGTTTTATCTTCGGTCTGGTTTTGCTCCTCGTGGCGCCGCAATTCTTTTTTGATGTCGTGCAGTGCAGCAAGCGGGTCGGCCCCGCGCTCGGATTGGGCACGCTCTTCCTCCTGGCAACCCCGATTGCAGCCGTCATCGTGTGTGCAACGATAGTCGGAGCAGCGGTCGGCGTGATCGCCGTGCTTCTGTGGCTCATCGGTGTCTATTCAGCGCAGATCTTCACGGCCTCATGGCTCGGCGAAAAACTGTTAGGCGGAGCGGCGGGCGCAAGCCACGCGATTGGACGCATGGCGCTCGGACTCGCCATCATCCGCGCACTGACGATGCTGCCTTACGCCGGGCCTATCGTCGGCTTCTGTGTGACGATTTGGGGTCTCGGCGCCATCGTGCTGACGATACATCGCAGGATGCAGGTTCACGCCCCTGTAGCGGCGTAAGACTCGCGCTGCCATCGGTGGAGTCGTAGCGCGCCACGAAATTTGGGGCGACCGCGGACTCATAGGCAATCCGTAGCCAAAATAGGCACGCGAATACCATCCTCTTCCGCTACAATCGCGCCCTGCCGCTCACTAACCTGATCGCCCGAGGCGGCATGAGGTGACCTCCTTTTGGCGCTGTCGCAGCGTATCGAGGAAATCCGCTCCGGATTCGAGCGCCCTTTTTGGGTTGCCAACTTCACCGAGATCTTCGAGCGCGTCGCCTACTACGGCACCACCGCCGTCCTCGCGATCTACCTCCACGAGGAATTGCATTTCCCATCTGCGCTTGCGACGAGTCTGGTCGGCTTAGTGGGATTTGTTGTCTACGGATTGGCGATCGTAGCGGGAGCGCTCGCGGACCGCTTCGGATTTCGCCGGACCTTGATGTGTGCGTACTTGGTACTGACGATCGGCTATTTTCTGCTGGGTTCGATCGAATCATCGTGGATGGCGCCCCTTCGTAATGCCATCGGTGATAGAGCTCTCGTCTCGATTGTCTTGTTACTTCCCGCGCTAGGTCCGGGAATGGTCAAGCCGGTGGTTGCGGGGACCACGGCGCGCGCCTCGACTGAAAACGTGCGTTCGCTCGGCTATTCGATTTACTACACGCTTGTGAACATCGGCGGCGCGGTCGGTCCTCTCATGGCGTGGCTGGTTCGCGAGCCGCTGCACCTCGGGATGGCCAACGTATTTCGCGTGTCGGCCGCAAGCGTCTTCGTGATGTTTTGGGTGACGCTGCTTTTCTATCCCGAGCCCGGCCGCGCGGACGACGCAAAGGTACAAAGCGTGTGGAAAGCGCTTACCAATATCGTCATCGTCCTCGGAAATTTGCGCTACGTCGTCTTTCTCTTGATCACCACGGGCTTTTATATCGTGTACTGGCAGATCTTCACCTCCGTCGGGATTTTCATGCGCACGTATGTCGATCCGCACGCGGCGGTCGATCGTATCTTGAGCCTTGAAGCGTTCACGGTGATCGCGTGTCAGATTCTGGTGACCTATTTGACGCGAAGAATCCCTGCCGTGCGAACCATCGCCATCGGTTTTCTTCTTGCGGGACTATCGTGGATTCTGCTCGCTGTGCATCCGACGATGTTTACGCTGGGCTTGCTGCTCGTAGTCTTGGCGTTCGGCGAACTGACGCAAGCGTCGCGCTATTACGAATACTGCTCGCGTCTCGCGCCGCCAGAACAGCAGGGTCTCTACATGGGTTACGCGTTTCTGCCGATCGCAATCGGCTTCCTGCTTGGCGGTTCGCTAGGCGGCTATTTGCTGACAGTTTTCGGGGAAAGATTGCACCATCCAAACGACATGTGGTGGGTCATTCTTGTAATCGGGGTGGCGACCGCCGCGCTGATGTGGCTCTACGACGGGATTGTCAGACCGGTTGCTTCCGGAACATCTAGCTGATACACGCCGAAGCTCTTGGTAGGACGATCAGCGAGCGACGGCCGCGTGCAACTCCTTTAGCGCCTCGTCTGTGGTGATCAGTCGCGCGCCTGCGGCTCGCAATTCGTCGAGCGCTCGTCGTCCGTCCTCAGGCTTCAGTGATTCAATCGCGTCTTTCGCGATCGAGACTTTGCGGCCGCGATCGAGCAGTCCCTTCGCTGCGCATTTCACGCAATATTCCGTCACGACGCCGAAAACTACATATTCCGCCTCGGGACCCAAGCGATCCACGATCTCGCTCGTGTGCGGATTGTCGAAGACGTCCAGCGTCTGCTTTTCGATCACGACCTGAGGATGATGGAGAGCATCCACCGGCAACTTTCGGGAGGCATCGTTCGGAACGGCCAGAAAATCCTTGCCGAGCCCTTGCGGAATGATTCGCGCACCCGGCGTGCCGCGCAGGCAGTGCGGCGGAAATCGCTGGAACTCAGGATCGTTCTCCGGATGCGCGTCGCCGCTCGAAACGAGAAACACACCCGCCTTGGCTGCGGCGCTCACCAGACGTTGAATGTTCGGAATAATTTTCTCTGCGCCGGGCACGTAGAGTTTTCCGCCCGGCAACACGAAGTCGGCTTGCGCGTCGACTTCCCAAAAGACTATTTTTCGCGACGCCACGCGCTTCGGTCCTTCCCGGGACGGACTCATTTTAGCGCAGAGCGGCGAATGCGGCGCCGGACTTCCTGCTGCATTGCGGTGAGGCGCTTGCTGTAGCGGACGGGATAAACGGCGCTGCGATGAATCTGCCGGTAGCGCTTCGGAAGCAACGCGAGGTTCGTGACACAACGGTTGCGCAGCGCCGCAATCGGTTCGTCTTGCAGCGTGCGGCGTCCGGCGTGCATGAACTCGATCAGCAAGGGCTCGCCGCCGTCGGGCGGTTCGTCTTGCAGCGCGATCGTGTCACCAGAGAATTCACCGCGCGTGTCTCTGTGCCGGAAGACTTGCTTGCGGCCGGGATAAGTGGCCTTCGCGTGGCTGAACTTCGCGGCTTCGCGCACTTTGCCGCCGCGCTCGACCTCGGTCAACTTGTAGATCAGATTCAAATGCGGGGCGTCGCCAGGCGTGCCCAGAGCGGTTCCCACGCCAAACGCGTCGATCGCGGCACCGTTCCTTAACATTTCATCGATCCTGTACTCGTCCAGATCGCCCGACGCAAAAATCTTCACATCCTTCCAGCCGGCGCGATCGAGCGTGCGGCGCGCCCAGCGGCTGTCAGCAGTTAGATCGCCGCTATCGAGACGAATGCTCCACGGTTTGCGTCCGCCGGCGATGATCGTGTTGATGGCGCGACGGACATTGTAAGTATCCACCAGCAGGACCGAGCCCTCCGGGAATGCATCCAGGAAGTTGCTGAATGCTTCGGCTTCGGTCTCGTGCGCCATGATCCAGGAGTGCGCTTGGGTTCCGTAGGTGCCCATTGCGAATAGTTGGCCGGCCAACGTGTTCGACGTGCCGCCGCACCCTCCGATCGCGGCCGCGCGCGCCGATAGCAGGCTTGCGGGGCCGCCATGCGCACGCCGCGCGCTGAAATCCACTACTTCACGGCCCTCCGCGACCGTGACGATCCGCGCCGCCTTGCTTGCGATCATTGTCTGATAGCTGAGCGTCGCAAGCAGATACGTCTCCATGATCTGCGCTTCGATGATTGGCGCTGTCACGCGCATGACTGGCTCGCCGGGAAACGCGAGCGTGCCTTCGGGCATCGCCCACACGTCGCCCGTGAATCGGAACTGCCCGAGATATTCAAAGAACACAGGCTGTATGTGGCGAAAGGCTGGATGGCGCCTCAGGTAATCGATTTCGTTGGGCGCGAATGTGACCCCTTCGAGATATTCAAGCGCCTGTTCGAGCCCGGCCGCCACGAGATAGTTGCGGTGGGGAGGAAGATGTCTGACGAACAGCTCAAATGTCGCGCGCGCATCGAAGCGGGTCTGGAAATAACCCGCCGCCATCGTCAACTCGTAAAGATCGGTGAGAAGGCCCGAATGTTCGCGCATGGGATCTGCGATCGTGCGCTCGGTATTCGCGCCGGGAGGAAAAGACAAAACCCCCAAGCCTCCTCCCGCCATGCGGGCCGGACGCATCTGGGGGTTTCGCCGCGAAACTTTGCGCCGGGATAGACTACTTCAAAACGGCGTCTTTGAACGCCTTGGCCGCGCGCAGGCGGACCACCGTCTTCGCCTTGATCTTGATCGGTTCGCCCGTGGCCGGGTTGCGGCCCATGCGTGCCTTGCGGTGTGCTTTTACCGCCCGCCCCAGTCCGGGGATCACGAACTTGCCTGAACCCCTCGCTTCCTTCACCGCGAGGTTGAACAGCTCGTCGAAGAACGACGCGATCTGTTTCTTGGACACCGGCTTTTCTTTCGTGCCTACTTTCTCAGCCAGGTGCGCAATGATCTTGGATTTGCTCAGCGGAGTTGCCATCGAGTGTGTCTTTCCTCCTCAGAATGAACTGCTAGTTGGCATCCGGGTCCCGGAGGCCGCGTGCGACTATAGCCGCCAAGCCATGCGAACGCAAGCACAAATGTGCAAAAACCCCCGAAAAACCAAGCTTTTTCCAATGTGGGAAAGCGCGGCCACGCTCTAGAGGCTTGCGAGCTGGTCGTAGAACAACGCAACCGACTTGATCCCGCCGAAATAGTTCTCAAGCGCGATGTGCTCGTCCGGCGCGTGCGCGTTCTCGTCCGGCAGGCCGAAGCCCAGAAGCACGCATGGCACTTTGAACGTCTCATACATCTGCGTCACAAAGGGGATCGACCCGCCTTCGCGAATGAACACGGCCTTCTTTCCAAAGCCTTGTTCAAGGGCGTGCAGCGCCTTCTGGAAAATCGGATGGGTATACGGAGCGACCCACGGCTTGCCCGTGCTCAAGACCTGAAACTTGTGAGTCACCGTTTTCGGCAGGAGCTTGCGAATCTGCCGCTCCACTGCCTTCGCGATCTTCGCAGGGTCCTGGTTCGGAACGAGCCGCGTCGAAAGCTTTGCGTACGCCTTCGAAGCGATGACGGTCTTCGCGCCTTCGCCGGTGTACCCGCCCCAGATGCCGTTTACTTCAAGCGTCGGACGTATCCAGAGCTGCTCGACGATCGTAAACCCCTTCTCACCACAAAGCGCCGGTGCACCGACTGTCTTGCGGAACTCCTTTTCCTTCCACGGCAGCGCATTAAGCGCCTTGCGCTCGGCGCGGGATACTTCAGCGACGTCGTCGTAAAAGCCCGGAACCGCCACGCGGAAATTCTTTTCGTGAAGCTTCGCGATTGTCTCGGCCAGAATCGTGATCGGATTGGGAACGGCGCCGCCGAAAACTCCCGAGTGCAGATCCTGCGCCGGTCCCGTGATTTCAAGCTGATAGTAATTGAGACCGCGTAGACCGTACGTAATCGACGGCACACCCTTGCCCAGCATCGAGGTGTCAGAAACGATCAGCGCGTCCGCCTTCAACCGCTCCCGGTACTGCTTAACGAAATCCCAGAGATTCACGCTGCCGACTTCTTCTTCTCCCTCCACCATCACCTTCACGTTGATCGGCAGCTTGCCTTCGGTGTTTCGCAGGCCTTCGAGCGCCTTAAGGTGAATATGTATCTGCCCCTTATCGTCGGCGGTGCCGCGGCCGTAGAGATTGCCGTTGCGGACCGTGGGCTCGAAGGCAGGCGTGGTCCAGAGGTCGAGCGGTTCGGCCGGCTGCACATCATAATGTCCGTAGATCAGTACTGTCGGCTTTCCAGGCGCGCGCAACGATTCGCCGTACACAACCGGATGCATCTTGGTTGGAACGATCTCAACGTTTTCAAGTCCCGCCGCGCGCATTTTTTCGGCCACCCAGTGCGCCGCGCGTTCGATATCGGGTTTGTGTTCGCTTTTCGTGCTGACGCTGGGAATGCGCAGCAACTCTTTGAGCTCGTTGAGGTTGTCTTCCTGCTTCGATTCGATGTAACCGATCAAGTCCATCGGGCCGGGCTCCTGGGTTCGGGAAATGAGAACCCTCGCACCGCTCAAGTGGCCTCGGCGCGGACACTTCTAGTATTCGGCTGGGTACAGCTCACATACTACGCAAGGCCACGGTATTTCAACAACTTTCGCGACTGCTCTTTTAGGCACGGTGTCCCCGGCCGCAATTGACTCGTCCTGCGCCTCATTGCACGATATTTGTGACGATGCCAGAGACGCAAGTCACGAAAGAACGCCGCAGCTCCCGCGTCTTCACGCGAATCCCGGTTCACGCGACCGGCAAGAACGTCGAAGGCCGGAAATTCCGCGCGAAGAGCCAGACCATCGTGATCAATGCGCATGGCGGCTTGCTCTATCTGAACGAACCGCTCGAGCTCGGCTCCGAACTCGTGCTGATCAATCCCGCAACCGAAGAAGAGCAGGAATGCCGCATCGTCTACCTTGGTGACACCACCGAAAAGGGCACCCGCGTCGGCGTCGAATTCCTGTGTCCGAGCCCGCATTTTTGGGGCATCGAATTCGCGCAGCAGGATTGGCACGACGCCGCTCCTCCCAAGCCGGCTAACTAGCCGTAATAGCCCGCTCAATCCCCTTTTTCCGCACTTTCATAGCGATCACTCGTACAACATCAGCGACGTTACCGAACTCTAAATATTCACCGATGGACGGCGCCTACGCCCGGCGCGACGGGCGTCTCCGCCGCCTCGGCTGATCGAAAAGACACTTCACCGCCGGACCAGGTGAGGGGGTCCGGCGAATCTCGGAGGGCAAAATGTTCAAATCCAAAGGGTGGGGGTGTGTCTATGCAGTGCTCGTTTTCTCGGGCTCTCTGTACGCAATGCCGCAAAATTCGGCGTCCCCGCGCGCGATCCACGCAACCGAGTCCAGGGTATCGGCGCTTGTCGCGCCGATTGCCAAGGCCAAATCCACGGATGAATCATCAACGTCGAAGCTTCCGATTCGCCGCGTGGTTCTCTACAAAACCGGCGTCGGCTATTTCGAGCATCTCGGACACATTCAAGGCGATCAAGACGTCCGAATCGACTTCACAAGCGGCCAGCTGAACGATGTCCTGCAATCGCTCACGATTTTGGACCTCAACGGAGGTCGCATTGCGGGCGTGAGCTACAACTCAGAAGCGCCGCTCAGCCAGCGCCTCGGCGCGCTTCGCTTGCCGCTTGAGGAAAC
The DNA here is from genome assembly GCA_035622875.1 of Candidatus Acidiferrales bacterium. GTDB lineage: Bacteria > Acidobacteriota > Terriglobia > Acidiferrales > UBA7541 > Palsa-295. Next base: position 91,525 of record DASPUN010000086.1, read on the forward strand.
CACGGACGCTTCGAAATTTTACGGGGCGCTTCGGGGAGCGAGGCTCGAGGTCCGAAGCGGAACAAGTGTCGCGACTGGCCGGTTGCTGAGCGTCGAGCGCAAGACGCGCGTCAGCGGCGGCACAACGCTCGAAGTCGACGTGATCACGTTGGTTAGCGACACCGGAGACGTGCGCAGCGTCGAGCTCACTCCATCCGTAAGCGTGCGGCTCGCCGAGCACGACGTGAACGACGAGGTCGGCCGCTATCTCGGATTGCTGGGATCGGCGCGGGAACAGGATCTGCGCCGCATGACGATCGAGACCGCCGGCGCGGGCGACCGCCAGCTTTACGTCAGCTACATCAGCGAAGTGCCCGTTTGGAAGACAACCTACCGCATCGTGCTGCCGTCGAAAGGCGGCGAAGACACGCTGCTGCAAGGCTGGGCCATCGTCGACAACACAGTCGGCGAGGATTGGTCTAATGTCGAGCTTTCACTCGTGGCTGGCGCGCCGCAGTCGTTCATTCAGCCGCTTTCGCAGCCCCTCTACACGCGGCGGCCTGTGATCGCGCTTGCGGAAACAGCGCAACTAACTCCTCAGACCCATGAGGCAGCGATGTTAGGCGGTTTGGGTGGGCTTTCGGGCGTCGTCACCGATCCTTCCGGCGGCGTGATGCCGTTTGTCGAAGTGAAGCTCTATGGGCAGGACGGTACACTGCTCGCGACGGCTACCACTGACAATCAAGGGCGCTATGCAATTCCAGACCTGCCCGCGGGAAATTACCGTGCGGAATTCAGCGCTCAGGGCTTCAATAAAGCTGTCGTGCAGGGTTTGTCGCTCGGTGGCGGACGCGACTTCACCCAAAATACGACGCTCCAGGTCGGCAGCACGAGCGAGACCGTCACAGTAACTGCGGCGGCGGAATCCGTGAACACCGCGGCCTCCGAGGTGTCGTCGAGCACCGCCTCACGCAACGTAGGCTCGGGTCGAGCTCTCGGTTTTGGGCGCGGTGTCGGCCACGGCTCAGGTGCCGGCGTGGGCCCCGGCGAAGGCTGGAGCACAGGAGGTGGATATCCGAATGCGGGAGGCGGAATGCCAAACGCAGCGCAACTCAACGCAGCCCGCGGCGGAGCAGAAGCAGTCGCACAGGGTGCCGATCTCGGTGATCTGTTCGAATACAAGCTCAAAGACCGCGTCACGATCCGCAAGAACGAATCGGCGCTCGTGCCCATCGTTCAAGCGCATGTGACTGGTGAAAAAGTATCGCTGTGGAATTCAGGACTCAATTCGCCGCGACCGTTGCGGGCCCTATGGCTCACCAATTCAAGCGGGCTCACGCTCGACAGCGGCAGCTTCAGCATTCTCGAGAACGAAGCATTCGCTGGCGAAGGTCTCACGGATGCGATCAAGCCCGGCGAGAAACGGCTGCTTTCGTACGCGGCCGATCTCGGCGTTCGCGTCGAATCGCGATCGGAGGGCGATCCTCAGCGCGTCACGCACGTTCGCGTGGATCGCGGAGTAATGACGCAAACCTGCGAACTTCGCCAGCAGACCGTGTACACGGTCCGCAACGACGATACGACGCCGCGCACCGTCCTGATCGAGCATCCGCTGCGCACTGGCTGGCTGCTCGCAGGTGACAATGCCAAACCCGACGAGACCACGTCGGCTGTCTACCGTTTTCGCGTAAAAGTCGATCCTAAGGATTCGACGATTTTCGCCGTCCGCGAATCGCGACCGCTCGAATCGACGTATCAGCTCACCAATCTCACCGACGACCAAATCAAGCTTTTCCTCCAGCAGAAGTCGATCAGTCCTGAGATCGAAGCGGCATTCCGCAAAATCGTCGAGCAGAAAAATCGTGTCGCAGCGGTGGATGCAGAAATTTCCAGCCGCGACGACGAGACGCAGAAGATCTACGACGACCAGCAGCGGCTTCGCGAAAACCTCAAGGCTCTCAAGGGAACCGCCGAAGAGCGGGCCCTTACGCAGCGCTACACGCAGCAACTCGCCGATCAGGAAACGCGTTTACGGGCCCTGCAGCGCGAGTCCGCCGATCTGCAAGAAAAGCGTGACAAAGCCCAAGCCGAGCTCGATCAAATGATTCAAACTCTCTCACTCGACGCAACGATCTAGCTTGTCTTGGTTCGATAGAGGCCGGTTTCTTGCAATCGGGGATCGGCCTCTTTCTATTTGCCGCGCGATGCGTCTCTGATGTATTTTCGCCCCGCGCGGCGTAACCAGGTGCGCCCGCACAAAGCGCCGCGCGCCCCGGGGGTGGATCAGCATGAGACATCTGAAACGAGCAGCTTTTCTTTCCTACTTAGCGTTGATGCTGTCGTCTTCATCCTTCGCGCAGTCGCAGAAGGGAATCGCTCCGGCTGGCAAATGCGCCGATCTTGTGAATCTCCAGCTTCCCGGGTCGGGGATGACGATCACCAAGGCCGAGGAAATTCCCACGACTCCGGCGGGAACGCTGCGCACCATGAGCATCGCGGGCGATCTGATTCCGGTCCCGATTCCGCCCTACTGCCGCGCCGACGGCGCGATCGATCCGCGCGCGGGATTCGATGGCAAATCCTACGCGATCGGGTTTTCAATCGCCTTGCCCGATCATTGGAACGGCCGGTTTCTTTTCCAAGGCGGGGGTGGTCTGAACGGATCTGTGAATCCGCCAATTGGAACGGCTGCTGCCGGCGACGCGCCTGCACTCGCGCGCGGATTCGCCGTCGTTTCCACGGACACGGGACATAAGGGCGCCGTGTTCGATCCTTCCTTCATGAAAGATCAGATCGCCGACCTTGATTTCGCGTACATCGCTGTGGGCCGCGTCGCCTTGCTGGCCAAGGAAATCATCGCTCACTATTACGGCCAACCGGCGAAGCACTCGTACTTCGCGGGTTGTTCGACGGGCGGACGTGAGGCCATGCTCGTCTCGCAGCGCTACCCCTCGTACTTCGACGGCGTAGTCGCGGGTGATCCCGCCATGAACACGGGCAACTCGAACATCGGCCTCTCCTGGGCCATGACATCGTTCGCCAAAATCGCGCCGAAAGATGCATCCGGAAAGCCCGTTCCGAGCCAGGCGTTTTCCAGCAGCGATCGCAAGCTGCTCGCGGATGCGATCATGAAAGCGTGCGACGAAAAAGACGGCTTGAAGGATGGCTTGATTTTCAATCGCAGGGCCTGCGAGTTCGATCCGGTCGTGCTGAAATGTCGGGGAGCAAAAGCGGACGCCTGCCTTTCAGCCGATCAGGTGACGGCTCTCGAGCGCGCCTTCAGCGGTCCGAAAGATTCGCACGGCGACCAGATCTATCCGCGATTCCCGTATGACTCGGATATGGTGACTGAAGGACCCGGCCTCAGCTTTCTTCCCAGCGCGGGGCCCAACATTCTCGGCAACGTCCTGCCTTCGGCCGCGATGAGCGTGGACGAGCAAGCTGCCAGCGTCCGCGCGAATGCCAGCCAGATCCTCACGGACACCTGGAGCTGGTCCAATCTCTCCTCGTTTTCGGGACACGGGGGGAAGCTCCTCTTCTACCACGGTACGAGCGATCCCTGGTTCTCCCCATACGACACGCTGGGCTATTACGAGCGCATGGAGAAAGATAACGGCGGCGCGGATCGGGTGCAGACCTGGAGCCGCTTCTTTCTGGTCCCGGGCATGAGCCATTGCGGGGGAGGACCTTCCACACTCGACAACTTCGATTTGCTCAGCGCGGTGGTGGATTGGGTGGAAAACGGGAAGGCGCCCGATTTCGTGATCGCGAAAGGGAAGGATTTCCCCGGACGCACGCGTCCCCTGTGCGCCTATCCGAAGTACGCCTACTACAAAGGCCAGGGCGATCCGGAAAACGCAGCCAATTTCGAGTGCCGTCAGTAATTCTTAGGAGGCCAGCTACATGAAAACGACTCGTCGAACGATATATGCACCCGAGCGCCGAATCGATCGGCGCTCCATGCTTAGAGGCTCCATGATGGGCGGAGCTGCACTAGCAGCTCTCGCGCTACCGCTGGCGGGCGCCGAGCCGCGCCAGTCGCAGGCTCCTACCATCACGCAAACGAACCCGGACGCCAAGCACATCGATGTCATCGAGCCGCTCAAGCTCGAGTACGTCTTCCAGATCAAGATCGACTTCAGCGAGCGGGTCTCGTTTCAGACGCCCAACGGTCGCCGCGCCTATGTGCCCGCCGTCTCGGGCGTGATCGAAGGACCGCGGCTGCAGGGGATCGTCGTGCCCCACAGCGGCGCGGATTACGCCGGAAACGGCCGCCTCAACGCGCACTACATGCTCAAGGCCACCGACGGCACGATGATCTACATCCACAACGAAGGCTATCTCTATCCGGCAGATGGCAAGCCCATCGATCGCAACGATCCGAGCTGGGGCGGCGACCGCGAGTTTTATTTCCGCATCACACCGGTGTTCGATACGCCCGTAGGCCCGCATGATTGGCTTACGCGGACCGTCATCGTCGGTACGGGAAAGCGCCACGCGAATCCCGACTACACGATCTTCACGTATTACGCCGTGCTGTAGCTCGCGGAAAGCATCGTATTTGGAGCAGGAGGCTGTGACTATATGAGATTTTCGATTTTGCGTTCGGCGTTCGTGACTCGATTCGCGCTAGCTTTTGCCCTATCGGCGATCGCGGCGGGATTTGCGCTTGGCCAGAATCCAACGTTTCCGCCGAGGACCTATCCGCCTGCGCCGGCGCGCCGCGGCACCGTCGAACGCGTCAAAGTGCACGGTAAATCGCTCGAGGGCAACCTTGAGGGCGATTCACCCGATCGCGACGTCTCGATCTATTTGCCTCCCAGCTATAACAAGAATAAGAAGCAGCACTATCCCGTTGTCTATCTTCTCCACGGTTACACGGACAACGACGAAAACTGGTTCGGCGCGAAGCACATTTTCGTCGATGCGCCACTTGCGATCGATCGTGCGATCGCTGCCGGCGCCCGCGAGATGATCATCGTCATGCCCAACGCCTACACGGTGTATATGGGCAGCATGTATTCGAATTCCGCGGCAACCGGCGATTGGGAATCGTTCATCGTCAACGATCTCGTCGCCTACGTGGACGCCCACTACCGCACGATTCCGGGCCGCGCCAGCCGCGGACTCTCCGGTCATTCGATGGGCGGCTACGGAGCAATCCGCATTGGCATGAAGTTTCCGGAGGCGTTTTCGAGTCTTTACGCAATGAGCGCCTGCTGTCTGGCTCCGATGACGAACCCGCTCAACCCGGCGATGGAGAAAGCCACTGCAGTCACAAGCGTCGCTGACCTCGCCAAAGCCGATTTCGGCACGCGAGCGACGGTCGCCTCGGCAGCTGCGTGGTCGCCCGATCCCCAAAAGCCCCCTCTGTATTTTGATCTGCCGGTGGCCGATGGCAAGGTCCTGCCAGAGGTTGCGGCGCGATGGGACGCCAATGCGCCGCTCGCGATGCTTGATCAGTACGTCAGCAATCTCAAGCAGGCTCACGCCATCGCGCTCGATGTCGGTACCAAGGACGGTTTGATGGCTTCCATTCAGGAGCTTGACGCCCGGATGACGCTCTTCGGAGTCCCGCACACGTTTGAGACATACGACGGCAACCACATCAGCGGAATCCAGGAAAGGCTGGAACAGAAGGTGATCCCCTTCTTCTCCGCCCATTTGTTTTTCGGCGAAAAGAAACGCTGAAACGACAGACTCGAAATGGGCGGCGGCGCCTGCTCCACGCGCGCTTTGTAGCGCCGCGTTTTTGCGCGGATGCTACAGGAAAACCCAAGGCATCCTGATTGCCCACTGGGGCCATCTTTAGTAGTCTCTACGATTGCTCTTAATCGCCTGCTCCAACCTGCGGGCTCAGAGGTGTGAAAGTTGCCGGGTAAGTCTCGTCTTTGTCTTGGGGTATTGGCTGTATGTCTGGCTGGGCTGCTGGCGAGCTGCGAGCAGCAGCTCAACTACCCTACGCCGTCCCTCAAATCGATGAATCCCACGAGCATCACCGCGGGCCAACCGGGATTCACTCTCACGGTCACGGGCGGCAACTTTACGCCCGCATCGTCGGTACTTTGGAACGGCTCGCCGCGAAACACTTTGTTTGGCGGCACCACGACCCTTACGGCACAGGTTCTTTCAACCGACATTCAGAACGCAGGCCAAGCGATGGTTGAGGTCAACACGCCTCAGCCCGGCGGCGGAGTTACCACACCGCTCACTTTCACAATCAATCCGGCTCCCAGCCCCGTGCCTCAGATCACGGGGCTCAACCCAGCCGGCGTCTTCGCCGGCAGCGCCGGCATTGTGCTCACGGTCATGGGGACGAATTTCGCCTCGGCGGCCATCGTCACAGTGAACGACAACGCCCGTTCAACGAATTTCGAAAACTCAACGGCGCTCCAAGCCGCAATCCTTGCCTCCGATGTGGCGCAGGCCGGCACACTTCAAATCGCCGTTCTCAACCCCCAGCCACAAGGGGGCGCTTCCAATAGCTTCCCGTTCACGGTCAAGAATCAAACGCCGAGCATTACCTCGCTGAGTCCGGTGGCATTTACCGCAGGATCTGCAGGCGGCACTCTCACGGTGACCGGCACAAACTTTGTGCCGAACTCAGTGATTTACATCAACGGCGCGTCTCGCACTACGTCGTTCACCAGCAGCACTTCAGTCAGTGTTGCTCTCAATTCGGGGGATGTTGCGCAAGGGGGAGTCGACACGCTGACGGTTGTCAATCCAGCGCCGGGTGGAGGAAGTTCGAACCTGCTTACCTTTGCGGTGAACCCCACTCCGCTGGCGGGTCTGCCTGTGATTCTGGACCTCGCGCCGGACGGCTCGCAGGCGAACCAGGGCATCTGCGGCACACCCTCATGCACCGGCACCGTCCCCACTCTAACCACAGCAGGTCCGGTGCTAAGCGAAAGCGGACAGTTTGCGGCCTTCGCATCGACTTCAACCAATCTCGAAATCACGCAGGGCAATACGGTAAGCAATATTTTCCTGCGGTCGAACTGCCTCGCGACGACCACGACTGCGAATGCAAGTTGCTCGCCCATCACATTTCGTGTCAGCCAGACGCCCAACAACACCGACGCCAACGGCTCCAGCTACGAGCCTTCGATCGATAGCACCGGAGCTCACGTCGCTTATACCTCGACAGCAACCAACCTGGTGAATTACGCCGACGTCACAAGCGGCACCCGCCAGGTCTACTGGCAGCCAACCTGTGCTTCGACAGGGGTGACTGGTTGCACTGGTTCGGCTGGCGCAGCGGCTCTCGTTTCGGCCGCCCCTGATGATGTCACGCCGGGCAATGGCGACAGCTACAACCCTGTCATAAGCCCTGACGGTCAGTACGTAGCGTTCGTGTCGCTCGCCACAAACCTTGTCAGCAACGTGTCCGCGGACGGAATCACTCCACAGGTCTACATCCGCAACACGTGCAATCTCGTGCCGCCGGCGGCAGGTTCCTGTAATCCGGTCACGTATTTGGTTTCGACCTCCGACGGTATCACTCCGGGGAATGCCGCGAGTTCCGATCCGGCGGTTTCGAACACGGGGCTATTTGTCGCCTTCGTTTCAACGGCAACGAATCTGGGAGCCACCGCCAGCAATCCCGGCGGCAACTCCGAGGTATTCGTTCGGTCGACCTGCGTCACCACGATCAGCGAGGCGGGGAATGGCTGTGCCCCCGTCACGACGCTCGCTTCCACACCGGACGGCACGACCCCTGCCGACAACGCGAGCAGCGAACCCTCTATCTCGAGCGACGGGCGTTTCGTCGCTTTTGCCTCGACCGCTGACACGCTCATCGCCGGCGTTGGCCCGACGCAGGAGATTTATGTGCGCGATACGTGCACCGGCGTGACCTCGTCTCCTGCCTGCGCGCCTTCCACGCAATTGATCTCCACGCCCGACGGCACCACTCCGGCGAATGCTTCCAGTGAGAATCCGAGCGTCAACTCGGTTTGCACGACGAGCTCGACCACAACCGCTTGCGCCGCCGGCCAGTACGTCGCCTTCGCTTCCATGGCCTCCAATCTCGGTGGAAATACTCAAAACGGCGTCGAGAACATCTTCGTTCGCGACACTTGCAATGGCACCTTAACCAGTACGACGACAACCACGGCGCTCTGCTCGACCTATACCTTCCTCAGCAGCCAGCCGGCTGGTGTGTCGCCTCCTCCTTCCAACGGCGCAAGCCTGGCGCCATCCCTCAGCGGTGATGGCAATACGGTCGCCTTCATCTCGTCTGCTACCAATCTCGTCCCGCGAGACACCAACGCTCTTCCGGATTTCTTTCTCGCCGGGGCCAATCTCATCTTCAATCTCACGGTCACTTTGCAAGGAACAGGCTCGGGGACAGTGACCGACGGCACCGGCCAGATCGATTGCATTCAAACTGCCGCAACCAACACAACTCCGCTCACCCGGTCCGGAACCTGCACAGCGCGCTACGCAAGTGGCACCACCGTCACGCTCACCGCGACCGCAACATCTCCCTCGACCTTTACCGCCTGGGGCGGCACAGCTCCGAACGTAACCAACGCCAGTTGCACGGTCACCAGTGGAAGCACCACTAGCGGCACTTGCAGCTTCGGTGAAATCGCCGACAACACCGCCACCGCAAATTTCAAGTAGCGTCGATTCCACAAATTTCTAGGGAGTGGTGCGCGCAGAAACTCGCTTCAACACGGCGCTGCGCGTTGTGGCGAGTGTGAATGCGAGGGACTCTCGCGGCACACTGTTGACGTAGGGTCCTACCAGCCAGCCGAGCCCGGTGGGAATATCGCGCGTGAGCGAAATCGACTGCGATTCCACATACGTCCCGCCGTCTTTCTCCTCGAAACGCCAGTACGTGTTCATCCGCCAGAGAAATCCGCGGTCGTGTCCCTCGGGTTCGAGCCGCTCGTTTCGCTCGCCGGCGTTGTCCACTTCCTGAATCCGCGTAGTTTTCGAGCGGCTCCACGCGTGAGTCGCGTCGACGATCGTGTAGTGCACTTGATGTTCGGTGTCTAGAACTGTCGTCACGACTTTCCTTTTGTACAACCGCAACTCGATCGAAAAATCGTTTCCATCGCGGCGCAGAATCTTCGAGCGCATCACGTCGGGACGAAAATAGTCCTGATGGTGATCGTAGTCTTCCTCCAGTGCGAGCGTTTGAGCGAGCGTCGCACCCGGAATGAATACGGTCCCGATCCAGTGATGAATCAAGCCGCCCGGCACCTCGATGGGTTTGTCGCGCTTCGCCAGTCCGTCCGCGGTCGATACGTCAAGCCGTTCGATCACCACCTGGCCAGCGCGCAACTGCGCTTCGTCTGCGGCGCGGCGCTCCGTGGGCAACCGCTCAACCCATAGGAAAGGGCCAGTGCTCGCTGACTCCGAATCGAGCTTCGATTCAGCTTGCCGGACATATTGGTCGAACGCTACCAGCGTCCTCGGCTCGAGATCGGTGGCGCGCGCTGGCAGCGGGATCGCAAACGTCAGCCCAACCACGGCCGCCAAGAGTCGCCGCACGAATCCGTCAGAGTTTGCTGTCACGTGTCGCAATTATGTTCGCCATCGACCCCGGCAGTGCCACTCACCGTACAGATTCGGCAGAGCTTACGGACTTGCCGTCTTGCAGACGGACCTATAACGCACGGATTCTTCCAAATCTCGCTTTGATCAGGTCGGCTGGATTGGACTTCTGAAAAAAGCCCTGCCCGCTGACGTGGGGGTCAGGAGGATCACGTCGGCAGCAGGGCTTGGACGGGTTGGTCAGCGTGCTACGGCTCTTTGCAGAACCGTCGTCCCCGCAACGCAGCTCCCAACCCGCGTTTTGAGCTTATAAGACCGGACAACGCCCCCCAATGGCTCGGGAGGTAGCATTTTTCAGTACCGGCGTACTAGAGGTTCTAGAATTCGGGCCCCTCTGGGCTCCGAGAAGCATCTCTATGGCCTACTGGAAGTTACAGGAAGCGCCGGAACGGGTTACTTGGTTACTTCGACCGATTCATCCGCGGCCGGAGGCATATGGAGAGTGACGTCAGTCGTTTTCCCGGAGCGAATCGAGATCCGCTTCACCCACTCCGAGAAGTTGCCCTTCGAGTAGGCCCGCAAGTCGTACTGCCCGGTTGCGTACCGGACGAATTCGAAATGCCCATTTGCATCGGTGTGGGTCGCGTAGGGGTGCGCGGCGTCCGACGTCTGCATGGTGACTGTCGCGCCGGCCACAGGCTTGCCGTGGGCATCCACCACGATCCCCGCCATGGTCCCAGTGGGAACTTTGGCCTCTAGCGCCCAGGCGAACCCGAGCGTGACGATCAGCACCGTGAGTGCCCTGATACCCTTGCACATTTGCGCCTCCAGACCCGTGCAGCACAATTTTAGTGACCGTCTTTAGCCCCTGCCGCGAGTTTCGAGCGCGCGTGTCCGCTCAATCACCTGTCCAGTGGTTCAGTGGACGGCCGAGGTTTGCTTTTTCTCCACCGCCGTTGTATTCGAGTTGTTCAATTTCTCGCTTGAATCTTATTTCAGGAGACGCGATGCCTCGCTACCTCTCGCAGCACACGCTCGCTTGCCTGACTCGCCAGGGCGCCGAAGAACTTTCCAGAAAGCTCTATCGGGATGGTCCAGTGACGGCGCGCCGCGTCCTTGTCAACATGCACGAAGGGAAAATGCTGGTTGAATTCGACACTCCGGGACGTGAAGATCTAGAGAAGTTTCTAGCCGCGGAAAAATATCACTTCGATTGGCTGCTTCGTGTGGAGCTGGAATCTGTCGGAGGTGCTTCGCTCCAGTCGCTGTAGTTCCGCGGCGCCCTTTCGCAAATCCTCCGCGGTTCGGCTACTTCTGTGCCGGCACTACTGGCAGCTCGATGAAGCTGGCCTCTCCTGCGGCGTGATAGATCCGCTGCGTCGCTTTCACGTAGTCGCTCGGCGTCGCGAAAAACATGTTCGGCACGAAAGTCTGCGGATTGCGGTCGTACAGCGGAAACCAGCTCGACTGCACCTGCACCATGATCCTGTGCCCGGGCAGAAAAACGTGATTTACCGTGGGCAAGCCGAAGCGATAGGTCAGCGGTTTATTTGGCTCGACCGCCTTCGGTGTCTCGAAACTCTCGCGGTAGCGCCCGCGGAAGATGTCCATGGCGACGTTCAATTCGTAGCCGCCCATTTCAGGCTGGCTGGGCACCTGATCGGGGTAGACGTCGATCAACTTCACCACCCAATCGCTGTCGGTGCCGCTCGTCGACGCGACCAAGTTCACGATCGGCGCACCGCTCACTCGCACAGGAGCGTTCAAAGGCGGCGTCACGTACGAAAGGACATCTTGGCGATCGGAGACGAATCGCTGATCGACCAGCAACCAGCGCCGCCACGCCGGGCCGTCCGAGAATTGCACCGGCCGAGGCGAGTACGGCACCGGTTTCGCTGGATCGGAGACGTATTCATCGGACGCGCCGTTCCCATCGCTCGCCACACCGCTCGGTACGTCAAATGACAATCCGCCGCCTTTGGTGAAATAGATCGGCTTCATTCCGTTGGCGCAGCCCGATTCGCACGCTAACGGCCAGGACTTGAATCGGTCCCAGCGATTTTCTCCAGTGTTGTAGATGAATACCGGCGGCGTGTCTGCCTTCGGCGCGCCATCCGTCAGATACTGATCGAAGAACGGCTTCAGCACATCACGCCGCCACTGCAAGGCGGTGTCGCCATCCCAGTGCATAGGTCCGAGTGACGAGCCGTCATAGTTTGCGCCGCTGTGCCGCCATGGACCCATCACCAAGTAGTTCATGTCATTGTTTCGGTCCTTGGGCTCGACTGCAAGATAGCAATGAATCGCTCCCCACATGTCTTCCTGATCCCAGAGCCCCTGCTCCCACATGACCGGTACCTTGAGCGGCAACTCGGCCATCACTTTGTCGAGCGCCTGGCCCTGCCAGAAAGCGTCATACGCCGGATGCTCGGCCATCTTCAGCCACCAGGGCAATTGATTGAGCCCGGCCGCCTTCGCAAAATCGCCTGCCGAGCCCGCACGCAGAAAATTCGTGTAGTCGTCGTAACCGTCGCGGACGACAGCCGCTCCCTCTCCTCTCGCAGTGGTCTGTTCTGTGAAGTAATCGAAATTGGTCTGCCGAAATGCGCCGTAATGAAACCAGTCGTCGCCCATCCACCCATCGACCATTGGGCTTTCCGGCGCTGCGACCTTCAGCGCCGGATGCGGATTCACCAGCGCCATCACGACGGTAAAGCCCTCGTACGAACTGCCCAGCATCCCGACTTTGCCATTTGATTCCGGGAGGTTCTTCACGAGCCAGTCGATTGTGTCGTAGGCGTCGGTCGATTCATCCGTATTCGTATCATTCAGAGGGCCCCGCAGCGGCCGGGTCATTAGGTAGGAGCCTTCAGAGCCGTATTTGCCGCGAATGTCCTGAAACACGCGGATGTAGCCGTCGGACACAAAAACTTCGTCGCCTTGCGGCAGCGTGCTCAGCATGTACGGAGAGCGAGATCTGCGCGCGCGATCCGCGGCGTCGTAGGGCGTGCGCGTCAGAATTATCGGAGCGTTCCTCGCACCCTTGGGAACGATGATCACGGTAAACAGCTTCACGCCGTCGCGCATCGGGATCATCACTTCGCGCCGCTCGTAGTCATAAGTTGCCGTCGGCGCCGAGTATTTAGCAGGAATGTCCGGCGTGTCAGCGGAAGTCTGCGCGCGGACGGGTTTCGCCAGAATGCAGGATTGAACCGCCACGACAAGCAAGAACACACCGCCACGCAGCCGCATGGTCGACCCCTCCCACACTGGTTCTACCACGCCATGAATTCACCTTGAAGGCATTCTTGCTCCCGGCGTTGCCGCTGATAGCAGTTCGGGTGTATCCTTCGCCCATGAAGACCTGCCGCCAGACGCGGGCCACATGTTGTTGTTGCGGTTGTTGTACGGGCGCGCCTTCTGGCATGGGCAGGCGAGGCATCTGAGCAACTAGTTTAAACTCAAGATTCCTTGAACCCACCGCCAGAAGGGAACTGGCCGGTGGGTTTTTAGTTTTGTGGGTTCCGTGCACATCATTCGTCATTCAACGAGGAGGAAGTGAAATGGCTGAATACGCGCATCCGGAAGTACTAGTCTCCACGCAGTGGGTGATCGACCACCAAAACGATCCCAAGGTCCGCCTGATCGAAGTGGATGTGGATACCACCGCCTACGATCAGGGGCACATTGCAGGCGCCGTCGGCTGGAACTGGCAGACGCAGCTGCAGGACAACATTCGCCGCGATTTGATCGACAAACCGACGCTCGAGAAGTTGCTCGGCCAGTCCGGTGTATCGAACGACACGACCGTGATTCTCTACGGCGACAACAACAACTGGTTCGCCGCCTATGCCCTATGGCAGCTCAAGTACTACGGCCACAAGGACGCGCGCCTAATGAACGGCGGCCGCAAGAAGTGGCTCGAAGAGAAGCGCCCGCTGACCACCAACGCGGCGAAGGTCACTCCTGCTACGTATCGCGCCTCCGGTCCCGACGAATCGGTCCGCGCACGCAAGGAAGACATTTTCGCGCTCCTCTCAAAGAAGGTCAGTGGCCAACTCGTCGATGTCCGCTCGGTCGACGAGTTCACCGGCAAAATCATTGCGCCGCCGGGAATGACCGAGACTGCTCAGCGCGCCGGACACATTCCGACCGCCGCCAACATTCCTTGGGCGCAGGCCGCCAACGAAGACGGCACGTTCAAGTCGGCCGATCAGTTGAAGCAGCTCTACCAAGGCAAGGGTGTCATCGGCAAGGGCGAAGTGATCGCCTACTGCCGCATCGGCGAGCGCAGCTCGCACACGTGGTTCGTGCTGAAATATCTCCTCGGCTACGACAACGTGAAGAATTACGACGGCTCGTGGACCGAATGGGGCAACCTCATCGGCGCTCCGATTGAGAAGGAAGTAGCGGCCGCGGCTCGCTAGGCTGCCGCCCCGGCAGGTTCGGCGCAGAATCTACGGCAGCGTGTTGGGCGGGACTCCGGCGTGGCGCGCCTCATCGCGCAGCATGTTGATGTTGGCTTCGATGTCGTCGCGCTTCTTTTGAAGCTGTTCGAGTTGCATGCGCCAGTCGCCGCCCTGCACGCCTGTCGGCCGCGATGACGTCTTCGAATCGCCCGTGAAGTTGCCGTCGAGCGCGGACTGCAGCTGATCGATCTTTTCGTTGATCGGCGGAAGCTCTTTCTGCAGCCTCAGTATCTCGTTGCGATACCAGCTCGGATCCTTCTGCTGTCCTCTTCCGCCGGTGTTCGTCTGACGCCTTCCCGCCTGGCTACTATGGCTGTTCCCAACCGTCGAGATTGTGCTGTCGGCGCGCAGATCCGGCACATCTTCATTCGTCCACACTCTTTTCGGCGCGGTTTGTGCTGGCTGTGCTTGCGCGGGCGTCTGCGTCGCCGGTGAAGCAGGCTGAGCAGACGAGTTATCCTGTGCATGTGCCGCCGGGGCAAGGTTCACCGTCAGAGCAAGCAGGACGAAAGACAGAAGCAACCGGCGCATAATTCCTCCTCGCGAGCAGGAACGGTCTTTTCTTTATTGAACACGAAAAAAGGCGCGAAGTTACGGATCTACGATATAGGGTTTCCCATTCGCCAACTCGTTTTGGACGATCTGGAAGGTTTCGCCGGGAGGTCCCACGCGGCGGTAGTGGTTGGCATCGATGGTTTGGTGTTGTTCGAATGAGAACAGGAACTTTCGGCCCGCGTAGTCGTACTGCATGTGTGTCGGCAGCCAAATCCCGGACGCCACTTCCGCCTGTTCCATGGAAACCACACCTCCGCGATAGAGCTTTCCGAGAATGCCGCCGCCGAAGGAAATGTCGGTCATCACGTGGGCTTCGCCTCGCGCCAATTGGTTGGTTTGCTGATCGACCCAAACTTTGGCCATCACGTGCGCCAACGCATCCTGCAAAATCCCGTGCGGATGAAATGACGGATCAGGATCGAGTTCGAAAACGTCGCACGGCCTGCTGTGGACCGAGGCCGTTCCAAGCCATTTGATCGTGAACGCGCTCTTCGCAGCGTCTACAAAATCGGCACGGTCGCGCTGGCGCTTTGCACGCTTGGCAAACGCTGCTTTTGTTCTCGAGTCGTTCGAGTTCGACATCATTTGCAGCATGTCCCGCAGACTTTGCATTTCGCGGTCGTAGGTTGCCGCGTCCACCGGTTGGTTGCCGTCGCGAACAACGATCTTCGCTGTTCCAGCGCCGGTCGGCACAATGCGATAGACCTTGTCTTCAATCGTGCGGGGGTTCGATCCCGCCGTGCGATCCACGTGGTGCTCGACGCGCTCGTACTGTTCGAGCGCCTCGTCGTCGCGGTGCTGGTTGGCCACAAATTGTTCCGCGCGAGCCCGGATTTCTTGGTCCGTGGGCGGTTTGCCCCGCGAATCGATCTGCTGCGGATCGCTCGAGCCTGTTTGCGGCTCGGCAAGCATCAAGCGAGTTGCCGGCGCAAGGGCCGCGAGCGTGAGGATCAGAAACGCAATCGGAAGCCTGTGGGACATTCTCATCCCCCGACCGTTCTCGGGGCAGGGCAAGAACCTCTTCCATTTTAACTGGTTTCGGCGCGATTGACCGGCCTTCCGAGTTTGTTCCGTAAGTTCCTTGCGAGAATCGAGCGCCTACTGCTTCGGGGCGGCCAGACTGTTCAGGTCCTGAGGAATGACGATCGGGCTATCCGGATTGAGAGCCGCCTTTCCATCCGGGCCGAACACGTACGGATAACCGAGTGGATCGACCGGGATACCGTCGAGAAAGCCAGCCGAGCGCAGCTCGCTTGTGGACGCGGGATATCGCCCGAAGCGATTCTTGTATTCATCTGCGATCTCATTCAGATGGAGCTGATCTTGCGCTGCTTTGATCCCTTGGAGAGTCTGAAGCGCCCGTTCTCGTATTTTCGGATCTTTGTTGGATACGTAAATCTCCGACCAGATCATCTGCGACGTATCGAGCGATCCGCCTTTTTCCGCTACGCGCGCAGCCGTCATGGCAAGCATTTGTGGCGCGTTCGGCTTCTTACTTGCTGCGAGAAATGCCTTTGCCGCGGAGGCATAGTCCTTCATTCGCCAGTAGTAGAGAAATCCGAGATCCAGATCCAGGTGCCACTCGTCCGGATTCGCGGCGATTCCCCGTTTCACAAGCTCGATCGCCAGATCGGGACGCCCGGCTCCCGCCGTGCCTTTTTCCGAGAGAAAGATGGCGCCGAATCGATAGGCGACAATCATTTTGGAGTCGAGTGCGGTGGTGATGTCGAGCAACGGCCAGAGCTGTTCGTACGTGGCGCCTTTGGTGGCGAGCCGGGTTCCGTAATACTGCACCGCGCGCGTCCAATAAATATCTGCGAGAAGAGAGTCGTATCCGAAACTCATCTTCTTGATCACCGCGGGAGTGCGCAGCAGCAAATCTTCCTTTTGCTTAGTCGCGGAGCGGGCTTCGCCGTCGATCCTCATTTGGAGTCCGGCGATCGCCGCAAACAGCAACGGCACGGCTATCACAGCGGTCCACAGCGCGCGAGTTTGGCTCGGGCGTTTCATTTCAAGTTCCGGCGCGAAAACACGGCGGACGCGGCCACCAGCAACAGCGCGACGTAAAGCGCGGTGTAGAGCGTATTCTGCCCGACGAGCGCCAGCGGAATCGATTCGCCGTGCGACGCCTCCGCGATCGAGTTGAAATTGTGAAAGTTGGGAACCAGGTAGTAGATCACCCTCGTGACGACCTTAATCCCCGGACTTTTCGTGAAGTCGCCGAATCCGCGGATGTCGCTTGCGAAATTACCCGTGATGTAAATTCCGAGTGTGAACAGCGTGGAGAGCATGGGCGTGGAAAAGCACGAAAAGAAAAGCGCGATCGCCGTCACAAGCGCCAGCTCGAGCAGAATGAAATAAATCGAGACCAAGATTACCGCGTCGGTTCGAACGAAGGGTCGGCCGACGTAAAAGAGCGCTGCCGCCAGCCCGAGCGTCATGAAAAAGGTATTCACCACCAGCGTCAGGACTAAGCCGGCGTACTTCCCGATGAGAAACTCCCAGCGGCGGATCGGTTGCGCCAGCAGGCTATAAAGCGTGCGCTTCTCGATCTCCTTAGAAACCAGGCCCACGCCGATAAAAATGGCCATCACCAAGCCGAACAGGGAAATCGCGGACAGCCCGAGATTGACAATCACGAGCCGGTCGATTCCAATCGAGATTTGCCCGACTAGAATCGCCGCGCCGATCATCACCAGCGCAAAAAAGACCAGGTTGTAGAGGACGCGGTCGCGCACCGCTTCGCGAAACGTGTTGACCGCCACCGGCATGGGCGTCGCGCTCATCGGACCGCGACCTCGACGGCGTGCGAAGTGACCTTCTCTTTTCCCACCAACCGCAGGAAGTAATCTTCAAGCGTAGGTCGCACGGGTGACACGGAGAGAATTCTCGCTTCGCAGTGCCGCAGTTGTTCGAGCGCTGCGTAGAGGTCCGATTCCGGCACCTCCATATGACAGCGCCCGCCCATGGTTGTAACTTGCCCGGCGAGACCCGCGGGTAGCGATCGGCCTTCCCGCAATTCGAAAAGGATGTCCATGGCATGCACTTCGAGCGAGACGATCTCTTCCGGCGCGCCCACTCCCTGCAGTTTTCCACCCGCCAGCACGGCGACGCGGTCGCACAGCATTTCCGCGTCGGAGAGAATGTGCGTCGAGAAGAAAACGGTCTTTCCCTGTTTTTTCAGCTCTAGGATGATGTCGCGGACTTCGCGCCGGCCCACGGGATCAAGCCCCGACATCGGTTCGTCCAGAAAGACTACTTTCGGATCGTGGAGCATCGCTTGCGCAATCCCTGCTCGCTGGAGCATTCCCTTGGAATACTTTCGTAGCTGAAGGTTCGCCGCGGAGGCCAGCCCTACGCGCTCGAGAAGCTGCGCAACGCGCTCGCGGCGCTGAACTTTACTCAAGCCGCCGAAGTGGCCGTAGTAATCAAGAAGCTCGCGCGCTGTGAGGTAGTCGTAAAAGTACGGCTGTTCGGGGAGGTAGCCGATCTCGCGGTGCATCGTCACGTCGTCGATCGACTTGCCGAGAACCCGTGCTGTACCGGCCGTCGGAAAGATCAGGCCGGTCAAGAGCTTCAGGGTCGTCGTCTTTCCAGCGCCGTTCGGACCCAGGTAGCCGAAGATTTCTCCTTCCTCCACTTGGAGCGTGAGATTATCGAGTGACCGGCGCATTTTCTTGCGCCAAAATCCCACCGGGTAATCTTTGGTAAGGCCGAGAATTTCGATGGCTGGAGCGCTCATGGCAGCCATTATCAATTTTTTTGGACGCGGCGGCTCATGTCAATCCCAGCGTGTTGCTTCGAAAAACACTCTGCCGCAATTCGGTACGCTCGACGATTGGCGTTTGTTGCGCAGGTACCACTACCGATAGACGAGTTCGACACCCGGCACCAAATATTTTGTGGTTCGAGTGTGAATTCTTCTTGACAACTTTTCCACAACCCGCGATACTCCGCACCCAGACTCGGGGAGCGGGTGCGAGCCGTTTTTCGCAGCGTCGATGGCCGCAACGCCGTGACCGGACCGGGTTCAATCGAATATCTAGAGCAAGCGCTTCACTTGGGACCGCGCTTTCGTACCGCGCGGCTTAGCTGCGCTTTTCTCTGTTTTTGATTCTGGGCGGGCGTTTTCGGGGTCGGAACGCGCTGCTCTTCCGGTAAGCCCCCTCAAAAACTCGGCGTGCGGTTCGGCGCACGTTTGAACATTCCGGGTTCCAATCGGGAGTAAAATAAGAAATCCTCCCGCATGGCGCCCCGGCCAACTATTCGGCAGCGGTACTGCCGGCGCGGAGGCAGAGATGGCTGAGACAAGAACGGCTTTGAGTTCCAATCCACAAGTCGAACAGGCAACTCGTCGCGCAAGCGGTCTGGAATTCCAGCGGCGCTTCACGAACGGGATGGTCTCGCCCTTCGATGCGGTGGAGTGGGAGCGGCGGACGGCACTCATAGGCAATGATAAAGGCCAGGTAATTTTCCGGCAGGAGAATGTCGAAGTTCCCAAAGGCTGGTCGCAGACGGCGACCAACATCGTCGCCTCGAAATACTTTCACGGAAAGATCAACACGCTCGAGCGCGAGACGTCGGTCCGCCAGCTGATCGGCCGCGTCGTCGATACGATCGTCCGCTGGGGACACGATGGCGGCTACTTCGCCTCCACGGAATCGAAGAACGCATTTCGCGACGAGCTGGCTCACCTCCTTGTCGAGCAAAAGATGGCCTTCAATTCTCCGGTGTGGTTCAACGTCGGCGTGCAGGCCAAGCCGCAGTGCTCGGCCTGCTTCATCAACTCCGTCCAGGACAACATGGACTCGATCATGAACCTGGCGAAGACCGAGGGCATGCTTTTCAAGTGGGGCTCTGGCACGGGCACGAATTTTTCGACCCTGCGCGGCAGTCACGAAACTCTCTCCGGCGGCGGCATCGCCTCCGGCCCCGTGAGCTTCATGAAGGGTTTCGATGCTTTCGCCGGCGTGATCAAGAGCGGCGGCAAGACGCGCCGCGCCGCGAAAATGGTGATCTTGAACGTCGATCACCCCGACATCGTCGAGTTCATCGAATCCAAGAGGAAGGAAGAGCGCAAGGCTCACGTCCTGATCGAGCAGGGCTACGACTCCTCGATCGACGGCGAGGCCTATGGCTCCGTTTTTTTCCAGAACGCGAACCATTCGGTGCGCGTCACCGACGATTTCATGCGCGCCGTAGAGGAAGACCGCGACTGGTGGACGCGCCAGGTCACCGACGGCAAGCCCGTCGATAAATTCCGCGCACGCGATCTGCTGCGCCAGATGGCCGACTCCGCCTGGCACTGCGGCGATCCAGGCATGCAGTACGACACGACCGTCAACCGCTGGCACACCTGCAAGAGTACGGATCGCATCTACGCTTCGAATCCCTGCTCCGAGTACATGTTCCTCGACGACACGGCGTGCAACCTCGCGTCGCTCAACCTGCTGAAATTCCTCGGGCCGAACGGACAGTTCGATACCGAGGCTTTCCGGCACGCCGTCGGCATCACAATCACGGCGCAGGAAATTTTGGTCGATAACGCGAGCTACCCGACCGAAAAGATCACGCGCAATTCGCACGACTACCGCCCGCTCGGCATCGGCTACGCCAATCTCGGCGCGCTGCTGATGTCGCTGGCGCTGCCGTACGATTCCGATGGCGGCCGCGACTTTTGCGGCGCAGTCACGGCGCTGATGACCGGTGAATCCTACGCGCAGTCGGCCCGCATCGCCGAGCGCATGGGGCCCTTCGGCGGCTATCCGCGCAACCGCGAGGACATGCTTGGCGTAATCCGCATGCACCGCGATTCACTCCGCCCGATCAAGGAAGAAAACGTCCAGCCGTCGCTTCTCCGCGCCGCGCAAGAATCGTGGGACACGGCGCTCGAGCTCGGCGAAAAATTCGGCTACAAGAACTCGCAAGTTTCCGTCCTCGCTCCCACCGGCACGATCGGCTTCATGATGGATTGCGATACCACGGGTATCGAACCCGATCTGGCGCTGGTGAAGCAGAAGCGGCTCGTGGGCGGCGGCGTCATCAAGATCGTCAACAACACTGTGCCGCAGGCACTGATGCGGCTCGGCTATGCGCCGGAAGCGGTCGCCCGGATCGTGGACCACATCGACGCGCAGGGCACGATTGAAGGGGCGCCGGGTCTCAAGCCCGAACATCTCGCCGTTTTCGATTGCTCGCTCGCACCTGCGGGCGGCGGCAGGTCGATTTCCTGGCGCGGGCATCTGCACATGATGGCGGGGGCTCAACCGTTCCTTTCCGGCGCGATCAGCAAGACGATCAACATGCCGGAGGAATCGACAGTCGAAGACATCATGCAGGCCTACACCGAGTCCTGGAAATTGGGGCTAAAGGCCGTGGCCATCTACCGCGATAACTCCAAGCGCTCTCAACCCCTGTCGGCAGCGGGCAAGAAAGAAGAAGAAAAGGCTGCGGCACCCGCACCCGCTCCGGTTGCAATCGCTCCCGCAGAACTGGCGGCTCCGCTGCAGCGGGATCTTTTCCCCGGTACCAGGCGGAAGAAGCTGCCCGCAGAGCGTGATTCGATCACTCACAAGTTCTCAATCGGCGGCCATGAGGGTTACCTCACCGTGGGCAAGTATGAAGACGGCTCACCCGGCGAGATCTTCATCAAGATGGCTAAGGAAGGCTCCACGCTCTCCGGTATAATGGACGCCTTCGCGTTGTCGGTTTCCATCTCGCTTCAGTACGGCGTTCCGTTGAAAGCCCTGTGCGATAAGTTCGTGAACTCCCGCTTTGAACCTTCCGGGTACACCGGCAATCCGGAGATCCGCTACGCAAAATCGATCGTGGACTACATCGGCCGCTGGCTGGGTAGCAAGTTCATCTCGGCGGACTATCCCGAGGGCAGTGTCGCTGGGGAGAGGGCTGGTTCTCTGTCAACTCCTCCTAATCCCCTCCAGGAATCTTTTCCTGAGAAGGCGGTCAACCCAAAGGATATCCCCTACAGTCGCGTCACGGACGACATGATCCTCGATGCGCCTTATTGCTCCGAATGCGGCATGCTGATGACGCCTAACGGTAGTTGCTACAAATGTTCGAACTGCGGCTCGACTTCCGGCTGCAGCTAAGCCAAACCACTCGGCGGAAAACGAAAAGGGCGTCCCGGCACGAGCCGCAGACGCCCTTTTTGTTTGGGATTGAGGTGCGCGCCCGCACACGATGAGACATCCATCAGGCACGGTGCGGGGCCTCAGGGCAAAAAAATAGGGGGCCCACCCGGACCCCCTGTTTGCTCTACCCCCAGAATTCCGGTTTCGGCGCGACGAAACCGGCCCACCCCGGGATAAGAGACAGCCAGGTTTCCCATGTGCACGCACCTTGCCACGACTGCTCGGAATTGAAAGTGCTCACATCCCTTTCAGCCACATGTGGTTAGCGGTTTGTCTTGGCGCATTATTCATCGCCGGATGAATAATGAATCCATTTTCTGAAAAGTTTTGCCACCGTTTTCTACGTTGTTTGGAAGAGCACGCTCTAGATTCACTTGCCGCTAGTACGGCGCAGACGAAATTGGCGCCAAGCAAACCACGCCGGTATCCCGACGATCCCCGACCAGAACAGGATGGACAGACCGTAATCGAGCAGAAAGAGCAGCACCCCGATGACGCCATCCTCGAGATTTCCAAAGCCGTCGACAGCCGCGTTTCGGATCTGTGTGATCGCTGACGAGCGTCCCGCGCCGAGTTGCTCGCGGTACTCCTCTCGCAGTTGCACCTCGACGGTTGCGTAATCGACGCGATGCGCCAGCAGCACGCGCTGCCCTTCCATGCTCTCGATTTCCCCGCGGATGCGCGCCAGTTCCCGCTCGGCATCGAGCACGTCTTCGAGCTTGCCCGTGCGGGTCTGAAGCAACTGGAGCATTCGCTGTTCAGACGCTCGGGCGCTTTTGAGCCGAGCCTGCAAGTCGACGTATTGGTCCGTTACTTCGTCGTTGGCTTGGGACTCCTGCTCCACGCGGCCGAGCTTCCGAAGTTCAGCGAGAAAGCCGTCGAGCTGCTTGGCCGGCACCCGCAGCGTGGCAGACACCGTCCGGGACTCACCCGTCCGCGCGTTGGACGTCAGCTTTTGGACGTACCCTCCCTCGCTGGCCGTCAGTCGGCCCAGGGCCGCGCTTGCGTCGTCGTAGTTGTTCGCGACGATCGTCAGCGAGGCGGTCTGTGCGATCATCGGCCCGCTCGGCTGCGGCGCTTCGAGCTTACCGATGACTCCGCCTTGCGCCTTTTGTTCAAACCCCGCCTGTGCACTTAATGAATTTGCGGGCAGGTACGCCATAGGCGTGGTCGCATCATGGGATACCGCGGTCATGAATCTCGGCTGGACTAAGGGAATTCCAACAAAGACGATCACGCCGATCACAACTATGACTGCGACGGCGCCCACCCACGCCCAAGGTCCGAAGGCCGCGAACCACCGCCCGCCAGCTTTCGCGTCGTCGGGCGGCTCGTCCTTCACCCGTGCCGCCGCTTGCAGTACGGCCTGATCGAAATTCGGTGAACGCGTCGCCACCGCAAAATCCAGCAGGCGCTCGGAAACCTGCCGGAACTGAGCCGCTATGCCCCGGCACTCGTCGCAACGTTCGAGATGCGCCGCCAGCGCGGCCGCGCGCCGCGGCTCAAGCTCGCCATCGAGGTAAGCCATCACCTCTTCCGGCTCAAACGCGTGTTGTGTGGCTCGGTTCATCGCAACCTCAATCCTTATCCTGCACGGGCGCCAACTGCTCCTTGAGCGCGATCCGCGCGCGAAACAGCCGCGACCGCACGGTGTTGACGGGCATTCGCAACAGCCCGGCGATCTCGGCGTAGCTCAGCTGCTCGTACTCTCGAAGCATCAGGATTTCGCGGTCGTCCTTTTCGAGTTGGTCGAGAGCGCGGCGGACCCACAGCGCCGCATCGACATTTTCGTCGGTTGCCGGATCGGGGGTTTTGTCGTTCAGCTCGATTTCGCGTCCGCTTTTTCTCCGCTCCGCCGAAACCATGTGAATCGCGATGCCATAGAGATAGCTGCGGAAACTAGCTCTCGGTTCGTACCGCGCCTCGTTGCGCAGCAGCGCGAGGAAGCACTCCTGCGCCAGCTCCTCGGCCCGCGCGGGATTCTCGAGCCGTCGGCGGAAAAAGCCATAGACCGGCTCGCGGTAGCGCTCGAAGAGTTCGCGAAACGCCTCGCGCGAGCCTTGCTGAAACTCGATCGCCAGTTGATCATCCGTCGTCATATTCCGCAGCCCATAACTGCAAGCCACCCCCATCATTCTTGGAATGTCGCGAGGGCCGAAAAAGTTCCCAAGGAGATGAAAGATTTTGGTCTCCGGGGAGTCACATCCAGAGAACGGTAGGGCCGGTAATTCTTGCGGGAAAAGTCTATGCGCCGATAGCGGATTTCAGAGCGGCGGCGAGCGCCTCAGTCCAGCGCTGCACGTCGTCTTCGCGCTCGGCTTCGACCATCACGCGCGCCACGGGCTCTGTGCCCGAATAGCGCAGCACCACGCGCCCGGATTTGCCCAGCGAGCGCTTGGCTTCAGCCAGCGCGCTTACGACCTCAGGGAGGGACGCCATCGGGGGTTTCGACTTCACTCTTACGTTCACGATCTTCTGCGGAAAGATTTTCAGATCCCCCACCAGCTTATCGAGCGGCCCGGCGATCGAGACCAGCGACGCGATCTTCACGGCGGTCAGCATGCCGTCTCCCGTCGTCGCGTCGTCGAGAAACAGAATGTGCCCCGATTGCTCGCCGCCAAGGTTCGCGCCGATTCGTTGCATCTCTTCGAGGACGTAGCGGTCGCCCACATCCGTCCGGGCCAGTTTCAAACCCGATTTTTCGAGCGCGCGCTCGAGGCCCAGATTCGCCATCGTCGTCCCAACGATTACGTTGCGCTTGAGTGCGCCGATCGATTGCAAATATCGCCCCATCGCCAGCAACACGCCGTCGCCATCGACGCGCTTTCCTGACGCGCTTGAAAATATCGCTCGGTCCGCATCGCCGTCGAATGCGACGCCCAGTGCCGCGCCCGTTTCCACGACCCGCTTCTGCAGCGCTTCCGGGTGGAGCGAGCCGCAGCCCGCGTTGATGTTTTTCCCGTCGGGCGAAGTGTTCATCACGGTCACGCTCGCGCCCAGCGAGCGAAACAAATCCGGCGCAAGTTCGCTGGCCGCGCCGTTCGCGCAATCGAGGACGATCTTCATTCCAGTAATTTTCGCGCCCGGCAGCACCGCCGCTCGCAGTCCCGCCAAATAGTCTTCGTGGAGATTCTCGCCGCTTTCCCGATGAGAAGTGGGCTTCGTGGCCTTCGCAGGCGTGGCGCCGTTTGGCGAGAGGATGACGCTTTCGAGGTCGGCTTCCACCGCGTCCGGAAACTTCATTCCGGACGAAGAGATCAATTTCACGCCGTTGTCATGATACGGATTGTGCGACGCAGAAATCACGACACCTGCCGCAAATCCCTCGCGGCTCACAAGCCACGCCACGCCGGGAGTCGTCAGCACGCCCGCAGAAACTGCATCCACACCGGCCGAGCCGAGGCCGCAGGCGATCCGCTCCGCGATGTGCGGCCCGGACTCGCGCGTATCACGACCAATGAGCACGCGCGGCGCGCCTGTTTCCTTTCGTCGGGCGACCAGATAATTGCCGAGCGCGAAGCCTACGCGATCGAGCGTCGCGTCATCGAGCGGGTATTCGCCGGGGACGCCACGGATGCCGTCGGTTCCAAAAAGTTGTTTCGCCATGCGAGCGGGACTCTGACCACGCCAAACCGAGTACCCGATTCTAGCACCGTGCCTGACACGCCCGCTCGGCGTGTCGGCGCCGAATCGCTGGAAGCGTTACCCGCGTGCGCAACTCTCGCCGCATGCCTCTTTGCCGTCGAGACGCTTGTGCTATGGTATGGCAAATGTCTGGAGAGGAAATTCTGGTCCAAGCAAGAGGAACCGCCAGCGCGCGGATCATCGCGGCCGCGATCGTCATCGCATTTTGCTATTGGGCCTCCATGGTGCTCGTGACGATCTTCTCGGCCGTGCTGCTCGCGTACTTTCTGGATCCCGTCGTCAATTGGCTCGAGCGAATTCGTATTCCTCGCGCGCTCGGCTCGCTGATCGTCGTTTTGTTGACGCTTGCTCTCCTCGCCGTAATGGGCTGGTCGCTGATGGAGCGCGCCGACCAGTTTGGCCAGGACTGGCCGAAATACCGCCAGCCGTTGCGCGCCGCAACGATCGCCGTTGAAGCGAAGATGGAAAGCTTCGAGAAGCACGTTTCTGAGATCGAGCCCACGGCGAAATCGGGTCAGCAGATCGTGGCGGTCGCCGAATCGCATCCGGTCCGCGACGCACTCGTCGGTCGGCTCGGCTCGCTTTCCGAATTCATTCTCGCCGCGACCTTCGTGCCGTTTCTCGTCTTTTTCATGTTGGCAGCGAAGCGGCAGGTCTGGCACGCCACGATGCAGCTGTTTCCGGCGAACAAGCGCACCGAAGTGCGCGACACGCTTGCCGATGTCACGCAAGTTCTGCGGAGCTATCTGATGGGCACGGCGCTGGTGGGATTGGTGCTCGTCGTGGCCAGTTGGCTCTTCTTCTGGGCGCTCGGGCTCGATTTTCCGTTTCTCACGGGACTGGTTTCCGGCATCTGCAATCTGATTCCGTATCTAGGCGTGGTCCTTTCATGGATTCCGCCTCTGCTGATCGGTCTGAAGCAATACCACACCGTCGGACCCTTCATCGGCATCTTTACGATGCTGGCGATGTTTCATATCGTCACTGCGAACCTGCTAATTCCTGCACTGGTCGGCTGGAAAGTACGGCTCAACGCGGTGGCGCTTACGGTAGCGCTGCTCTTTTGGGGCTGGATCTGGGGGCCGATGGGCCTGATTCTGGCGATCCCCGTGACCGCAGTCCTCAAAGTGGTTTGCGACCACGTCGAAAACCTGCAGCCGATCGGCCGCTGGCTCGGCGCTTAGTTTTTCATTTCAATCGGCGCGATGCAGGCGTTCGACGACACTCTGCAAGTCCGCCAATTTGCTCGTTTCCTGAAACAATCGAATCGCTGCAATCCCCGCCGCTCCTGCGCGGAGACATTCCTTCTCATTTTCTGCATCGACGCCGCCGATTGCGATCACCGGAATCCGCACGGCGCGGCACATCCCGGCCAAATTTGAAATTCCCTGCGGCGCACCAAACGCGCGCTTCGAGGGAGTGTCGAAA
>DASPUN010000087.1:0-56583 GCA_035622875.1 Candidatus Acidiferrales bacterium
GAACTGATACGTCTTCAGCAGCTCGCGCACCTCCAGCTCCACCAGCTCCAGCAGCTCGGGATCGTCCACCATGTCGCACTTGTTCAGAAACACCACGATGTACGGCACGCCCACCTGACGCGCCAGAAGAATGTGCTCCCGCGTCTGCGGCATCGGACCATCGGTGGCCGCCACCACCAGAATCGCCCCGTCCATCTGCGCCGCGCCCGTGATCATGTTCTTCACGTAGTCGGCGTGACCGGGGCAATCGATGTGCGCGTAGTGGCGGTTCGCCGTCTCGTACTCGACGTGCGACACCGCGATGGTGATCCCGCGCTCGCGCTCTTCCGGCGCGTTATCGATCGTGTCGAAGGCCCGGAACGACACCTTCGGATTGTTCTTGCTGAGCACCTTGGTGATCGCCGCCGTCAACGTCGTCTTGCCGTGGTCGATGTGCCCGATCGTCCCCACGTTTACGTGCGGCTTAACTCGCTCGAATTTCTCCTTCGCCATATCTCTCTCCGCTCCAGTAACGTTCCTGCGCTATTTCTTGCCCTTGTGCCCGTTAGACCCGGTAACGATGGTTTCCGCGATATTCGGCGGCACCTGCTGGTAATGTGAGAAATGCATCGTGAAGCTGCCGCGGCCCTGCGTCTTGCTGCGAATATCGGTTGCATACCCGAACATCTCCGCAAGCGGCACCTGCACGTTGATGATTTCGCTCCCCGAGCGCGATTCGCGACCCTGCAACTGGCCGCGCCGCGAGTTGAGGTCGGAAATCACCGGTCCCATGTAATCTTCGGGAACCACAACCTCGACACGCATGATCGGCTCAAGCAATTTCGGGCTCGCGCGGCGGCACGCTTCCTTGAACGCCATCGATCCCGCAATCTTGAACGCGATTTCCGAGCTGTCTACTTCGTGGTAGCTGCCGTCGATCACCGCGACCGCGACGTCCACCATTTCGTAGCCAGCGAGGACGCCGTTTTCCATCGCTTCGGCGACGCCGTCCTCGATCGGGGGAATGAATTCCTTCGGAATCACGCCGCCGACGATCTTATCGATGAACAGGAGCCGGTGCTCCTTGTCGAAGCGCCATTTGCCGCCCTTGCCCGCGACTTGCTTGGCGAGCTCGTCAAGCTCGTCGGTGGACATTTCGTGCATGTCCTCGTGGCTCGCGCTCGGCAGCGGCTGGACCAGCAGCTTGACGTGGCCGTACTGACCGCGTCCGCCGCTCTGCTTGATGTGTTTGTGCTCCGCCTCGGCCGATTTAAAAATCGTCTCGCGATAGGCGACCTGCGGCCGGCCGACGTTGGCCTGCACGTTGAATTCGCGCATCATGCGGTCGACGATGATTTCAAGGTGCAGCTCGCCCATTCCCGAGATCAAAGTCTGACCGGTATCGTGCTCGGTATGAACGCGGAACGTCGGATCTTCTTGGGCCAGTTTGCCGAGCGCCGCACCCATCTTTTCCTGATCCGCTTTTGTCTTGGGTTCGATCGCGACGGAAATAACTGGGGTGGGAAATTCGATGGATTCGAGGACGATCGGCTTTTCTTCGCTACAGAGCGTGTCGCCGGTGGCTACGTTCTTCAGGCCTACGCACGCCGCGATGTCGCCCGCTTCAATCGATTCAATCTCTTCGCGCTTGTTCGCATGCATGCGCAGCAGGCGCCCGATGCGCTCGCGCGTCTTCTTGGTCGAGTTGTAAACCGATTGACCCGTCTTCAGCACTCCGGAATAAACGCGGATATACGTCAGATGGCCGACGTACGGGTCGGTCATGATCTTGAACGCGAGTGCGGCAAACGGCTGATCGTCCGATGCGCGCCGCACCAAAGCATCGGAGCCATCGACCGACGTTCCTTCGACCGGCGGCACATCCACGGGCGACGGCAAATAGTCAATCACAGCGTCGAGCAGGGGCTGAATCCCCTTGTTCTTGAACGCGGAACCGGCGATCACCGGCACGAGCTTGAGCGCAATTGTCGAGCGGCGCAGAGAAGCTCGCAGCTCCTCCGGCTCAAGCTTATGCTGTTCGAGGTATTTCGCCAGGATGGCGTCGTCATGCTCGGCGATGTACTCGACAACTTTTTCGCGATGCTCTTTGTAGAATTCAGGGGTAAGTGCTGAGGCTTTTACTGCCGTTTCAAGCGCGGGCCGCGTCTTCAGATACGCGGCGTCCCAAAGCTTTTCAAGCGGCAGGATTTCGTATTCCGCGCCGAGCGTCTCATCCTTCCAAACGACAGCGCGCTCTTCGATGAAGTCGATAACACCTACGAAATTGTCTTCGCGGCCGATGGGATAATTGACGGGAACGGGGTGGGCGGAAAGTCTCTGGCGCATCGAGCGGATCGAGTGGTCGAAATCAGCGCCGATGCGGTCCATCTTGTTGATGAACGCGATGCGCGGCACGCGGTATTTGTCCGCTTGCCGCCAAACCGTCTCCGACTGCGGCTGCACACCCGCGACCGCGTCAAAAACTGCGACTGCGCCATCGAGCACGCGCAGCGACCGCTCGACTTCCACCGTAAAGTCCACGTGGCCGGGCGTGTCGATGATATTGATGCGGTAGCTCTTGTCGAAGCGCTTCCACGAGGCAGTCGTCGCCGCCGACGTGATCGTGATGCCGCGCTCGCGCTCCTGCTCCATCCAGTCCATCACGGTGGTGCCTTCATGCACTTCGCCGATCTTGTAAGTCACACCCGTGTAGAACAGGATGCGCTCAGTGCAGGTGGTCTTCCCCGCATCGATGTGCGCCATGATCCCGATGTTGCGCGTCTGATCGAGTTGTACCTGTCGTGCCATTTCGAAAATTCGTGTGCGTTACCAGCGATAATGCGCAAACGCCTTGTTTGCTTCCGCCATGCGGTGCACGTCTTCTTTCTTTTTCACTGCGCCGCCGCGGCCGTTCGCCGCGTCCAGAATTTCTCCTGCTAGCTTGTCCGTCATAGACTTGCCGGACCGCTCGCGCGCGTACAGCACCAGCCAGTGGATCGCAAGCGACTGCCGTCGGAACGGGTTCACTTCCACCGGAACCTGATAGTTCGCGCCACCGACGCGCCGCGTCTTCACTTCGAGAGTTGGCTTGCAGTTTTCGATCGCCTTCTTGAACAGCTTGAATGCGTCGTCGTTCGAAGTTTTCGCCACCTGCTCCATTGCGTCGTAGAAAATCATTTGCGCGGTGGAGCGCTTGCCGTCGTACATCATGCTCGAAATAAACTTTTGCACGAGGTCGCTGCCGTACACCGGATCGCCTGGAATTTTTCGGCGAAGAACCCAGCCTTTACGTGGCATTTATCTGCTCTCCTACTTCTGTGCGGCTTTCGGCCGCTTGGCGCCGTACTTCGAACGCCCCTGCTTGCGATTTTCAACTCCCGCCGCATCGAGCGTGCCGCGAATCACGTGATAGCGGACGCCCGGCAAATCCTTCACGCGGCCTCCGCGCACGAGCACGATCGAGTGCTCCTGCAGGTTGTGCCCGATGCCGGGAATGTAGGTCGTCACTTCGGCGCTGTTGGTTAGGCGCGCGCGCGCCACTTTGCGCAAAGCCGAGTTCGGCTTCTTCGGCGTCTGCGTGTAGACGCGAACGCAAACTCCGCGCTTCTCTGGGCATCCCTCGAGCGCCGGAGATTTCGTCTTCGCGCGAATTTGCTCGCGCCCATAGCGCACTAGTTGTGAAAACGTCGGCACTTTGCCCCCTGCTTTAGAGACTTCGGTTAATGTGATTCCGCGCAGTCCAAACCAGCCCGCGCAGAAATTTGCGGGTGCATGAACAGAAAAGGTCGCCCAACCTGAAGGAGCTACCAGGTACTCCGCGCTGACGCTACTTCACCCCAAGGAGTGAACTGCATCTGCCAAATGCGGAGGGCTCGCACGGCTTTGCGGGGCTGGCGCCCCATTTCGGCCGCTCTTCTCAACCCCGTTCCGTCGTTCTTTGTTCCGGGGCGGGAAGACTTCCCTTTCACCACCGGGCCAAATGGCCCTCTCAAACCCACAAAGTATAGGTAAAACAACAAAACGTGTCAACATGATATCACTGTGGAAAATGTGGATGTTAGAGCGGACCGCTCCGCGCTGCGCAGCCGATTGTGCCGATTTCAGGCCTGTTTCGTTCTAGAACCGCGCCCCGGTAGAAATTCGGCGGGTGATGACCGCGTTTCGACCCGCGCAACCATGGAAGGCTGGCCATCGTCGTTGCCCAGACGTGGTTTGTGAGAAGTATGTCATTAATATTCAGAAGCTTACAGACAACCGCGGGGACCGAAGCCTTCCTGCCTAGATTCTCGGTGCACCCAGCCCTAGATTTGTCGCAGGCCTTCTCTCATCTTACGGGGAGGGTTGGAAACTGCACAACTGCGGCGGCATCAACCCTTTACCGGCGGTTCCGAAGGCACCTAAACTTGCGCCGACAGTTTTCAACAGGGAGCATCCGTGAAACCGGCTTCG
This sequence comes from Candidatus Acidiferrales bacterium, assembly GCA_035622875.1. Classification (GTDB taxonomy): domain Bacteria; phylum Acidobacteriota; class Terriglobia; order Acidiferrales; family UBA7541; genus Palsa-295. Next base: position 4,429 of record DASPUN010000087.1, read on the forward strand.
CTCGCGCTAATTTGCCTGACGATTCTGCCGCCAGCGGCGCACGCGCAGGCTCCTTCCGCCAAATCCGTTCCGCCGAAAACCCAGGCAGATTTTTCGCGCGAACCATTCGTCATCGAGCAATTTGAAACGATCGCGCGATTCGAAAGCGACGGTACCGGAGAACAGGATCTCCGCGTGCGCGTGAAGGTGCAGACCGACGCTGGCGTGCAGCAATGGAGCCAACTCGTCTTCGGCTACAACGCCGGGAACGAACGAATCGACGTCCACTATGCGCGCGTCCGCAAATCTGACGGCAGCACAACCGAAGTCACACCTGAAGCGATCAAGGATGCCGTCGCAGCGGCCGCTCGCGATTTTCCTGCGTACGCAAACTGCAAGGAGAAACAAATCACAGTTGCCGCGCTCGCTCCCGGCGACACACTCGAATACGAAGTTGCGAAGCGCATGATCACGCCGGAGGCAGCGGGGGAATTCTGGTTCGAACACCGCTTCATCGATAGCGCCGTCGTATTCGACGAGCGCGTTGAGATCAATGTGCCGGCTGCGCGCAAAGTGACGCTCAAGTCTTCGGCGGCCAAGCCTTACGCGACAGTGACCAGCAGCGGCCGAACAATTTATCGCTGGAAGCACGCCAATCTGAAACGCCCCGCCGATGATTCGCAAAAAGCTGCGAACCAGTCGAAGGCCAAAGCGCCCGACGTGCAACTCACGACATTCGCAAGCTGGGCTCAAGTCGCGCGGTGGTATGCGAAGCTTGAGCAAGGCCGCGCCGAACCCACGTCCGACATCCGCGCTAAGACGCAAGAATTGACCGCAGGCCGCGCGACGGACCTCGAAAAGATGCAGGAGATTTACGATTACGTGTCGACGAAGGTTCGCTTCGCGCCGCTCGCTTTCGGCGCAGTGGGATATCAGCCCCGCTCGGCAGCCGACGTCTTCGCCAGCCAATACGGAGATTCGGAGGACAAGCACACGCTGCTCGCCGCAATGCTCGAGGCGGCGGGGTTTTCAGGCGATGCGGTGCTGATCCCATCGGCCCGCACGCTGGACGCGTCGCTTTCATCGCCGGCGCAATTCGACCATGCGATCACCGCCGTGCCAGCCGGGAAAGATCTCGTCTGGATGGATTCGACGGTCGATGTTGCTCCGTTCCGCATGCTTGCATCCGCGCTTCGCAAAAAATCCGCCCTGCTGATTCCCAGCGACGGCTCCGGAAAAATCGTTGAGACGCCTGCCGATCCCCCGTTTCTTTCCGTGCAGCGTGTGGATATTGATGGCCAAGTGAGCGAACTCGGCAAGCTCACCGCTACAGCGCATTACTCCGTGCGAGGCGACACCGAACTGGTGCTTCGCTCGGCGTTTCACAAGACGCCCGAGTCTCAGTGGAAGCGACTCGGCCAGACGATTCTCTCTCTCGATGGGATTCACGGGGAAGTCGTGTCCGTGAAGCCGAGCGACCCGATGGCGACGCACAATCCCTTCGCGCTCGAGATCGGCTTCGCGCAGTCGAATTTCATCGGCTGGTCGAGCAAGAAAACCCGCACCGCCCTGCCCCTGCTCGCGATCGGCGTGCCCGACCCGCCCAGCGAAAAGACGCAGCCGATCGAACTTGGCAGCCCGCTCAATGTGGCCGTCAGCCTGAAGGTGCGCCTGCCGGCCACGTTTTCGGCGCAAGCTCCGGTCGGCGTATCGGTCGCACACGATTACGCCGAGTTCAAGTCGAGTTACCAGTTTGCGGACGGCGTGATCACGGCATCGCGCTCACTCGATTTCAAAATGCGCGAACTCCCGGCAACTCGTGCCGACGACTATGCCGCGTTCGCGCGTGCCGTCACGGCGGACGAAAACCAGCCGCTCATCGTCGAGAACAGCGCGCCGGGTGGTCCCACGATACCCGCATCGGCGACGGCCGATGAACTGCTCGAAGCCGGACTCGCTTCATTCAATTCAGGCGACGCACCTGCGGCGATCCCGTTGCTTGAGCGCGTGGTTCAGCTCGAGCCGCAGCACAGGCACGCATGGAACGATCTGGGGCTTGCTTACTTGCGCGTCGGGAAGTACGACCAAGGAATTGCCGCGCTCCGAAAGCAGCTCGAAATCAATCCGTCGGACGAGCACGCCAACGAGTACCTCGGCCTCGCGCTCAAGCAGCAACAGAATGTCGAGGAAGCCGCATCCGCGTTTCGAAAGCAAATCGAAATCGATCCACTCGATCTGGTTGCTCACGCAGAGCTCGGAGAAATTCTGCTCGATCAGCGCAAGTATCCCGAGGCGGTGACCGAACTCGAAAAGGCAGCGATCCTCTCGCCGAAAAATGCCGACCTGCAATTAAATCTCGGCCGGGCCTACGCCAATACCGGTAAGGCCGACGAAGCGCTGGCGGCTTTCGACAAAGCCACTTCGCTTTCGCACTCGCCCACGACACTCAATGAAGCCGCATTCGATCTCGCCGAGCAAAAGCTCGCGCTGGATAGGGCGCTGCGATATTCCGAGCTCGCGATCGCCGACGTCAGCGCGACGCTTCGTTCAGCGGATCTGGCTCACGTGACCGACAAGGCGCTCAATCAGGTCGAAGACATCGCAGCGTACTGGGACACGCTCGGCTGGATTTATTTTCAGAAAGGCGACTTTGATCGCGCGATGCCGTACCTCCACGCCGCCTGGCTGTTGACCGAAGATGGCGAAGCGGGCGACCACCTCGCGCAAATCTACGAGAAACTCGGTCAGAAGGACCGAGCGATCCACGCATGCGCCCTTGCGCTCGCTGCGCCGCACGCAATTCCCGACACCCGCGCGCGCCTCACGCTGCTCTTGGGCGGCAACGCGAAAATCGATGAGCTTGTCAGCAAAGCCAAGCCCGAGCTGGAGGCGCTTCGAACGGTTCCCGTCGGCAATGTTCTAGTGGAAGACGCGAAGGCGGACTTTTTCGTGCTGCTCGCACCGGCCGAGAAGAAGGCGCGAGTCGAGGCCGTCAAATTCATCGGCGGAAGCGTTGCATTGAAGCCGCTTGCGGAGCGCTTGCGGACGCTCGACTATGGGCCTGTGTTTCCTGACGCAGCGCCCGCGAAATTGGTTCGCCGCGGCACGCTCTCCTGCACGGCGAAACCGGGCCAGTGCAATTTCACACTGATTCTTCCCGAAGACGCGCGCCCAGCACAGTAGCTCCGATGCGTGGCGCTGGAACTCAAGTGTGCGCTCAGTTCAGGTCGTTGCCGTCATGAAGCGGCCCAGCACTCCGGGGACGCGCAATCCATCCGTGCGGTTCTTGAAGTAACGTTCATTCAACTCATCGCCGCCCAAATCCTCGATCGTGCAAAATCCCATTCTTCCGAGTTCCGCGCGCAAGTCCGCCGGCGCGAAGTACGTGCGAAACGGCTCGCCCGCCCTCGCGACGCGGCGCTCCATTGCGCGAAGTACGAGCTGGCCCGTCCAATTTAGCGATTCTCGTGGAACGATGTAGTCAAACGTTACGCCGCTTCCCTTGCCGCATGACGCGATAAAGCGAAAAGTGTTCATCGCGGTTTCACGCTCTAGATACATCGTGACGCCGAGCCAGGAGAAGAATGCCGGCTTCGCCGCGTCGAATCCCGCTTCGCGCAAGCCGTCCGCAAGCGTCTGATGCTCGAAATTCACTGGCGCAAACGTCACCGACGAGGGAATCGAAATTCCGGCGGCCACGAGGCGTATGCGTTTCCATTCCTGCGTCGCGGGATAGTCGACTTCGAACACGCGCAGATCCGGCTGCGAATGAGGGTTTCGATACGCAAACGTGTCGAGTCCCGCGCCGAGAATCACGTATTGGCGCGTTCCGCGTTCGATCGAGCGCGCCAGCTGATCCTCTGCGTAGCGGCTGCGGGCCGCCATCGACGCGCGCACGAGCTTGCCGAAGCGGTTCAGGAATCGCGGCTCGCTGCGAATTCGCTGTTCCGCGCCCGGACCCAGGATCGGCAGCGCGATCGGATCGTCGAAAACTTTGGGACTGTCGAGAATCTGGTGCGCCGCGCGCCGCAGCGCGACCATGTACGCGGTTTTGCTGGGTCGGGCTTCTTGCATTCTTTCGAGGCTATCCGCTGAGTCGGATTTCGGCTTTTACAGCCGCCGAATGCGCAGCCGATTAGCGCGGCTCGGGGCGGTATCGCACCTTCGCCATTCGGATGGCCGCCAGGCGAAGAGTCCACGGCATGAAGCGCTGCAGGAACACGAAAATTTTTCCGTGGCCGGTGATGATCGCTTCGCGCTTGCCGCGTGCTACCGCGCGCAGAATCTGCCGCACCGCCGTATCCGTTGGCATGATGAGCCACATTGGAATCGGGTCCTTGGCGCCGGAGTGAACCTTGCCCTGATTGTCCACGCGCCGGATGTCGCTCGCCACAAATCCCGGGCTGATCAGGGTTACTTTGATGTTTGACGACCTCAGCTCAGGCGTGATCGCATTGGCCAGCGCCCGCAGCGCGAACTTGCTCATCGCGTAAGGCGACCCGCCGGGCGACGCGACCCAACCGGCCACGCTTCCGACGATGACGATGTTTCCCTCCGCCTTCTCGACTTCCGGCAATGCCGCGTAGATCGTCCGCAAGACTCCGAAAACATTCGTCTCGAACTGGAGGCGGTAGTCCTCGACTGTAAGGTTCTTGAATGCCCCGACTACGCCGAAGCCCGCGTTGGCGATCACGACATCGAGCTTTCCCCATTGCCGCATGTTTTCCGAGACGGCGCGCGAGAGATCGGCATCTTGCGTGACGTCGCACTGCACGACGAGAGGTTTTGGCGCTCCGCTCGCCGCAATCTTCTTCGCCAGCGCTTCGAGTAGATCGACGCGCCGCGCCGTAAGCGTCAGCTTTGCTCCGGCTTGCCCCAATTGCTGCGCCAGTTCTTCGCCGATGCCCGAAGAGGCGCCGGTGATGAGCACCACTTTATCGCGAAAAAAATTCTTTGCCATATTGATCGTGGTCTCACTCCGCCGAATAAAATCCGACGCTCAAGCCCTTGCCAATGGGTACGACTACGTGTTGAAACTCGCGCAGACTCTCGACCATTCCGATGTAGTCCGCAATTTCCGCCGGATGCGATAGAGCATTGTCCGCCAAGACCAAGGCTTTGCTTGCGAGTTTCGGCAAAAGAATTTTCAGCTGTTCGGGCGCGCTCTTCCGGTCCGCGTCGAAAAGCACGAAATCGAATGGGCCCTGAAGCGTAGCGACGACTTCGGTCGCGTCTCCACATCGCAAGTCTACGTATTTCGTAAGGCCGGCTCGCGACAAATTCTCGCGGGCCATTCGCTGCTTTTCCGCACTGCGATCAACGCTGGCGACGCGCCCTCCTGTCAGGCCGATCGACGCGGCCAGCCAGATCGTGCTGTAGCCGTTCGACGTGCCGATCTCCAATGCCTGCCGCGCCTCGGAGCTCCTCGCAAGAATGCTGACAAGTTCCGCCGTCTCCGGCTCCAAGTTCAGCATTCTTTTCGAATGTTCCGGCTCGGCGGCATCATGCGCTCGGCCATGTTCTTCCAATTGCCTGAGAAGCGCGCGGATTTCTGATGTCAGGAAGGTATTCATAAGCCGTGATCGGCTACGCGGCAGAAAGAGGGATCCCTCGTTCGCGTTGCTCACTCGGGATGACAATCTTGATCGGATTGTTACTTGATTTCCATGACTTCCTTTTCTTTGGCGGCGGACAGGTCTTCGATTTTCTTCGTTTCGGAGTGGGTCAGCTTTTCGAGTTCGTCGAGCGAGCGCTTGCGTTCATCTTCGCTGATCTTCTTTTCCTTCTCGAGTTTCTCGACGGCTTCCTTGATGTCTCGCCGGATGTTTCGCACGGCTGTGCGGTGATTTTCGAGAACCTTGTGAATGTGCTTCACCAGGTCTTTGCGGCGCTCTTCCGTGAGCGGCGGAATCGGCACGCGGACTACTTTTCCGTCATTCGTGGGATTGAGACCGAGGTCGGACGTGCGAATCGCTTTATCGATCAGCGTGAGGGCGCCCGGATCCCACGGCGAAATCACGATCATCATCGGGTCGGGGACGTTCAGCGTACCGAGCTGGTTGATCGGCATCGGAGTGCCGTGATAATCGACCCGCACGTGATCGAGCAGCGCCACATTCGCGCGCCCAGTGCGCACGCTCGCCAGGTCTTTGCGAAAATCCTCCACGGCCTTTTCCATCCGGATTTTCGCCTGCGCGAGAGCGTCTTTGCTTGTGGCAATCGTCGTCATTGAAACCTAAACCTCCGCCAGTGCCGGATCACTCCGCTGTGACGATCGAGCCAACGCGCTCGCCCACCACAACGCGCTTCAAATTTCCCGGCACGTTCATATTGAAGACGACGATCGGCATTTTGTTGTCCATGCAGAGCGAGATCGCCGTCGAATCCATCACCGAAAGCCCTTTTTGCAGCACTTCGAGGTACGTGATCCGGTCGAACATTCTCGCCGTCGCAAATTTTTCCGGATCGGCGTCGTAGATCCCATCGACGCGCGTCGCTTTCAAAATCACCTGCGCCTTGATCTCCATCGCGCGCAGCGCCGCAGCCGTGTCGGTTGAAAAGTACGGATTCCCGGTGCCCGCGGCGAAAATCACGACGCGCCCTTTCTCAAGGTGTCGCGTGGCTCGCCGGCGAATGAACGGCTCGGCTACCTGATGCATTTCGATCGCGCTCATGAGCCTTGTCAGACAGCCAACCTTTTCGAGCGCGTCCTGTAGAGCGAGGCCATTGATCACGGTGGCAAGCATGCCCATGTAATCGCCCGTGGCGCGGTCGATGTCGAGCCCCTGCTGACGCGCGCCGCGGAAGATGTTCCCGCCGCCGACGATCAGCGCCACCTGAACGCCCAAGTCCTGCACGAGTTTGATTTCGCGCGCGATGCTTTGAATCGTTTCGGCGTGGATGCCGTAGCTATCGGGACCGGAAAAAGACTCGCCGGAAAGTTTTACGACGATGCGCTTGTAAACCGGTGCCTTTTTCGCCTCGCGGTGTCGCGCAGGACTGGATGAGGTTTTGACTCTGGCTGGTTTTGTCGCCATCGCTCGCGGCATTCTAGCAGAGAATCAGGTGAGCAGAGAGGCCTGGCGCTTCCCGCGCGGGCTACTGCTGCGCCGGAACCGGCGCGTTTCCATCCGAATCGCCCGGCGCGGACTCTGCAGCGGGCGAACCATCACCCTCGCCGACCTTGAACCGCGAAAAGCGCCGAATCGCGATGTTTTCGCCCATTTTCGCGATGGCCTGATCGACGAGTTCCTTAATCGTAACGCCCTCGTCCTTGATGAAGTGCTGCTCATAGAGGCAGTTTTCTTCGTAGAACTTTTCCATTTTCCCGGCGACGATTTTCTCGATGACGGCCGGCGGCTTGCCGGTCGTTTTCGCCTGTTCGTGGTAGATCTCCCGCTCGCGGTCGAGCGTCTCCTGTGTCACGTCTTCGCGACGCAGAAAGCGTGGATCGAGCGCCGCGATGTGCATGGCCACATCGTGGCTCAAACGCTGAAAATCTTCCGTGCGCGCGACGAAATCGCTCTCGCAATTGATCTCGACGAGCACGCCGATCTTCCCACCCGCGTGGATGTAGCAGCAGACGAGCCCCTCCGACGTCGTCCGCGTCGCCTTCTTCGCCGCTGCTGCTTGCCCCTTCTTGCGGAGTACGTCGACGGCCTTCTGGATGTCGCCGCCTGCTTCAATCAGAGCCGCGCGGCAATCGGAAAAGCCCGCGCCGGTTTTGTCCCGCAGCTCTTTTACGAGTTGCGCGGAGGGGTTCTTGCCGGGTTCGGGTGCTGTCGCCATCGGTCTACTCGATTCCTTTTGATTTAGTTGGATTGCATCGTTCCGGTGAAGCCGGACCTAGGTGTGGAGCGCGCCGCCGATGCTATCTGGACGCGCCCTCGTCTTCGGTCGAGACGGATGCGGCTGCCTCGTCGGCGACTTCGGCGACTTCGGCCACTTCGCCTTCAACGAAGTCGCCTTCCATTTTTTCATACCGTTCGTAGGCGCTCGTATCGACGAATTCCGGAGCTTCTTCGGGAGCGCCTTCCGCCACTTTCTGATCGGCGATCTGCGTCTGCTCGAAGGATTGTCTGCCGGTCAGCACCGCGTCGGAAATTTTCGACGTAAACAGCCGAATCGCGCGCAGGGCATCGTCGTTGCCCGGGATGACCCAATCGACGAGGCTAGGATCGCAATTGGTGTCCACAATCGCGACCACCGGGATGCCCATCCGTCGCGCTTCGCGCACGGCGATCACTTCCGCGTTCGGGTCGATGACGAACATCGCGTCCGGCGGCGTGGTCATGTTCTCGACGCCCGAAAAATTCTGTTGGAGGTGCTTCAGCTCGCGCTCAAGCCGCGCGCCCTCCTTTTTGGAAAACTCGGCCATGCGTCCATCTTCAGACATCGACTTCAGCAGCTTTAGCCGCTTGATGGACTTTTGCAGCGTGACCCAATTGGTCAGCGTACCGCCAAGCCAACGGTGATTCACATAAAACATCCCGCACCGCTGCGCCTCTTCCGCGATGGCTTCCTGCGCCTGCCGCTTCGTCCCCAAGAAGAGGACGCTCTTGCCCTGCGCCGCCTGTTCGGCGATGTAGCGCGCGGCCTCGCGGAACAATTTCAGGGTCTTCTGCAGATCGATGATGTGGATTCCATTGCGCTCGCCGAAAATGTATTCCTTCATCTTCGGGTTCCAGCGCCGCGTCTGGTGGCCGAAGTGAACGCCGGCCTCCAGCAGCTCTTTCATTGTGATTTCGACTGCCAAAGTGTCTCCTCTCCTTAGAGGGATGCTTGTGCCCGGAGGCTGCGTTCGCCCGAGGGCGATTCCGGTTTCCCGGAACAGCATCCTTTTCTGCCGGTACCGTGCCGGCCGTGAATTTGGTCCGCCCCTGCGGGCTGGACTCTACATCTTTTGCTGCCCGCTTCCGCAACTAATTCTCGCGCGCTCGCATTGGCGAGCACGTGAGAAAACCGTGCACGCGACTAGCGCTTGCTGTACTGGAACCGCCGCCGCGCACCCTTCTGTCCGTACTTCTTGCGTTCCTTCATGCGCGGATCGCGCGTAAGGAATCCGTTTTTCCGCAGCGCCGGTCGCAACTCCGGATTGAGCGCCGCGAGCGCGCGCGAAAGTCCCATACGCACCGCGCCGGATTGCCCGCCGACGCCGCCGCCCTTCACCATGGCGTTCACTTCCACCTGGTCGAGCATTTGCGTGAACCTCAGCGGCTCAACCGCCGCCGTGTGCCACGCGATGTTGCGGAAATAATCGTCCACGGGACGGCCGTTCACCGTGAATCGCGCCGCTCCCGCCTTCACATACACGCGCGCCACCGATTCCCGCCGGCGCCCGGTGCCGTAAAACTGCTTTGCCGCGCCACCTGCTATCGAATTCGAACCCAACGTGCCTCCTATTCAGCCTCGCCGCAATTCTCTGTTGCGACGAGATACCCGTGTTTGCGGAATTCCGCGTGGAGCGGGTGGAATCTCAAAAAAATTTCGCGAGGTTACAGCGCCAGTGGCTGGGGCTTCTGTCCGGCGTGGCGGGCGAGCGCTTCACTTCCGGCATAAACACGCAGCTTCTTTGCACGACGCGCGCGAAGCTTGTTTTTCGGCAGCATCCCAAGCACGGCTTCGCGCACTACCTCTTCCGGACGGCGCTGCATCAGCGACCGCACCGAGACTTCCTTCAACCCCCCCGGATACCCACTATGACGCCGGTACACCTTCTGGTCGATCTTGTTTCCCGTCAGCTTGATCTGCTCGGCATTGATCACGATCACATGATCGCCGCAATCAAGATGCGGCGTAAAGCTCGCCTTGTCCTTGCCGATCAGAATCCTCGCCACCCGCGTCGCCAGACGCCCGAGCACCTGCCCTCCGGCATCGACCACAAACCAGTTCTTCCCAACCGTCAGATCTTCGGCCTCGCGGCCCTTTGGAACGTACGTTCGCATTACTCAGTCACACCCTTCCGTCTGGAGACAAACGTCAAGTCTAGGCTACGCCGCAATCGCTGTCAATCAGCGACTCAGCGAAACCAACTCCCGCTCCACGGGATTCGCCTCCGCAGGCGAATTCCGGGACCCTTCTGCCCAGTTTCGACGGACGCCTACGGAGTCATCACCGCGTGGGCCCTGCGATTCTCTTTCCAGCAGGCCTCGTCATGCTCGGTGCAGAACGGACGCTCTTTACCATAGCTGGTCGTCTGGATGCGAGACTCCGAAATTCCCGCGTCCACGAGAAAACGCTTCGCATTGTTGGCCCGGCGATCTCCGAGGCCGAGATTGTACTCTTCGCTGCCGCGTTCGTCGCAATGCCCCTCGAGCGTGAACTCCACCTCCGGATGAAGGCGCAAAAACTCCGCATCCGCGAGCAGCGCCTGTCTATCTTGCGGACGCAGATCCGACTTGTCGTAGTCGAAAAACGCGTCCTTTACATGCTCCTGGAAGAGTTGTTCCAGGCTCTCGGCGGGTGCCGACAGCCGCGGTGCCGCGGTGGCGGCCCGCGGCGATGTGCTTGCCGGAGCGGGAGCCGGCGGCGCTGCAGCCGGTTGCGGCGGCTGCGTCGCAGCCGGCTTGCTGGCCACCTGCTTGTGACAGCCTGAGACGAAAGCAATCATCGCAAATGCCGTTAACATGACGACCTGTTTCGAGCGATTGTTCCTCATGAATTCCTCCCCGTGATTTGCAAACATGTTCGCTAAAGTGAAAGGTTGTTGGCGCCGCGCAGGCGGTCGCCGAGAGGCACAAATGTTCAGTTGTCAGGGACGAAGAATCAGATCAGCAGCGAAGCGGGGGATTTTCTGAGAACAACGTGGGAGCGATTTGAATTACGGTCTTGTAGCCGGTGAAAGAATTGACGAAAGCTGGCAGCGCCACACCGCACGCCATGCGAAAGCTGATGGACGCTGTCACCAGGATCATCAACAGAAGCAATGCCCGCAGCGCCTTGAACGTTGCCGTCGGTCCGTACGCAGCGGAGAACGATCCATGCCCGGCAGGAACCAGATAGATACTCAGCGCAACCACGGTGAGGACCAGAGCGACGCACACCATTCTGCGAGAGGGCGTGGGCATCTATGAAAGTATTTAGCGCGAATCCCGACCTGTCAAGATCGTGTGCGGGACCGCAACACCCGTCCGCGCATTCGGCGACTATTCACGACTTTGTTATCGAAACGTAACTTAACTTCGTTATGTGTCACGTAGAATCACCTTGGCTATGAACGCGATTCTCGGTTCCCTGGCCAACGCGCGGCCCTCTCAGCCTGAGCTCTTCGACCGGCTGCTCCGAAAAGCCGCTGCTTACTGCTGGCTCGAGCGCTTCAAACAGCAATCCTCCAAAGGAGCTCATACCGTGGGATACATTCAAATCGGCGAGACCGCCGGCGCGATTTGGCAAACGCTCTCCAAGGAAGGGCCTCTCACCTTCGCCGCTCTGATGGAAGAGATCAATGCGCCGCAGAGCCTGTTTTTCATGGCGATCGGATGGCTTTCGCGCGAAGAGAAAGTGTTTTTCGAGCCTGCGAACGGTGACTACGTCGTCCGCCTGGCCTAAAGGCAGTTCCGGAAATTCACTGCGGGCGCAAAAAGAGGGGTTCAGCGGCGGACCGCTTGCTTGTGGCCCGCCGGCTGGTTGGAATTCGTCGCAACTAATCCGCTGAGCTGGCCGAAGTTGCCGTCGCGCGAGACGATCGCGTATACGCAGGCTTGTCGAGATCGCTGTCGCTGCTGGCCTCGCCGGCCTTGTCGATTTCGATCGAGCCCTTGAAGTACGCGCCGTCCTCGATCATGATTCGCGCGGTCGTCAGGTCGCCGACCACCGAGCCGTCCTTCTTGATCTCGATGCGGTCGCGTGCCCGCAGATTGCCCTTCACGTTGCCGTACACAACCACTTCGCGGGCGATCACGTCGGCGGTCAACCGTGCGCTCGCTCCGATCGTGAGCTTTCGATCTTCGAGATGAACGAGCCCTTCGACGCTGCCGTCGATCGTCAGGTCTTCATTGCCCGTGATTTCGCCCTTTACATGCAGACTTGCTCCGAGCCGGGCATTCCCGCCGCTCGCGCGGTCGGACACACTCGTCGGATACGCCGAATCCAGTGGTGCCATGGTCTTTGCCTCCCCTGAAAAGGTTGAAGGTGTCGCTGTCGGTCTAGGCTGCTGCGGGAGCGGCGTCCTAGCGGGAGCGTCAGGCTTCTTCTCTCCCCACATTTGCACTGCCTCCTTGGGCCCAAGTGCGCCGGAAACTGCCGAATGGATGTGGACCGGGGCTATCAATCTAGTCCCATGCAAAGTTCAACGCCAATCCCAAATTGGAACAATTGTGTCCCTTGCATCAACGGGCGAAACGACCTTGCGTACAGGCGAACGCTAGGTTACATGGACAGCGCCAGTTTTGATTGGCGAAAATGCGGCGCGGGGAAGCAGGGCGCCACCGGAAAAAATTATCCGCACTGCGAAAATTTCCCGTAGTACTTGCCGCGCCGATTTCCACAGCGGCATGCTTGCGGCGGCGTTCAATCAACGCCAAGACGTAACTCGCCTCGCCGCAAGCATTTTGCTCTTCACTCAAACAGCACATCGGGCAGCCAAACGAGGCGTCGCGCCGCCATTTCGGCCAACTACTTGCCTTCTCGCTAACTGAATGCCGCCGCACGCGGCGACGGTGTTCCGGGGGAAACCGTGGCTTCACATGCAGCAGCGCTCGCCGGTTCGCAAGGCGAGATGGAAATGCGTCTGTGGCAGGCAGTTCTGGTTACGACGATTCAGGAATGGGTCTCAGGAACTCTCCGCTCCCAGCGTGAAGCCGAACAATATCTCTTTCAAGATCAGAAGGACTTCCGGAGGGTCTGCCAATCGGCGGGATTCGATGCGGACCGCTTGCGCGCCAAGCTCAGCCGCCTTCGATCTAAGCGACCTGCTTCGCCCTTCGCCGTAGGCCCGACTTCGCTATACTGAGCGGCTCCGGGGCCCGCAGGCGGGTCGAAGCCTGCCTGCCGACAAGGCAGGAATCTCTCTTCGCTTGACGTGAGACGGCGCTAATACTTCCTCAGAACTCCCACTACGCGGCCCTGAATCTTCACGTCCTGCGCCGGCACCACGATCGGTGACATCGTCGAATTCGCAGGCTGCAGACGAATCTTCCCTCCCGCCTCGCGATAGAAACGCTTCACCGTCGCCTCATCCTCGCCGACCAGCGCGACCACGATCTCTCCCGGATTCGCCACCTGCGTTTGCTCGACCACGATGAAATCCCCGTCCAGGATGTGATCCTCGCGCATCGATTCGCCCTTCACTTTGAGGACGAAGTTGTTGTGCCCACGCGTGAAATCGGCGAGCGAAATCGTCTCGTTGTCTTCGACCGCTTCCAGCGGCCGCCCCGCCGCGATCCGGCCGGCCAGCGGCAGCTCGACCACGTGCCGGTCCATGATCTCCTCGCGCACCGGCTTCGGCAGTTGCGTCACTTCGATCGACCGGCTCTGGTTGTACCCGCGACGAACGAATCCCTTTTTCTCGAGCGTGGAAAGATGCTTGTGCACCGTCGCGAGCGACGTCAGCTTCAGCGCGTGCGCGATTTCTTCGAAACTCGGCGAGTAGCCGTTCTTGTTGATGAACGCGACCAGGTAATTCAGCACTTCTTTCTGGCGTTTCGTTAGTGCCATCTAGAACCCCCTGTGAACACACTCACAGTCGCGCAAAGTCTAGGCGAATTAAAAGCGAAAGTCAATGGTACCTGGGGACAGGTAGTGGGCCAGTTTGGTTTTGGCCGATGGGACGGGCGCGATGACTAGTTCAAGTCTAGCCCCCTCCCAAAGATTGGGCTACCTTCCTCGGGGGGAGGAGCCTCCGATGACAATGCAGGTCGTTCTGGGCGCAAGAGACGGGGTGTTAATGGCCACGGATACCAAACAAGCTGCCTTGTTTCAAAGCGCCTTGCGACGAGACGCTGAGAGATCGGCGCTTGAAACTGGAAAGGTGCGAGTCACTCAACATGGAGCCGAAAAAGTCTTGTTCAATGAATCAAAAACTATTGCTATGGCGTGCAGCGGTTCTGACTTGCTAATTGAGGTTGGTCAGGAGATCGTCGGAAGCATTTCAAATGTGTGGAACGGCACAATAGCTCTCATCGAGGAACTTTGCAGTCAAAAGTGGAAGACGATCCCAACTTCAGAGCGACAAACAGCGTTAAGTTTCGGTGAGACTGTGGCTCTAATCGTTGACAGTAAAAAGCAAGAAGCATTGAAAATTCTGTTCGAAGTGGAAAAAGCGCGCGTCGTGGTTTTCAAAAGACGCGATAATCAAAAGTTCGTTCTACTTGGTGGAGATATTACGAATCCAGCTGGAATGATTCTAGAGCGCTATGCTCCAGAAGCACCGTCCACAATAGATCGACTGTTATCGTTAGCCGCGCATTACATATTGATTGGGGGAGTTCTAAACCCCGCCGGAGTTGGTGGCCTAGCAATTTATTTCTCACGAAATGGAACACCGTTTGAGGAAGTTCCGAATGAAATCATTGGTTTTTTAGTTGAGGAATCAAAGCGACTAGACAAAAGGGTTAGGTCCTCACTTCTTAGGCCGCGAGTTTCTTTTGATTCAGGAGGCCGAGTATCTCTGAAACCTCCCAAACGTGATCGGTGACGCCCGCAGCCATCGCCGGGGTCACGCGCAACGTCTGGTGAATCCGGCAGAAGTTGTAGTGCATGAAGTAGGGCGCCACAGCCCATCGGTGGTTAGTCAGTTTCTTGCTAAAGGCGTTTGTTAGTCGCGTGAATCGGCGTATCTTACCGGACGGGGCTAGGCTCGCACTTGAAGCGTCACGTCCCATTTCTTCTGACTGCGCTGCGGCTGCTGCTTGGCCCGCTAGCACTGGCCTGCGCGTTCACCGGCGCGCCGCGAATCATCTATCTGCCGATTCTGCTCGTGGGCACTCTCTCGGACATCTTTGACGGAATTCTCGCGCGACGCTTCGGCGTCTCAACGCAAGCCCTCCGCCGCTTCGACAGCGTCACCGACGCGATCTATTACGCATTTGTTCTGGCGGCCCTCTGGATCTTGTGCAAGCCGGCGATCAGCAAGACGCTCTGGGCGATTGCTTTTCTCATATTGTCCGAGCTGGCGACCATCACCGTCAGCCTCGCACGATTCAGAAAATATCCTGCGACGCACACCTATCTCGCGAAATTTTACGGATTGTCTCTGCTGGGCGGACTCACTGCTCTGCTGGCCTTTAGCGCTCCCGGATGGGTGGTGATCGCGCTGATGACGGTCGCGCTCGTCACCAATGCGGAAATCGTCCTCATCCATCTCGCCTCGGACGCGCCACCGGTGGACGTTCCGTCCATCTTTGCGCTTCGCGAACGCGCCGACTAACGGCCACCCCCGGTCTGCGCGCCCGCCGGCGGAATGTAGAGCTGCTTCACGTCGAGCATGTAGCCATCGTTGTATTTGTCGTGATGCCGCACCCAGGCCATCGAAAACGCCAGCCCGTCTTCGTCGCGGCCCTTCGGCGTCAGGTCGAGGAAATTGTAGGTCGGGATCAGAATGTCGAGCCCGCGCGCATAGGTCGAATAAGTGTGAAAGACTTCTCCCGCCCCGTTCTTGTAGAACACGCTCGCGCCCGGCCGCTCTTCGGTCGAAAACTTCGAGGGCGCGTAGTTGTAGATCGTATCGCCCTTCGCCATTTCCTCTTTCGTGACCGAAACCTGATAGTCGAAATTGAAATCGCTGCCGAACGACGAAACCCACTTGAACCTCCACCCCATGCGCTTTTGAAACGCCTGGATTTCCGGCAGCGCCGCGCGCGAAATCACAAGAAAGGTCGTATCGCGGTGCGCGACATGCACCACGGCGCCGTCGAATCCATCCGCAAGATACGAGCAACTCGGGCAACCCTCTTTCCATCCTGGCCCAAGCATGAAGTGGTACACAACTAGCTGGTTTCGTCCGTCGAAAAGCTGCGCCAGCGTCTCCTTTCCCTTCGGCCCTTCGAAGACATACTGCTTCTCGACTTTTTCCCACGGCAGCTCGCGCCGCTCGCGGCTCAGTTCGTCGCGCAGCTTGCTGAATTCCTTCTCTTTTTTGAGAAATTCCTTTCGCACCGCGATCCACTCGTCATGCGACACGACTCTTGGGGATCCGCCCTTGCTCGCCGCTGTAGCCATTTTCATTTCTCCTCTCCGCTCTATTTTTCCGATGACCGAATTTCAATGCGCGCCGTGCATGAAGAACTTTGAACGCCACAGCAGCAAATCCCCCGCCCGATAGTGCGCTTCCCGCCGTCAACGCCGCATTCGCGATGCACACCGGGCAGATCATTGTTCCTCTCCGTCGTGTGCGCCGCTTACCGGGCGCTCTTCTCTTCCGCCCGCTTCTTGGCTCGCGCAGCGATGCTGCTCCATCCACCCTCCATGCCTCGGCGGTAATCTTCCGGAACCGGACCGAGCGCCTTGTGATGGAACTTGATCAGAGTTCCGCCGTCCTGCTCGCTCAGACGGTACTGCACGTTCGATGCGACCGGAAACGACATCATCAGCGGCCCGTAGAATTCCAGCAGCGTCGGCTTCTTCACCGACTGCACGTGTGCCCACAAGTGCCCGTTATTGTCGCCCAGATCGCGGTACCACCGTCCGCCGGGCCATAGCTCGATCTTCATCGGCATCGGTCGGTTCTCGGCCGCAGTCATGAGCGGTCCGAGTTGCTCCAACAGCGTCTCAAACGTCACGTCCAGCGGTGCCTTTACGTGAATTTCTTCCGCTATGTTCAACGTCAAATCTTCCACTTTCGTCACCGGTGCTGAGCTCATGATTCCTCCTTGAAGGAAATCGCTTCTGCCTGGCCATGCTTCACTTTTGCTTCGGCCCTTTCTTTGATGCTGCTCAACTGATGCCGCCAGAAACGTGCGAATTCGCCGGTCCAGTCATGCAACGGCCGAATCGCTTCCGCATTGGTCCGGTAGAACATGTTGCGCCCCTCCCGCCGCACGCGGACGAGTCCCACATCCCGCAGCACGCGCAGATGCTTTGAAACGGAAGGCTGCTCCAGCCGCAGCCGGAGCACGATGTCACCGACGGGCCGCTCCTCGTTCGCCAGAAACTCGAGGATCTCGCGCCGCCGCGGTTCGGCTACGGCGTTGAATGCGTCCGACGTGGTGGCTGCTCTTGCCATGGCCCGGACAATACATTCCCATATAGGCATATGTCAAGCGGAATCTCTTAAGTGCCACTTTGTTAGCGTCTCCTGCAACGGCCCGCGCACGCCCGCCGTTTTGATCTCTTTGAGCATCAAATTATTTCGAACTGTCCGGCTTGTGCGGCGGAACTTTTCTTGTTGGCTGGCAGTTGGAAGGCTGTAAATTATTGTGTTGTCGTGCCTGAGAGGAGCATTGGACATACTTCGAGAACGTGCCCTGCGTAGCTTAATGACTCCTGTAGCGCTGTTTGCTCTCCTTCCTCTACTTCCGGTCGAGTCCGCTGCCCGAGCCGCTGATCTGCAACCTGCGCTGGATTTGGAGCAGGCTTCTTCCGCTGCGCAAAAGGCCAAACCGTCTTCGGGTGCCAGCCAGCAGTCCGAATCAGAGCCAACGGGAACCGTCGCCGGAACCGTTGTCGATCCGACCGGTGCTCTCATTCCCGGCGCGCACATCAAAATCACGGCCGCAAATCAATCGACGCAGGAAACCGTCTCGGACGCGAGCGGCCAGTTTTATTTCCTCAACGTTCCTTCCGGAAATTTCCAGCTCAACGTCTCGGCAACGAACTTCACCACCGAAATCGTCGCCGGCACGGTGCACGCAGGCGAGCACTATGTCGTGCCAGAGATTTCGCTGGCTCTCTCGACCACAATCATCTCCGTAACCGTTACGCAAACGCAGGAGGAAATCGCGCAGGAGCAGGTGAAGCTCGAAGAGCACCAGCGCGTCCTCGGCTTCATCCCGAATTTTTATGTCAGCTACATCCCCGACGCGGCGCCGCTCACGCCGAAGCAGAAATTCAACCTCGCTTGGAGATCTTCGACCGATCCAATCAGCATCGCGTTGGTTGGTGCGCTGGCGGGCGTCCAGCAGGCGACGAATCAATTCAAAGGTTATGGACAAGGCGCGCAGGGATACGGCAAACGTTTTGGCGCGACTTACGCGGATGTGGTCGACGGCACATTTCTCGGCGGCGCCGTGCTACCTTCGATCCTGCATCAGGATCCGCGTTACTTTTACAAAGGCACCGGCAGCTTTCGCTCTCGGCTGCTCTATGCGTTCGGCAACGCATTCATCTGCAAAGGCGACAACAAGAAGTGGCAACCGAACTACTCGAATATTCTCGGCAACCTCGCCGCCGGCGGAATTGCCAACGCCTACTACCCGGCCAGCAATCGCGGCGCGGGGCTCACGTTTGAAACTGCCGGCATCCGAATCGGAGAAACCGCCGTCGCCGGAATTTTTCAGGAATTCATCGTCCGCAAGCTGACCCCCAATCTTCCCAGCCGCAACGTCTCTCAGCCCTAACACCTTCCAATGACTTACCGACTTGACGCACATCCGTCGGGCGAATATACTGAACCGTATGGTTCAGTATCGAGCGAGCGCTTCGATCGACCGAGCCTCAGCCGCCATCTCCGATCCCACGCGGCGCGCCATCATCGACCGCCTTGCGCGCGGCCCCGCCCGCATCTCCGATGTCGCCAAGCCGTTTCCGATGTCGCTCACCGGATTTTGCAAGCACGTGCGCGTGCTCGAACGCGCCGGCCTCGTTCGCCGCACACGCCGCGGCCGCGAAAAGATCCTGCAGCTCTCTCCTAAGCCGCTGCGCGACGTTGCGAAATGGATTCTGAATTACGAACGGTTCTGGAACGATCGGCTCGACCGGCTCGAACGCTTCTTCGCGAAACAAAAGGAGGAACCACGATGAACCTCACGGACATCACTGTCAGCCGCATGATTCCCGCGTCGCCTGAAAAGATTTTCGACGTCTGGATCGACCCAAAGAGTCCCGGTGGGCCGTGGTTCGGCGCCGCGCGGCTGATTTTCAATCCGATGGTCGACGGCTTGTTCTATTTTGTGGTGAACCATCAGAACCGCGACTGGCCGCATTACGGCCGATTCATTCAGATCGATCGCCCACGCAAGATCGAGCACACCTGGGTATCCGAGGCGACCAAGGGAGTCGAATCCAAACTCACGATCACGTTCGAACCGCGCGGAGATCAGACGGAAGTCACCATCCATCACGCCGGCGTCCCCGACGACGAAATGGGGCGCCAGCACAAAGACGGCTGGACCTGGATTCTTTCGATGCTCGAGCAGGGTATGGCCGCCCGCCGCTCAGCTTCTTCGTCGGATTAGTGCGTTTCCCGCGAAGACGAATTGCGCTGCTGCATCACTCGCAATTTGCCGCCCACCCACGCTCACGGCAGCGCGAGAATCACCAGCGCGAGGGGATACCAATGAGGTCCGAGACTCGGCACGTGGTTCCACGTGGTCGCCGCACCCACCGCGCTCACGATAAGCCCTAGGACGCCGCCGAAGAGCGCGTGGCTCATCGGCCGAATCGGTGCAAGTCGCGCGATCACGTAGCTGCCGAGGACGTTGTAGATCGTGCGATAGGCCGTCGCAATCGCGAACTGCGAATCATTCGTCCACTTGCCGACCGGCGGAAAGAGGCCAATCGCGTGCAGCGCGAAATCCGTTCCGAGAGAAAGCACCGCACCCACGACAATTCCGGCCAGAACCGCAAGGATGCTTCGCCCAATCCGCGACTGCTGGGCTTCGCTCACGCTACTTCGCCGAAAACGCCAGCAGCACGTTACCCGAATTGCTCCCCGTCACCGCGTAGCCCGATCCGATGAAGAGCATGCCATTCGCAATCGACGGCCCGATCGACGCGATCGCCCCGCCCCTCGCTTCGACCTTGTTCACGGTTTCAAACGGCTGTGCAGTGTCGTATTCCCATAGCACGTGACCGTCGCCAGTCGAAAGCGCGTGCAGCTTCCCGTCCGAGCCGGCTAGGAACACGACTCCCGGCATCGCCGTCGCAGCCGCCGAATTAGCCACGCGCGCGGTGCCTGTCTTCGGAAAGCTCGCGCGCCACGCAACCTCGCCCGTCGCCAGCTTCAGTGCCACCATCCCGCCCGACTGCAATCCGTAGTAAACATACTGATCGTCCGCCGCCCCGCCCCACACAATGCCGTTCAAGAGCGCGTAGAAGCTGTTCTCTTGCCCCTTCGGAATGTCGACGACCTGCCTCGACCACACGACCGCGCCCTTGTTATCCGGATCGAGCGCGAACACTGTTCCTTTTTTCATCCCGAATATGACGACGCTCTTGCCGTTCGCCAGTTTTTTCAGAATCGGCGAATTCCCGATGTCCTGATCCGGACCGTTCACCTTCGGACAGTTGTCGGTTCTCGTCGGTCCGCTGCAACCGCCCATGAACGCGTCATTCGCCTGTGCCTGGTAATGCCACAAGAGAGCGCCCGTTTTCATATCGATCGCGACAACCGAATCCGTCGTGTCCGGCACCGGATCGCTCTGTCCATCGCCCGTTCCCACGTAAATTGCGCGGCGCTTTTCATCGATCGTCGGCGAATTCCAGATTGAGCCGCCCGAGGGCGAATACTGCTGCACGCCTTTCGAATTTTTCCGCGTCGGCATCGACGGCGGAACGATCCACGCCTTCCAGACCTGTGCGCCCGTGTTTGCGTCGAGCGCGACGAGACTTCCCCGGAACGTACAACATGGATAATCGAGATCCGACGCGGAAAACTCCTCCGAAGTGGATACCGGCACGTACACGCGGCCCTTGAACACCTTCGGCGCCGCTGTGATCCGCGCGATAAAGTGATCATCCACGCGCGTCGTCCACAGTTCTTTTCCGCTCTCCGCGTCGACGGCATACACATTCGCGTGCGCATCTCCAAAGTACACGGCGTATTTCGTTCCAGGATGCTGCCGAATCGGCGCGAGGCTTACGGCTCCGCGCACGTTTCCTTTCGCTTGATACGACCAGTAGACGCATCCGGTGCTCGCGTCCAGCGAATATACGTAGCCGATGTCCGTTCCGACGAAAATCCGCCCCGAGACGTAGCTCGGCTGGCCGTACGCCGAAAGCCCTGTCGGATAGCCGAACGCCCACTTCAATTTCAACTGCGGCACTTGATCGGCCGTGAGCCCTGCGTCCTTCGGGTTCTGAAACCGCGAGTTCATCATGTCGGGGCTCCAGCCGTCCCATTCCGGCCCTTTCGCCGGATCACTCATCGGCGGATTTGACGCGCAGTGATTCGGCATGTCCTTCGCGTCGCCCGCTTTCATGCTGCCGAGCGGCCGCCCGCTCAAAAACGTCGCCAGCATTTTCCGCTGATCATCGGTCAGTTCGTCACCTTGCGGCTTCATCGGGCCGGTGGTCAGCCCCTCGTAAATTTTTTCGGGAGTCATCTGGCGGATTGCGTCGGGCGCCGGCGCTTGCGGGACGTTCGGATTCCCGTGGCAACTCATGCACCGCTGCTGAAACGTCGCAATTCCGCTTTCCGTGCCCGGACTGGCCGTCACCGGCGGCGCGTTCGGGTTCTCCTGCGCCCGAGTCGCCCTGCAAATCGAGAGTGCCAACGCGAGCATCGCAACGAACGCGAGCACGCGCTTCCGAGCCCTTTTCTGGTTTTCCATTTTCCCTTTTGTCTTTTCTGTCTTCCCTACTTGTCGCTGATCCCGCCCCATGGGCTGTTCAGGTGATACTGCAGCCCAGGTCCCATCATCTCGATGCGCCGGATCTTGCCGTCCGTGATCTTAAAGACCTCCGTCACTTCAATCGTCGACGGCCGGTTGAAATTCTTCATGTCGACGTCCTGCCCGTTCGTCAGGTGAATGTGTTGCACCGTTCCGTTCTGATCGAAGACGACGTTTGCCCACACGGCGCCGCGTTCCTCGTCCACGATGGGAAATCGCCGCGAATGAATTCGCGTGACCACCGCGTAATATCCGCTCTTGAACTGCTGCATGCACGTCATCGCAAACGCATTGAACGGCGCATTCGGCGTCAGCGTCGGATTGTTCGTCGTGTGCATCCCGTTCTCAATCCGGTCGCAATCGTCCGCAAACGGATAGACGCCCTTGCCGTCGTTGTTCTCGAGCCCCGCAAAGTACATATTCGCCGCCGCGATCAGTTGGTGCCGCGACGCGCGCTGCGCCGGCGGAATCGTCTCGAACCAGATCGGCTCGGGCTTGCTCGTGTCGAACCCGGCGATATTGTTCGGTCCTCCGCCGCCCGCGCGGTAGTACATCGTCTCGACTTCCGTGATCCGGCCTAGCTGCACCCGCAACCTCACGCTCATGATCAGCAGGTGTTCGCCCTCATGCATCGTGACGATGCAGCCGATCTGCTCCTCGGTCGTATCGGAGAAGCAGTGCTTGTAGCCGCCGACCGCCGTCGCCGTGCCCCAGAATCCGTCGCCGATTTGCATCACCTGATCCTGCTCGGTGTATCGCACGTCGGCCGAAAACGGCATCTTCTTCGGATCGTGCGCCACCACCGCGTCGAGATACTGCGTCACCAGTCCTTCCAGGCACGCGCGATCGCAGTCCGTCGGTATCGGCCCGCTCGCCGCCGCCACCCGCGCAAATCGTCCCGCCATCAAGGCAACCGCCGTGCAACACGCCGCCCCAATCACCATCATCTTCACGATTCTCTTCATTCGCATCTCTCCACCCCCTTCAGACCTTTCCGCAATCCGATTCTTCTGTAGGGGCACGCATAATGGGGCCCCCTGGTCGACGGTTAGTCGAGCCTGGGGGATCAGTCGTGCCCGGCACTCTTGCTTGGCTCCGTGCTGCCCATTCGCCCACGGTTTTTCTAGCCACTAGTCACTCGCCACTAGCCACTATCTCCCGGATCCCATCGTCCATCCATTCCCCATTCCGTACGGAATCGTGACAAACGGGAACGCCTCAACCTCATGTATCAACCCGCCGCGAATTCCAAACGTCTCCACTGTCACCAGATTCTGCAACATTCCCGGAGGCGCATCGGGCGCCGCGCCGCGCCTCGTCCCGTCGTGGACGAACAGCGGAAACGCCGTCGCCATTCCCTTCTGCTCGTCGAGCACCAACACGCGCCGCGGCCGAATGTGCTTCATGTACGCGAAAATTTTCGTATCGATCTGCTGCGAGCAGGTCAGCATGCTGAATTTCAACTGCGATTTCCCCTGCTCCGTATTCGGATCGGGCAACTGCGGCGCGGGCATCATGCGTCCGCCCGGAGCAGGATTGTTCACCGTCTGATAGCCGTTCTCGTGCCTCGCGCAATCGTCGGCGAACGCCCCGATCTTGCCGTCGTCACCTTCGAGCGCGTCGAAGTACGAGTTCGCCGCCCAGTACAGCACATCGCGCGATTCTCTCTGCAACGCCGGAAAATCGTCAACCAGCCCCGGCCGCGGCGTCGTCAGTAGCGGAATCGCGGCTTCATTGATATTCCCGGCCCACAGCTGCTCGACTTCCGAAATTTTTCCGCGATCGACTTTCAGCCTCACCGCCACGAGCGTGTCTCGTCCGCCTACTTTCAGCCGCGCCTGCTCCGCCACCTGCCCCGCCACGGGATCCGCGATCACGATCTTGAAACTCGTCGGCTCGACTTTCGACCTCCACAGCATTCCTTCCCCGATATCCATCTGCGCGGCGTTCTCCGTCATCCGCACGTCGAGCTGCACCGGCGGCACTGCCTTCGGATCGTGATTGAAGATCGCGTTCATGTAGCCGTCCATGAACCCGACCAGGCACGCGCGGTCGCACGGCTTCACGATCGACGCGCTCCACTCCGGCTCCGGTCCTTTGTATTGCTGCGGCGCCTGCCTCGCCTGCAGGCGGGCGCCCGCGCACACCCACGCATTCGCGCCCATCAACGCAAGCGCCGCGCACACTTCGATCAAATGTCTCGCCATTTGATTCCACCCCCTGCCATTCACATTTCCCTTGAACGCGCGCTGACGATACCGCTCCCCGCCCCGCCCGTCAACCTGCGCCGGCGCGCGAAACGCAATCGCGACTGCTTGCCCTGAGCGCACTGCGCGATGATATGCCAACGCTTGGCGTGATGCCGGCGGTCGACTTCCCAGCGCGCGTCGGCGAAAGCCGATGTGGAGTGCGGCGGCCTGCCTGCCGACAGGCAGGCTTGCCGCCGCTATCTCGCGTTCCAGCTTGCTGGAACGCGGTGGACGAGGCTTGCCTCGTCCACCGCGACCCACCATCGTATGTCGTTCACTCGGCGTTGCGACGTGCCGAAATTTTCTTCGATGGACCTGCGTCCTCCATCTGACGCAGAATGCCGCGACTCGAGTCTAACTCTTGCGCGCGACTAGGACTCCCCGATGAGCTTTCAAGCCAGCGAAGGCGAATTTCGTAACCGCTTCTGGATCATCGCCGCAATCATTTGGGCTGGCTTTCTTCTCTACTCGATCGACCACGTAAACGCCGCCGAAGCTCTCACTCGCCTCCTATTGCGCACGACCGACGAGTCTTCCGCCGCCTTCGGCCGCTGCATCACCGCGCTCTTCTGGTTCGCCACACTGATCGTCGCCATCGGCGCGCTGATTCGCTCTTGGGCGGAATCATATCTGCATAGCTCCATCGTTCACGACGCCGCGCTTCACGGCGAACAACTCGTAGCCGACGGCCCCTACCGCCGCGTCCGCAATCCTCTTTATCTCGGAAATCTTTTTCTCGCCGTCGGACTCGGATTTCTGGCCTCCCGTTCGGGTTTTTTCGTGATTTCGATTGGAATGTTTGTCTTTGTTTACCGCCTGATTCTTCGCGAAGAGACGACCCTGCTTCAATCACAAGGCGAAAGCTATAGCCGCTACTTCGACGCCGTTCCCCGCTTGATCCCATCTCTGCGCCCGCGCGTTGCCGCCTCCGGCGCAAAGCCGAACTGGCTCGACGGATTCTTCGGCGAAATTTTCATGTGGGGTGGTGCCGCCGCAATGGCCGCATTTGCGATCACGCGCAGCCTCATCTGGTGGTGGGGCGTCTTCGGCGGCGGAATGGCCGTCTACTTCCTGCAAGCCTGGCTCCGCTCCCGACGGAAGCCCGCCGCGCACTGATTCGCGCACCCTGTTTTTTTCTCTCTGTTTCCTTTTCCGTCCTCGTATTGCGCCGTCGCGTCGAATTTGCGATACGCTGATCTCAGGTTTATCCGAAATTCGGCAAGGGAATGTGTGTTGCAATGCGAATTAGCTTCCTATTCCTCCTCCTAGCTTTTCTTGGCCCACTCTCACCTGCCCTCGCGGCCCGAGGAATTGGCGAAAAGCTGCATGCAACCAAACGCTGCTCGCAAGGCGGCGAGCTTGAAGACAAGCAAAAACTCGCAGACCTTGTGATTCGTATTTACGAACGCGAAGAATTTGAGGATTGTGTCGAAGTCCTCCGCGGTAATCGCCTCGTCTATGCGGGGCGTGCAGACGGAAGGTTGGGCATCGGGAACGACATCAATAAAGGCGCAGACAGCGAAACATACCACGCGCCAGTCATACCCATCGGCACGGACATTACGGGCCTAGGGGAGCCTGATGTAATCCTCAACGAGTGGAGCGGCGGAGCGCACTGTTGCTTCACGTTCCATGTGTTGGAGCTAAGCGAGCATCCGCGGGAGATTGCAGCTATCGACGCAGAGGATTCCGACTACGCGCACTTTGAGGATTTGAAGCATGATGGCGCTTACGAGTTCGTCGGACGTGATTTTGTTTTTGCGTATTGGAATGCTTCCTTTCTGCAATCGCCAGCTCCCCGAATCGTCCTCCGATTCAATGGTGACCGCTACGAGTTGGCTCCTGAGCTGATGCGGCAACATGCGCCCTCGGCGGAGAAGCTTGAAGCGACGGAACACGAAGTCCGAAAAGCGAGCTGGCAAAACGGAAGTCCGCCACCTTTACTCTGGGAGACCATGCTTGACCTGATCTACACGGGACATCCTGAACTTGCGCAAAGCTTCCTCGATCATGCGTGGATTCCGGCGCAGCCGGGAAAGGAAGTGTTTCAGCACAATTTCTGCAGCAAGTTGGTCACGAGCTTGTATTTTCGGGCGCTCAGCCTGACAATGCCGAACGCTCCCTGCGCGCCTGATCCTCAGAAGTGAACGACTGTATGTGTCTTGCCGACTCGCCTCCTAGCTGCTCATTCTCGGGCGCCGTGGTCCAAGTACGCTTGCTTGGCTCGGTGCTTCCCACTCGTCGAAACTTCGACGTCACGTCATTCTGAGCGGAGCGTCCCGACGGGTTTCGCCCCAGCGATAGCTGGGTCGGGACGCGCAGTCGAAGAATCTCTCTTCAGCTTTGTCTTCGCGAACCACGCGCTCGCCTAGGTCCTCGCCGCGTCGGCCTGTTCTTGCACGTGCTTCCGAAATTCCCCCGGATGCGCAATCTTGTCGAACGGCTCCGGCGTCCCTCCTGTTCCGTGAATTACGACCGTCCCATATCCAAGCATTCTCCCCGCGAACGGCTCGGCAATCCCGATGCTCTCGACTTTCGGCAGCATGATCTCGAGCGACCGTCGGCTCGCGAGTCCGGTCTTGATGATCACGCGCCGGTTCGTCACCGCGATCTCCGTCGCGCTTCGCATCAGAATCGCAACCGCAATCACGACGATCGCCACCACGATCAGCGCCGCGCCGGCGAACACAAAGTTCGTGTTCTTCTGCATCCCGCACGCGATCGCGCCCGCCACCAACACCATCGCCAGCACGATGGGCCACAGCAGCACCACCCAGTGCACGCCCGTCTCGTAAACCAGCTTTTCGCCCGACGCCAAATTCTTCTCGACGTAGCTCATCCGCCCCCTCGCAACCGTTCGCGCGTCGAGTCAAGCGTACCCCGCTCGTCCGACGCCAGCAACCCGCGTCCCGCAGCGCAGCGTTCAAATCGTTCTGCGCTCCGAAGTTTTCGCTGTTTCCTTCTCGGTGACTCGGTGGCCCCGCAGCTTCCGTTTGTGTTACGATTTTCGCAGACGAGTGCATCAATGGCTGTTCATCGGTTTGGGGGACCGGCCCTGCATCTCGCCCGTTTTGTTCGTCATCTAAAGGATAGGGTCTGAAATTCTTATGAGTACAACTTTGGTTCGGCCTCCGCAGCGTAAGCGCGAGACGCTCGAACACGCAGTCATTCGCTTTTGCGGCGATTCCGGCGACGGCATGCAGATCACCGGCAGCCAGTTCACCAATACCGTCGCGCTCTACGGCAACGACATCGCAACCTTTCCGGATTTTCCTGCTGAGATTCGCGCCCCTGCCGGCACTCTTCCCGGCGTCAGCGGATTCCAGGTTCACTTTTCCTCGCATGACGTGTATACGCCCGGTGACATCGTCGATGCGCTGATCGCGATGAATCCCGCCGCGCTGAAAATGAATCTCGCCGATCTGAAACCCAACGGTATTCTGATCGTCAACCTCGACAATTTCGAAGAGACCGATCTGCGCAAGGCGCAGATGACCGTCAGCCCGCTCGAGGATCATTCGCTCGACGGCTATCGCGTGTTTCCCGTCGAGCTCACCAAGCTCACGCGCGCCGCGCTGAAGGACCTCGGCCTCGACGCGAAGTCCATGGACCGCTGCAAGAATTTCTTCGCGCTCGGCATGTGCTACTGGCTCTACAACCGCTCGATGGAAACAACGCTTCGCTGGATCGAGGACAAGTTCAAGGCCAAGCCCGCGCTCGTCAATGCCAATCGCACCGCGATGCAGGCGGGCTACAGCTACTGCGAGGCCACTGAAGCGTTTCAGATCACTTACGAAATTCCGCCGGCGAAACTCACGCCGGGCATGTACCGCAACGTCAGCGGCAATAGCGCGCTCGCGATGGGATTCGTCGCCGCGTCGCAGAAGTCCGGCTTGCCGCTCTTTCTCGGCTCGTATCCGATCACACCTGCTTCCGACATCCTGCACGAGCTTTCGACCTACAAAAATTTCGGCGTAATCACGTTTCAGGCCGAAGACGAAATCGCCGCAATCACTTCGGCCATCGGCGCGGCTTATGGCGGCGCGCTCGGCATCACCACCACTTCCGGCCCGGGCATGGCGCTCAAAACCGAAGCGCTCGGCCTCGCGGTCGCCGTCGAATTGCCGCTCGTCGTTTGCGATATTCAGCGCGGCGGCCCATCGACCGGCCTCCCGACGAAAACGGAGCAGGCCGATCTTTTGCAGGCTCTCTTCGGACGAAACTCCGAAGCGCCGATTCCCGTTCTGGCGCCCGCGACGCCCGGCGATTGCTTCTGGATCGCGCTCGAAGCGAGCCGTATTGCCATCAAATATATGGTGCCAGTCATCGTTCTCTCCGATGGCTACCTCGCCAACGGAGCGGAACCGTGGAAGATTCCCGATCTCTCGCAACTCCCGGACGTTCCCGTGAAGTTCGAGAAGAATCCAGAGGGCTTCCGTCCCTACAAGCGCAATCCGGAAACTCTCGCGCGCCCGTGGGCGATTCCGGGCACCCCGGGACTCGAGCACCGCATCGGCGGAATCGAGAAGCAGGACGTCACCGGCAACGTCAACTACGAGCCGCTCAATCACGAGAAGATGGTTCGTCTTCGCGCCCAAAAAGTTGCTGCGATCGTGCAGGACGTTCCTGACGTTGTCCCCGCGGGCGATCCCTCCGGCGATCTGCTCATCGTCGCGTGGGGTTCGACCTACGGCTCAGTGGCCGCCGCGATGCGGACGCAGCGCGACAAGGGCCGCCGCGTAGGCCACGTTCATCTGCGCCATCTGAATCCGCTGCCGAAAAATCTCGGCGACGTTCTGATGCGTTACGACAAAGTTCTCGTCCCGGAAATGAACATGGGCCAGCTCTTGATGGTATTGCGGGCGAAATATCTCGTCGATGCAGTCGGCTACAACAAAATTCAGGGCAAGCCGTTTAAGAAGTCCGAAATCGAGCAAAAGATCGACGAGATGCTGGGCTAGGAGAATCGAATGAGCACCGCCACTTTGCCGCCACCGTACACGAAAAAAGACTTTCAAACTGACCAGGAAATCCGCTGGTGCCCCGGCTGCGGCGACTACGCGATTCTCTCGGCCGTTCAATCCGTCTTCCCCGAGCTCGGCATCCCCAAAGAAAAATTCGTCGTAATTTCCGGCATCGGCTGCTCGAGCCGCTTTCCCTATTACATGAACACCTTCGGCTTCCACACGATTCACGGCCGCGCGCCCGCCGTTGCGACGGGCCTGAAAATCGCGCGTCCCGACCTCGAAGTCTGGGTCGTCACCGGTGACGGCGATTCGCTTTCCATCGGCGGCAATCACACAATTCACATGCTGCGCCGCAACGTCGGCCTCAAAGTTCTGATGTTCAACAACCGCATCTACGGCCTCACGAAAGGCCAATATTCGCCGACGTCTGAAATCGGCAAGAAAACGAAATCGACTCCGTTCGGCACCGCCGACCGCCCGTTCAATCCGATTTCGCTCGCGATCGGCGCCGAGGCGACGTTCGTCGCGCGCTCCGTCGACGTCTTCCAGCAGCACCTGAAAGACACGTTGCGCAAAGCCGCGGCGCACAAGGGCTCGGCCTACGTCGAGATTCTGCAGAACTGCAACATCTTCAACGATCACGCGTGGGAATCGCTCACCGAAAAAGATGCGCGCAGCGAGCACGTCGTTCAGCTCGAGCACGGCAAGCCGCTCATCTTCGGCAAGAATCGCGACAAGGGCATTCGCTTCAAGGGCATTGAACTCGAAGTCGTCACGCTGGGCAACGGCATCACCGAAAAGGATCTGCTCGTCCACGACGAGCATCATCCGCGGCCCTCGTACGCCTTCACGCTCGCGCACATGGAGCAGCGTCCCGGCTTCCCCACTCCGATCGGCGTTCTTCGCTCGTGGAACGATGTCGCGCCGTACGAGGACCTCGTCAATTCGCAGATTCGCGAAGTGCAGGCCAAGCGCGGCCCGGGCGACCTCGCCAAGCTCCTCCACGCCGGCGACACCTGGGAAGTCCATCCCTAGCCGCCGTTCGTAGCGCCGGCTTGCCCTGAGGAAATCCGAAGGGCGTCTCGCCGGCGAATTTGCCTTTTCCTCGTAGGGGCACGATATATCGTGCCTGTTTACCCTGAGCCGACGTTGCGAAGGGGCAAGCTTGCTTGGCACTCCGCCGCCTATTCTTCGCGCTGTCATGCCGAATTCGACTCCGACGTCATCTGTCGGAGACGGTGTGAGGGATCTGCTTTTCGTAGCGGCCGCCTTTTTACCCTGAGGGACGAAGGGCAGGCGGGCGCATTTCAGGTTTGCATGTAGCGCCGCGGCCTTTTTACCCTGAGGAACGAAGGGCAGCGCGGCATCTTCTCCGCCGGTTCTCTCTTCAGGTTTGAACGTAACGCTGGGCTTCAGCCCAGCATCTTCGCCATGGGTCGCTCGCGCAATCGCTCGCGTTGTCCTCCCGAGCGAGGCCGCCGTTTGGCCGATGAGGGATCTGCTTTTTCTTGGTTTCGGCAGGTTCGGTGGGACCAAAAAACACATCGCGGAAAATTGTCGAGTAGCCGAGGCGCCGAGTCTTTGTTTTGAATGGGATGCAGCGAATTCTATTCGACAGCATTGTCGGGTAGATTTACACGTAGGAGTGCATAGCGGCCGCCTTCTTGCCCTGAGCGCAGCCGAAGGGTCAGGCGGGCGACGGGCCTGCATCGCGCGGCGCCGTGTCGCGCGAGCGCGTCGTCGCGCGACGTGCGCCCCTGACTGCGATCCGAATTTTTCTTCGTACTTCATGTCCCGCGACCACGCTAGCAGAATTGCGTTGCGTGCGGAGCGCGACTCTCGGACAGAAAAAGTACAGGACTAGGACTGGCTGTACGAAATCGCTTGCACACCCACCCCTTACGTTGTCATCCCGAACCCAGCCCCGACGGATTCGGCCGGGGATGGCGGTGAGGGATGTGGTTTTCCTAGCGCCAGCTTGTCCCGCCTGCCCTGACATAGGAAGGGAGCATCGCCGTCGGCGTCTCGCCGGCGTTCTTCTCGGCGACGTAACGTCTCGTACGTAGTTTCCCGCCTTGCGCTGGTCCGCGCGATTGCCGTACAACGCCCAAATGGCTGGCGTGAAGGTTCAAATGTAGAGCCGCGGTCTTTAGCGCGGCATGCTTCCGGTTTTGGGTTTGGCGTTCATGGCCGATTTCAAGCGCAAGAACATCCGGCTTCCCGAGGGGAACTACCGCGGGCGGCGGCTTTACTTCGTCACGCTCTGTTTTCACAATCGCCACCCGTTCGGAGCGAACGCGCGCATCTCTCGCTGGCTCATCGACCGCATCAGATTTCATGCTTCCACTTGCGAATTTTTCGTTCACGCTTACTGCGTGATGCCAGATCACGTTCACTTGTTGACAGCCGCCGCATCGGACACAAGCAACTCGATGAAATTCATTGAAGCGTTCAAACAGGAAACCGCCATCGAGTTTGAGCGCAGGACCCGCCGTCGCCTTTGGCAACTCAAATATTACGACCGCATTTTGCGCGGAACAGATTCCGTCGATCGAGTCGCCTGGTACATATGGATGAACCCTGTGCGAAAGGGCCTGTGCGCTGCGCCGGCAGATTACCCGTTCGTCGGGTCTTTCACCGATATGGGAGCGAGGCTCTTGAGAGCGTCGGCGACAATCGAATGGACGCCGCCATGGAAGAGTGCCGCGCTGAAGACCGCGGCGCTACATTCACATCTTGACCCCGCCGCTCCCACCCGTCACTGATCGCAAGCGTCACCGCTTGCCTTTTGTCCGCACTCGCGTCCTTTCGCGGCGACATAGCGCGGGCTTAAGTGATTTCTGACTGTTGGCTAGTGAACGCTAAGACGACTGCCGCAATCGATCCGCACTATCTCTAAAGGTGAGAACCTCTGCGACACCCGAATCCCGCAACTTCGCCAATTCCGCCATCTGCCTCGCGAACTCGACTACAGTGATGGGCTCCCATCCATCCTGTTCGCTCCCGATTCCGTGGAGCATCAGGATGTACCAGTAGCCGGGCCGCGCCCATCTATCGACCTCTTCACTATTCGAAATCTGATGGCAGTCTATTTTGAACCAGTCCGAAAACCCTCGCGGGATATAGGAATTTCGTGCTCCCCAACGCGCTTGCTTGTATCCCGCGTTGATTACAGCATTCTTAATTGGCTCAGTGATGTGACAAAACGGGTAGCAGTAAGACGGAACTTCCACTCCCAGCCGATCTTGAATCCATTGCTTGGAGCCCTCAGCTTCGAGTCTCGGGTCGTTGTCTAAGTATGGATGTCTGTGGTGCACGCTGTGAGCCCCAATCTCGTGTCCTCGCTGAATCATACCCTTGAAGGACTGAATGTCCTTCTCACTCCAGTCGGTCTTACTCCAATCAGGATGTGAGTATCCGTCTGTGTGGATTGGGTCAGTGTTGGCGACCAAAAAAAACGTGGCGGGAAAGCCGTATCGGTCAAGGATAGGGACAGCCTGCTCGAACTGGCATCGCAGACCGTCGTCGAAGGTAAGCGAAACAAGCGCTCGTTCCATTAGCCGATCTTCTAAGTATAAGCAATAAAAGCAACTCTTTGTCGGCCTTTGGCGATTCACCCACCTGTCTGATTCTCTGATCTGATCCGATTCGTGTCGATCGACTATGCCCTAAAGTGCCTGCTGTGATTTAGTCTGGGTACCGTGGTGAATGAGGCTCCGCCGTTCACTCGCGACTGACCCCCCGTCACTGATCGCAAACAAGTCCACATACTTTTTTCTCCCGCGCGCGCTCGGACTAGGCTATCCTCCGAACGATTTATTTGAAAAGGAGCACCACGGGCCCCGATGAACGCGAAGCGATGGATTTTCTGGCCGAGTTTCCTGCTGATCGCGGCGGGGTGCGCCGGCGCGTCCTACTACATCCGCTCCTCGGCGGAAAAATCGAAGACGGCGCAGTTCGCGGCGATGCACGACGAGGCGCTGCGCCTCCAGCAGCAGATTGTCCGCTTCAACGAGAGCACGCTCCCCGCGAGGCTTCCTTTCATCGCGTTCCTGCAGACGATGGGCATCGATTCCTCGACAGCCGCGCGCGTGATCAATGCCGCGCAGCCCGTTTTCAATTTGCGCCATCTTCGCGCGGGCAATCAGCTTGCGGTCGGCCGCGGCCTCTGGGGCAATCTGCGCGAAGTGCGCTACACGATCGATCCCGAGCACGTGCTCTCGATCGCGCCTGCGGGCAATGATTTTCATTCGCAGATCGACGCGATTCCCTCGCGCTCCGATACCGTCGGCGTTGGCGGACAAATCGACGATTCGCTCTTCCAGGCCGTCACCGACGCGGGAGAAAAGCCCGAGCTGGCAATGCGCCTCGCCAACATCTTCGCGTTCGATCTCGACTTTTACACCGATCCGCGCCCCGGCGACACGTTCCGCGTGGTCGTCGAAAAGAAAACGCTCGCGAGCGGCGAAACGATTTCCTACGGCCGCATCCTCGCCGCGGAATACATGAACGGCGGCCGCGCCTATCGCGCCGTGCTCTTCAAGGACGGCTCCGGCGCCGAGGCCTACTACACGCCCGACGGCAAGTCGATGAAGAAGGCGTTTCTGCATTCGCCGCTGAAGTTCGCCGCGCCGATCACGTCGCATTTCAGCTATCACCGCTACCATCCGATCTTGAAGGAGTATCGCGCGCACCTCGGCATCGACTACGGCGCGCCCATCGGCACTCCGGTGCAGACCATCGGCGAAGGCAAAGTGATTTTTGCGGGGCCCAAGGGCGGCGACGGAAATCTCGTCAAGGTGCAGCATACGAACGGCTACACCACTTATTACATGCACCTCTCGAGGATTCTCGTCCGCAACGGCGCGCATGTGGCGCAGGGGCAGACCGTCGGCCTCGTCGGCATGACGGGCCTCGCGACTGGGCCGCATCTCGACTTCCGCATCGAGCGCCACGGCGAATTCTTGAACTTCGAAAAGCTGCCGCTGCCGACCGCCGATCCGATTTCAAAGCGCAACTGGGCCGCGTTCGCCGACGCGCGCGATCACGCGTTCGCGTTGATGCCGCCGCTGCCCGGAAAAAACGCGACCGTCGCGCAAAATCAGCCGCAGCAGCAAAACTCCTCTCAACCCTGAAAATCGCACTTTTCGATTTTCAGCCCTCAAAACTTGCAACTATTTGATTTTGCTGCGCTTAACAAATTCCGAGCTATGCAAAACGTGCAAAAAAGTGCAAGAAAGCGCGATTTAAGCCCGTTTAGCGTGCATTTTCGTGCATTTTTTTGACATCTAGCGCGAAAGCCTACTTGGCGGAGTTCGGAGCGGAACTCGGAGGAATCTGCTGCGGGATGAGCGTGCCGGATGAATTTGAGACGGCCGCCTTCGCGGCTGGCTTCGCGGATCTTGGCGACGGCTTATCGGGCCGCGGAAATTCGTAGATGCCCCAGGGATCGGCGGCGATGAGAAAGCGGTCCGGCTCGACGAGAATCGATGTGGGGCGGATCGTCGCGCCGTTGGGCAAAGTCAGATAAAAAACGTCCAGACGATTTCCGAGGGTGTCGATGCGCACGAGCGTGTCGCCGACCGCGGCCCATGCATCGAGCGTCTGCGGATCGACGCCGACCGCGGTCAGCACCGGCTTCTCGAGTTTGTGTTTTGAGGGATCATCGAGCGCGACTTTCAGCGTGGCGGTCGCGCGATAGGTTCCGTAACCGGGATGAAAACGACCGAAGTGATCTTCGCCACCGGCTCCGTCGCCGGGCGGGTGACCGCCGAAGCCACCGTATTCGGGACGCGCGCCGAATGCGCCGCCAAACCCTCCCAATTCGCCGCCGCCGAAACCGTGCGTACCTCCGAAATGAACCGCGCCGCCACCCATGCTGAACATTCCGGGCGAGAGCAGTGAGGAACTGTTTCCGTTTCCTGATCCAGAAAACAACAACGTTTCGGAGTTGTCGCCGGAGTTGTAGCTCACAGTGTTGCCGTTGATATCGGAGATATCGCCCGCGATGTCCGGATCCGACGAAGAATCGCCAGAAGCACTCGATGAATTTGTTCCCGAGTTTGCGTTATTGGATGAATTCGCGTCGTTCATCGCGTTCGCCGCAGCGGCGCCTCGCCCCCGGCCGCCTACTCCTCGTCCCATTGACGCTCTGACGGAGTGCAGATCCGTCCACGCGGTGACGCTATCGGGACCCGTGACGCCGGCCATGGTGTAGCCGATCTCGATGTCGCGGCCGTCGCGTCCGCCGAGCGCGCCAAAATCCGTGGCTGGCATGACGGATTCGTACGCGGAGTAGCCGAAGCGATCGAAGCGCTGCAGCGTGGGATCGGGAAGCGATGTGAATGCGAAATAGATGTTGCCTTTCGCGTCGCCGGTGATCCGTCCGCGATCCATCACGACCGGAACGGGAGGTTTGGGCTTCGTCTCGCTGTTGAGTTGAGCTTGAACGACCGGTTCACCGCCGGACAGGTCGGCAGGATCGCCGAACGAACGAATGGTGGCGCCGCTTTGGTCCATGATTTTCACGAGGCGCCTGGATTGAAGTTGCGTGACCGCGAACTGCCCTCCCGAGAGAGCGACGACGGATGTGGGCGCGGTAACTGGAATGGTGGCGAGGAGTGCGCCATCAGATTTGAAAATTTTTACAGCGTTCGCGCCGCGATCCGCGACGAAAAGACGTTCCTGCGGATCGATGTCGATCGAAACAGCGTAACGGATCGTCGCTCCGTGCGAATTGGCATTGGGAACTTGGCCTAGGAGCTTGCCGGTTGCGCTGTAGATCAGAATCTCGGTCGCCGGCTCGGCGAGGATGTAGTAGTGGCCGGCGGCGTCGCTCTTGATCGCTTGCACCCCCGGACCGATGGCCGGAAACATGCGATCCTGCGCGCGAAGAATGTTGTGCAAGCCCTGTGCCGAAGCGCGGGACGCGACCGCAAACTGGCACACGACCGCGATGACTATTCCGCAGAGAAGGCACCCCGTACGGGCAAACATGGCCCTGCCTCACCCCAGAGAATAAGAAGATTCCGTTCTTATTTCCGCCGAGCGGGCCCAAAAGTTCCCGTTCGGACGCGGGACGGGCGAACAAGCGTCAGAGAATATTTCAGCTGGAGCAAGCCCGACGAGGACAGGGATGCAAGTCCGAGCGGCAGGGTTTGCCGAGCCGATGCATGGCAACAGGTGCTGCGAGCGCTTGCGATGGACCGTCGCAAACCCGACACAGGCGCGGCAAATTGGGAGTCACCAAAATTGCACGGTGCTATCATTTTCTGGGGTCCCTCAAAACGCGCGGACTCCTGTCGTAAAAGTCAGTTGTAGAAGTGTTTCCGGCTCAACAGGCGGCCACGGGGAAATGCCGCACCCACGCGAGCAGGGCCCTGTCGCGCGCAAGCGCGAGCAATCCCGCCGGAGGACCGAGTGAGTAAGTCGTCAGCAGCGAAAGACGGCGCGGACAAGCGGCGCAGTACGCGCATGACGCTCGCGGTGCCGATCAAGGTGAAAGGCATCGACGCGCTGCACGAGCCGTTCGCCGAAAGCACGCGCACGGTGATGGTCAGCTGCCACGGCTGCCGGTACGTATCCCGGCACTATGTAACGAGGGGTAGCGAGATTACCCTCGAAATTCCGCGCGGAAATCCCAATCGACCGCCGCGCGAAGTGACCGCAAAAGTGATCTGGGTACAGCGGCCTAGCCATGCGCGAGAGATGCTGTACATCGGCTTGAATCTGGATGTGCCCGGCAACGTGTGGGACATTCCGATGCCGCCCGATGATTGGTTTCCACCGCCCGGCGAGCCGGTGTTCGTGCTGGAAGAACCACCGCCACAGCCTACTCCCCCTGCACCGCCTCCTCCCGCTCCGGTGACGCTGACGGCGTCCTGGGACGCGAGCGAGATTCTCGTGATGGCCGGACGTGCCGAAGGGCGCGAAGCCGAGGTAACCGCCGCGCTGCAAATGGCCAAGAGTGATGCGGCGATTCCCGTGCGGGAGGAGCCCGCGAGAGCGGAGATCGAAACGGTAGTCAAGAAGCCCACGAGGCCGCTCCACGAAACGATGGAAGAGGCGCTAAAGGCGTCGATGGAACGGATGTCGGAAGCGGCCGTGCAGAGGATTGTTGAGCGCGCGTCGAAGCATATGGCGGAGATCGTCGAAGAGGCGCGACGCGGGTATGAAGCGGCGACCGCGCAGTTGGATCAAAAGATTGCCAAAGCCGTGCGCGAAGCGCTGAACAACGGAAACGGCAACCTCCACGGACGAGGAAAGCGAAAGCGGTAGTTCGATCCACAGGCCATTCGGCCGCGTTGTAGCCCACCGCAGAAATTCGAGACGAGAACTACTTCCGGTAGATGACGCCGGATTTCATCACAAAGACGACGTGCTTGAGCGCGGAGACATCCTGCAAGGGGTCCCCCGGAACGGCAATGACATCGGCGAAGTAGCCGGACTTGAGCGCGCCAATTTGACCTTCCCATCCCAAAAGCTTCGCACCATTTAGAAGATCCGCCTGAAGCACCGCGAGCGGAGTCATGCCGTACTTCACCATCAATTCGAATTCGCGAGTTTGAGTGCCGTGCGGGAACGGGCCAACGTCGGAACCGACGGCCATCGGAACGCCCGCGGCAACTTGCTTCGGAAATTCCCGAACTTTCAAGTCGAATAGCTGGCGATCGAGCGCGGCTGATTCCGGCTTTTCGGAATGTTCCGCGAAATATTCGAAGATCGTGAGAGTCGGAACGGCGAAAATGTGTTTCTCGCGCATGATGCGAATTGTTTCGTCGTCGAGATGATTGGCGTGATCGATAGAGGCGACGCCAGCCTGCGCGGCGAAGAGCGCGCCGGGTTCGCCCGTGGCGTGGACGGCGACGCGTCCGCCGACGCGAGCAGTTTCCTGCACGGCTGCGGCGAGTTGCGCTTCGGAGTATTGGTAGGGCGTTGAAGCTTTGCCATTGCTCACCGTGTCGGCGCCGGTCTCATAGATTTTGGTGAAGTCCGCGCCTTCCTTGTATTGCTCGCGCATCACGGCGATGAGTTCTTCGGAGGTGTTGGCGTAGTCGGCGTTGGGCAGGACGTGCTGCGCGGGATTGTAGCCGACGGCGTCCTCGTGTCCGCCGAGGATATTGATCGCATTGCCGCTGATGCGCAGGCGCGGGCCGGGAATTTTGCCGGAGTTAATCGCGTCGCGGACGGCGGTGTCGGCGGAACCGGCGCCTTCTGTGCCCATATCGCGCTCGGCAGTGAAGCCGGCCAAGAGATCGTCGCGCGCGGCGAGGGTCGCCATGATGGTGCGTTGCGGGACGGATTCCTCGACGGTTTGAAGATCCTCAGCACCCGGATGAAGGAAAAGATGGACGTGGGCGTCGATGAGGCCGGGAAGAAGCGTCGTGTCGCCGAGGTCGATAGTTTCAGCGCCAGAGGGATGGGAGACGAATTGGCCGGCGGCGGAGATACGGTCGCCTTCGACGAGAATTTCGCCGGGAGTGAGGATTTTTCCGGATTCGATGTCGAGGAGGCGCGCGGCGTGGAGGACGATCGGGTGCGAGAGTTGCATTTGGGACTGTGCGGAGGCGACGGCGACAAGAGCGAGGAAGAAAGAGAGAGAGGCAAGGCGGCGCGAGCGGATCATTGCGGGGCGATGATAGCACTTCTGCGAACCGAGTCACATTTCGCGGCACCTCGCCGGGGCTAAAGCCCCGCGAACGAACCGACGAGAATTCCCAGGACTAAAGTCCTGCGCTTCCACCCGAAGAGGGATTCTTCGACTGCGCGTCCCGACGCGGCAACCGCCGCGAACAAATGCGTCGGGACGCTCCGCTCAGAATGACGGCGAGTCTTGAAGCCGTGCTACCAAGTCGGGTTGCCGCAGGTGAAGTTGGCGGCGTCGGTGGTGTTGCCGCTGCCTTTGTAGATCGCAGCCTGCGGATAGGGGCAGAGCGGGCGCGTGTTGTCGATCGCGTTGCTGGTCGAGTGCGTCGCGATAATTTTGTCAGGCGCGATGCCGTTCTCGCGCCATTGTTCGAGCGATGTGACCGCGTCGAAAACATTCGGTCCGGCGCCGCCCTGGCAGTGCGTCATGCCCGGAGCCATGAAGAGGCGGAGGAACTGCTGCGTTTTTTCCTGGCCGCCCATCGCCGCGACGACGCTCTCGTAATAATTGATGCTGTTTTCCGGCTGAATCGCCTGATCGGCCCAGCCATGGTAAATGATCAATTTTCCGCCGTGCTGCTGGAAGGCTTTCAGGTTCGGGTCGATCGCGTTGACGATCGAGCCGAGCTTCTGGTCGGCAGTGCGGGTGTCGCGGTCGGCGTCGAAGGTGGTGAAGTCCCAGTTCGGATTGTCGAAGGCCATGAAGCGGAAGAATCCGACGCCGATCGTGTTGTTTACGGGCGCGGAGAAGGGCGAATCCCACAGAAGTTCGCTGCCGGGCTCGTAGCCCGGGAAAATTTGTTTGCCGTCGTTGTACTTCGCGCCGGCGTAGATTTGCTGAGCCGTCTTGACCTGCGCGGCGGTGAGGCAGTTCGGTCCATCGGCGCCCGCGCACTGAATTACCTTCGGATCGAAATGGCAGCGGCGCGGATCGGCAATCACGCCATCGAGGACGCCGTCTTTCGCGTCACACGAATCGAGTAGGGCCTTGTGCAGCACGGGCATCTTGGAGCCCGGAATATATTCGGGGCCATTCGGACCATCCTTTAGACGAACCCAACTGGTGTAGACGCCGCCGGCTTGCAGGTGCGTGATGTAATTCGCGGGGGCGCCGGCAACGATGCCGTCGTAATCGGTGGGATAGCGCTGCGCTTCGGTGAGACCCTGCTTGCCGCCGGTCGAGCAGCCGTTCCAATACGAAAGCTTCGCGGCCTTGCCGTAGAACGCCTGGACGATGATCTTCGAGTCGACGGTCATCTCGTGGACCGCACGGTAGGACCAGTCGACGAGCTGTTCGGGATGGCCCAGAGCCCAGCTTTCGTCGACGCCGGTGTGGCCTGTGTCGGTGCTGGCGGTGGCGTAGCCGCGATTGAGTTGCCCGGCCAGCGCGGTGTAGCTGATCTGACCGATAAAGCCGCCGTTGCCGACAGATTCGAATTTTCCGTTCCAGCGCGCCGCAACAGGAAGCCAAACTTCAAAACTGATGTGCGAGTCGCTCGTCGGCGTGGAAACGGCGGCGACGCGGCAGAACGGAACCGAGATTGAGAGGTTACTTGCAGGGCCGATCGGGCCGGCAGGAATCGGTATGACGAGATCGGGAGGAGGATTGATCGAAGTGGCCGAAGTGATCGTCGCGTTTGGAATTTTGAGAGCGGTGAGGCTTTCGCAGGATTGCTGGGCCAGCGCACGCGAAGGAGCGAGCGCGAATGCGGCGAGAAGAATTGCAAGTGAAATGGAAATCGGTCGATTGCTCATGCGAGCGCCTCCCGCAGATGCGAAGTGATGATGCGAGTGACGTATACAACGCGCGCGCGGGTGCGCGCAAGAGCGTTTCGGTGGCAAGGAATAGAGCTACTGAGAGCTGCCGGAAGCGGATGCAAACTGCGCGCGGCGGTTGGAATCGGCGTCGGGCGCGGTCTGAGCGAAATAGTTGCGCGCGTAGAGGCCGCGATAGATGCGTCCGGCGATTTGCGAAGCGTACGGACCGCTGATCATGCGGCTACCGCCGTGGAGCAGCACGACGATCACGATTCGCGGATGGGCCTGGTCGGCGTAGGAGACGAACCACCCAAGGCGGCCGCCCATCGTTTCGTCGTTGCAGGTGCCGGTCTTGCCGAGATCCTGCTCGCCATCGGGATCGTAGCTGCGACGCGCGGTGCCGTACATGACTGCGGCGAGCATGCCGTCGCGGAGATCGGGAAGCAGCGGGGCAATATCAAATTGCGAGCGCACGCGCGGAACGAAACTCTGGCGATCTTCGTCAGTGCGCGGATATTGCAAGTAATACTGCGTGCCGCCGTTGGCGAGCGTCGCTTCGAGAGAAGCGAGCTGGAACGGCGTGATGCGAATGCCTTCGCCGAAGCTCGACATGCGCGCCACCCCGCCGTACGCAGGCGGCGAAGGCGGCAAGAACCCGGGCTGCTCTTCAGGAATATTGAAACCGACGCGCTGGCCGAGGCCGAGCTGCTGTTCGTAGTCGATGACGCGCTGAAAGCCGAGCTGCGTGCCGACCTGTTCGAAGAATTTGTTGTTGGAATGCGCCATGGCTTCCGTGAGATCCATGTAGCGGCGCTTGGCGACGCGAATCATCGTGTCGCGCGTGATCACGCCTTCTTGCAGGCCCGCGATCGCGACGAACGGCTTGATGGTCGAGCACGGCTCGAAGCCGGAAGAAAACGCCATCTTCTGATTGACGACGGCGAGAATGCGACCGTTGGACGGATCGACTGCAACGACTGAGCCCTTTTGATGGCCGAGAGCTTCGACGGCGATTTCGCGAACTACGGGATCGTCGTCGGTGGTGATGTCGTCTTTCGTTGGATCGACCGCCACAGCGGGACGGGCGCGGTGCCGGTGGGCCGGAGGCGCTCCGAAGGCGATTCCGATACCGCCTACGAGCACCAGGCACAAAATCGAGACTGCTTCCTTGAGAGCTGGGCCGGTTTTCATTTTCGTTTCTTTGCTGCGGACTATTCCTCGGATGAACGCCCGATATTAGTCTAGAAATTTCGGTTTGCGTTCGCAACCAATTTTCGAAATTCATTGTCCATCGTGCAATCGGGCGACACAACTGGACTAGCGTACAGAGGCGAGAACTGTACAGAAGTCGAAGGCGCGGCAAACTAGGAATCAGCAGGAGCCAGGGGTATGATGTGGGCCGAAAATTAGCAAATTCGGAGGCGAAATACATGATGACTTCAAGCGAGCGGGAAACGCTTTTGAAGAATCTGGCGGACTCGCGCGAGCGGTTGCTGGGCACCGTGAAAGGCCTGTCGCGCGAACAATTGCATTTCAAGCCGGCGCCCGACCGGTGGAGCGTGGCCGAGAACGTGGAGCATTTGACATTTGTCGAGGGGCGAGTGCTCGGGTTCATCCAGAAGACGCTGAGCGAAGGGCCAGCGCCGGAGAAGCGGAGTGTCTTCGAAGGCAAGGATAAGCAAATGGTCGAGGACATCGCGGGGCGCATCACGCGATTTCAGGCGCCGGAGCCGATCCGTCCCTGCGGGCGATGGGCGGACGACCAGTTACTGAAGGAATTCGAAACGGCGCGGCAAAGCACGCGCGCGTTTGCCAGCAGCACCGAGGCGGACCTGCGAGCGCACTTCTTCCGTCACCCGGTGTTCGGCGAGATAGATTGCTACCAGTGGCTGCTATTGATCGCCGCGCACTGCGACCGTCATCGGGCGCAGAGTGAAGAAGTGATGGCGAGCGCGGGATTTCCGCGGTCGAGCGCGGCAGCGTCGTAAGGAAGACTTCCCACCCTGTTGATTGGGGCAACAGCGTGGGGCACCCGGAAAACAGTCGCGCGCAATTGAAGCACTGCTCTTCCTTAGCGGGCGGAGCGGCCCTGGGCGGCGGCAGCGGCTTTGGCGACGGGCCTATCGCCGTCAGCAGCGGCCTTTTTTGCATCTTCGGCGGAAGGCGCGAGCAGGCCGAGCGACTTGCGGATATCGTGATCGATCTTGTCGCGAATGTCGGTGTGCTCGCGCAGGAAGAGGCGCGCGTTTTCGCGGCCTTGTCCGAGGCGCTCGCCCTTGTACGAAATCCACGTGCCTGACTTTTCTAGGATGCCCTTCATCACGCCGAGATCGAGCAGATCGCCTTCCTTGGAGATGCCTTCGCCGTAGATGATGTCGAATTCGGCCTCGCGGAACGGCGCAGCGACTTTGTTCTTCACAACTTTCGCGCGCGTGCGCGAGCCGATAACACGATCGCCTTCCTTGATCGACTGGATGCGGCGAATATCGACGCGGATCGACGCGTAAAATTTCAGCGCGCGACCGCCGGTGGTCGTCTCCGGGTTGCCGAACATCACGCCGATTTTTTCGCGGATCTGATTGATGAAAACGAGACAGGTGCGCGATTTGTTGACGATCGCAGTGAGCTTGCGCAGCGCCTGTGACATCAAGCGAGCTTGCAAGCCCATTTGCGGCTCGCCCATTTCGCCTTCGAGCTCGGCCTTGGGGACGAGCGCGGCCACTGAGTCGACAACGACGATATCGACGGCGTTGGTGCGGATCAGCGCCTCGGCGATTTCCAGCGCTTGCTCGCCGTTGTCGGGCTGGGAGACGAGGAGGTTATCGACGTCCACGCCCAGCTTGCGCGCGTAAGTGGGATCGAGCGCGTGCTCAGCGTCGATGAAGGCGGCTTGGCCGCCCGTGCGCTGGGCTTCGGCGATCACGTGAAGCGTGAGCGTGGTCTTGCCGCCGGACTCGGGGCCGTAAACTTCGATCACGCGTCCGCGCGGAAAACCGCCGACGCCGAGGGCTGCGTCGATGGAGATCGAGCCGGTGGGAATCACGCTGACGGGGACGAGCACGTCCCGGTTCCCCAGGCGCATGATCGAGCCTTTACCGTACTGCTTTTCAATTTGCGAGATCGCG
Source organism: Candidatus Acidiferrales bacterium (assembly GCA_035622875.1). GTDB lineage: Bacteria > Acidobacteriota > Terriglobia > Acidiferrales > UBA7541 > Palsa-295. The sequence goes on from DASPUN010000087.1 coordinate 47,856, forward strand.
AGGTCGAGATTCTTGGATTTTTCGTCGTTCATTTTTGACACCTCGATGAGGGGCTTTCGTTTAGGCCCGCCTCCGGCGGGCAGGTCCCGCGCGGGGTGCACATCCGTCGCAGGCGGCCCGATTCTAGCAGAGTGCGATTGGCCCGACGGGAGCATTTCTGGGAAGGAATTTTAGCATGAGGCGAAGAAAAAGCAAAGACCATTTAAACAGTTTGCTGCCAAAAAATCAAGCCCAGCCAGCATGCCGCGCCCTTTGCACGAAACCGCTACTCCGGGACGCTGAAGTCGTAGATGCGGCCGGTGGCGGCACCGCCAGAGCGATTGCCTCCGCGCGCGCCGGACATCGTTTCCGACATCCCGGTGCCCATGAAGAAAGCGTATTCGCCGGGCTTGAGATCTTCGTCGAGGGTGACGCGATAGGTGCGAATCGCGACGTGCTCGGCTTTGTACGGAACTTCCTTGTCGCGTTTGACTCCGGTCTTGCCGCCGGTCACTCCGCCGAAGGAGCCGACCTGGAATTCGCGCCGGTCGGCCTTCTTATTCAGTTTGATCAGGACGTAATCGGAGGCGTCGTTGCCGTCGGGAACGTAGAAAAAGAAAGACGGGTGGCGCTCCTTAATGATATTTGCGGATGTTGGACCTTCGAGATAAGCATCCCAGTGTTGATTGCGCATGCCGTCTGTGAAATAGCTGCCCGCACGGCCGCCGACTTTCGTCTGATCGATCGCGCGGCCCTGGATGAGGACGAACGCCGCGCCATTCTTCCAATACACGCCCACCTCGGGCGGCGGCAGATTGGGACTGAGCGCGACTGGTGCGCCCACGGCAACGACCACCGGAGCCGGTTGAGCGGGATCGATCATCACTTTGATCACCGCGTCGGTGACGTGCGCGTCCTTGAGAGCCTTGAGGCCGTCCACACTGGTGTCAAAGGCAATCGCGTCGGGGCCATTCGAGCTGGCCGTGCGAATCTTGGCGATGATGACGTCATCGGAAAGATTGAGCTGGGTCATGCTGATGATGTCTTGGTTGGTAAGGCGCTTGCCGGGTTCCTGGCACCAAGTGTGGAAGGCGGCGATGATGAATATAAGCGTCGAGAGGGATGCGAACTTCTTCATGCTCATTCGCCTCGCGTGGCCGGTTCGTCAGGTAAAAAATAGACTGGAACCGCTTGCGGGTCAACTCGGGGGAGCGCGGGGGTTGCTGCGTTCAGCCTACTGCGACCTAACTAGCTCCGCAGCGCGGGCGGCGGCACTGGCAGCCTGCGGGTCTTTCGAGTTCGATTCGATCGTCTTCAGGGCGCTCAGGACGTTGAGCGTCACAGCCGTGTTCCCGTTTTTCTTGGCCGCGTCTCCGATCTTCGCAAGGCTGTCGACGGACGCCTGCGGGGCGGCCGGAGCGGCCTCAACAATCGTCTTGACTGCCTCGGACGAGCGCTGGTCCAACTGTTGCTTCAACCCGGGATCGGGGACCGCCGCAGTCTGTTGAACAAGGGTACTGACGGCGTCGCTCGTTTTTTGCACTTCGCTCGTGACTTGCGCGGGCGGCGCCGATTTCAGGGCGCTGGCAAGGCTCTTCGATGCGTCCTGAACGGTCGAGGCGCTGCTTTGCGCCTGCGCCTGCGAAACAGCACCGACAACGAAGCTGTAGCCCCCTTGAATAACCGGCTTGAAAAATATTCCGCAAAGCAGCGCGAACGCAAAGCCGCGCGCTTGATTGCTCATATCCGTGTTCGCCAGCACGAATACGCCGATCCACGCGGCGGCCGCGCCGAAAACGATGGCGGTGGGCACGCTGGCGTACCAATTCCAATTCACGAAGAGATTGCCGCCGGTGGACTTCATCAGGAGCCACGCGAGGAATCCTCCCGCAGCACCGAAGCCTGTAACCTTCAGCATTAGCCCTGTTTGTCCGTCGGAAGCCATGGGACCTCCCGTGGTAGCGACTCAGTGCCACATCTGAGCGAGGCTGCTGTTTAGATGAGTAATTGCAAGGTATATAACTTCCGGCGGGACGCCCAGTCAAGGCAAAAAATCGCGTGCTGCAATGTCGGGGTGCTGACAACGCCAGAAGCTGCAGTTCAGTATTTGTAGAAGCCGCGGCCGGGTCTAGTTCCGAGCCAGCCGGCGGCCGAGCGACGTTACTCCACTCGAATGGAGGAGATGCGATTGTTCCAGGACTTGTCGGTGCCCGGGATGCGCCAGTTCTTCAACATCGGCACATCTTCCGAGATGCGTCCCGAGTAACCGCCAAAGTCGTCTTTAGAAAAGATCAGTACGGAGTTCGCCCGGACCAACTGTATCGAGGAGATCCGGTTGTCGAAGCCGGGCGGCATGTGGCGAATCGCCTCGCCGCGGCTCATGCAGAAGTAGCGTCCTCCGTAACCAGAATCGGTGAAGAAGCAGGCGCCGGTACCTTGCCAAGCCTCTGGCCGATGACCTTTGCCCGAGTACCACCACCAAGGACCTCCGGCGTACGGGCGCACCTCGAAATCGGCATCGCAGCCGCCTTCGACCCAGATGCCTTGCGCGTCGAAGCCCCAGCTCACGCCCTCTCGGCAGGGTCTATGCGAGCGCACCCGAACAAGCGCGACGCCGCCTCGCGTATCGGCCGCGCAGTAGGTCCGCTGCCCGTGCGGGCCCGAAGTGCAAGTTAACCTTTGCTGGGCTGAAGCCATAGCGGGGAATAACATCGCGGCCAACAACATGATCAACAAATTCCGCACGTTCATTTGCCACCTCCCGTCTTGCTTGCTGTGCCCCGGCACCGAGTGTCATCGATACTTCCGATCGCCTCAAGCAGAATATTTGTAGAAGCCGCGGCCGGATTTGCGTCCGAGCCAGCCGGCGGCGACGTATTTGCGGAGAAGCGGGCAGGCGCGATATTTAGGATCGCCGAGGCCTTTTTGCAGCACGTCGAGGATTTCGACGCACACGTCGAGGCCGATGAGGTCGGCCAGTTCGAGCGGTCCCATCGGATGATTCATTCCCATCTTCATTACGGCGTCGACGGCTTCGGGCGTGGCGACGCCTTCCATCACGGCGTAGGCCGCTTCGTTGATCATCGGCATGAGGACGCGATTGGATACGAAGCCGGGAGCGTCGTTGACGGCGACCGGCGTTTTGCCGAGCTTTTCGCAGAGCGACATCGTGGTGGCGAAGGTGGCGTCGCTGGTCGCAAGGCCGCGAATCACTTCGACGAGCGTCATCACCGGCACGGGGTTCATGAAGTGCATGCCGATGAAGCGGTCGGGGCGGGAGGTTTGCGCGGCAAGTTCCGTGATCGAAATCGAAGACGTGTTGCTCGCCAGAATCGCGCTGGGGCCCAGAACGGAATCGACCTCTTTCAGAATGCGCACTTTCAGATCGCGCTGCTCGGGAACGGCTTCGACGACAAAATCCGCGCCGACAAGGGCGACGTTGTCCGTGACGGCCTGAATGCGGGCCAGGGCTGAAGATTTGTCGGCGTCGGTGATTTTGCCCCTCTTGATTTCGCGGTCGAGATTTTTCGAGATCGTTTCGAGGCCGCGATCGAGGAAACGCTTTTCGACGTCGCGCAGAATCACGCGATAACCCGCGCGCGCGAAGACGTGCGCGATGCCGTTGCCCATCGTGCCAGCGCCGAGTACAGCTACAGTCTTGATCGAGTCGACGGACATCGTGGCGACGATGATAAACGAACTCGGCGCGGCAAAGGAAGCCAGCGGCGGCAAGCGGAATGACTTCTGGCCGCCGCGGACGCGAAGCGATATACTCCGGCGCGAGTGAGCGGCCGGAGCAGCCGTTTGCTCGTACCTATCCCTCTCAGACCCGCCATGGAGGTTCCACCGATGAGCATGAATCTCGTCCTCGCATTGGCGTTTGGAATCGGCGTGATTGCCGGACTGCGCGCGCTGACGGCGCCCGCAGTGGTGACATGGTCCGCGCATCTGCGCTGGATCAACCTTTCAGGATCGCATCTCTCGTTCATGGGCTCGATACCGGCGGTGGCGATCTTCACGCTGGCTGCGGTCGCCGAGTTGGTAAACGACAAATTGCCGAAGACGCCTGCGCGAACCGCGCCTCCTGGTTTCATAGCCCGGATCGTGATGGGCGGACTCGCCGCCGCGACCCTGAGCGTCGGCGGAGGAGCGTCGTGGCTGGTGGGAGCGGCGCTGGGCGTGGTCGGAGCGGTCGTCGGGACGTTTGCGGGATATCACATCCGGAAGGCGATCGTGGCAGGACTACATTCGCCGGATTTCGTGATTGCGCTGGTGGAAGACGTGGTGGCGATCGGCGGCGGACTTTTCCTGGCGTCGCGTTTGTAGCCCGCGATCAACAAAACCGATTATCGCGGCGGCGTGCCTTCGAGGACTTCGCGAACGATTTCGCGGGCGCGAGATTCCTGCGCGGGCAACACGAAGACGTGGATTTTGCCCGCGTCTTCGTGAAGGATGCTGCCGATGCCAACACCCCCAAGGGAAGCTCTAACGTACTTGGCGAAGTCCTTGTCGTCGCCGGACCAGACATCGGCGGTCGCGTCGTCCGGATCGAAATCCTCAACGATATCGTCCGGCGTCGGCCCGCCGGAATCCTCGGACTCGGCTAACGCGTCCTCGGGATCCGGCGGCTGCTCGACAGGTGGATGCTTCAAGGCTCTTCGAGCGGGAAAGAGCGGATTGACGCGCGACTCGTCGGTAGCAATCTGATTGTCGTCCTGATCCAGGACCGCCGGGTCTACGAGAATTTCTTTCAGAATCGACCGGGCCGCGGCGCGATCGCGCGGATCGATCCAGACGAACCATGCCGCGCCGGCGGTCGTGGGAAGCAAACCGAATTCCCTGTCGGTGTCCTTGTGCGCGATAGCAGCCGAATCGAGCGCTTCGCAGAGCGCGTTTCCAACCTGCGCGGAAAGTCCTCTCCAAAGCAAGATGCGGCCGTCGGAGTCGGTGGGGGCGTCGTCGCCAACGTCCGCAGCGTCGGCGGGATCATCCGCAGGGAGAGTTGCAACAAGATCGACTCCGCAGTCGGCGCACTTGGTAAATCCAGGACGATACTCGGTCCGGCACACCGGGCAAAACAAGGGAGACAACCTCCGCGCGGAGGTTAACGGAAAAGTTGATGGGTTGCCAACTATGATTACCGGGCACGCCTGATCCCCCAGGCTCGACTAACCGTCGACCTGGGGGGCCCCATTATCTGTGCCCCTAGGGGCGTTCAACGGCGAGAGCTACCGCATTCCCGCCGCCGAGGCAGAGGGCGGCGATGCCGCGCTTGAGATTGCGGCGCTGCAGTTCGTAGAGCAGCGTGACGAGGATGCGCGCGCCGGACGCTCCGATCGGATGGCCGAGCGCGACCGCGCCGCCATTGACGTTGACCTTCGCGGGATCGAGCTTGAGCTGGCGCGTGACGGCGATGGCCGCGACCGCGAAGGCTTCGTTCAATTCGTAAAGATCGACGCCATTGTCGCGATCCCAGCCAGTCTTCGCTAGAAGCTTTTCGACGGCATCGACGGGCGCCATCATCACCCACTTCGGCTCGACGCCGCTCACGGCCTGCGCGACGATGCGTGCCATCGGCGATTTGCCGAGACGCGCGGCGGTGCGTTCGCTGGTGACGACGAGGGCCGCGGCGCCGTCGTTGGTGCCCGGAGCGTTGCCGGCGGTGACTGTGCCGCCTTCTTTCTTGAACGCGGGCTTGAGCCTGGCGAGCGCTTCGAGCGACGTGTCCTCGCGCGGAGATTCGTCGGTTTTGATGACGACCGGCGGTCCCTTGCGCTGCGGGATCTCGACCGGAACGATCTGGTCGGCGACGAAGCAAGATTTCGTGGCGTGCACGGCCTTGCGATGGCTATCGAACGCGAACTGGTCCTGTTCCTGGCGCGAGATGCCGTATTTCTCGGCGACGAGCTCGGCGGTCATGCCCATGTGAAAGTTTTCGTACACGTCCCAGAGGCCGTCGGTGATCATCGAGTCGAACAGCTCGGCGTTGCCGAGGCGGAAGCCGGTGCGCGCGCCTTTCATCAGGTAGGGCGCGTTGGACATGGACTCCATGCCGCCCGCGACGACGATTTCCGATTCGCCAAGCGAGACCGCTTGCGCGGCGAGGCCGACGGCTTTCAAGCCCGAGCCGCAGACTTTGTTGATCGTCATCGCGGCGACGCGCGGATCGAGTCCGCCCTTGAGCGCGGCCTGGCGCGCGGGATTTTGTCCGAGGCCCGCTTGGACGACATTGCCCATGATCGCTTCGTCGACTTGCTTCGGGTCGATGCCCGCGCGGCGGACGGATTCTTTCACGGCGATCGCGCCAAGCTCCGGCGCCGAGAGCGGAGAAAGTCCGCCCATGAATTTTCCAATCGGCGTGCGGACGGCGCTCAGGATGACGGGATTTTCCATGGCGAGAACTCCCGGAATGCGCGGCGGTCTGAAATCTCAGTATAGGCGGGGTACATAAGCCGGTCAATTTTGTGCCGGGTATGCGGATAGGGACGCGAAAAAGGGACCACCCCCACTTTCTGTGACAAGGGGGATTTGAAAAATGCCGAGCGATGCGGACTGTCGACGGTTCTCTAGCTCCTACTTTTCGTCGTCGAAGAAGAGAAGTTCGTCTGGCTCTTTGCCCGCGTCGACCTTTGCCTTTGCTGAGAAAAATCGAGCTTTTGCTGTCCGCTCTTTGTCCGTTAATTCCTGGTCATTCGTCTTGCGCAGAAGATCTTCAACCAAGTTCAAGTTCACGAATTCCCTTATCACCTTTACCGGGACGGTGATGTGAACACGCGGCACTCTGTCGCCAGTGCCCATGGACGTAGCTGTTTGTGCAAAGGCAGCGACCAACGCAGCCGCTCCTTTCGGATTAGTCAGAAACGTTTCCGAAATCCAAGCTGACGCTCTCCCGGGATCACCCCACTGCTTCCATCGGTAAAGCACGGGTGCAAGGCCCGATACTGCACTTAGGCGGTTTTCGGCCGCAGCTCGCTCGATTGCGGCTACCGATATGAGCTTCATCTCGTTCACAATTTCGTCCGTCAAATCCGCAAATCTTTCCCTTACTCTAGACGCTTCGTTCCCCCCAGAGATCGCCCTCTCGAACAATGCCGTCGTATCTGAAATAGTGAACACGGCTGATCCAGCGCGCATCGCCTCACACACCGTTTGAAATCGTTTAGACGGTAATGCGTCCAGGACATCAAGAAAAAACCATACTGCAAATCGAAGGTGTTCTGAAATGACACCGAATAGCGCAGTCCCCTCAGTGTCAGTTTCGTCTCCAAACACGAAAATTGACTCCAACATAAACAATCGCTTTTGTAAGGGGAGTACATCCAATTGGTTTCTCAAGGTTTCGATAAGAGCCGTAAAACGTTTGTAGGGCACCCCGCTAAATTAGACGTTCAGGGACTCCGAGTTTAGGTCAACTGCGAAAGCCAAGAAGGCCTCGTGGGGAGTGCGATTTCCGACTCCGCGATGAGGCCGGTCGTGATTGTACTCCTCGATCCAACCAGCGATCGAACTTCGCGCTTCTTCCAAGCTGCGATACTCTGCCGTCCAGACTTCTTCTTCCTTCAAGCTACGATGGAATCGTTCGATGTAGCTGTTGCCTTCCGGGTGATGATACGCCGTACGTCGATGCGTGATGCCCAGCCGATTCAGAGTTACCAGGAACCGGGAAGAAGTGAACTGTGTCCCATTGTCTGTGGTCAGGATAACACTCGCCTTCCGGCTGCCCTCGGGAAGTCGTTGGAGCACTGCTTGCTCGACCGCATCGAGGGCTTCTTCGGTTCGGCAACGATGCGAAAGGTTCCAGCCCACGATCTCCCGCGTGCAGCAGTCGATCACGCACACCAGGTACGCCCAACCCACAGTAGGACCGGCCCACACTTTGGTCATGTCCGACTGCCAGATCTGATTCGGCTCGGCGGCTTCTACGCGGCCCCACTCTTTCTTCCTGCGCGCCCGCAGCCGACGCGAGCGCACCAGCAACCCGCGTTCGCGCATCACCCGCAAGACCCGCTTGCGATTCACCAACAGATTTTCCTTTCTGCGCAGCCACCACGTTACCCGGCGATACCCATACGCAGGTTTTTCCCCGCACGCCACCACGATCTGTTCGTCGTAGGTGCGGTCCGCTCGGCTGCCGCGCGGCTTCTTGCGGTAGTAGAGACTCGATCGGCTGATCGTCAGAGTCGCCGCCACCAGCGTGGCCTTGTAACCCTGCGTCACCATCTCTCGCGCCTGGGAATGAACCGCACCGCAGCTCATTCCCCCACGACGTTTTTTAGGATTTCGATCTCCAGCGACTTTCGCCCCAGCGTTCTCTCCAACTGCCGGATGCGCCGGTCTTTTTCCGTTTCCGCCGCCGCAGCGCTTTTCCCCCCAAGCGCTGCCTTCGCTCCTTGCTCTGCTTCATCCTTCCACCGATAAAACAGATTCGGAGCGATCCCATGGCGACGACACGTCTCCGAGACGTTGCCACTCTTGATGCCTTCCTGAATGATTTGCCACTTCTCTTCCGGGGATCGATCTACGCGTGGTTTCCTACTCATGCTGCCTCCTGTTGGAGGCCCCGAATCATACCGAATCCGGCAGTCCAGTTTTAGCGGGGAGCACTACACCTCATAACTCTTCAAGTGCTGAAGAACAATTTCAGCGAGCCTAGGTGTGTTCAAACTTAGAAGCTCATCGGCCGTAGCTGCCCCGTCGAAAGACGAGATACGTCGGAAAGCCATTTGGGGCCTCCAAAGGAAATCTCGAT
>DASPUN010000088.1:0-9843 GCA_035622875.1 Candidatus Acidiferrales bacterium
GCAGGGCTGCGGTACCTGCAGATCAAGCGCGATCTGCGCACCGGCATCCGGATGATCCTTTGCCAGCACCACAATGCGGCTGCCGAGAAACAGCGCCTCCTGCGTATTGTGGGTGACGAACACCACGGTGATGCCGGTATCGCGCCAGAGCTGGCGGATCAGCCGCTGCATATCTTTGCGCGTGCCGGGATCGAGCGCGCTGAACGCCTCATCCATCAGCAAAATTCGCGGGTGATTCACCAGTGCCTGCGCGATTGCCACCCGCTGCTGCATTCCTCCCGAGAGCTGGTGAGGATACTTGACAGCATCGCGGGCATGAAGGCCGATACGCTCAATGTAGCGTAACGCCTCGTCGCGCATCTCGCGTCGCCGCCGTAGATAATGCAGGCTGAACCGCGTCAGCAGATTGAATTCACTCACTTCCGGTCCGAAGGTGATGTTGTCGAGAACAGTCTTGTCGGGGAAGAGCGAATATTTCTGCGGAACGTAGCCGCGAGTACGGTCCGGCTGATTGTGCGCGACACCGTCGATAAGGATACGGCCCGCGGCTGGCGTTTCGGCGCCCAGAATCATTCTCAGCAGAGTCGACTTGCCGCATCCGGTCTGGCCGAGCAGGCAGACGAAGGCTCCTTCTTCGATTGTTAGATTTATGTTTGTCAATACGGGCCGTTGCGGCGCGCCGTAGGCCACCGACAGGTTATTGACTTCAATCAGAGCCATCGAATCAGGCCTCCTGAAACCAGGGATGCAGCTTGCGATTCAGCAGCCGCATGCCAACGTCGACCAGGAACAGCAGCAGCGCGACCCAGAGCACGTAGGGAATGATGACGTCCATGCCCATGTGGCGGCGCAGCAGCGCGATGCGGTAGGCGAGGCCGTCCGTGGAGGCGATCATCTCGCCGGCAAACAGGAACAGCATGACCGCTTTCAGATTCAGCCGGATGCTGTTAAGCACGCGCGGCAGGATCTGCCGCATCACCACGCGATAGGCAACGTCGAAGTCACTGGCGCCAAGGGTAAAGGCTTTGACGATTTGCTCGTCGGGCACACCCTTCGTCAGGTTGAAGGTGTCGAGGATGATGGTGGGCGTAACGCCAATCACGATCAGCATTATCTTCGAAAGCTCGTCGATGCCGAACACGATGAACAGGATGGGCAGCAGCGAGAGCGCGACGATCTTGTCAAAGAAAAGTACGAAGCGCAGAAAGAACGCGCCGACATAAGGGAACAGGCCCATGTGGAGGCCGAGCAGCACTGCAGGAATCAGGAGGAGCACGCTGTAGATAAAGCGGCGCGAAGTTGCGAGCGTGTCCTTCCACAACATGCTGGCAAAGAATTTCTGGCGAAGGGAAGCGTTGTCAGGCAGCGCCTCATCATCTTCCGCAGGATTCAGGGTGGCGTTGCCCATGCCGTGGAACATCTGCGAGAGCGTCGGCATAATGCGGTCTTCGGGATTGTCGCGGTGACGACTCTGTGAAGTGTAGAAATAGAGTCCGATTCCGAGCGAGAAGAGAAGCCAGGAGAGGACGAGAGTGGTGCCGCGTTTTGGTTTGGCGTGAACGAGTTGGAAGCCAAAGGACATCGTTTCAACCCCAGCCAATAAAGGCGCGCTTTATCGAGCACTTTGCCGCATGCCTGAAGGCATGCCCAAGTACGAATCCTTCTCCTCACAACTTGCTATCCGCAGCCATCTGCATGAAAGCGGTGTCGAAATCTAGCCGCACGCGGTCCTTTTTTCCTTGCACGCTGCCATCGGGATAGCGAATGGCAACATCGTCCACGGTTCCGACGTTCTTACCCAGCAGTCCATGATCGAAGCAAAACTGGCGCACGAGTCCCATCTTGACCTTCAGGTCAGCCGACTTGGTGAACTGCGCCGCCGATTGCGCCTGATAAAACATTCGCGTGGTGCTGAGTTGCTCTTTATAGGACGAAAGCGAATCTCCCGATCCTTCCGCGATCGAGGCCAGCACCTTGTCGGTCGCCGCGCCCTGGCCCGACATCAGGCTCATCATGTCGTACCAGGCTCCTGCGAGCGCCTTGGCAAACTTCTGACCAGAGCCATCGGGACGATCGAGGACTTCGGTTCGCACAACGGTGAGGTCGAGAATCTCGCCGGGAATCTGCGACGAATTGAATAGGGACGAGATGCCTTTTTGCTGCGCCACTTGCGACAGCATGGGCTTCCACGTGACTACCGCCGAGACGCTGGAATCGCTCAGGAATGCCGACTGAATGTCGGAATCGGATGTGTTGATCATCCGGACTTGCTTGATCTCGTCGCGCAGCGAATTCAAGGTCAGCGCGCGATCGAAGAGGTATTCGGAGACGGTCTTTTCGACCAGCAGCATCTTGTGGCCCGCCAGATCCTTCATCTGCAGATTGCCGCGGACCAGCAGTGCATCGTTGCCGTTGGAGTAGTCCCCAACCACGATGACAGTTGTGGGAACACCGGAGGCAGCCGGCATGTCGAGTGCCTCCATATTGGTCATGGTGCAGGCATCGATATTGCGGGCAACGAACGCGTCCAGCGAAGGTGCATAGTCGAAGCGCTGCACCTTGATCACGATGCCGTATTTATCAGCCCACTTTTTCAGCAGGCCGGATTTCTGCATGTAGTGGTAAGGAGTCCATCCGGCGTAGATCGACCACCCAACAGTGAAGGTTGGCTTCTGCGCGGTAGCCAGCGCTCCCGAGAGGCACAACACAAGCGTGATCAACTTTGTGGTGATTGTCCGCACCATTGTGGATAAAATTCTAGGCTGTCCGGAAAAAGCCTTCATACGCATTTTTTGATTCCCGCAATCGAAGATTTGGGTCGGAGCAAAATTTCTGATGGGTGGCATTCAAGATTTCATTGGCTGTAGATAAGCACGCCATCCGCCGAACTGGGTGATCTCGACTGCGGACGCGATCGCGTAAGGCTCGCAGAGAAAGCACTTCACCGACTCGCCGTCTTCTAGCGTGATAGTGCCGATGGTCAGCGGCGAAGGAATCTCAGCGACGAAGCTGCCGAACTGATCTTCGGGCATGGACCAGATTTCCACTTCTATCCCGGGGCCGTTCGAGTCATCATCACGCACGAGGCCGGGCTTGCGCGGAGTGCATCTGGACAATGCGTACAACCGGTAGTTGGGCGCCGTACGGCACGTTCGTTGCAGGCGCGCTCCGCGGGAGGTCAATTGGTGATTGAGCGGTTGCCCGGTGAGATGTGCGCCGACGACCGCGATTTCGACACAGCCCGTGGACTTCTTAAGGGGCCGCTCCTCTCCGAGATATCGACTGGCCAAGGTGAGCAAAGCTTCGTCCGTGAACGCACGCCCGATGAACGAGACACCGAACGGAAGCCCATTCGAACGGAATCCGGCCGGCGCCGCGACCGCAGCGAGGTCCATCAGGTTCACAAAATTCGTGTAATAGCCCAGATTTGTGTTCAGCCGGATGGGATCGGCCGCGATCTGATCGTGAGTGTAGATCGTGCCAGTTGTCGGGAGGAAAAGAACGTCTAGATTCTTCCACTGTTTCTCGGCTTGGCGGCAGAGTTCGCGAAGTTTGTACTCCGCTTCGAACGCGTCTGTTGCGGTGTACTTCTTGGATCCGCCGATAATCATGCGGACGGTTGGGTCCATTTCGTCCGCGTGATCGCGGAAGAAGTCTTTGATCGCCGCGAGGCGCTCAGCGACCCATGGACCGCTGTACAGAAGTTCCGCTGCGCTTCGGAAAACGGAGAAATCGATTTCGATTTTTTCGCCGCCGATTTGTTGCAATCGGCGCACCGCCTTCTCGTATAGCTCTGCCGCTGCCGTGTCTCCGAAAAAGTCGAGTTGATCTGGCGCTGGCACTCCGAAGCGAAAATTTGTATTCATCCAGGGCGAGGCGCCATCACCCGAACTAGGCCCTCGTGAGAACGGATCGGCGGCATCCAATCCCTTGGCTGTTTGCCAGACTTCGTATGCAATGTCGCAACTCCGCGTAAAAATCGAGACACAATCGAGAGTGCGGCAGGCGGGCACGACTCCCTGCGCGGACAGGATGCCGCGACTGGGCTTCAATCCAATCAGGCCGTTGAACGCTGCGGGCACTCTGCCCGAACCGGCAGTGTCCGTGCCCAAAGAGAAGTCCACGAGGTTTCTTGCAACGGCGACCGCCGAACCTGAACTCGAGCCGCCAGAAATGTAACGCTCGTTGAACAGACTCGAGCACGAACCATGGGGCGATCGCGTGCCGACCAGGCCGGTGGCGAACTGGTCCATGTTGGTCTTACCGATCAGGACCGCCCCGGCCCCTTCCAGGCGGCGAACGACCGTTGCGCTCTCTGATGGCGTGTAGGCATAGGCAGGACATCCCGCGGTCGTGGGCATGCCTGCCACATCTATATTGTCTTTGACAGCGAATGTTTTGCCGGCTAGTGGAAGTTCGGGCCGGCTCGCAATCTCGCTCGCGCGGGCAAGAACTCGGTCGCGCGGAACGAGCGAAATCCAGATCGGGCGCAGTGGCTCTTTTGCGAGCCCATCGTACAAAGCCTCGACTTTCGTCAGTAATTTGGAGTCGACGGCTATCATGCAGAGGCCTCCGCGCGGAAGAACAATAAAGTTTGTCCGGCCCCGACCATCGCGCCGGCGGCGCAGGTGAGTTTCTCGATGATGCCAGCGTGCGGTGCGGCGATGGCGACTTCGGTCTTCATCGCTTCAAGGACAACAAGCTTCTGTCCAGCTTCGACACGCTGTCCGGCCTCGACCGCCACGTTCCAAACGCTTCCTACAATCGGCGATCGCACAGGGCGGCAGCCCTCCGGAGCGTCGGTCTCCGCTTTTGGTGCGGGAGGCTCGGGCGCCTCCATGTATTCCGCTTTTCCCGCAGCAGCCCAGCGCTCTCGCTCTGCTTCGAATGCCGCCTGCTGATGCTTCTTGAACTCGGCTGCTTCCGCCTTAATGGATTGCAGAAACGCATGGTACTCGCGCAGGCGAAACGTTTTTGGTTCGATGCGCAGCGGATACCGTCCGCGCGGAAAGCCGTCGCGAATCTCGAGCAATTCCTCGGCGCTCACTGGATAGAATCGCAATTCGTCAAAGAAGCGAAGCAGCCAGGGTTTGCCGGATGAAAACTCCCTGGCGGATCGATAGGTGTTCCACATCTGGAGGGTGCGCCCCACGAACTGGTATCCACCAGGGCCTTCCATCCCATACACGCACAGATAGGCGCCGCCGATGCCGACGGAGTTCTCTGCCGTCCAGGTGCGCGCCGGATTGTATTTCGTCGTGACCAGGCGATGGCGCGGGTCGATCGGTGTTGCGACCGGCGCGCCCAGATAAACATCACCCAATCCGAGCACGAGATAACTCGCGCCGAACACGATGCGATGCACATCATCAATCGAACCGAGCCCATTAATCCTGCGAATAAACTCGATGTTGCTCGGACACCAGGGTGCGTCCGGCCGCACAATTTGCATGTATTTTCGGATCGCCAACTGTGTAGCGGGATCGTCCCAGGAGAGCGGCAGGTGCACGACGCGCGATTCAACCGCGATGTCGTCGAGATCGGGAATTCGACGCTCGCATGTTTCAAGTGCATCCATCAGTTCTTCGCGGCGGAGACGCGAATCATAGTGGATGTGCAGAGAACGAACGCCGGGAGTGATGTCGACAATCCCCGGCAACTGCATCGCGCGTAGTTGTTCTTCCAGCGCGTGAACGCGAAAACGGAGATTCAGGTCGAGAACGTTCGGTCCGTACTCAATCAGGAGATAGCGGTCGCCATCGGCGCGGCAGACAACGGCAGGAGCTTTTGCGGATTCGGAGCGCGAATAGAGCACAGGAGATTCGCGGCGGCCGTTCGGAATCTGGGGAAGATCTTCGCCGAGAGTTTCGATGCATCGATCGATATTGATCCTTAGTTCTTCTGCCTGCTCATGGGTGAGTGCACGGAAGCGGACGATGTCTCCGGCTTTGAGTTGACCCATTTTCCAGCGCTCGGCTTCAACGATGGTGGCAGGGCAGACGAAGCCGCCGAGGCTTGGGCCGTCAGGTCCGAGAATAACGGGCATGTCTCCGGTGAAGTCAATGGTTCCGATGGCATACGCGTTGTCGTGAATATTCGACGGATGCAGTCCGGCCTCGCCGCCGTCTTTGCGCGCCCAGCACGGCTTTGGCCCGATCAGGCGCACGCCGGTGCGATCGGAGTTGTAGTGGACTTTCCACGCTGTCAAAAAAAATATCTCGATGTCCTGCGGCGTGAAGAAATCTGGCGCGCCGTGCGGACCATAAAGAACTCCGATCTCCCATTCATGCGAGTATTGTGGTATCGCCGCAGGGGCGAGCGAGTTGAGCTTGGAAGCGCTGTGGGATTTGCCGAGATGTAGCACATCGCCCGCACGGAGAACACGGCCTGAGCATCCTCCAAATTTTCCAAGAATAAAAGTGGACCGGCTGTTCAGGTAGAGCGGCGCATCGATTCCGCCGGCGATCGCCAGGTAGGCGCGTGCCCCCGGGTTTTCCGCGCTACCCAGTTCGAGCAAGGAATTCTGATTCACATGGACAGCCTGCCATCTCGGCATCGGCTTGCCATCGAGACGCGCGCCGAAATCCGCTCCGGTTACGGCAATTGTTGTTTCCCACGCGAATCGCAGAATCGGGCCAGAGAGAGTAATCTCGAGTCCCGCCGCAGCTTCGTGATTCCCCACGAGGCGGTTCGCCAGACGAAACGCGAGCGGGTCGATGGGACCGGAAGGTGGCACGCCAACGTGCCAAAAACCCAGTCGTCCGGGATAATCCTGCACCGTCGTTTGCGTCCCGGGTTCCAGTACATCGATCGCGCGGCGGCGATACCTTAAATCGCGCAACCAAGAAGTGGTAACGCCACCTGTTTCGAAAGCGGAATCCTCGCAGATTTGCTTCAGGTACTCGAGATTGGTCTCGATTCCTGAGAGTTGGCACTGGTTCAGCGCGGCGCGAAGATTGGCGATTGCTTCTCCCCGATCGGCTCCATGCACAATCACCTTTGCGAGCAGGGGATCGTAGTACGGAGTAACGTCGGATCCCGACTCCACCCAGGTCTCCAGCCGTGCATTGTTCGGCCACGCGACGTGTGTGAGAACTCCTGCGCTCGGCTGGAAATTCTTGGCTGGATCTTCAGCGTAAACACGTACCTGAATCGAATGACCGTCTGGCCGAATGCTGATCTCATCGAGAGCGGGCATCTCACCGGCCGCTTGCTTTACCATCCACTCGACCAGGTCGATGGTGGTGATTTCCTCAGTGACTCCGTGCTCCACCTGCAGTCGCGTATTCACTTCGAGGAAGTAGAAGTCCTGGCTGAGATCGTCGTAAATGAATTCCACAGTACCCGCAGACTGATAACGAACCGCTTTGCCGAGCCGGACCGCCGCCGCCAGCAACTCCTGCCGCACGGCTTCAGGGAGACCGGGCGCCGGGGTCTCCTCGATGACCTTCTGGTTGCGGCGTTGCACCGAGCAGTCGCGTTCGCCCAGGGCGATAACGGAACCTTTGCCATCACCGAAAATCTGGACTTCGATGTGCCGGGCGCGCGAGACGAAGAGCTCAAGATAGAGGCTGCCGGAACCGAAACTGGCCTGGCTCTGGCGCGAGACAGATTCGAACGCGCTGCACAATTCCTGTTCGGAATTGCAAAGCCTCATCCCGATCCCGCCGCCACCGGCTGTGCTTTTGAGCATCACGGGATAGCCGATGCGAGCGGCTGCACGCAGCGCATCTTCCGCGTCGGCAAGCAATCCACTGCCTGGCAACATTGGGACGCCGTTTTGGGAAGCGATCTGACGCGCCGTGTGTTTCAGGCCGAAATCGCGCATCTGTTGCGGAGTTGGGCCGATGAATACGATCGCTGCTTCTGCGCACGCCTCTGCAAACTTGGCATTTTCGCTGAGGAACCCGTAGCCGGGATGGATCGCTTCCGCTCCGGTCTGCCCAGCGGCATCCAGTATCTTCGGAATCGATAAATAACTTTGCGCCGATGGCGGAGGACCAATACAAACAGCTTCATCCGCCTGTTCGACATGAAGCGAATGGCGGTCTGCCTCGGAATAAACTGCAACCGATGTGATACCCATCTTCCGCAACGTGCGGATGATGCGACTGGCAATCGCACCACGATTGGCGATGAGGACCTTACGGAACATCACCGCTCCGCGGCCCAGATCACCACCTCGACCGGGGTTGGATTGTAGGCGTTGCAGGGATTGTTCAGCTGCGGACAATTGCTAATCAGCGCGACCACATCAGTTTCGGCGCGCATCTCCACGTATTTTCCAGGGTCGGAGATTCCATCTTCGAACGTGAGCTTGCCATCGGGAGTTATGGGAACATTCATAAAAAAATTGATGTTCGCCGTGATGTCGCGCTTGGACATGCCGTGATCCCAGTCGATAACTGCCTTGAGAAAGCTGCTGCGGCAGGCGTGCATATGCCGCTTGTCGATCGCGTAGCGGACCATGTTGCTCTCATTGGCGCAGGCTCCGCCGAGCGTGTCGTGACGGCCGCACGTGTCGGCGACGATCGTCAGCAGTACCGTTCCCGCCGTCGACATCAACTTCGTTCCGGTCGTCAGATAAATGTTGGCTTGCTCCCGGATCGTGTCCTGCGCACTGTAGCGATCGGAGTAGTCGTGCGCATTGTAGAAAAGCGTGTCAACCGCCTGATTGCCTTGCAGGTCAACAATGCGGAAGTACTGTCCTTTGGAGATTTCACGGATCCAGGGCTCGCCAGCAGGAATCACGTGACGATAAATCGCTTCGGCGGGAGTTCGCGTGCTTTCAACCGGAGTCGCGGCGGTCATCAGGCTCATAGATTCGTCCTCACATGCAGTAACGTTCGGTCAGAGTGAAGCCGCGTCCGTTTTCCGGGCGTGAGATTCGGCAAGGATCATCTAATGCCGGAGCGGCGACCTTTCGAATCGCCAGTCCAACAGGCTTCGGTTTGTATTCAAGACTGGGATCGAGCGGGTGCTGGCACGTGTTCAGGATCACGAGCACATTCATCTCAGCGCGGAGTTCGATGTAGTCGCCCGGCTTGGAATTTTCAGGGACGAAGTTCATTCGGCCGTCTGTATCGACCTGGACGCGACTGAAGAAGTTCATGTTCGCGACAAGATCACGCGGGCCAAGGCCCCACTTGCCGAGCTCGATCAGAAAACTGTCGCGGCCGTTCTTGTGATAGTCGTTGCGGAATTCCTGATAACCAGCGGAGCCGTACTTCCTTTCCACCAACTGCCGATTGGATGTACCAGCGAGAGGATCGTGCCAGCCCACCGAGTCGGAAGTGACTGAGAGAAGGATTCGTCCCATATCGGAGTAAAGAACGAATCCTTGCGTGAGGCGCCCGATGTGCTGTGCCTTGAGAGTGTCGGGCAAGTTGAAACGCTCAGTGGGGCACTCGAAGTTATAGAAGATGCCTCCCACATTGGCGCCCCCTTCCAGATCAGTAAGGCGCAACGCTATGCCGCATTTGAGCACATGCGACCAACTGGCTCCAGGCTGAATGGTCTCTTCCCAAAGGATTTCGGAATCGCTCATAAACGCCGCTCCTCGACGGTCAAGTCTCGTTACGTTGGTGTGGGTATCGAGAGACAGGCAAACTACAAAGAGGCGGGAGGCCCGCAGCAAACGAACATCCGGGTCAGCCGTAGGTACACGCCGAGAGAAATGCTGGGTCTCGTTGTCCTTCTATTCGGCGTGCTCATGGGCTGCAAGTTTCGCATGAACGCGATTCAGCCACGAATCTTTATTTGAATCGCTCGCATCGGATTTTTGGTTCAGGCGATACGCGCAGGCGGAAGGTTCGGCGCCAAAGTTGCTAGCCGCTCGCGTGG
>DASPUN010000089.1:0-117570 GCA_035622875.1 Candidatus Acidiferrales bacterium
GATTCGCCGCTTGAATCAAAGCGTTTTGCCGACGCCCAGCTCGGAAAGGGTTTCGCGATCCGCGCCGCCGACGACTCGAATCTCGATCCCGGCCCGCTCGTGAATCGCCTGGCGCAACTCGCGCGCGCGAATCAGATTCCGTACCAGCTCGGAGTGACGTCTGGAGGAAACGACGGCGCGATGTTCGTTCCTTACGGTTCGGTGGACGTCGCCATCGGCTGGCCTCTGCGCTACTCGCATTCGCCCGCGGAAGTGATCGACACGCGCGACGTGGACGCGCTCGCCCGCATCGTCGCCGCGATCGCGAGGAGCTGGTAGAAGGGTTTGCTATAATCGCGCGCCATGGCCGGTCCTGCAGCCCAACCAGCATTCAAGTCGCCGCGATACATCGTTATCGAAGGACCGATCCGCGTCGGCAAATCGACGCTGGCGAAAGTGCTCGCCGAACAAATGCACGCGCGCCGCGCCTTCGACTGCGAGGACAATCCGTTCCTCTCCGATTTCTACGACGAAAAACCGGGCGCCGCCTTTCGCGCGCAGATGTACTTTCTCTACGATCGCCATCGCCGCCTCACCGAAATGCGGCCCGGGGAAGATAATGCTCCCGTCGTCAGCGACTTTCTCTTCGAGAAGGACAAAATCTTCGCCTACATCAATCTCGATAACGAAGAGCTGAAGCTCTACGAAAAATACTTCGATCTTTTTTCGCCTTCAGTTCCCGTGCCCGATCTCGTGATCTACCTGCAGGCCAAGCCCGAAGTGCTGCGCAAGCGCGTATCGAAAAAAGGAGTTCCCTCCGAGCGCCAGATCTCGCCGGAGTATGTCGAAGCGGTCGCGAGCGCGTACGAGCACTTCTTCTTCCGCTACTCGGCTTCCGATCTTCTGGTGGTGGACACGACGGACATCGACTTCGTCGAGCGCAATCACGATTTGCAGGAGCTGCTGCGGCGCTTGCGACAGCCGGTGAAAGGCACTCAGTATTTCCTGCCTCTGGGTCAGAGCGATTAGCGTTCGGTGTTTAGCTCAGGGCAAACCCATTGCGGGAAGCGCTCAGGCTAAACCCTTCGCAGAACAAGCTCAGGGTAAAGGGGAATCCGGGGCGGGCATTTTTCGCGCCGCTGGGTGCCAACGGCGCGATTCGCGGGTGTCCCGCCCCGGAGTGTTGCACGGGGAAACTCGTCATCGAAAAAGCGGTCTACGCAGCTCTCGACGGCCCGGCCAAGCGGTGGCGCAATCTGCCAAGCGTCCGGTTCACGGGATGGCTGCGGTGCAGGAATGTGAGCACCGGATCCCGCCGCGTGCCGATCTTCTGTAGAGCGCGGCGAATCCTGAAGTCGCGGCCCGCCGAAATCAGCCCTTTCTCAAGGACGGCGATGGCCTCTGGCGTCCGGCCTGACTGTTGATAGACCTCGGCGAGATTCAGGTACAGCTGGGCGTGGTTGTGGCGCATTCCCAGCGCCTCCATGCACAGCGACTCCCCATCGCCATAGCGCTTTTCGGCGATCGCGGCCAGCAAACCTGTATAGGAGAGATAAAAGGGATTCTTGGGTGCAACTCCGAGAGCGCGTCTGGCGGCCAAGAGAGCGTCGACTGGGTTCCCGTCGCGCAACTGCTTGAGGCATTCCTTGAAATCCGTCATTCCGGCGTCTGCGGGGGACGTGGTTCCGATCCAGTGGGACATAAGCTCCTTCCTCGGCCTGCGGGCATCCTTCAGGAGCAGGACGATAAGAGAAAACTAACGTGGAGCTTTGGCGCGGGAAATAGATCGCGTGGCCAGATTTGGTTCCAGTCCCCGCGCCTGTACGCAATGACAGGCGAAAAAATGTCAATCAAATTGTCGCTTCGCGGCTAGTGAGCCGAATCTAAGGCGAAGGAAGCATCGCATGATCGCGCGAGCACGCTCTGCGATCGCTCAGCGCGTTCCACCCTTGGAAGTCGAAGGGTGGGGCACCCAACGGCGTGGTTTGGGGCGCGTGAGAGGGGCGAAGTTACTTCACTTCGCTACGCCATGGTCAGGTCCGACGGCGAGACGAGAAACTGTGGGCCACCCGCCTCCTAATGACTCCCCTCAAGTTGCCAGCCTTCTTTCAAGGCTGCTTGGTAATCGGAATCTAAGGCCGCGAGCATCTCGGACTCTGCCCCGGTCCTCATGATAATCATGTTCTCCGTGCTTGCATGACGCTGTTCATCAAGGTGGACGCGGAACCGAACTTCCTCTCCCGGTGGCTGATCGACCACGAGGTAACGCCATCTGTTGCCCTTCGACAGAAACACCGCCTTCAGCAACTTGACTGGAGGCACCGGGTTCTTCGCTTGCTCGCGGGCGACTTCTTCCCATCTCTTAATGGAGCGGTGCATGTTGATGATTGCCTGAAGGGCGTCTTCTTTCCCACGCCCTGCTCGGAAGAGCTGCTCGATATGGTTCAAGTACTCGACGTACCTCTGCCAGTGCTCCACGTGCTTCTTTATGCGGGGCTGCCACTCTTGCGCGTTGGACCGAACAACGCTGATCGTCGTCAACATTGTCGAAAACGAGTTATGGGCATTCTGGTTCAATGTGTCCATCGGTGTGAAGACCTCGCCGTTCAAGCCGACCTGCTCCTTGAAGAGTGTTCCGTTGCGTTCGAAAACGATCTCATTCACTTTTTTCCACATCGCAGCAAAGCCGTTGGGCATGTCCCCTGAAAAAATATGTGGAAGATGGTCAGCCGGGGCGACGAACATCGCGTACAGGACCCGTGTGTAAAGCTCTTCCGGGTCGCGCCAACGTGTCACGTATGCAA
The DNA here is from genome assembly GCA_035622875.1 of Candidatus Acidiferrales bacterium. Classification (GTDB taxonomy): domain Bacteria; phylum Acidobacteriota; class Terriglobia; order Acidiferrales; family UBA7541; genus Palsa-295. The sequence continues at coordinate 2,784 of DASPUN010000089.1, forward strand.
AGATACGACCCTTGTTCACGTCGTCGATCACTGACTGGATTAGTTCGACGATGCACCGCTTCGTCCAATCAATGACCTCGGCTGGGTTTTGGCGCATGAACGCCTGCACTGTCGGGTTATTCGTGTGCGGCGTCTTCGTCCCGCAGCGCGGCACCGGGCAAACAGTAGTAGCTGGTTGATTCTGCTTCATCGTGGATAGATCTCTTCGGCAGGTGGCTCACCTGTCTTGTCCTGCGTTCCTCTTCCGCGTCACCGCTGTGTGGCGGAATGGTACCACTTCGACAGATCCCGAAATAGTTCATCAGACGCCGTGAGGGCGCCGATCCTTCGGTGTTTGAAGGGTGGAGATGGGCGCGAAACAAGTAAGCGGCTAATGCACGAGATCGTAGGCGAAGACGAGGCGGATGCCGCGGGATTCGAGCGCGGGGATGCGTTCGGAGAGCGCGGCGATGGTGGCGGGATGCGGATGTCCGATGGCGATGGCCGAACCGTCGCGCTGCGCGTCGCGCGCGGCGAGATCGAGCTGCGCGAGGACGGCGTCGCGCGTGGGATTATCGTCGAGGAAGACTTTGCGCGAAGCCGCGCGAACGCCGTCGGCTTCCGCAGTGTCGAACGCCACTGTTGCGGCGGTGGTGCGGCTATCGATGAAGAAGAGGCTGTGTTGGCGCAGCACCGGCATCAGGGCTTGCATCAGCGCTGCATCGGACGTGGCGCGCGAGCCCTGATGATTGTTCACGCCCGCCGCGTGCGGCACGGTTTCGAGCATGCCATCCACCGCCGATGCAATCTGGCTCGGATTCATCCCCACGCGCAATTCGACCGCCTCCGGCAGAACGCCTTCGGACGGGTCTCCTTCTGAAAGCGATTCCATCGGCAGATGCAGCATCACCTGATCGCCCCTCCGGAACGCCTCCTCGGCGACTTCGGACGAAAGGGGAAGATGAGGCAAAACCGAAACTGTGACAGGAAATGGCAGCGCAAGCACGGAATCGGCGCTGGCGCGATCGTGGCCGAGATCGTCGAGAATGATCGCGAGCTCGGCGCCAGATTGCGGATGCGTCGCCGGCGGCCGGGGGCGCAGTGATAGCGGCGTGATCAGGTGGATCGTGTGAGTTCGCGAACCATTCGACAACAAATCGTAGCGGATCACGCCGCTGCTGAAGCTCTCGGCGAATGTGAGTCGATGATGGGCGGCGATCGAGATCAGAGCTTGCCGGAACTCGGTCGCCTGAGACCTGCTTCGTAGGGTGACGTAGATGTCGTCCGCGGCGAGGCGGCCGTTTGCGCCTGATTGCGGCCCGCCCACCTCCGGGCGAATCGTGATTTCCGATCGCCGGCCCGTCACCTGTTGAGCGGCGTTGACGACTTCCTGCGTAACAGAGCGAATCTCAGATTTGCCGGGTGATTTCTTCCCGCAGCCTGCGAGCAAAACGAACGCAACGACGAGGCCTGCAAGAAGCAGCCGGGAAAAGCGGGGCGCGAAAGGACTCCCTCTACGCAGCTTTCTTCGCAGCGGGCGGGGCCTCCAAAATTTCGATGGCCTTCTTTACTGCGGGATCGGTGACTGAGCTGGAAGGAGCAGGCGGATAGGTGTCGCTTAGGGCCGCAATGTCGTCCGGCATGGAATGCACCTCCCGCGTGGGCGTGACGCCCTCGATGGGAATCTCTTTGCCGCCCGGCGTGTAGTAGTTCGCAAGCGTTAGGAAGAGCGCGGAGCCGTCTTCGAGTTCAATCAGTTTCTGATACGACGCGGTGCCGTAGGTGCGCTCGCCAACCGTCTCGCCGCGGTGATTATCGGCGATTGCGGCGGCGACAATCTCGGCCGGTCCGGCCGTGCCGTTGCCGATCAGCACCGTGACGGGCTGGCTCCAGACTGCTTTCGAAGGTTCGGCAGAAGAGACGACCGGCGCGATCGTCTGCCCCTTGAGCGTCGTGATCGTCCCGGAAGTAAGGAAGAGCTGCGCCGTCGAGATTCCTTCCTGATCGTCCCCGAGAGAGCAATCGCGCAAATCCAGAATCAGCTTGTGTGCGCCCTGATGGTCGAGCTGGACGAGTTCGTCGCGAAGCTGCTTGGTTTCACCCGGTGCGAACTCCGCGACGTGAACGTAGGCGATATCGCCCTCCAGGCGGTCTTCGACGAGTTTCGGCGGCGCGAGCCTCGCGAGTGTGAGCTCGACGTCTTGCGGCTCAGCTTTACCGCGCCGGATCACGGAGAGCTTGACGGTGGTGCCGGGATCGCCGCTGAGCAGCAGCTGCGCCTGTTCGATAGCCATCTGGCCCGTCGTAAAGCCGGCGATTTTCTCGAGCACATCGCCGATGTGCAGACCGGCTGCCTCGGCGGGGCTATCGGGAAGCGTCGAAATCACGCTGATATAGCCGAAGCGCTTCGTGAGGGCCAGGCCCGCACTTCCCTTGGCAGTGCTTCCACTCTTCTGTTTGTAGTCGGAGTATTCGAGCGGGCTGAGGTAGCTCGATTGCGGATCGAGCGAGTCGAGCAGGCCGTGGAGAGCGCCGTTGGTTACCTGCGGCATATTCGGCTCGTCCACGTAGTCGCGCTGAATGTGTCCGAGAACCTCGCTATAGACGGTGAGTGCACGGAAGGCCTTTTCATCGGAGGAGCGGCCGCGGACGTAGCCGACCGCGACGAACGCGAAAACAACGGCCGAAAGCGCAATCACCAGTTTCTTAGTCAGAGAACTCATTGAACTTCCTTCCTGCCCCTCAAAATCGAGTCACGGCGCCCTGCCGCGGCCACGAAATTGGATTATATCACCAGCCCGAAATTGACAGGCAGATTTGGCGGCCCGTGTCGCCGGTGGGTGTCTCTACTTGTGGGCGAAGGTGTGTTCGGCCGCGACGCCGAGCGAATCGGCGTCGGAGAGCGGCGCGGCGGCGGTAATGTAGGTCTGCGAGATGCGATCCTGCCAGGTGAAATGGTCCTCGTCCCATACTGCCCACAGGAATCCCAGCGCCAGCGTCGCTCCGGAGAGCAGGTAGCCGAAACTGCGCCACAACAGCTGGCGCGTGTCTGGCAAGCCCCCGTCCAGACGGACGATATAAAGACCCAGCATCTGCATTCCGGGAGTAGCGCCAGCGAACGTGATGAAGATTGAGAAATAGAGCGCGTAGAAAAGGTAGGCCACCGCAAAGTACACGCCCGCATCTACTTTGCCGAAGGTCAGCCTGCCCCCGGCCGATTTACTCGCGACCAAAAACAGAGCCACAAACGCGGCGCACGTGAGGGAGAGAAAGAAGATGTCGACCACGGCGGCCCAGCGGCGCTTGGACAGGGGCGCAACCGGAACCAAGGCTGTTTGAGGGCGCGCGCGATCGTCGGCGGCGCTTGCGAAATCGAGTTCGGACTGGACGCGAATTTCGACGCGTTCGGACGGGCGGGGGCGCGTCGCGGGACGCGCGCGCGGATGTTCGCGAATCTCGTCGTCGATCTCTACGTCGATCGCCTTGCGCGCTGCCTGAAAGGGCAGGCCCGATTGCGAATCATCGCCAGAAATGTGCCCACGGCGAGCGCGGTATTGCTCCAGGCGGCGCGAGACCTCGGCGCGCCATTCCGGTTCGCCCGCGTCATTGCTCGCGGCTTTGACAGCCGCGGGCACGCGGACCTCGCTGCGGTCCTCCGGCGGAGCGTTGCAGAACGAGCAGTTTTCGCTGTCGTCCAGCAGGAGAGCGCCACACTTCGAACAGATGCGTATCACTGGTCCGTTTTGCGCTGCGGAGGTTCCAGCAAAGCGTGGAAATCATAGCACGCCGGCTGTGTGATCGGCGGCGAAGGCTTCGGTGCGGATGTCACCTATCAGTCACGGCGCAGACGAGCGCAAGAACTCCCTATCCCGCTGCTTTGCGACCGCACGGAGCGCGTGTTAGGCTCATTTCTCTTTTCGGGCTTTTCCAGTCGATGCGGAACGCCACTCTCTCGCAAATCGTCCATCGGGCCGCGCTTTTCGCTGCGCTGCTTTGCGCTTTTCTTGCTGCGTCGCATGCGACGTCGGGCCAAGCCAAGCCGAAAAAGCCGGTTCCTGCTTTCGCGCAGGGTGGCGAGGCCACGCTCGAGGCCGATCAGCAAAAGGGCGTCGGCAAAATCTATTACGCCGACGGACACGTCGATGTGCATTACCAGAATTCGAGGCTGCGCGCGGACCACGTCGAATACGACAGCGAGAATCAAGTTGTCATTGCGCGCGGCCACGTGCAACTCGACTATATGACGCAGCACGTCGAGGCAGACGATGCGCGCTACGAGCTGAAGACGGGCCGCGGGATGTTTCACAATGCGCGCGGCACATTCGCGCTGCAACGGCACCCCTCGGCGACCCTGCTGATCAGTCCGAATCCTCTTTACTTCGACGCTGAGGAGGCGGAGCGGATCGACGAGAATACCTACGTGATTCGCAGGGCTTGGGTCACGGTCTGCGATCCCGCACGGCCGACCTGGAAGTTCTACGCGCCGAAAGCCACGATTCGCGTAAAGAAAACCATTCATCTTGAGAACGGGAACTTCCGGGTGCTCTCGATTCCTTTGCTCTATCTGCCCTACGTCACGTTCCCCGCGGAGCAGCGCCGCACGTCAGGTTTCATGATTCCAGACGTGGGAGACACGACGCAGAAGGGCTTCGTCTTCGGAGACTCGCTGTACTGGGCGCCGCTCGATTGGCTGGACGCCACGCTTGGCGCAGCGATCTACAGCAGCCGCGGCTGGGCGCAAAAGGGGCAGGTGCGCATGCGCCCGTGGGAAAACGCGCAGCTCGAAGCAAGCTACTACGGCGTGATCGACCGCGGGCTCAAGCAGCAGGATGCGCCACCACTGAAGCAAGGCGGGCACGAGGCAAAGCTGCTGTTTACTTCGGACCTGCCCGGCGGATGGCGCGCGGTAGGCGATCTCGACCAGCTTTCGTCGCTCACGTTTCGCCTGGCATGGTCCGAGACGTACAAAGAAGCGGTGAATTCCGAAGTGCACAATACCGCTTTTGTGGTCAACAATTTCAAAGGCTTCAGCTTGGGCCTTGCGGCGCTGAGCTACCAAAACTATCTGGACGCCACTTCGGCGACGTCCATCACCCTGCGGACGGCGCCCGAGGTGCGGTTCAGCTCGGTCGATCAGGCGCCGCTCCCGCGGCTTCCGTTTTATTTCTCATTCAGCTCGTTCATCGGAGCGGAAAACCGAAGCGAAAATGTGACGCCGTTTCACACGCCGCCGTTTGTCCAGCGCAGCGAGCTGGCACCGAGCGTGGCGATTCCCCTTCACTTCGGCCCATGGCTCGACATCACGCCGAGCTTCACCTTCCGCTCCACCTATTACGGCGGACAGTTTCGCGACAACGCGTTTCTCGCGCAGGGATTGTTTCGGGACACCGAGGAGCTGGCCGTCGACGTACGGCTGCCGGTGTTGGAGCGAGTCTGGGGCGATGACGGCGACACGAAGTGGAAACACGTGATCGAGCCGTACGTCACATATCGGTTCGTCAACGGCGTAAACGATTTCGGGCGGTTTCTGAGATTCGATCAGGACGACACGCTGACCGATACGAATGAAGTCGAATTCGGAGTCACGCAGCGGCTGTTCCGCAGGCGCAAGGCCGGTGGGAGCGAAGAGCTGCTTACTTGGCGGCTGGCGGCAAAATACTTTTTCGATCCCACATTTGGCGGCGCGCTCGTGCCCGGGCAGCCCAACGTGTTTCAAACGCTCGACACTTTCACCCCATTCGCGTTTGCCGATCGCGCGCGACAGTGGTCGCCGATTGTGAGCGACCTGCAGTATGAGCCCGGGAAGCGATTCGACATGGAGTTCATCGTCAACTATGATCCCCAGCGAAACCGCACCACCGCGATTGGCACGCTGCTGAAGATCAAGCCGTACAAGGAGTCGTTCCTGACGCTCTCGCATTTTTCCATTCTGAACCTGCCGATCAATTTGGCTCCGCCTCCGCCCAATTTCCAACAGAGGTTGAACCAGATACGAGCGCTGGTGGGGTACGGCGACCCGACCCGGCGCGGTTGGAACGCAATGTTCGGCACGAGCTACGACTTCACTCAGCAGGAATTCCAGAACCAGATCGCCGAGGTGTCCTACAACGGCTCGTGCTGCGGCTTCGGATTCGAATACCGCCGGTTTTCGTTCGGCACGATCCGAAACGAAAATCAGTACAGCGTCGTCTTCCGCATCGCGAATATCGGCTCCGCCGGCAACATGCGCAAGCAGGAAAAGATCTTCTAGGCAGCGCCATGGCGTCTCGTTCTGAATCCGAGCTGGCGTTTCTTTCGATCGAGCAGGCTGCGCGTCTGCTGCGGCGGAAGGAAATTTCTCCCGTCGAGCTGGTGAACGCAGCTCTCGCACGAATCGAGCGCTGGAGCCAGGGGCTGAACGTTTTTCTCACAGTGCTCGCTGACCAGGCGCGCCGCCAGGCGAAGCGCGCCGAGCGCGAAATTCGCCGGGGCAACGCGCGCAGCGCGCTTCACGGCATTCCGGTTTCGCTCAAGGACAATTTCTGGACGCGCGGCATCCGCACGACAGCTGGCTCGAAGATTCTGGCGGATTTCGTGCCGCAAAAAGACAGTGACGTTGCCGCCGCGCTCGCGCGGGCTGGCGCGATCTTGCTCGGCAAAACGAACCTGCACGAGTTCGCTTACGGCATTACCGGCGAGAATCCGCACTACGGCAGTTCGCGGAATCCCTGGGCGCCGGATCGAATCTCGGGCGGGTCGAGCGGCGGCTCGACCGTAGCCGTCGCGACCGGAATGGGATTTGCTTCGCTCGGCACGGACACCGGCGGCTCGATCCGCATTCCGGCGGCGTTGTGCGGGATCGTAGGTCTCAAGCCGACGTACGGGCTCGTGAGCAACGAGGGGGTCGTGCCTCTGGGCGTGAGCTTCGATCACGTGGGGCCGCTCGCGCGCGGCGTGGGCGACGCGTGCATCATGCTCGAAGCGATTGCCGGCAAATATCCACGCGGCACTATGCGGCCGAGCCACCGGCCGCTGCGCAAGAATCGGCCGCGGCGATTTCGGCTCGGCTGGCCCAAGGACTTTTTCTTCGAGCGCGTGAATCCCGAAATCCAGGCGGCGATCGAGGCGGCTGCGAAGAAATTTCAATCGCTCGGCGCGCGAATCGAAGAAGTGCCGTTGCCGCACCTGACGGATTCAGTCGATCGCGCAAGCAACCTGGTCGTGGCCGAGGCAAGTTTTTACCACGAATCGCAGGGCTACTATCCATCCCGCTCGGAGGATTACGGCGACGACGTTCGGGGTCACCTCGAATGGGGACACAAACTGCGCGCGGTGGAGTATCTCGGCGGCATCGAGGCGAGGCGGCTGGTGCAAGCCGATTTCGACGCGGCGTTAAGCGAGGTTGATGCGATCCTCGCACCGACTTCGCCGATTCCTGCGCCGCCAATCGGCGAAAGGCAAGTTCGTGTCGAGGGAGAGCGCGAAACGGCCGTCCGAGCCGAGCTTCTGCGGATGACGCGGCCATCGAATCTCACGGGCCTTCCGGCGATTTCTATTCCGTGCGGGTTCACGAGCGACGGCATGCCGATCGGAATGCAGCTCATCGGCAAGCGATGGGGCGAGGCGCCGCTGCTCGCAATCGCGCTCGCCTACGAAGAAGCCACCGAGTGGCACAACCATCATCCTGCGTTGAGCTGACGTGCCAGCAGATCATTCCGCTCTGACCACGCTCGGCAGTACGCTGCGCTTCTGCATCAACCGCTCACCTGCGACAAGTCCTATTGTACCGACGGCGAGGCCCGCGAGGACATCGGCGACGTAGTGATATCGGCCGTACACCGTCGCGACGCACATGCTCACAAAGAACGGCAGACAGACCCAGAAGAGCCAGCGTCGATAGCGCCACGACGCTAGGATCGCGACCATCGAGCCTGCCACATGCGCCGAAGGAAACGCCGCGCCGTGGACGCGCCCGAAGCGCTCGATCAATTCGATCAGCGCGGTGCAGTAGCCGCCGGGCAGAGCCGGCAAATGGAGCGTCGCGAGCGAATAGTAAGGACTTTCAACGGGCAGCAGGACTGCGATGATGTACACGGAGTAATGAGCGATCGCCGTCGATACCATCACGGTCCAAAACGAAGCGCGCTCTCGCTTGATATACAGAAGCGCGGGCAGCAGCAGGAGATAGAGAAAGTACGTCATGTAGGCGAACTGCATGGAATCGTTGAGCGCGGGCGAAGCGAAATTCGCGAGCCACGCCGAGGGATGCACACCTGCGAGGTTGTAATCGAACGCGATGAACCAGCGGTCGAGCCAGCCCGGAAAAATCGCGTGCACCAGGCTGCCCAGCTCCTCGAACAAGAAAATGTAGAGCGGCAGCGGATACCAGTGGCGCGCGAAATCGACGACAACGCTCTGCGAGCGAGCCGCTGTCCGGGCCAGCAAGACGATCGCTGTTGCAATAGCGACATGCAGGGTGAGAACGCGCGGCGCATGAGCGATGTTTCGATGGCAGATTGCTACGATCGAGCAGAGCCACGCGAGATACGCAAACGTCACCCACTCGAAAGCGCCGCACGCCGAAAGCGTTTCGTCGAGCCGACGCGAAGCGGACCTCCGCGCAGCGAAACCTGAATATTCCCAGCAGACTGCTTGCTCATCCGGAAATTCGACCGGCTCGATTTGGTCGGACGAGTTCATCGCGCCTCTCTCGCAGTGAGTTGCCGCGGCAGGCGCACACCGGCCGCTGATTCTCTCCAATCGCATGACGGCCAGCCTTCGCCGCGCGCGATGCGAGCAAGCCGCGTGGGCGGATTCACTGCGACGCGGCGTCCGACTGAATCGAGCATCGGCAAATCGCTGATGGAATTGCCGTACGCGTAGCTGTCCCAAAGCGACAGGCAGAATCGCGCCGCGAGATCTCGCACAACGCGTGCCTTGGCCTCGCCGCTCATGTGTTCGCCCGCCAGTCGCCCTGTCCAGTAGCCTGCGTTTGCTTCGAGCCGTGTCGCGCGGACCTCAACGGGTCCGGGCAGGCGCGCAGCTACCGACCAAGCCAGAAAATCGAGCGTGCCGCTCACGAGAAACACGCGATGGCCCCGGCTCCAGTGCCACGTCATGCGGCGGATCGCTTCGGGGTAGAACGGCGGCGCGTTGCTGTCAAGCCACCGTTCCCAATCTTCGGCAAGCGATTCGCGGAGCCCCGCGAGATAGTGCTTGTTTCCGAGCGTCGCGCCGCGCGGATCGGGCAGGATTTTTTTCGCGAACTGCCCGAGCCAGCGAGCAATGTCGACGGTGCCGAGCGCGTCGCGCGAGAGCAGGAAGCCGATGAAACGCCATTCAAGTGATGGCGGCGCAACCAGCGTGCCATCGAGATCGAAGAACGCGCCGATTTTTTCCGCGGAGCTCATCGAACCACCACCGGCGCGACGGCTCCCTTCGGAGTCGCCGCCGGAGCGCTAACGTATCGCCGGCCTTCCCACACGACGGGAATCGCGCGGACGAGGCAAAATGCCACGCTCAATCCAGTCAGCGCTTGCGCTCCCGTGACTAGCCAATGTGTGTTCGCTGCGCCAGTCCAGAGACTGAGTTGCGCCGCAGGAATGTGGCGCAGCGAGAGCGTGAGTCCCAGGAAGCAGAAGAAGACGCACTTGAGCACAGCGTACGCGGCACGGCTTGCACGCGAAGCGACGAGAGTTCGTCCCCACCACGACTCGAGCATCGAGTTGCGCCCGAAGCCGGTCCGCCCAGCGCGAGCGGCGAGGCCGCGGAGAGAATCGGTCAGCGCGCCCCGCACAAAGAACAGCACGGGAACCCACAGCGAAATCAGGCCGCTCACGGCGAAACAGGTGAAGAATAGGTTTTCGACGACACGGTCGCCCAAGATGTCGAGCTGCGCGCCAAATGCCGTGGCCATGCCGCGCGTGCGCGCGAGATAGCCGTCAACGCCGTCAAGCGCGATCGCGACAATCGTCAATGCGACCGCCGCGAGGTCGGATGCAAGCGCATGCGCGCCGCGGTCGAACAACGCCACAGCCGCAAACGCGGCGATCACACGCGCCAGAGTCACCCGGTTCGGCGTCATTCGATCTCCTCAAAGGAATTTTTCGAGCCCGCCACCGCAGCCGGCAAATCGCTTTGCCGTCTGCGGCTCCAGCGGGCGGGCCCGCACTGCGGGAAAGGCATGCGCGCTGCCAAGTCGCTTGTGCAACGAAGCGTCGAATTTTCAAAGGCTTAAGATGCAACGTGGATTGGAGCGCGAGATCTTGGCGGAAGCTTTCGATTGCAAGTGTCGTGTTTCTGCTGCGCCTTCATACCGACCAGAACCAAAATGAGGTACTATGCGTCTAAACGTTGTGGTCAAATTTGAGTTTGGTCGGAACCCGGCGGCCCCGCCGGACGCAACCGGATGAGGGAGTGAGGAAATCGCATGGCTGTAGCCGTACTCGCAGGGTTGTTTGTGTTTGCCGCCGGATTGGGTTCATTTCTGTCGCCGTGTGTTCTGCCGCTGGTTCCCGGCTATCTTTCGATGCTGTCCGGCGTGGGAGTGGACAAGCTCAGGGAAGGCGAGGGAGAAACCGGCAAGCTGTTGAGCGCGGCTTTGGCATTCGTCGTCGGTCTCTCGGCAGTGTTCATCACGATGGGCGCAACGGCGAGCGCCGTTGGCCAGTTTCTGCTTAAGCATAAGAACCTACTCGCACCCATCGCCGGCGCGCTGATCATCTTGTTCGGCCTCCACCTCATCGGCTGGTTGATCAAGATTCCCGTCCGTGTCGGCTTGATCGTAGGCCTCGTCCTGGTTGCAATCGGCTCGCTTCTGTTTCTCCCCTCGGCTGCTCACCTGATGGTCCAACCGGTGCACGTCTACGCAATTGCTTTGATTTTCCTGTTCGGCCCTCCGCTCACGCGCTGGCTAAACCGCGACGTTCACATGCGCGACGTCGGTGGAAAAAATCCAGGCATCGTCAGCGGCTTCCTGCTTGGTTTCGCCTTCGCACTCGGCTGGACGCCGTGCATCGGACCGATTCTCACCACCGTTCTGGCGATTGCAGCTTCCCGCGGAAGTGTGAGAGACGGTGTCATCCTTCTCGCGCTGTACTCCGCCGGCCTCGCCATTCCGTTCCTGCTCACTGCCGTCGGTGTCGGCCGCTTCATGAAGTTCTATCAGAAGTTTCGTAAGCACCTTCACACGGTCGAGGTTTGCAGCGGAGTTTTGCTCTTGTTCGTAGGCGGCCTGATTTTCGCGAACAATCTGACCTTTGTGTCGAGCCACCTGAGCGGAGTCAGCGGGGAGGCCTTGCTCGAAAAATGGATGCCCTCAAGCGTCCGGAGCTGGCTCGAAAAAGGCGGAGCTCCTAGCACTGGTGTGGAGCAGCCACAACTCTCGCTGGAGCCGGACGTCACGTTCAAGGATTTGCAGGGCAAGGACGTCCCGCTTGCGAGCTACAAAGGCAAAGTGGTGATGCTGAATTTCTGGGGCACCTGGTGCGAACCCTGCCAGCACGAGATTCCGATGTTGATCAGCCTCCAGAACAAATACTCATCTAAGGGTTTCACTCTAGTCGGGGCGGCAACAAACGACGAAGACGCCACAGTCGACAAGTTCGTGCACACATCGAAATTCAACGTGGGCGGCCAAGAAATGCTGATGAACTATCCCATCGTGATGAACAACGACGAGATCGTCACTAAATTTGGCGGGATACTCGGCATGCCGACGACCTACCTGATCACCCGCGACGGCAAAATTTACAAGCGCTATATCGGCGGCCTCGATCAAAACGCGGCCCAAGTAGAGAAGGACATCGAGAGCCAGCTATGAGCAATGCTAAATGCGCTTGGCTCCTCTGCGTGGCAGCTTTGTTAGTCTCGGGGGCTGTCACCGCGTGTGGAAGTTCGTCTGCGAAGGTTTCTAACTCCGCCGACTTGCAGTCTGCGCCGGACGTTTCGTTCAAGAACCTCGACGGCGCAGACGTATCGTTGTCGAGCCTCAAGGGCAAGGTCGTTCTCGTCAACTTCTGGGCGACTTGGTGCGACCCCTGCCGCAGCGAAATCCCCGCGCTGATCGGACTGCAGGACAAATTCGCGGGCAAGGGCTTCACAATGCTCGGTGTTTCGATGGACGATGATGGCGTCAAAGCGGTCGACCCCTTCGTTCAGACGACGAAATTTAATGTGGGCGGCCAGCAGCGCATCATGGATTATCCGATCGTGCTCGGCACCGACGCGATCACCGACAAATTCGGCGGGCTGCTCGGCATGCCCACCAGCTACTTGATTTCCCGCGACGGCAAGATCGTGAAGAAATACATCGGGGTGCTAGACGAGCAGCAGGTGACCAAGGACATCGAGAGCCAACTATGAAAATGTCGCTTCGCATTGTTACGGCACTGACCGCCCTTGCGGCGATTTGCGCGCTCGGCACCCGCCGCGTCGCCCGCGCGCAAGAATCGGCGATGCCGCAGAGCGCCGCGTCAGTCGTAAAGACAAAAGTCTACACGTCGCTCGATCCCGTCCCGCGAGGGAAAGAGTTTCAGGTCGCTGTCGTGGTCGATATTCAGAACGGCTATCACATGAACTCGCACAAGCCGCTCGATAGCTATCTGATCCCGACGACCGTCACGCCGCAGCTTCCCGCCGGCATCACGCTGGCCGACACGGTCTATCCGCCGGGCAAGAACCTGAAATTCCCGTTTTCGCCCGACAAGCCGCTGAATGTTTACACCGAAAGCGTGACTCTGCGCCTTCGCCTGAGCGTGGGCGACAGCGCCGCGCTGGGCGATGCCGGCATTCCGATCACGTTGCGCTACCAGGCTTGCAACAACTCCGCGTGTCTGCCGCCGGTGAAGATTCCGTTGACGGCTAGCGTCAAGATTGCAGCAGCGGGCACGAAATCGAAGGCCATGCATCCGGAAATCTTCGCAGCTTCGTCCGCGAAGTAATCTTTCTTCGTTTTCTAAGCGCCGCGAACTGAGGGGATTGCCTTGCGAATCCGCTCGACAACGCGGTCTTTGCCGAGCACAACCATGGTTTCGAAGAGCGGCGGCGCCACCGCGCGGCCGACGATCGCGACGCGCGTGGCGTTGATCAGAAGTCCGGCTTTGACGCCCTCCGCAGCCGCTACCGCGCGCGACGCTGCGTCGCACGCATCGTGATTCCATTCCGGCAGCGCTTCGAGTGCGTCGGCCAGCTTGGTGAGCATCGCCGGCAGGCGCTCGTCCTTCCAGAATTTTTCGCGCGCTTCGTCGTCGTAGCCGTAGTCGTCCGTGAAAAAGCCGCGCGCCCAGGTTGTGAAATCGCCGAGCAGGCGCGTGCGCGGGCGGATCAAATCGACCGTGCGCGCAAACCAGGCGCGGTCATGGCTCGCCTGCGATCCCTCCCACAGCCGCGCGCGCTTCAGTTCTGCTTCGACGTAGGGCAGCAGGTCCTCCACGGGCGGCTTCTGCAAATACTGCGTGTTGAACCATTCGAGCTTGGCGCGGTCGAAAATCGCGTTGGTGCGGCTCACGCCCGCGAGCGAAAATCTCTCCACCAACTCGCCGGTGCGGATGTATTCCGTGTCGTCTCCGGGAGACCATCCGAGCAGCGCGAGGAAATTCCGAAACGCCTCGGGCAAGAATCCCTCATCGGCATACGAACCGACGTTGGTCGCGCCGTGGCGTTTTGAAAGCCGCTTGCGATCGGACCCCAGAATCAGCGGCACGTGGGCGAAGACGGGCGGCTTGGCACCGAGCGACTGGTAAAGCAGCGCCTGCTTGGGCGTATTCGAAAGATGGTCAGCGCCGCGAATGATGTGCGTGATGCGCATGTCGATGTCGTCGACGACCACGCTGAGCTGATAAGTCGGTAGGCCATTGGAGCGTAGCAGGACGAAATCTTCGATTTCCTCGTTTTGCAGCTCGCGCGGCCCGAAAACGGCGTCGTCAAATCGCGTGACGCCTGTGCGCGGCACGCGGAAGCGAATCGCCCGAGGGATTCCCTCGCGTTCCCGACCGGCGCGTTCGGCCTCGCTCAGATCGTGGCAGGAACATGCGGCAATCTTCGCAGCCTTCGGCACCTCGTCATCGCCCTCGCCTTCCTGCTCTTCCACGGCGTCGCCCCCGGCGTACGCCATCGCCTTGCAGTAACAGGGGAAGGCGGCGCCGCCCGCAAGCAGGCGCTCGGCGGCGGCTTTGTAGAGCGGAAGGCGCTGCGACTGGAAGAATGGCCCCTCATCCCATTCGATCCCGAGCCATTTCAGGCCTTCGAGGATTCCGTCGACCAATTCGGGGCGATTGCGCTCGACGTCGGTGTCTTCGATTCGCAACAGCAACGTGCCGCCTTCGCGCCGCGCAAAAAGCCAATTGAAAAGAGCGGTCCGCGCGCCGCCGACGTGCAAATAACCGGTCGGCGAGGGCGCAAATCGAACGCGCGGTTTTTCCGGGGACGTCATTCAATTTCTCTCGTCGTTTTCGAAACAAGTCATCTTAGCGGAACGAGCCTCCAAAATCGAGTAACGGTCGCGCAACTCGATGATCCGGCTGGATTTGGTACCAGGGTACTGTTGACTTGGTTTCCGTAGCATTTCATGATCATTTCGATCCCGGCTCGGAGTCTTTCCTCAGTATTCCCCAAGAGGTTGACCTCCAAGAAACCTCGGATGGACAGTCCGAGGGGCAACCGCGGATTTTCTGTTATTCTCTGACAAAATGTCCGCGAACGTTGCGACTCCTGACTTGGTGATTCATTCCCCTGCCGCCATCGCGGTGCAGGTCAGCACTTTTCTGCTCGCAGCTTTCTTCTTTGCACTTTACCGGGTCAAACGCCAGTCGTATCTGCTCGCGTGGTCGGTTGCCTGGATGCTCATGTGCCTGTTCTTTGTGACCCGTAATGGGCTCCTGCTGCTTCCGGAGGGCGAGTGGCGGCTCGCTTACCGTAATTTCGATGAATGGCTCTTCGCGCTGTCGGCCTTGGCTTTCTACTGTGCCGCGCGCCTGTACGTGCGCTTGTCGATTCCGGTTCGGACGGTCGCAGTGGCCTCCGTTATCCTAGCGGTCTGGTCCGGACTGCACGTCCACAATTTCACAGGCGTCAACGTTGGGCTTGGCGTCGCTCTGATCTTTTTTGTCGTTGGCTGGACGTTTTGGAACGAAGGCCACAGGCAAGAGGTACGTGCCGACATGCTGCTGGGCGTCACGTTTTTTGCATGGGGCGCATTGCAGCTGTTCCTTGTGTTTCAGCCCCGCCTGAATGTCCTCGAAGGCTCCGATCTGGTGCCACTGCTCCTGCTCCCGGAGATGTTCGCTTGCGTGCTGATGGTGATGTCGGTTTATGAGGAGGAGCGGCGGCGCGTTGAGCGCAATATGCTCGCGCTCTCGAATCTCAATCTGGTCACATCAGGATTTACCGGCGGCGAGATTCAACAAAATCTGGCGCAGGCTCTTGAACGGGTCCTCAACGTCGTCCGCATTCCGGCCGGCGCGCTTTGCCTGCCGCACAGTGACCCAAACGGGCCGACATCTTTGATCGTCACCGGTCTGGGCGATTCGTTCTGCTCGGCGATGCGCGAACCGCACCTAGACGAATACTTCATCAATCTCGTCGCGCGGCTGGGTGGACTCGTGGTGTTTCGCGACCTCGCGCGCCAGGCAAGCTGGGAGACGCTTGAAAAAGAGGATTCTTTCCGCCGCGTCCGGCAGGTTTTTCTCGAACAGGGTCTGCGCACTGTGGTCGGAATCAGCCTGCAAGCGAAGGAGCGCGTTTCCGGCGTTTTGCTTCTCGGGACGCCCGACAACCGCAGCTTCACGCCGGCGGAGCGCCGCCTCTTACTCGCCTTGGGCCAGCAAATCGGGATGGCCGTCGAGAACAGCTACTTGATCCAGCAGACTTCCCGCCGCACCGAAGAATTGCACGTGCTCAACGAAATCGGACGCGCGTTGAGCTCGACTCTCGATCTCGACGCCCTGCTCGAGCGCGTCTATTCCGAGATGCGCCGCGGCATCGACGTGAGCAGCTTCTTCATCGCCTTCTACCAGCCGAGATCGTCGGAAGTGCGCTTCGAGATCGAAGTGAACGAAGGGGAGAGAATCGCCAAGCGCACGCGCTCCGCGGGCAACCACATGGTGGAGTACGTGGTTCGCTCGGGGCAGCCCCTGCTGGTTCGGGAGTATTACCCCGAGCAGTGCAAGAAGCTTGGCTTTCAGCCGCTGCGGTCGGTCGGCTCGATGTGTGCTGTGCCGCTGATCATCTACGACCGTCCCGTCGGCGTGATGGCGGTCCACAGTGCCAAGGAACGTGCGTTCGACGAAGGCCACGTCGAATTCCTCCGCGTTCTGGCGAGCGAGGCCAGCATCGCGATGGAGAACGCGCGACTCTTCGCCGAAGAGCAGAAGAAGTCGCGCCATCTCGCGATGATCAACAGCGTCTCCAGCCACGCCATCACGACGCTCGATCCCGGCGAAATGCTCGCCAAAATCACAGCTGAGATGGAAAAGCATCTCTCCTACGACCATATCGGCGTGGCCGTCCTCGATTATTCCGCCAAGGAGCTTGTCGTTGAAGCTGAAGCCGGCGCGCGGCGCGAGGCCGTGGGTCGCCGCATCGTGCTCGGCGAAGGGTTGATCGGCCAGGTTGCCCGTTCCGGCCAGATCGGCATCGTGCGCGAAGCGACCGCTTCCACGCCGCGATTGATCCTGCCCGGTTCAGCCGCCGGCGTGGCCCTCCCGGTGAACTACGGCGAACAATTTCTCGGAGTGCTCTACGTCGAATCCTCGGAGCCGTGTGACTTTCCCGAGCAGGACGTCCTTCTGCTGCGGACGCTCGCCGATCTTTTCGCCGGCGCGCTGCATAACGCGCTGACGTTCCAGAAGGCGCAGGAGCAGGCGATTACCGACGGCCTCACAGGCGTGAAGACGCACCGCTTCCTCATGGAAGCCCTTTCGTCTGAGTGGAAGCGCTCCACGCGCGCGAATCGTCCGCTGGCCCTCGTGTTGATGGACCTCGACCACTTCAAATTCGTCAACGATTTCTACGGCCACCTCGAGGGCGACGTCGTCCTGCAGCGCGTAGGCCACATACTGGAGCAGAATTGCCGCCGGTCGGATGTGGTCGCCCGTTACGGCGGCGACGAATTCGTCATTCTGATGCCGGAAACCACCGTCGAACAGGCCCGGCAGCTCGCCAACAAGCTTCGCGGCTGGATTGCTTCCGATCCTCTGCTGCGCGACAAGAACATCACCGCCAGCTTCGGCATTGCCGCGTTCCCTGTCCACGGCTCGACGCCGCAGGAGCTCATTCAGGTTGCCGACTCGTCGATGTACATCTCGAAGCATCAAGGTGGAAACTCTGTTTCGACCGCGGAGCAAGGCGATCCCGGCGACCGGAAGCGCTGGAAAAAAGACGTTCTGGAAGCGTATCTCGGCGTCACGCTGAAGCGGCTGTTCGCGACGGGCCCCGAAGCGTTCGAAGAAATCTACCGCCGCCTGGAGCAGTTCACGCGCTCCCTGCGCGAGCAGGGCGCTGAGGGATCTGGCGAGACGCTGCCGGCAGTCGTGGTCGAAACGGTGACGTCGCTCGCGTTCGCCATCGACGCCAAGGATCACTACACGCAGGGCCATTCGCAGAAGGTGTCCGCCTACGCGGTGATGATCGCGCAGGCGCTTGGCCTGGCGCAGGCCGATGTCGAGGAGATCCGGCTCGCCGGCCTGTTGCACGATATCGGAAAAGTGGGAATCCCCGAGTCGATTCTCAACAAGTCCGGCCCGCTCGACGCCAGCGAGTGGGAGACGATGAAGACGCACACCGATCTCGGCGCGCGAATTCTCGAACCGCTCCGGCCGATGTTGCGCATCCGCGAGATGGTCCGCCACCATCACGAGTTTTACGATGGCTCCGGCTACCCGCGACGCCTCGAAGGCGACCAGATTCCCCACGGCGCGCGCGTGATCGCCGTCGCGGACGCGTACGACACGATCACTTCTGAGCGCACGTACAAGAAAGCGCGCACCCCGGAGGATGCCTTCGCAGAACTCGAACGCTGCGCCGCGAACCAGTTCGATCCCGAAATTGTCCGCGTGTTCATCGAGACCATGCGCCGCGCGCCGCGGCCGACCGTCGAAGCAGGCGTCAGCGTCACCATCCGCTCAGGCGATAACGAGCACTAGCCCCTCTCACACTTGACGCTGCTCCGTTCTGCTTTTCGTTGAAAAATGCAACCGGCGATTTCAAAAAGGCGAGTCGAAAGTGCCGGGCTCATCCGTATCTGCGGAATTCGCCGCATCCGGCGGAGACGTGACCGGGCTCGTTTCGACCAAGGGCAGGCGATCTCGGATCAACGTGTAAATCTGCGACCAAACACGCGGATCGCATTCGATGGCCGTGTGTCCCTTGAATAAGCGGCGAGCATAACAGGGGTATGCTCGGCATTCGGCGGCAACGATTGCGGAACGGCCTCTGAGTAGGCCGCTACGCTGATAGAAGTTGATCGCTTGCCCGACTTTGAAACCCACTATGTCGTCATGAAGTTCTGATCGATTTGACTCTGGGCAGTGTCCGTACCAATTTGGGACACGAATCCAGCCGCACCATTCCAGCGTTGACAAGAAATCGAAATTGGAGTGCTGGCCGGAAACTTACAGGCGCCCTGCGCCCTATCCTTGCCCGCCAATCACGATTCCCACGATGAATACCAGCGTCCCTCCCACGATCACCTGAAGAGCCGACGAAAGAAGCGGCGTGTCCATGTAGCGGTGGCGGACGTAGCTGATGATCGCGAGTTCGGCAGTCACGACCAACACCGCCACGGTGAACGCCACGTGAAAACTCGAAAGCAGAAACGGCAGCGTGTGCCCCAGTCCGCCGGCAGCCGTCATCAATCCCGTGACGGAACCTCGAACGATCGGGCGGCCGCGCCCGGTCAAGGAGCCGTCATCGGAGAGCGCCTCGGCGAAGGCCATCGAAATTCCTGCGCCGACCGACGCGGCCAGTCCGACCAAAAAAGCGTCCCAGCTTTTGTGCGTCGCAAACGCCGCAGCGAAAATCGGCGCGAGCGTCGAAACCGATCCGTCCATTAATCCGGCCAGCCCGGGCTGGATTACCTGCAGCACGAACATGCGCCGTCCCGTCGCTTCCTCTTCCGCCCGCACGTTCGGAGTGAGCTCCTTCTGTTCGAGCGATTCCGCGATCGCGGAATGCTGCCGCTCGACTTCCGCGAGATCGCCGATTAGCTTCCGCGTGGACGCATCCGATATCTTCTGAAGCGCGTGATCGTAGAATTGCCGCGTTTCAAGCTCCATGATCTCGACCTGCTTGCGGACCGCGTTGATTCCAAGCGGGCGCGTCAGCCACACGGGGCGCCGCTCGATGAATCCCTTCACGTCTTGGCGGCGGATCAGCGGAATGTGATCGCCGAAACGCTGGCGGTGCATATCAATCAGGCGCTGGCGGTGCCGCGATTCCTCGGCCTGCATTTCGTCGAAGATCTTTGCAGTCGCAGGATAATTCTCGCGCAATCCTTCGGCGAAATCGGCGTATACGCGGCTGTCTTCTTCCTCGAGTTGTATGGCGAGCGCTAGAATTTCGCGTTCGGAGAGCTCCTTGAAATTCTTCTTGGGCATGATCGGCGCTCCTTGGGCTCGGCTTTCCCGCCTCGGATTATAGCCATGATCTGTTAGCCGCCGCAGCGCGGGACTGGCCATCGGTGAAACGAAGGATTATAGTGTGCTCCCGATAGAGGAGTGGACACGATGAAGCTTTTGTATTGGACTCGACGATTTTCGCGTCGCGGCTTTCTTTCCGGCAGCGCAGCTACGATCGCCGCTGTCGCCGCAACTAGCGGCACGGTGCTCGCCGACGCGCAAGCGCCGGGAACTGAGCCCTCGAAGCTCACGCCGGAAGAAAAGCGAACGCTCGTGAAATTCACGCGCGATCTTTTCCCTCACGACCGGCTCGACGATTCCTACTACGAAGCCGCCATCGCTTCTCTCGAGGCTGAAGCCGAAAAAGATTCTGCGACGCGGAAGCTGCTCGCAGGCGGCGTCGCGCAACTTGATAGCCTGGCGAAGTCCGCTGCCGGCAAGCCGTTCGCGGATGTCGCGGACGAAAAGACTCGCGTCGCGGTGATCAAGCAGATCGAGGGCAAACCATTCTTCACGAAGGTTTACGGCGATGCGATCGTCGGCCTCTACAACAACCCGAACGTTTGGCCCAAATTCGGCTACGAAGGCCCGTCGTCCGAAAAAGGCGGCTACCTGCATCGCGGCTTAAACGATCTGAACTGGCTCTGAGGACATCGATGCCTGCGAAATTCGATCTGAGCGATTCATCCGTAGTGGTCATCATCGGCTCGGGCGCGGGCGGCGGCACGCTCGCCAACGAGCTCGCGCAAAAGGGAATTTCTTCCGTCGTCCTCGAGGCGGGAAAGCGCATTGAGATCAGCGATTTCAAGAATGACGAAGACGCGATGTTCGCGCTCTTCACCTGGCTCGATCCGCGCACCGCGTCGGGCTCGTGGTACGTCGCGCAGACCTCTCCCGATCTGCCCGCTTGGATTTGCAAGCTCGTGGGCGGCACAACGATTCATTGGGGAGGTGTGGCACTCCGCTTCCAGGAGCACGAATTCAAGACGCGCACGCGCTACGGCGCGCTCGCCGGCGCGAATCTCCTCGATTGGCCGATCGATCTCAAGGAGATGGAGCCGTACTACGACCGCGCCGAGCTGAAAATGGGCGTCGCCGGGACGCACGGTATGCCGCGCCTGCCCGCCAGCAACCACTGCAAGGTCCTCTTTGCCGGCGCGAAGAAGATGGGCTACACGAAATATTGGACCGCCAACCTGGCCATCAATTCTGTTCCGCGCGACGGCCGCGCTTCGTGCCAGCAAACCGGCTTTTGCGTCCAAGGCTGCACGTTCGCCGCGAAGTGGTCCACGCTCTACACCGAGATTCCGCGAGCCGAAGCCACCGGAAAGTGCGAAGTGCGCCCCGAATCGCAGGTGCTGCACATCGAGCACAATAAGTCCGGCAAAGTCACTGGCGTCGTTTATGCCGATAGCACGGGCGCTCTTCAACGGCAGAAGGCGCGCATCGTGTGCGTCGCCGGGAATTCGATCGAAAGCCCCCGGCTGCTGCTTAATTCGTCATCGAGTCTGTTCCCGCAGGGCCTCGCGAATTCTTCAGGCCAGGTGGGCAGGAACTACATGCGCCACGTCACGTCGCTCGTCTTTGCCGCCCTCGACAAGCCCGTGCACATGTATCGCGGCACCGCCAACGGCGGCATCGTGATGGACGAAGCGCGGCTCGATACCCAGCGGGGATTTGCCGGCGGCTACAATCTCGAAACACTCCCTCAGGGATTGTCGAGTTTCGCGCAGAACATTATCCCCAAGGGCTGGGGCCGCGACCGCGCGTTTTGGATCGACAACTACGCCAACGTCGCGGGAGTCTGGATTATCGGCGAGGACATGGCGCGCGACACCAATCGCGTCACTCTGCATCCCACTCGAAAGGATCAGCACGGTATGCCGATTCCCGATGTTCATGTGGACGATCATCCGAACGACATCGCCATGCAGAACCACGGGCTCAAGCAGGCCGACGCGCTCTACAGGTCAATCGGCGCCAAGCGCACGGTGCACCATTTGCCGTTCTCTTCGACACACAACATGGGAACGAATCGTATGTCCGAAAAGCCGCAGGATGGCGTGGTCAATCGCTGGGGGCAGACGCACGACGTGAAGAATCTATTCGTTTCGGATGGGAGCCAGTTCACATCGAGCGGCGGTGAAAATCCCACGCTGACGATCGTCGCGCTCGCAATTCGCCAAGCCGAGTACATCTCAGACCAAGTGGCGAAGGGCGCGGTCTAGGAAATTTTCGCGACGCTTACAGGCTCGCGTTCTCGATCTTGGGCATGAACGGCGCGATGCGTCCCGCCAGCGGCACGCTCGGATCTTCGCCGACGAAGCGCTGGACTTCCTTACCGCTGGAATCCACGAGAATGAATGTCGGCAGCGCGTGGACGTCATACTGCTTCGATGTCTCGCCGGTCGGATCGTATTGCACGTCCCAGCTCATTCCGTTGTCCGAGGCGAAGCTGCGCCCGGCGTTTTCGTTCTTGTCTTCGTCGACGCTCACCACTTCCAGCTGATCGCTGCCGTACGCTCGCTGCAGCGCCTTCAAGTCAGGCACGGACTGCCGGCACGGCCCGCACCACGAAGCCCAGAAATCCAGCAGTGTCATCTTCGAGCCGCCCGATGATCCGCCTGCGCCTCCGCCATTTCCAACCACGCTGATTCCGCCGCCATTGCGCGGAATATTTTCATCGTCGATCACACGCGTTGCTTTGGGCGCGGTCTGCTTTTTTGCGCGAACCATGCGCGCGAGATCGCCGAGCGACATCGGCTGGTTCGCCTGCGCGGAATCGTCTGCAGGAGCGCTCTCCACCTGCGGCAGAGGCTGGCTGGCGAAATTAGGCGCGGCTTGGGAGGTTGCCTGTGGGGCAGCCGGCGGTTGGTTCTGCGCCGTCGAGCGTTTCGGCAGCCCGAAAAAGCATGTCCCGACAGCCAGCGAAACGATCATTCCGCGGATCGTGATCGAGCACATGAGCACCTCCCGGACACTTCCTCGCTCCTTCCAGCTTGGGAGACGCCGCCGAAGCCGCCAATAGTACGACCGTCCCGTGTGCTCGATTCCGCACCAAATTTCGAGGTTTCTGCCTCGCTGCAGTGGATTTAGTCGAATTGAATCGATAATTTAGAGCGCAAAAATCCAGAACCGTTCGCTCGAAAACAGCGTGTTGTGAACAAGTTGCGCGCTCATCCCGTGCGATTGACACCGCTCGCGCGCCGGTGCTACCGTTTCCGCCGCTACGCCAGCCGTCATGCCTCGGGAGGTAACTCCATGTCTTACACTTTGACCGTAAACGGGCGAACGACGACCGTCGACGTCCCCGCCGAAACGCCCTTGCTCTGGGTGATTCGCGACATTTTGGACCTGAAAGGAACCAAGTACGGCTGCGGAATGGCCCTGTGCGGTTGCTGCACCGTGCACATCAACGGTGAAGCGACCCGTTCCTGTACCACCTCGATTGAAAGCGCCGCCGGCAAGCACATCACCACACTCGAAGGGCTCTCCGAAGACGGTACGCACCCCGTGCAAATCGCCTGGCAGGAAATCGACGTCCCACAGTGCGGCTACTGCCAGGCTGGTCAGATGATGACGGCCTCAGCCCTGCTCGCCAAGAATCCTCACCCGACTGATGCCGAAATCGACGCCGCGATGGACGGCAATATCTGCCGCTGCGGCACCTATTTGCGAATTCGCAAAGCAGTCAAACGCGCGGCCGAAGTGCACGCCAAGCAAACGGTGCAAACTTTGAATGCGGACCTGATCGCGTCCGCGAAGGCGTAAGGAGGATCCCGTGGCCACGACACTGCCGAAACTCGACTCGCAAGGATCGCCGAATTCGAATGGCAAGAGCGTAATGAACCGTCGCGCGTTCCTGCGCGCCTCCGCGCTCGTCGGCGGCGGCATGATGCTCGCCTATTACATCGAGCCCGTGACCAAAGTGATGGCGGCGCAGTTTGGCCCACCGGTTACGCTCCTCCCGACTTCGTTCATCACGATCACACCCGACGGCACCATCACCATCATCGCCAAGAACCCGGAAATCGGCCAGGGCGTGAAAACCATGCTGCCGATGATGATCGCCGAAGAGCTGGACGCGGATTGGAAAGACGTCCGCATCGAGCAAGGCGACCTCAATGCCAAGTATGGCTTGCAAATCGCCGGTGGCAGCACCTCGACTCCGATGAACTGGGATCCGCTGCGCCAGGTCGGCGCCGGCGGCCGCGCGATGCTGATCGCCGCCGCGGCGCAGACATGGGGCGTTCCGGCATCCGAATGTTCGACGACTGCGAGCCGCGTGCACCACGACCCCACCGGTCATAGCCTCACCTACGGCGAGCTCGCTTCCAAAGCCGCCACGATGCCGCCGCCCGATCCGAAGGCGCTGAAGCTGAAGGATCCCAAAGACTATCGGATCATCGGCAAGACCACGCCCAATCCGGACATCCACAAGATCGTCACAGGCAAGCCGCTTTACGGAATCGATTTCACGATGCCCGGCATGCTGTATGCCAACTACGAGAAATGCCCCGTCTTCGGGGGCAAAGTGAAGAGCGCGAACCTCGAAGAAGTGAAGGCGCTGCCCGGAATCCGCCACGCGTTCATCGTTGAGCCGGGACCTGACCCGAGCGCGCTCGCAGGCGGCGTCGCCATCGTGGCCGACAGTTGGTATCAGGCACGCTACGCGCGCGACAACAAGCTCAAGGTCGAGTGGGACGAAGGCCCGACCGCGGCGCAGAGCAGCCAGCTCTATGCTTCCACTTCAGTTGAACTCGCGAAGAAAGAGCCTGGCCAGGTTCTCCGCAAGGATGGCGATGCAGACACCGCTATTGGGTCCGCCGCCCACGTGGTCGAAGCGGCCTACTCCTATCCGTTCCTTTCGCACGTTCCGCTCGAGCCCCAAAACTGCTCCGCCTATTACAAGAACGGCAAGCTCGAAGTCTGGGCGCCGAGCCAGACGCCCTCAACCGGCCTATCCCAGACCGCCAGAGCGCTCGGCATCGATCAAAAGGACATCACCGTTCACCTCACGCGCATCGGCGGCGGCTTCGGCCGGCGCCTCACCGACGACTACATGGTCGAAGCCGCCATCATCGCCAAGCAGGTCGGCGCGCCCGTGAAGCTGCTGTGGACGCGCGAGCAGGACATGGCCCACGACTACTACCGCCCCGCGGGCTTCCACTTCCTCAAGGGTGGCGTGGACAAGAACGGCAAGATCGTCGCGTGGCGCAACCACTTCGTCACCTTCGGCGATAACGGCCGATTCGCGCAGAGCGCCGGCCTTTCCGGCGAGGAATTTCCTTCGCGCTTCATCTCCAACTTCTCGCAACTCGCCTCAATGATGCCGAGCGGCGTTCCGATGGGCGCGATGCGCGCTCCCGGAAGCAACGCGATCGCGTTCGTGATGCAGTCGTTCATCGACGAGCTCGCGCACGCCGCGGGTAAAGACCCGGTTCAGTTCCGTCTCGATCTGCTCGCCTCGACGCCGCTTCCAGTGGCAGCGCCGCCGCCGGGAACGCCGGTGGCGTTTGCGCCTGTGGCGTTTGACGCTCCGCGCATGCGCGCTGCTTTGACCACCGTTGCGGAACGCTCTGGTTGGGGAAAGCGCAAGCTGCCTGCCGGCAGCGCGATGGGCGTTGCGTTCCATTTCAGCCATCGCGGTTATTTCGCCGAAGTCGCCGATGTTCACGTCAGCCCAAGCAAGGCCGTCAAGGTCAACAAAGTGTGGGTCGTCGGTGATATTGGCAGCCAGGTCATCAACCCCGGCGCGGCTCAGAACATCACGCAAGGCGCTGTCATCGACGCTATGAGCCACGCCATGGGCTATGAGATCACCATCGACGCAGGCCGCGCGGTGCAGAGCAACTTCCATCAGTATCCGCCTCTGCGCATCACGTCGGCTCCGGTCGATATCGACGTCTATTTCCTGAAGACCGACAATCCGCCGACTGGCCTTGGCGAGCCAGGCCTGCCGCCGATGATTCCGGCGCTCACCAATGCGATCTTCGCCGCCACCGGCCAGCGCGTTCGCTCCTTGCCGCTGCAGCAGCACGGCTACAGCTGGGCGTAAACGGCCCACAACTCATCAATTCACCTCGGCCGGCGCACTTCGCCGGCCGATATTTTTGGCAACCCAACTAACTTTTCATCCTGAGCGAAGTGTCGCGCGCTGTTTCGTCGCACATTGTCTGTGCGCGCGCAATGGAGTCGAAGGATCCCTCTTCAGTAGTCCTTCACCTCGCCTGTATAATTCGTGTGACAATGCCTCCCGCCGCTCCCTATCTCCGCATCGCCACCGAAGAGGCCTACGCCTCTCCCGAGCTCTTTGCGCGCTATCGCAAGCTTCTCGAGGACGGCTCGCACAACGATCCCGGCTTCGAGAGCCTGATGGGCTTCTATCTCACCAACACCGGCCCGCGCATCGTTCAGGTTCGCGAAAGGATGCAGGACCTTGGCGACATCCGCATCCGCGATATGGACGCAACCGGCATCGCCAAACAGATTCTCTCGATCACATCACCCGGCGTGCAGATTTTCGACGCCGACACCGCCGTGGGGCTCTGCACCTCTTTCAACGACCAGCTCGCCGAAGCGATTCGCAAGCATCCCGACCGCTTCGCCGGACTCGCCGCCATCGCTCCGCAGAATCCTTCGGCGGCCGCCAGAGAGCTGCAGCGCGCGGTGCGAACTCTCGGCCTCAAGGGCGCGATCATCAATTCGCACACGCGCGGCGAGTATCTCGACGATCCGAAATTCTGGGAAATCTTCGAAGCAGCCGAATCGCTCGGCGTCCCGATCTACCTGCATCCGACCACTCCCTCGCCGCGCATGCTCGGTCCATTTCTCGATCGCGGCCTCGACGGCGCCGTCTTCGGCTTCGCTGTGGAGACGAGCCTCCACGTTTTGCGTATCGTCGTCGCGGGCGTTTTTGATCGCTTCCCGAAATTGCAGTTGGTCATTGGCCATTTGGGCGAAGGGCTACCCTACTGGTTTTTCCGCATCGACTTCATGCATCAGCGCCTCTCTGCAAACAATCGATACGCTGGCGTGCCGAAATTGAAACGAAAGCCGAGCGATTACCTGAAGGAAAATTTTCACATCACCACGAGCGGTATGGCCTGGGAGCCGCCGATCCTCTACGCGATTTCGGTCCTCGGCATCGATCGCGTTCTCTACGCCATGGACTACCCCTACCAGTTCGTTCCCGAAGAAGTGAAAGTCACCGACAATCTCCCCATCAGCGACGCTGGGAAGAAAAAGCTCTACCAATCCAACGCCGAGCGCCTCTTCTCGCTCTGATTTTTCTTCGTAGGGGCACGATATATCGTGCCCGGCAAAGATTCTCGGCAATCCGCTGCCCATTCACGATCGCGTCTAATTCACGTCATCCTGAGCGGAGTACCGCGTTTCACTCCGCGCGGTCTTGGCGCGCGCGGCGCGAAGTCGAAGGATCTCTCCGAAATTTTCCCCGCGTGTCAGCAGCAGAGTGACTTCTGTTAGAATGCCGCCGCGTTTCGTAGCGGATTGGGGGAATCATGCAGCGACGCGAATTTCTTGCAATGCCCGTGATCGGCGGCTTGGCCGCGCTCTCAGCGTCCGGAGGTAAAGCTTTCGCGTCTCGCCCCGCTCCGGCGAATCCTCTCAGGGTGAAAGCGCTCGTCTTCGACGTTTTTGGCACCGTCGTCGACTGGCGCGGCTCCATCATCAAGGAAGGCGAGCAGTGGGGCCGCGAGAAAAATCTGCAAATCGACTGGGGCAAATTCGCCGACCGCTGGCGCGCTGGATACGGTCCCTCGATGGACAAAGTCCGCAAGGGCCAGCTCCCCTGGATGAAGCTCGACGATCTTCACCGCATGATCCTCGACGACCTGCTAAAGGAATTCAACATCACGGGGCTCACCGAAGAGGAAAAGCAACACTGGAATCGCGTCTGGCACCGCCTCTACGGCTGGCCCGACGCCGTCGAGGGCCTCACGCGGCTCAAGAAAAACTACATCATCGCCACGCTCTCAAACGGCAACGTTTCGCTTCTCGTCGAGATGGCAAAATTTGCGGGCCTGCCGTGGGACACCGTCTTCGGCTCCGATCTTTTTCACCATTTCAAGCCGGATCGCGAGGTCTATCTCGGCGCCGCTGATCTGCTGAGCATGAAGCCTTCTGAAGTGATGATGGTCGCCGCGCATCCGCCCGATCTCAATGCCGCGGCGTCCTGCGGTCTGCGCTCCGGCCTCGTTCCGCGCCCGCTCGAAGGCGGACCCAATCGCACTCCGCCTCCCCCGGTCACTGCGAATGCCACGGCGCCGTCCGTCGCATTTGACGTTACGGCCAAAGACTTCATCGACCTCGCCGCCAAGCTCTCCTGAAGCTCGATCGAGTGTGAAAGGCGCCCTTGCAATCTTCCACCGATCCGCACACGTCATGGAGCGGCGATCTCGCTGCGCTGATATCCCTCGCGCTGCTTCTCGCCGTCGTTCACATGCTGACCAATGGCCGCTACGGCTTTCATCGTGACGAGCTGCAAGTGCTCGACGACGCCCGCCATCTCGCGCCCGGATACGTCGCGTATCCTCCCGTTACTCCGTTGATCGAGCGCGTGTCCCTCGCGCTATTCGGGACGTCACTCGTCGGACTGCGTTTCTTCTCCGTGCTGGTGCAATCTGTTGTTCTTGTTCTGTCTGGCTGGATGGCCCGCGAGCTCGGCGGCGGCCGTCTCTCGCAGCTCGTCGCAGCCGTGGCGGTCGCGATCGCCCCGTTCGCTCTCTTCAGCGGCACGGAATTTCAATACGGCTCGTTTGACTACCTCTGGTGGGTGCTCGCCGCCTACTTCGTCATTCGACTGCTGCGTTCCGATGACCCGCGCTGGTGGCTCACGATTGGCCTCGCGATCGGTCTCGGAATGCTCACAAAGTACACGATGGCCTTTTTCGTCGCGGGCATTGTCGGCGGCGTGCTGCTCACGCCCTCTCGGCGCCATTTGCGAAGCTCCTGGCTTTGGTGCGGTGTGGCCCTTGCGCTGCTGGCCTTTCAGCCGAATCTCGTTTGGCAAATTCGGCACCATTTCATATCCCTCGATTTCCTGCGCCACATCCACGCGCGCGATGTCGGAGAGGGCCGCGCCGACCATTTCCTACGAGATCAGTTCCTGACCAGCACCAATCTGCTGGCTGCTCCGTTGTGGCTCGCGGGCCTGGTCTACGTTTTCGCCTCGCCCGAGGGAAAACGGTTCCGCATGATCGGCTGGATGTACACGATTCCGCTCGCCCTGTTTGCGGTTGCCAAAGGCCGCGGCTACTACCTTGCGCCCGCGTATCCGATGCTCTTCGCGGCAGGTGCCGTCTGGGGCGAGCGATGGGTGAACTCTCTTGCGCAGGGATGGAAACGCTTCGTGCTTGCCGTCGAATCCGTTCTGCTTGCGGCCGGCGCGGCGGCTCCCGCGGCGATAATTCTTCCCCTCTTTCCGATCGGCTCGCCGCGCAATATCGCTCTGCGCATCAATGGCGACTTGCGCGAAGAAATCGGCTGGCCTGAACTCGTCGCGACGGTCGCGCAGATCCGCGATTCACTCCCCGCGGAGAAGCGCAACGGCGTCGGCATCCTGCCCGGCAACTACGGCGAAGCGGGCGCGATCGATCTCTACGGGCCTGCACGCGGCCTCCCTGCGGCGATCAGCGGCATCAATTCCTTCTGGCAACGCGGATATGGCGACCCGCCGCCCGGCACTCTGATCGTGATCGGCTTCTCGCGTGAATTCGTCGACGCAAATTTCGAATCATGTGTCTACGCAGGCCGCAACGCGAATCCTTACGGACTCAAGAACGAAGAGAGCGAATACCATCCCGATATTTTCGTCTGCGGCGCTCCGCGCAAGCCCTGGCCCGAATTCTGGCTCCATCTTAAGTATTACGGTTAGAGCGCTCGGCCGAATTCATCGGCATCTCTCTTCGGTCATCCGTGCATCCACGGCAATCGCCCCTTGTGCGCGAGCGCCAGCAGGTCCATCGTGCTGGCCACCGCGCAGTGAACGCATACACCGCCCCAGATCGACTTCGTCTTCCACGCCAGCCACCCGAGCACCAGCCCCGCCACAATTGAGGCCGTCGCCTCCGGCCACAGCTTCGAGAAATGGATCATCATGTACGGCATCACGGCGATCGGCACCGCGATCACTCCGAGATGTTTCGATAGCCCGCCCACCAGAAATCCGCGAAAGAAAAATTCCAGCGCCACGAACTGTCCCGCATACATCCCCTCCCACATCAGCAGATCGGTCCAGGACCGTCCTGCATCCGCGTACATCGGATAGAACGTGTAGAAATCCGGCGTCAGCGAGACAAGCCAAATCACCGGCAGCACCAGCGCGTACAGTCCCGCGTAGATTTTCCAGTGCTCGGCGAATCCGCGCCACGATAGATTGCAGTCGCGCAGGCGATTTCCCGGCAGCCGCCACATCACGACCGCCGGCACCGTCAGATAGCCAATCAGGATGCATCCGACCCACCACGCCTTCACGCGCAGCACCCAGTAGGGATCGAATCTCCCAGCCGGGAAAAATCCCGCGTATGTTTCCGGCCTTCCCGCGTACTCGACGAACAGAAGACATACGCATGCGGTCACGCAAATCGCCGCTACGGACCACAATGCCGGCGCCGCTTTAGCGTCTTCGAACGGCCCGCTCAGCCTGATCGTCGAATCCCCGCTGCTCGCTTCCGGGTTCGCCCGCGCGCTTTGAACCGTCGTCTGTTCTGGCCGATTCCGCCGGTCGCGATTTCGCCGTGAAGCTTGCCCGGGGCTCCAACGCAAACGCTGCCCAGTGCGCCGCAGCCCTTCCTCATTTTGTGAACGCGTTTGCATCTTTGCTTTCATTTCAGCGAGCGCAGGAGTGTACCTCAATGCTCCGCATGCTTGAAACCCGCGTGTGATTCCGTTCGGAGGTTCACGCGTAATTGAAATAGTCCACAGACTTTTGCAGCGGGACACAGTTACGTCCTGTGGTAGCGTGGAATCGCGTCGCGCTCGATGCGCGTCTGATGGAGAGAATGCGAATGAAGCGGATCGTTGAGCGGTCGAATCGAAGACGTCGGGGCCAATATCGTCGCGCCTCGGCTCCGCAAATCTGCGGGCGCGGCGAGCATTTCTACTCGACAATGATTTCGAGTAGAAATGCCCGTAAGCTATTGAAAACACCCATCCGGGCCTCGTTCTACTCGACAATAAATCGAGGGGATCTATGAAGGCCTGTTTGCTCCGCTCCCCCGCGCCGGTCGAGACGAATCCGCTTCAGTTCGCCGACGCGCCCGACCCCCAACCCGGCCCCGGCGAAATTCTCGTTCGCGTGAAAATGTGCGGCGTCTGCCGCACCGACCTGCACGTCGTCGAAGGCGAGCTCCCACCGAAAAAATCTCCCGTGATTCCGGGACATCAGATCGTGGGAGTGGTCGAAAAGCTCGGCGACGGCGCGCGACGCTTCAAGCCCGGCGCTCGTGTCGGCATCGCCTGGCTGCATCAGACCGATCAGACTTGCGAGTATTGCCGCGCCGGAATGGAAAATCTCTGCGATCATCCGACGTTCACAGGCTACACAGTCGACGGAGGCTACGCCGAATACGCAGTGGCGCCGGAAGATTTTGTCTACGAGATTCCCGAAAAATTTCCCGATGATCACGCGGCACCACTGCTCTGCGCCGGGATCATCGGCTTTCGCTCGCTGCGTCTTTCGGGAATCAAGCGCGGCGGCCGACTTGCCTTTTACGGCTTTGGTGCAGCCGCGCACGTCGCAATCCAGGTTGCGCGTCATTGGGGAGTCGAGGTCTACGCCTGCACGCGCGGTGCGAAGCACCAGCAGCTTGCGCTACAGCTCGGCGCCATCTGGGTCGGCGAAGCCGCTGCGGAGCCTCCCGCGAAACTTGACGCCGCAATCATCTTCGCGCCTGCCGGAGAACTCGTTCCTCCCGCGCTCAAGGCTCTCAAGAAAGGCGGCGTGCTCGTGCTCGGCGGAATCCACATGAGTCCGATTCCCTCGTTCGACTACGATCTGCTCTACCAGGAGCGCGTGATTCGCAGCGTCGCCAACAACACGCGAAACGACGGCGAGGATTTTCTGCGCGTCGCCGCCGAGGTTCCCATCCGCTCGCAGGTCACCATGTTTTCCTTGCGCGAGGCCAATCGCGCGCTCAACGATCTCAAGAGCGACCGCATCAACGGTGCCGCCGTCCTGGACTGCACGCGATGAAAATCCTCTCGCTCAATGTTGGACTGCCGCAGCGCGTACCGTTCCACGATCGCGAAGTCACGACCAGCATTTTCAAATCGCCCGTGCCAGGTCCCCTGATGCTGCGGCGCCTGAATCTCGATGGAGATTTCCAATCGGATCTTCAGGTCCACGGCGGCAAAAACAAGGCGGTCTACGCCTACCCGTCGGAGCACTACGACTACTGGCGCGACCAGTTGCCGGATTATGAGTTCACGCCGGGAAATTTCGGCGAGAATCTCACCACCGAAGGCCTGCTCGAAAAAGATTCCTGCATCGGCGACGTCTATCGCATCGGAGGCGCAACGGTCCGCGTCACACAGCCTCGTATGCCTTGTTACAAGCTCGGAATTCGCTTCGGACGCGACGACATGGTGAAGCGCTTCCTCGCGAGCGGCCGCTCGGGAATCTACTTTTACGTTGTCGAAGAAGGTCTCGTGAATACCGGCGACACGATCGAAAAGATCAGCGCCGTGCCCAACGGCATTTCGATCTGGGACGTCAACCAGGCGTACGCTCACACGAGTGAAAACGTCGAACTCGCCCGCCGCATCGTCGAGGCGCAGATTCTTCCGCGCGGTCTCCACGACGATTTCGTCGAAACGCTCGCCGCCCTCGGCCGCTGAAGTACCGAACTTCGGCCGCTACTTCTTGTAGGTTTTCTGAAAATTGTTGCGCGTATTCAACACAGTGAACGTAGCGTTCGGCAGCGCTGAAACTTCGATGTAATGTCCGTCGTCATTCGCGCCTGTGTTTGCGATGAACTGGTCGGCGGCATTGTGGGCTTTGTCGGAGAGCACCGCGTAGTGCAGTTGCCACAAATCCTCGAGCCCGGGCGAATCGTGAACGGTCTGCCAGGCGAGCGGATGTCCTCCCTTAATCGCGCCGTTGTTCATGATTGCCACGCGCGGATGCAGCGCCTCGACGATCTCGCGCGGGTTCGACGCGTCTCCCGTGCCCGGATGCGTCGTACCGTGATGCGTGATCAGAAAGAGGTCGACCGTCCCGATCAGATTGCGGGGACACGCGAGAGCGAGTTCCTTTTGAATGGTTAGGTCGCCGAGGTCGATGAAGCGGAATTTGCCGTACGTCACCAGCACGCCAACCGAGCGCGCGTTTTCGCCGGGATCGGCCGGAACCTGAGGCACCGTTGGACAGAGCGGATTCGGCTCGCCTGCTCCCGGCAGCGGCGACGTGATCTCCTCGCCATCTGATGTCAGCACCTGCACGCTTATTCCATTGAATGGCAGCGTGTCGCCCGGTTTCAGGATGACGCGCTTCGATTGCGCGGTCGCTTTCAAGTAGGCCGCGTAGTTCGCGCTCGTTTCTCTGCTTTTCTCGGTGTTCGCGCCGTGATCGGCGAACGTGCCGATCTTGATTCGGCTCGCCAGCTCGACGACTCCGCCTGCGTGATCGGAGTGGTAGTGCGTCAGAATGAGGTAGTCGATATGGTCGATTCCCGCCGCCTTTGCTGCGGCGAGGATGCGGTTCGGATCGCGCCCATCGAAGTCGGCCCAGCCTGTGTCGATCAGTAACGACTCGCCTTGGGGATCAACCAGCAGCGTCGATTGTCCGCCTTCGACATCGATGAAATAGATCTCGAGCGACTTGGCCGCCCACGCCGCAGGCGCCGTAAGCAGACAGAGGCATATAATCCAGCGCGAAACGATTCCGATACGTCTCATTCAGAATCCCTCGCAGTTCCGGTTCACGCTCTCAAGTCCATCAAAGTGTATCGGAATCAGATTACAGCAATATGGCACTCGGTTCCCGCGATTGTGCCGCGCGCGAGCGAAGTTGCGTTGCGCCCTGAACACAAGCAGAATTGAATTGCCTTGGGAGGGGGCGTGCGCGGGCGACACCGCGCAAAAGGGGTGCATTGTGAGTCAGAAGAAAATTGGCATTCTTACCGGCGGCGGAGACGTTCCCGGGCTCAACCCGGTGATCAAATCCGTCGTCTATGGCTCAAGCGAAACCGGCCGGCAAGTGATCGGGCTTCGTCGCGGATGGGAAAGCCTCGTGAATATGACGGGCCCGGATGATTCAAACTATGTCCGCGAACTCAATCGCGAGAATACCCGCACGATCGACCGAACCGGCGGCACCGTTCTCCACACCTCGCGCTCCAATCCGCGCCGTGTCCCGGCGGCAATCGTTCCCAAGCACGTGGCGCCCGAGAAGTTGAAGCAACTTTCATTCGATGGGAAAAGTTATGACTTCACTCCTATCGTCATCGAGAATCTGGAGCGCCTCGGAATTAGCTGCCTGGTCGCCATCGGCGGCGACGATACGCTCAGCTTCGCTTCGGCTCTTTCGGCTGCGGGATTCCCCGTCATCGCGATTCCGAAGACCATGGACAACGACGTTCAGGGCACCGAGTACTGCATCGGCTTCTCGACCGCCGTCACGCGCGCCAAGCAATCGATCGGACGCCAGCGCACCACGATCGGGTCGCACGAACGCATCGGCATCTTCCGCATCTTCGGCCGCGACGCGGGCTTCACGGCGCTTTACACGGCGTACGTCACCTCCGAGCGCTGCCTGATACCCGAATACCCGTTTGACCTCGACCGCCTCTGTAAGCTGCTGATGGACGACAAAGCCATCAATCCGAGCAGCTACGCTTTGATCATCATCTCCGAGGGAGCGATGTGGACCGGAGGCGACGTGAAGGAGTACGGCGAAGCCGACGCATACGGCCACAGGAAAAAAGTCGACATCGGCCACGCGCTGGCTGAAGAGGTTCATCGCCGCACGGGCGAGGAAACCATGGTCAGCGATCTCACCTACGATCTCCGCAGCGGCGAGCCGGACTCGATCGACCAGCTCGTAAGCATCACGTTTGCGAATATCGCAGTCGACCTGATCCGCGAGGGCGTCAGCGGAAAAATGATCGCGATTCAAAACGGCTGTTACGCGGCGGTGCCGCTGCCGAATTTGTCACTCGGCGCGCGCAAGATCAACATCGAGAAGCTCTACAACACCGAGCGTTACCGTCCCAACTACCGATCGAAGCTCGGCATGCCGCTCCTCTTCAGCGGCTCCTGAATCGAAACCCGCGCTACAGGCGTCAAACACATTCCGCGATTTTCGGTTATAATAGGTTTTCCCCGCTGGCCTAGCGACGCGAACAGGAGACTTTTCGCGCAGAACGGCCGGCAGACAGGAGCATTTCAGTGAAAGAAGGAATTCATCCGGACTACCATGCCGTCACGGTGCACTGCGCCTGCGGCAATACTTTCGAGACGCGCTCAACCTTCAAGGGCCCGATGATCCGCGTGGAAATCTGCTCGAATTGTCATCCATTTTTCACCGGCAAGCAGAAGCTGATCGACACGGCCGGCCGCGTGGAGCGCTTCCAGAAGAAGTACGCCGAAAAAGCCGCCAAGAAGTAGTTCTGCTCCCCTGGCACTAGGCCTCCCCTTAGCGCAGCTTCCGTGCGAAGGCTACATGTGCTGGTGTGCGTCCACATCAAGTACTAAGATGGCCTTCGTGTGGACGCTCACGTCCGCCACACCACCCGAAAGGCGGCCTCTCACCCGATGAACGTAAAATGGCCTCTGGTATTTCTGAGCGTGGTCAGCTTTGCCGCGCCCTGCCAGTCTCAGGATTTGGGAGCGTGGACGGATTCCTACATTAAGGGGCTTCCAACCGCTCAGCATTTTCGAGGGACGATTGTGGCCGAGCGAAATGGTCACGTGCTGGTTGAGAAGAGTTACGGCCTCGCGGTCGAGGAATGGAAGGTTCCGAACTCACCGGACACGAAGTTCGAAATTGCATCCGTGAGCAAGCAATTCACGGCAGCTGCGATCCTGCAGCTTGTGGATAGCGGCAAACTGCAGGTTGATGATCCCGTCAGCAAGTATTACTCGGAAGCCCCGCTGAGCTGGAAAGACATCACCGTGCACCAACTCCTAACCCACGCGTCAGGCCTCCCCAACAACCGCCTGGACGATTTCACCAAGGGCATCTGCTCGCCCTACACGCCGGACGAACTGATCAAAACGTTCCGGGATCGCCCGTTGGCTTTTACGCCAGGCAGCTCTTGGGCGTACACGAACACCGAGTATTACCTTCTTGCCTTTATCATCGAGAAGCTCTCCGGTGAATCGTACGGAGCGTATTTGGCCCGCCATATTTTCGAACCCTTGAAGATGGTGCGCTCGGGGTTTGCAACGACGCTCGCCATTGTGCCCCAACTGGCACAGGGATATACGCGAGAAAACGGCAGTCTGCGCCACCGCGACTACTTCGACCGCAGCCTGGAGATCGGAGCAGGGGGAATCTACACGAACGCCGAAGATTTGCTCCGCTGGAATAGGGCTCTGGATTCCCCCGGGTTTCTGAGTGCGCATGCGCTCGATCTGATGTTTACAGCACACCCGCCCGGCAATTACGGCTACGGCTGGTTTATCGAGACATCGCCACGCCGAAAGATTTATCACGAGGGCGGAGATCCCGGATTCGCGGCCTTTGAGGCTCGCTATCCCGATGAGCATGTCGTCATCATCATCTTGGCGAATGAAGACGATTCGCCAGTCAGGGACATAGCGGATGCCCTTGCAAAGCACCTGTTCGGCGATTGAATGCCGCAAGGCGCGCCGAAGTGAATGAAGTGTCCGCTCGGTGTACAATGCTGCGCAGATGGCGACCCAATTGTCTCCTTCGCCGGACGCAACGCCCGCCTCGCTCGTCGAAACGGCGCCGCCGCGCGTAACATTGCGCAATTCGTTCGCGCATCCGTTTGACTCCGCGATTGCGGCCGCGCGCACGTGCTACTCGCCGCGCCTCGTGGGCCCCGAGGAAATCACCGAAAAGCAGCGCGTAACCATCGGCTCCGGCACGTACTCCGGCGGGCATCACACCGTCTACCAGCACGCGCATTTCGAATTCGGTTTCGAAAACGTGAGCCGGCAGTTCGTCTGGTCGTTTCTACATGCGCATCCCTTCTACAATTCCGAGCAGCAGAGCCAGCGCTACGTGCGTCTCGACCGCGCGCAGGCGTACATTCCTCCGGAGAGCATGCACTTCGGCGCCGCCGAGCGCGCGATCTACGAAAAAGCCGTTGCGCGCGCCTGGGAGCACTACCGCGAGCTCTCGCGCATCCTCGAGCCGACAGCCCGCGCAATTCTCAGTAACATCTGGCACGTCACGCCGTCCTCGCACGCCAAGCGCGTGCAGAAAGTCGAGCGGCAATCGGAAAAGCGCGCCATCGAAATCGCGCGCTACGTCTTGCCCGTCGCGGCGTTCACCACGATGGTGCACACGCTTTCCGGAATCGTGCTCTACCGGCTGTGGCGCATGTGCACTGTCAACGACACACCGGCCGAAGCGATTCACGTGGTCGACGAAATGGTCGCGCGCGTGCGCGAAATCGATCCGCAGTTTTTCGACCGCTTCGACAACGAACCGATCGAGCGCGTGCCCGAATTGCAAAATCCGCCGCGCGATGGAGAGGCCTTCGCGCGCGAATTTGACGCGCGCCTCGCCGGACGCACGTCGCAGCTCATCGATCATTCGCCGCGCGCGATCGCGGCGTTGGCTGACGCGTTTCGGGCCGTGATGGGCCTGACCGCGGCGGAGTGCTCCGACGCCGAAGCGCTCGATCGCATGCTCAACCCCGCGCGCAATCCTTATCGCCGCGAAACGCTCAACGTCGGCGTGCACGCGCCGATGATGCGCCCGCTCGATCACGCGCATTTCACGTTCGCGAAAAAGATCAGCCACACCGCGGACAGCCAGGACCAGCGCCACCGTATGGTCCCCGGCGCGCGCCCCTTGCTGACGCTTTCCGACACTCGCTCGCCCGACTACATCACGCCGATGCTGATTCGCGACAATCCGCGCGCTCTCGAGATTTACCAGCAGGCGATGGAAGAGGCGTGGGCCGCGAAAAACGCGCTGCTCGACCGCGGCGTCCCGCGCGAATGTGCGCTCTATTTGCTGCCGAACGCGAAATCGATTCGCCTGATCGAATCGGGTTCACTGTTGCACCTGCTGCACAAGTGGACCATGCGCACGTGCTTCAACGCGCAGGAGGAGATCTATCAGGCGTCGATCGAAGAGGTTCAACAGGTGCGCTCGGCGTTTCCCGAACTCACGCGTTACATCGGCCCGCCGTGTTTTCTGCGCGCGGGCGTCTCGACTCCCATCTGCACCGAAGGCTCACACTTCTGTGGCGTAAAGGTCTGGCTCGACTTCCCCAACATCGAGCGGCGAATCTAGGCGCTACGCTGGAATTTCCGGCACAGCCGCCACCAGCGCTTGCGTGTACGGATGCTTCGGTGCGCGCAGCACCTGCTCCGCCGCGCCGATTTCGACGAATCGCCCGACTTGCATCACGGCCACGCGCGTCGCGAGTTGGGCGACCACGGGCAGACTATGCGAAATCAGAATCAGCGTGAGCGAAAACTCGCGCCGCAGCCGGTCGAGCAGTTCTAGGATTTGCGCGCCGACGGAAACGTCGAGCGCTGACACCGGCTCGTCCGCGACCACCAGCTCCGGCCGCAGAATCAGCGCCCGCGCGATCCCGATGCGCTGTCGCTGGCCGCCGGAAAATTCATGGGGATAGCGCGCGACCGAATCCGCGCCCAAGCCGACCGCTTCCAGAATCTGCGCGACGCGCGCTTCCCGCTCCGCGCGCGAAAGTTTGGGCTCGTGAATCGCCAGCGGCTCGCCGACAATCGCGCCGACGCGCATCCGCGCGTTGAGCGACGCGATCGGATCCTGAAAAACCATTTGAATGTGCCGCCGCATCGCACGAAGCTTCGAGCCGCGCGCTCCGAGCCAATCCTCGCCGCGAAAGCGCATTTCGCCGGAGTCCGGCTCGACGAGCCGCAGCAGCATCCGCGCGAGCGTCGTCTTGCCGCAGCCCGATTCGCCGACGATGCCGAGGGTTTCGCCGCGCGCGATCGATAATGTCACACCGTCGACCGCCATCGCGCGGCGGCCTGCGCCGTCGTCGGCGCGCTCGAGCGCACCGGTCGAAACCGCAAACGATTTTCGCAGCTCGCGTGATTCGAGAAGCGGCTGTTCGCTCATTTCAGATTTTCTCGCCCGCGATGAAAAGCACAGTGTTTTCGAAGACGAGCTCGCGCCTACCGCTGCCGTCGCTCACAGCCCCGAGCCGCGGACGAAACCACGCGCCGTCGTCTGGAATGGAATTCTCAAGCAGCCGCCGCGCTTCCTCGTACGGCGCTTCGCCCGGCTTCGAGCCGGCGACGAGCATCCAATGATCGAACGGGCGCGCCTGCGCTTCGACATACGTTTCGATTACGCGCAACCCGTGCTTGGCGAACAGTACGTCGAATTCGCTGCGCGCAAGCGTGCGCGTGTGAGAAGCGTCACGGATGCGCTCGATGCGATTGTTCAGCGCAGCGACACGCGGATCTTCGGGTACGAAAATATCGAGCACGCCCACGCGCCTGCCGCGCCGCACGACCCGCGCCATTTCAGCGATCACGCGCCCTGCGTCCGACATGTGATGAAGGCTGTAGCTCGTCACCGCGATATCGAGCGAGCCGTCGGCAAACGGCACGGCCTGTGCATCGCCCAGCGCAAACGCGACATTGCGAAGCCCCTGCTCCGCGGCGGAATTCCGCGCGCGACCCAGAATCGCCGGCGTGAGATCGAGCGCGCAAATCCAGCGCATATGCCGCGCGAATCGTAGCGCAAGCGTGCCCGGGCCTGCCGCGAGATCGACGCCGCGATCGGCGCTCGTCGCGCGGACCATCCGCGCCAGTCGCTCCGCTTCGGCCACGCGTGTCGCAATGGCGTAGTCGCCGAAAATTTGCGCCGTGCGCGTAAAATGTTCGCGCACGAGCTCTTTTTGCTGTTCGTGGCTGTTCATGTTATCGGACGAGAATACACCTTGCGCGGTGATCTTCTGGCGCGCCGCTCGCGTGAATCAGCTCCGGCACACGCGCATCGCAGTCCGCAACTTTGCGCGAACACCGCGGCGCAAATGCGCAGCCGGGCGGCGGCGCGTCGAGCGACGGGACTGCGCCGGGAATCGACGCCAGTTTTTCCCGTTCAAGCCGCGGCGCCGCGCGCAGCAAACCTTCGGTGTAAGGATGCCGCGGATGGCGCAGCACTTCTCCGGCTCGCCCCTGTTCGACGATGCGGCCCGCATACATCACGGCCACGCGGTCCGCGATCTGCGCGACCACGCCCAAATCGTGCGTGATGAAAATCAGCGAAAGCCGCAAGTCGCGCCGCAGCGTCTCGAGCAGTTCGAGAATCTGCTTCTGCACGGTGACGTCGAGCGCCGTGGTCGGCTCGTCCGCGATCAGCACGCGCGGACCGGCGGCGAGCGCCATCGCGATCATCGCGCGCTGGCGGAGACCGCCTGAAAGCTGATGCGGGTACTGGCGCGCCCGGCGCTCCGGCTCGGGAATGGCGGCGCGTTCGATCGCTTCGATCGCTCGGCGGCGGACTTCGCTGCGTGCGAGATTTCGCTCGTGCGCGCGAATCGCCTCTTCGATTTGCGCACCCACGCGCATCACGGGGTTGAGCACCGTCATCGGCTCCTGAAAAATCATCGCAATTTCGCCGCCGCGAATCGCGCGCATTTCCGCTTCGCCGGCGGCAACAAGGTTGGCACGCTCGCCGCTCGCGCCGTTTCGCGAGCGGTGCAGCCATGCCTCGCCGCTGCGCCGCGCGCCGGGCGGATCGAGTCCCATCAGCGCGAGCGATAGCATCGTCTTTCCCGAGCCGGATTCGCCTACGATGCCAAGCGTCTCGCCTTCGCCGAGCGTGAACGACACATCGTTCACTGGCTTCACCCAGCCCGCGCGTGTCGGCAGCTCGACCGTCAGCCCGCGCACACCCAGCCTTGGAGCCATCGCCATATCGTCATGATAATCGCGGCGGGCGTGGGGCGATGAGAATTCGCGCCAGAAGTTGCGGAGAGCTAGCGACGGGCGACGGGGATGACGAAGCGCAGCGCCGTGTGTGTTTCCGAAAAGCGGCAGACCTTGACGTCGGTGAGGCCCGCGGATTTGCCGGCGGCCATCACGTCTGCTTCGCGAATGTGCTTTTGTCCTTTGGGGTAAACGACCCAGATCGCGCCATTTTTCTGAATCGCGCCTGCAAGCGATTTCAGCCGCGCGAGAGTCTTCACGTCCTCGGCGCCGAGGAAAATCAAATCCGCTGGGTCGCGTTGCTGATCGCACGCAAAATCGTGGACGCGAGCGCCGAGATCCTTCAGAAACGTCGCGTCTTCGACGCCCAAAACGCAGATTCGCTGGCCAGCTTTGACACCCAGCTTGTCGAGCAATGAACGGTGCGAATAATCTCGCTCCGGCACCCGCTGTTTCTTGGTCGACGCTCGCGGCACCATGCGCTCCTTTGGGCGAAAGTCGCCCAATCGTCATTCCGAGCGAAGTCGCGCGTCTTGGCGTTTCCCGCCGCGAAGCGGAGGGCGCGCGACGCAGTCGAGGAATCTCTCTTCCTCAATCAAATCGCGAGCTCATGATACGCTACTGCGATGTACGCAAACCTACGCGATTGAGGGCGCAGCATGAAAAAACCGAGGGAAACCAAGCGCTCGAGCGACGAATCCGTTATGGCAAGTACCGGCAGGGTCTGGGCCGAGTGGTTCAAGATCCTCGATAAGGCCGGCGCGAAGAAAATGGCGCACCAGGATATCTCCGCATTCCTGCGCGATAAGCATGGAGTCGGCCCGTGGTGGGGCCAAATGGTCGCGGTCGCATATGAACGCGAGCGCGGCCTACGGCAGAAATTTCAGAAGTGCGATGGCGAATTCAGCGCGTCAAGCAGTCGCACGCTCGCCGTGCCTCTTGCGAAGGCCTACGCCGCATGGACCGACGAAAAGCTGCGGGAGAGGTGGCTGCCGCATGCCCCGATGGAAATTACGACCGCGACGCCTGGCAAATCGCTCCGCGCGAAATGGAATGGCGGTACGCGGCTGAGCGTGAACTTCTACGGTAGAGGCCCGGGAAAAGCGCAGGTCGCCGTGGACCACATGAAGCTCGCCAGCTCGCGCGAGTGCGCAAAGATGAAAACCTTTTGGTTCGCTGCGCTCAATCGCCTGGAGTCGCTTTTGACTTGATGGCCAACGACCGCGCCGACAGCACCGTCTTGTTTCGTCCTGTTGGACCGAAAGAACTCGCGCTGATCGAGC
Organism: Candidatus Acidiferrales bacterium; assembly: GCA_035622875.1. Classification (GTDB taxonomy): domain Bacteria; phylum Acidobacteriota; class Terriglobia; order Acidiferrales; family UBA7541; genus Palsa-295. Next base: position 44,734 of record DASPUN010000089.1, read on the forward strand.
AGTCCGGATTTTCGGAATTCCCGCCGAGGCTTGAAGGGCAACCGTACTTCTATCCCGTGCAAAACGAGGAGTACGCCGTCCAGATCGCACGCGATTGGAATGCGAAGAATCCAGAAATTGGCGCCGGTTACGTGCTGCGCTTCCGCGTCCGCACGGAATACCTAGCGCGATTTGAACTGCGAACCGTCGGAAGCGCGATTCACAAAGAGTATTGGATTCCGGCCGACGACCTGCCTGAATTCAATCAAAATATCGTCGGCAAAATCGAAATGATCGCCGAATTTCGGTCTTAGCGAACTCAGTAGTCGTTGGCGGAGGTTTCGAGGAACGCGCGGAGCTTGCGCGAGCGCGATGGGTGCCGCAGCTTGCGCAGCGCCTTCGCTTCGATCTGGCGAATGCGCTCGCGCGTGACGGCAAACGACTGGCCGACTTCTTCGAGCGTGTGCTCGCTGCCATCGTCGAGACCGAAGCGCATCTTGATGACTTTTTCCTCGCGCGGCGTGAGCGTCTTGAGCACCGAGGAGGTCTGTTCCTTCAGGCTCAGATTGATCACCGCATCCGACGGCGAGACCACGGCCTTGTCCTCGATGAAATCCCCCAGATGCGAATCTTCCTCTTCGCCGATGGGAGTTTCGAGCGAAATCGGTTCCTGCGCGATCTTCAAAATCTTTCGGACCTTCGCGACGGGGATGTCCATCCGCTTCGCGATCTCTTCCGAAGTAGGCTCGCGGCCAAGCTCCTGCACCAGCTGCCGCTGCGTGCGCACGAGTTTGTTGATCGTCTCGATCATGTGCACAGGAATGCGGATCGTGCGGGCCTGGTCGGCAATGGCGCGCGTGATCGCCTGGCGGATCCACCAAGTGGCGTAGGTCGAAAACTTGTAGCCGCGCCGCCATTCGAATTTGTCGACGGCCTTCATCAAACCGATGTTGCCTTCCTGAATCAGGTCGAGGAACTGCAATCCGCGGTTGGTGTATTTCTTAGCGATGGAAACGACGAGCCGGAGGTTCGCTTCGATCAGCTCTTTCTTCGCCTGCTCGGCTTCCGCTTCGCCCCGAAGAATCACCACGATTGCACGCTTCAAATCCTGCGAGGTGACTTCCGCCGCGAGTTCGATCTCGGCAAGTTCCTGCCGGCGCGCCCGCAGATCCTTGCGCGCCTCGGCTTGCACGTCGGCCTTTGACGCATCGACGCGTCGCTCGAGCTTCACGATTTCGCGCTCGAGGAAATGGACGCGCTCGACCGTCTGGTGAATCTTGTCGATCAGCCGCTTCTTTTCGAGGGGATTGAAGTCAATCTCGCGGACCAGCTGCGACATCTCGACGCGCGTGCGCGCCACCGCGTAGCGCGCGTGCAGATGCGAACGCTTCTTCGCCTTCGGCACCCGCTCCAGCTTCGCCGCCAGCTTCATCGCCTGCAGGTAGAGCTTGGCGATCTTGTCGATTTCCTTGAGTGTTTCTTTGGTCTTGGCTTCGATCTTTTCTTCGGTCAGCTCTTCGTCGTCGAACTGAACGATTTCCTTGATCGAGCGCGAACCGTTGCGCAGATCGTCGCCGACCTTGAGCAGCTCCTTCAAAATCAGCGGTGCGCGCGTGATGGTCTTGAGGACGAGCAACTGGCCGCGCTCGATTCGCTTGGCGATAGCGACTTCGCCTTCGCGCGTCAGCAGCGGCACGGTGCCCATTTCGCGCAGGTACATGCGAACCGGGTCGTTAGTTTTTTCAAGCGTACCGGGAGTGAGATCGAGATCGCCGTCTTCCGAGGCGGCTTCTTCTTTGGCGCTTACCTCGGCGCCATCGCCGGAGTCGGCGGCGGCCAGCGCGGCCTTCGCGGTCGAAAGATCCTCGTACACATCGATGCCGTAGCGCTCGAACGTCGAGAGCAGGTCGTCGATTTCCTCCGACGAGTGGACCTCGGCAGGCAAGATATCGTTCACTTCATCGTAGAGCAGATAACCCCGCTCCTTACCCATCGCGATGAGCTGCCGTACCTGATCGTATTTTTCTTCGAGAGCCAGCGTCACGCGTTCATCTCCCTATATCAGTGCCTATCGGCAGACCGCTGCGAACAGATAAGCGCAAACGAGCCGGTCACGATACACCCCGGCGAGTCGCTAGATAAATTACGTTTGGACGGTTAAATGCGATGACCCCTTGAAACCGGTCCCAATCTTTCTCGTTCGCGCCCAATTCGCCCCACACCTTACATTCGGCACTAGATAAGATGCGCCCAGGGCGAAGCCCGTTTCTTCCGAAACCCTCCAATGATACGACACGGTGTAACCAGTCGTCAATTAGTTGTCTTTAAGTTAAACAGCCCGCACCGATGGGCCGCGCGCGACTTTTTCGCGCGGGGACCGCTCAGTGTCCCGACGGGATGTGGCAAGCGCGAATACCGTTCTTTTCGAAGTAGCGCTGGTGGTATTCCTCGGCCCGATAGAAGTCCGTCGCTGGAATAATTTGCGTTACGATCGGCCGCTTGAAGATTCCAGCCTTTTCAAGAGCCGCTTTTGCTTCACGCGCCCCAGCTTCCTGCCCGGCATCGTGGAAGAAGATGGCAGAGCGGTACTGCGTGCCGTAGTCGGGGCCCTGGCGGTTCAGTTGGGTCGGGTCGTGATTCTGGAAGAAAACAGAGAGCAACTCGCGATAAGAGACTTGCTTGGGATCAAATTCGACTTCGACCGCCTCGGCGTGGCCCGTGCGGTCGGTGCAAACCTCTTTGTATGTGGGGTTCTTGGTGTTGCCCCCGGTATAGCCGACGGTCGCGTCCGTCACGCCCCTGACCTGCCGGAACGTGTCCTCCACGCCCCAAAAACAGCCTGCTGCAAAAGTCGCCTTTGCCATGGCCTGCAGCTCCTTCCCCTCCAATTCTGCCGGTTTCATCGTGCCATAAGCGCCGCATACGGTCGAGTCCCGAGCGCCGCGCCAAACAGGCGCGTGCGCAGACCCCTAGGCCAGTCAGTTTGGATGGGCACGCGGTTAGATGGAACCGGAGGGCGTTCGGTCGCAAGAATTTTCGGGAAAGTAGGCCGCTTGCCGAAAGGAGGGAAAACGAGCGAAATTGTGCCAAAAGTGGCGCCTTAGGGGCCCTTAAGCGTGCAAAAAGCGGCGAAAATTGACACCCACGTAGAACGACTAATTCGCAACACATCGAACGAACTAGCAGGGCTTTTGGGCGAGCAATTCGTTCGAGTTCACATTCGCAACGGCACCGCGAGAGCGCTCGAGAATTTGCTCCAGAAATCCGGGAATCTCGAAAACGGCGCGATTGTTGATCGCCGCGGCGTTGGCGCGGTAGCGCGCGAGCGCGGCGGGTTCGATCAAGCGAGCCACGGCTTCGTCGATCTTGCGGAAGTTTCGGAGCACGATGCCGACCTGTTTTTCGACGATCCACTCGGCGTTGTACCGCTCCTGCGGCAGGGTCCACGCGTTGCATTCGACGATCACCGGCAGCTTGATCGCGAGTGCTTCGTTGACGCTGCCTGGACCGGGCTTGCCGATGAAGAAATCGGCGATCTGCATGTACTCGTTCACGCGCGTCGTGAAGCCCTCGATGAATCGCGGCAGCCGGGATTTCTGCGCACGCAGCGCGGCTGCGATTTTTTCGTTTTTTCCGCAGATGTAGATCAACTGAACATCGAGCCGCGACTGCTCGATCCGCTCAGCGATTTCGAGCATCACCTTCGAGCCGTAACCCCCGAACAGAACGAGGCCGGTCGGCAGATCGGGGCGAAGTCCGAGCTTCTGGCGCTCGGCGATGCGGTCCACAGCCGGCGTATCGTAGAACTTCGGATTCAAAATCATTCCGGAAGCGCGAAAGATTCGATCGTCGGGATGTCCCATCGAGCGCGCCTGTTCGACGGCGCGGTCGCTGCCGCAGATGAAATATTGTTTCTGCCGCCCGCCTGTCGGCGAGGCAGGCTCGATCCAGAAATGGGGCGGATAGTCGGCGATGTCGGTAAGGACCGTAACGAACGGCCGCTCCGGAAATGCGCGGGCGTAACTATCGCAAAGCGTCGCATTGAAGTGTGGGATGAAAGACACCAACATATCGGGCTGCGTTTCTTTCCAGTGCGCTTCCAGGAGGCGAACCCCTGGCTCGTGGTAGGCCCGTATTACAAATTGGAGAACCTTCAGTAACTGCGCGCTGCCGAGTGTCCAACCGTTGCGCAGCATCGCGTTGTAAAACTCCTGAATCCGAATGCGACCGTATTTTTGGAGAATATCGAGCGGCTCGAGGATGGTCTGAAGGTGAAGAAGCTTGACTTCCCAGGGGCGCTGCTGCGACTTGATGGCCATCTCCAGCGCCGTGGCAGCTGCGCGATGGCCGCCGCCCGCGTCGTGGTAGACGAACTCCAATCGCTGCATGAGCGGGGTATTCTGGCATTGGAAAACTCTGCAAATGCTACAGTTCTGTTAAAAGTGGCGAAGCTGTGTCGAATCAGTTAAATATCTATGTTTTCAGAATCTTAGCGGCGTTGTCATCTGTGAGTAACACTGTGGATTTACTGTGGAAATCGTGAAATGCGATATGCACGTTCACTCGTACTTCTCAGGGCGCTGCACGACGCCCTGGATCGGCAAGTTCTGTCGCGAAAGCTATAGCGACCCCGAAGAAGTATTCACACTTTTACAGCGCCGCAACATGAATCTGTTCACCTTGACCGATCATGATTCGATTGAGGGATCCGAGCGGCTGCGGCGGCACCCTGAATTCTTCCTGAGCGAGGAGCTGACGTGCCGGATGCCCAGCGGTACGGAGGTCCACATCGGCGTTTACGACATCCATGAGCGCCAGCACGTCCAGCTCCAACAACGCCGGAACGACCTGGTGGCGCTGCTGATGTACCTGAGCGAGCGCAGGATTTTTTTCAGCATCAATCACGTGTTTTCGTGCGTGACGGGCAGGCGCGAGCGCGAAGATTTCGCCTGGTTCCAGGAGTACTTTCCGGCGGTCGAGACGCGAAACAGCCACATGCTCGAGAGCGCCAACGCGCAAGCAGCAACCTTCGCGCGGGTGTGGGACAAGATCGCCATCGGCGGAAGCGACGCGCACGCGTTGCCGTCTGTGGGAACGGCGTATACTGAAGTTCCGGGCGCGCGGAACAAAGAAGAATTCTTCGCAGGGTTAAAGGCGGGAAGAGGCCGCGTGGCCGGAGAGTCGGGCTCCTTTTCCAAGCTGACTGTTGATGTCTATATGATCGCGTTCGAGATGATGCGAGAGAAATCGTGGAAGGCGCTGCTGGCGCCGCTAGCCGCGCTGATCCCCGTCGTGACCTTTTGGAACTACCGCGACGAGCACGCGTTCAGCCGCCGATGGGCGGCGGAAGTGCTCGGGCAGCCTCGATCACGCAAGCTTCCCCGCTGGATTTCTGTGCCGCAACCCGCGGTCGAGGAACTCGTATGACGGTCCGCAAAGCAGTCTGGAACCAGATTCAATCGGGCGATCACCGGCTAATGCGCCGGGTGCACCGTTGGCGCGCGCCGCGCTGGTTCCGCATTTTGATGATCATGGCAACGCGGGGAGGCGATGGATGGCTCTGGTACGGGCTCGGCCTGATCCTGCTAGTGTACGGTGGAGAGCATCGCTTCGCCGCAATCGGGGCGGCCGGTTCGGCCGTCGTAACGGGGATTTGCTTGTTCCAAGGTCTCAAGCGCACCAGCCGGCGCAAAAGGCCGTGCGAGCTTGAACCGCACTGTTGGGCGTCCGTGCTGCCGCCCGACAAGTATTCGTTTCCCTCGGGGCATACGATCACGGCGTTTGCCGTGGCCGTTTCGGTCAGCCTGTTTTATCCCTTCTTGCTGTTTTACCTGCTTGTAGTGGCGCTGCTGATTGCGGCATCGCGTATCATCCTCGGATTGCATTTCCTCAGCGACGTATTGGCCGGCTCGGCGATCGGCGTGACGCTGGGCTTCGCCAGCCATTTCGTTTTCACGGTTGTCTGAGAATCGAACAATCGGGAGTTAGGCGCGTTCGGAGCGAGCCTTGGCCGTAGCCGCTGCGACGGATGAGCCTGGCGCATTTGTCTTTTGCAGCAACTCGACAATGGCGCGATTGAGGCGGACGCGAGTTTCGTGACGCTCGTTGGCGCGCGTGATATAGCGGACCACAACAGTGATGCCCAATTCTGTGGGGCGAATATCTACCGAGGGCGCCGCACTGAACGATTTGCTCGTCGCCTGCGCCACGCGATTCCATTCCTGCTCCGCGAGCTGGGCATTTTTCGCAGTTTCGTCCGCTGCAATTTTGCGAACGCCCTCGGCGATGGCGTGCGGTTCGGCGCCTTCGGGCACCAGCACCTCGATTTCATCCCACAGCCACTGTCCGGACGTCGAAAAATTGAAGTAGTGGCCTTCCATGGCGAAGCTGTTCACAAAGGAAACTTTGCGGCCGGTGGGATGGCCGACGTCGGTCCAGTTGCCGGTCTCCATGATTACGGTATGAAGCGGCCCGATTTTCAGAACTTCGCCACCGACACCATTAATTTCAACCCAATCGCCAACGCGCATTCCATCCTTGCCCATCAGCACGAACCATCCCAGGAATCCGACGATGAAATCCTTCAGCGCGACGGTGAGCCCGGCGCCGGCCAGCGCAAGGACCGTTGCGAAATTGCTCGGCATGCCCAACACAACCAGCAGTATCAAAATCAAGCCCACCGCCTGCACGCTGAGCGATACGACGCTATGCACGGTTCGCATTTCGCGACGGTCGCGGCCGATGCGAGCCAAGAAGCGCTTGAGCCAGTAATTGGCGGCGAACACGAACAAGATGATCAGCACGATCCAGAGCGCCGAGACGAACATCTCGTGGAGATAGCTCTTGGCGTGCGCATCGACGAGGTCGGCCCAGTTGGCGTAGACGGCGGCGAGCTGTTTCTCGGTTTCGATTCGCGTCCCGAATTGAGCGACGTTTTTCTTCGCAACGGTCTGGCGGTGAAGAAGCGCGAGCGTGGGATCAGCGCCGGGCGCCGCTTCTGCAGACCCGGGTGAGGTCGGCAGCGTCCCCTGGTCGATTTGCTTTTGGAGCGTGTCGCGCTGGTTGGACAGACTGGAGGCACGAGTCAGGGCATCTTTCCCGGCCTGCTCGAGACTAGCCTGCTTGGCATGAAGAGAAGCCCAGGCGCGATATTCGGCAACAAGGGTCTTGGCGCGCGTAGTTTCGATCTCGGTCGTGGCGGCGGGAGCTCCGACCTGCATCGACGCGCTCTGCGTATCGGACGCCTTGTGCTGGTCGAGAAGCTGCTGAATCGTATGCTGCTTGTCGCCGCCCACGCTAATGAGGCGCTGCTGCGCCTCCTCGAGATCATCCTGATCGAGCGCGAGTTGGGCCTGGGCGATGCCGATCAATTGCTGGAGATCGTCCCTGGCGCTGCCACGCGCGCGCGCGAGCACTGCCGTGAACTGCGAGATGCGGCTTTGATCGGCTGCTACAGCGGCCTGGCCGCTTTTGATGCGCGCGACAAGATCGCGGGTTTCCGGGGTGAGCGTCGGCGGATTTTCGGCAGCCTCGTCGATCGCTGCGGCGAAAGCGAGATCAACAGCGTGATCGCCGATCCGCAGCGCCTGTTGCGCGTAGTCCTGTTCGGAGTGCGTGACGGCCTGCTGTGCCAGTTGCTTCGCGGTTTCGAGCGGATGCATGTCCACCGGCTGCGCAGCGCGCCGAATGCCCGGGTGCGGACGATTGCGATAGTCCGCCCAACTGTGCGTGAGAACGACGGCACACGCAACAAGGCCGAACAGCGCGAGCAGACCGATCAGGATCGCTTTATCGATGCGCGTCATGAGGGAGGCCGGGTGCCCCGATTGTAATACGCTTTGTGGGTTGGTGGGAATCGGACCGCGAGCCGAGGCGTAGAGCCGGATGCTGAAAGGCAGCATTCGCGCATCTTGACGAGGCTTTCCGCGAACGAGAAAATTGTCGAGCCGCCAAGCCATGCGAACTCCGAGAGAATCCGGTGTTGGGGGACCAACCGTCCTCGGGCCGACGATCAAACAGCGATCGGCCGCCGGGAAAGCCTTGCGTGCGAAGGTGGCGCGACGTTCGCACGCAGAGTGGAAGGCGCGTCCCAACCGTCCCGATCCCATCGAGCTTTTGCGTCATGTGGACCGCGGAAGGCTGACCGAATTGCTGCCGATCCGCTACGCGCGGATGCGCGTGTCGCCATTCGGATTTTTCCGCGGAGCAGCGGCTGTGATGGCGTCGGATTTGGCAACGACGCCGGCGACCGGCCTGCGAGTGCAGGCGTGCGGCGATTGCCACGTGGCGAACTTCGGAGGATACGGGAGTCCGGAGCGGCGGCTCGTATTCGACATCAACGATTTCGACGAAACGCTGCCTGCGCCGTGGGAATGGGACGTGAAGCGTCTGGCGGCAAGCATCGTCCTGGCAAGCCGCGAGCTGGGGATGGGCGAGCGACGGTGCGCCGATACGGCGCGCGGCGCGGTCGAATCTTACCGCGAACACATGCGCGAGTACGCCGAGATGCACGCTCTCGAAATGTGGTACTCGCACCTCGATGCGGAGATTTTGATCGACGAGGCGCCGACGGCCGCGTCGAAGAAGCGCTGGAGACGCGTCGAGAAAACTGCGAAGCACGCGACGGCGGAACACTTTTTTCCGCGGATCACCGAAGTGGACAACGGGCGGCGACGAATCGTCGATCACCCACCGCTTGTTTATCATCCGCCGCAGATTTCGACGATCAGCAAACACGTGCACGAGATGTTCGAGCGGTACCGACGGACTCTGCCGGAGGAGCGGCGCGTAGTTCTGGACCGGTATCACATCGTCGACGTGGCGCGGAAGGTCGTGGGCGTCGGAAGCGTTGGAACGCGATGCGACGTGGCGCTACTGATGGCGGGGAAGCACGATCCGCTGTTTCTGCAATTCAAAGAAGCGCGGGCGTCGGTACTCGAGCCGTACGCGGGCAAGAGCCGCTACGAGAATCAGGGAGAGCGCGTGGTGACGGGGCAGCGGATGCTGCAATCGGCGAGCGATGTGTTTCTCGGATGGACGCGCGATGACGATGGCCGCGACTACTACTTCCGCCAACTGCGCGACATGAGAATGAAGATCGATCTGACGGTGATGTCGCGGCAGGATTGGATTGAATACGTCGAGCTGTGCGGGTGGGCGCTGGCGCGTGCGCACGCCCGCACGGGAGATCCGGCGCGAATCGCGGGATATCTTGGGAAGAGCGGCGCATTCGATGAAGCGATCGAGGAATTTGCAGTCGCGTACGCGGATCAGACCGAGCGCGATCACGCGGCGCTCGTGAAAGCAATACGAGCCGGGCGGCTGCGTGCAAAATCTGAAGCGGCAGCCTGAGCGGCGCGCAGCTCAGAGGTCGAGCGGCAGAGGATTTTTTCCGGTGATGAGGCGCGCCGAGCGGTCGTAGGTGAAGTAGAACCATCCCCACTGAATGAAAACCAGCAAGCGGTTCTGAAACTCCACGATGTAAAGAAGGTGAATGAAAATCCAGATCAGCCAGGCGGGCAGGCCGGAGAGGTGCAGTCCGTTGATGTCCGCGATCGCAGCGCCGCGGCCGAGCGTCGCGAGATTCCCCTTGTCGTGGTAGTGGAACGGCTTGATCGGTTTTCCGCGAAGACGGCTTTCGATCACACCTGCGACGTAGCGTCCAGCTTGAATGGCTGGCTGAGCGACGCCCGGCAGAGGCGCGCCGGTTTGATGGCTGAAGTTTGCGAGATCGCCGATGACGAAAATTTCGGGGTGGCCAGCGAGCGTGAGGTCGGGCTCGACAACCACGCGGCCGGATTTGTCGAATTTCGCGCCAGCTGAATCGCAGAGCATGCGCCCGAGCGGCGAGCCGAGCACTCCGGCGGCCCAGAGAACCGTGCGCGTGGGGATCGTTTCGACGCGATCGCCCTCGCGAACCGTAACGGAATTTTCGCGGATGTCGGTGACAAACGCGCCGGTGCGGACGGTGACTCCAAAACGCTCGAGCATCTTGCGAGCTGCGTCGGAAAGAGCCGGCGGGTAGGTCGGAAGGACGCGGTCGGTGCCCTCGACGAGAATGATTTGCGCCTGCGCCGGATCAATTTTGCGGAAGTCGCGTTGCAGCGTGTCGTTGGCGATTTCGCCGAGGGCGCCGGCGAGTTCGGCGCCGGTGGGGCCGCCACCGACGATGACGAATGTGAGCAGCGCGCGGACTTTTTCGGGATCGGGCTCGCGCTCGGCGGTTTCAAAGGCGAGCAGGATGCGGCGGCGCATGTCGGTGGCGTCCTCGACTGTTTTCAGGCCGGGCGCAAACTGCTCCCATTCGGGATGGCCGAAGTATTGATGGCTCGCGCCGGTGGCGACGATGAGCGTGTCGTAGCCGACAGCGCCGTCGGTCAGGATGACGCGGCGATTGGCGACGTCGATCTTGGTGGCCTCGGCGAGAAGCACTCGCGTGTTTTTCTGGCGTTTGAGGATATTGCGAAGCGGCGAGGCGATGTTAGCGGGCGAAAGTGCTCCGGTGGCGACCTGATAGAGCAGCGGCTGAAACAGATGGTAGTTGCAGCGATCGATGAGCGTGACGTCGACCGGCGCGCATTTGAGGCGCCGCGCGGCGCTCAGGCCGCCGAAGCCGCCGCCGATGATTACGACTCGATGGGACTCGGACATGCCGCCACCTCAACTCAATCGTACTTCGGTGCCGGGGTTGCACGATAGTGTCTCAGAGCCGGGGCATGGCGACTTCCCGAGTGGCCCGCCCGATGCACTTTGCGACGGCATCGGCATGGTGATATTTTGCCTGCGTAATCGAGGCTGTCGAAGGGGCACACGTATGACGTGGCTATTTCAAACCAAGGAAAGCAAGGAGCAGCACAGGCAGGACGAGCAACAGTTCAGGCAAGAAGTGGTAGCGACGCGAATGCTGGCGGATCTTTTCATTCGTCACCACAGCATGAAAGCGCCGGAGATCATCGCTCAGCTCGAGCGGATCCACCAATTTTCAGCGGTTCCCATCTGGGCGCCCTCGGGAGATGCGGGAGGCTACTTCTATCAATTGGTCAAAGAGCTCTCTGATGCTCTGCTGAAGCCTGAGGAGGCCTCTCGATTGGTGGCGATGCTATCGTGGCCGGAACTGCGGATGCACGAGGATCGCGGTGCGCCGACCTGCTTGGTTTTGACGGCGATTCGACATCCGGCTGAAGCGTACATTGCGACGTTGAGCGAGCACGTCGCGTGGCTAGAGGAAGAAATCAAACGCCTTCCGTCATCGCAGTACCGAACCGACGTTGCGTCTGAAATCAGACTTGCCAAGAGCGCAATCCAGGCCTGTCGGGTCACTGGCTAAGTCCCAGTTTCATGCGTGACGTAGCGCACATACGCCCTGGCGTCCTTATGGAATCTTTATTCATCGCTTATGTCTCCTTGAGGCCCGAAGGGTAATCTCGGCCTCGGTCGGCAATGGCCGGTCGAGGATCGACCGGAGGCCGCGGCTAAGAGGGAGAAAGGCGATGGTGGTGCTGGGCGCTGTGATTCTAAGCCTCGCATCTGTGTTTATGGGCTTCTGCCTGCTGCGCTTCCAGCGGGAGCTGGCGCGTTCCCGAAACAGGGTGACGTGTTGCGGACTTTCGGTGCCGAACTCTCGCGGCGGAGCGGGCGCGCTGGAACTGCGCGGGAAAGTGGTCGAGTTGCGAGCGGCACGAATCGCGGTGGCACAGAGGCTGGTGAATTCGCAGTTCGCGCCGCCTGACAGCTCCGAGTATGCGAGCACAATCTTGACGTTGGGGAAGAGGCGCCTTGCCGTTCTCCCGTCTCGAACCGCGCGTCTCGCGGAGAAGCGAGCCGCAAAGGGGTAAGTCGATGCTGGACGCAATATTCATTGCATGCACGATCGGATTCTTTGTGATTGCGGTCGCATACGTTTGGGCGTGCGACCGGCTGAAGTAAGGAGTGACATCATGCTCGGCAACATTGTCCTTTTGGCAATAAGCGTCTTGACGGGTGTGTATCTACTGGCGGCGCTGCTTTGGCCGGAGAGGTTCTAGGCAATGACTGCGAATGGCTGGCTTCAAATCGGAATTTTCTTAGTGGCTTTGTTTGCGGTGACCAAGCCGCTGGGCGTCTTCATGGCGCGAGTGTTTTCGGGTGAAAAAACCTTCCTCGATCCAGTGCTACGGCCCATCGAGCGGCTGGTCTACCGGCTGAGCGGCGTGGATGAAAAGCGCGAGATGGACTGGAAGGAATACACGATCGCGATGCTGCTTTTCAGCGTAGTCAGCATGCTCGTGCTTTATCTGATTGAGCGCGTGCAGCTGTGGCTGCCGTGGAATCCGCAGCATTTCGTCAATGTCGAGTCGCGTCTCGCATTCAATACTGCCGCTTCCTTCACAACGAATACGAACTGGCAGAACTACAGCGGTGAATCGACCATGAGCTACTTCACCCAAATGGCTGGTCTCGCCTACCACAATTTCATATCAGCGGCTGTCGGCATGGCGCTCGCGATCGCCGTGATTCGCGGAATCGCGCGAAAAGAAGCGAAAACCCTTGGCAACTTCTGGGTTGATGTGACGCGGTGCCTCTTGTGGGTCTTGCTGCCGGCATGTTTGGTGTTTGCACTGATCTTTGTGTCGCAGGGCATGATCCAGAACCTGCGTCCATATGACACGGCGAAGCTCCTGAACCCACAGACCGTGCAGACCACAGGGGCAGACGGCAAGACGAGCACGCAGACGATTACCGATCAGCTGATCGCTCAGGGGCCGATTGCATCCCAAGAAGCAATCAAGATCTTCGGCACGAACGGCGGAGGTTTCCTCAATGCCAACAGCGCTCATCCGTTCGAGAATCCGACTCCTCTTACGAGCTTGATGCAATCGGTAATGATGTTGGCTATCGGAGCGGGCCTCACGTACACGCTCGGTCGAATGACGGGCTCGCAGCGGCATGGCTGGGCCGTGTGGGCCGCCATGGCGGTTCTGTTCCTTTCGGGTGTAACGGTAGCTTATTCGATGGAAACCCGCGGCAACCCGCTGATGCACGGCATCGACCAACATACGACAGCCATGCAGCCCGGCGGCAACATGGAGGGCAAGGAAGTGCGGTTCGGCATGCCGCTCACCTCGCTGTTCGCGACGACCACGACAGACGCGAGCTGCGGCGCTGTCAACGGCGTGCACGATTCGTTTACGCCTCTGGGCGGGATGGTTCCGCTGGTCAACATGATGATCGGCGAGGTGATCTTCGGCGGCGTTGGCGCGGGCATGTACGGGATCATCGTTTTCATCATCCTGTCGGTGTTCATCGCCGGCCTGATGGTAGGCCGGACGCCGGAGTATCTCGGCAAGAAGATCGAGTCATATGACGTAAAGATGGCGATGCTCACTGTGCTGATTTTCTGCCTCGTCGTGCTGGGCCTGACCGCATTTTCGATCGTACAGACCTACGGCACGTCATCCATTACCAATCCAGGTCCGCATGGCCTGACGCAAGTGTTGTATGCCTTCACGTCAATGGCGGCGAACAACGGGTCGGCGTTTGCGGGTCTGACTACCAACACGCCCTGGTACAACGTCAGCGGCGCGTTCGACATGCTGTTCGGCCGCTTCTTCATGGTGATCCCGGTGCTGGCGATCGCCGGCAACCTGGCGCAGAAGAAGATCGTGCCCGAGTCGGCCGGGACGTTCCCGGTGACGACACCGCTGTTCACGTTTCTGCTGGTGTCTGTAATCCTAATCGTAAGCGCACTTACATTTTTCCCGGCGCTCAGCCTGGGCCCGATTCTCGAGCATTTGCTGATGCACGCCGGAAAGGTTTTCTGAGGCCACCATGAGCACGCGAGAAACTAGAAAATCACTCTGGACTTGGGGAATCGTCGGCGGGGCCATACGGGATTCGTTCATCAAGCTCAACCCGCGCACGCTGATGAAGAACCCCGTGATGTTCGTCGTAGAAATAGGCTCGGTGGTCACGAGCTACGATCTGATCCGCGACCACATCCTGCATCGGACCGGATTCGGATTCGAGCTGCAAATCACGCTCTGGCTGTGGTTCACGGTGCTCTTCGCCAACTTTGCCGAGGCGATGGCGGAGGGCCGCGGGAAGGCGCAGGCCGATACGCTGCGCAAGGCGCGCGCCGAGACGATGGCCAACCGCATCACCGCGAGCGGCGGAATCGAGCAGGTGCCCGGCTCGAAGCTGCGTGCCGGCGATCTTGTGAAAGTGGCTGCGGGGGAATTCGTCCCGGGCGACGGCGAAGTGGTGGAAGGCGTCGCTTCGGTTGACGAGTCCGCGATCACGGGCGAATCCGCTCCTGTGATTCGCGAATCGGGCGGCGACCGGTCGGCGGTGACCGGAGGCACCCGTGTGCTTTCGGATGAGATCACCGTCAAGATCACGTCGAATCCCGGCGAGACGTTTCTCGATCGCATGATCAAGCTCGTCGAGGGCGCCGAGCGGCAGAAGACTCCGAACGAGATTGCGCTCAATATTCTGCTTGCAGGCCTGACGATTATTTTCCTGCTGGCCGTGGTCACGTTGCAGCCGATGGCGATCTATTCGGGTTCGCCGCAGTCGGTGTTCGTGCTGATCTCGCTGCTCGTCTGCCTGATCCCGACGACAATTGGCGGGTTGCTCTCCGCGATCGGAATCGCCGGGATGGACCGTGTGGTGCAGCGCAACGTTCTCGCGATGTCTGGCCGTGCGGTAGAAGCCGCGGGCGATGTGGACACTCTGCTGCTCGACAAGACCGGTACGATCACGCTCGGCAATCGCCGCGCGACTGAACTTGTTCCGGCGCCCGGCGTCACTGAAGCCGAGCTGGCCGATGCGGCGCAGCTCGCGTCGCTCTCGGACGAAACTCCCGAGGGCCGTTCGATCGTCGTGCTTGCGAAGGAAAGGTACAATCTGCGCGGACGCGAGCTGGCCCATTACGCCGCGACGTTCATTCCGTTCTCGGCTGTCACGCGCATGTCGGGCGTTGATCTCGACGGGCGCGAAATCCGCAAGGGTGCCTTCGACGCGATCGTGAAGCACTGCTCGCAGAACGGCCATGCCGTTCCTTCGCAGGTGGAGGAAACGGTGAAAACCATCTCCAATTCGGGCGGCACGCCGCTTCTGGTTGCCGAGGATCGAAAGATTCTAGGGACGATTCACCTGAAGGACATCATCAAGGGCGGCATGCGCGAGCGGTTCGATCAGCTGCGCGCCATGGGAATCCGCACGGTGATGATCACGGGCGACAATCCACTGACCGCGGCCGCCATCGCGCGCGAAGCAGGCCTCGACGATTTTCTGGCGCAGGCCAAGCCCGAAGACAAGCTCGCGCTGATTCGCCAGGAGCAGGCCAAGGGCAAGCTCGTAGCGATGACCGGCGACGGCACGAACGATGCTCCCGCACTTGCGCAGGCCGACGTGGGTCTCGCGATGAACGCGGGAACGCAGGCCGCAAAAGAAGCGGGAAACATGGTCGATCTGGATTCGAATCCGACCAAGCTGATCGAAGTGGTCGAAATCGGGAAGCAACTGCTGATCACGCGTGGCGCGCTGACGACGTTTTCTGTGGCCAACGACGTGGCGAAGTATTTCGCCATCATTCCAGCGATGTTCGCAGGCGCGTTCCCTCAACTGAACGTGCTGAACATCATGGCGCTCAAGACGCCCGAATCCGCCATTCTCTCAGCGGTCATTTTCAATGCACTGATCATCATCGCGCTCGTTCCGCTGGCTCTGCGCGGTGTGAAGTACCGCCCGGTCGGCGCGTCGGCTCTGCTGCGATGGAATCTGCTGGTGTATGGCGTGGGCGGAATCATCGCGCCATTCATCGGGATCAAGATCATCGACCTGATCATCACGCACATCGGTTGGGCATGAGAATGGCTGGTATGTTGAGAACGGAAATGCAAAGGATGGGGCATGTCGGCTCTGAGCTTGTTCGGACTCTTTGCGGTCACGGCGATGGTGATCTGCTACGCACTGGAGAAGCGGCACCGAGCGTTCATCCTGGCGTTTGCAGGGTCGTGCGTGCTGGCTTCCGTGTACGGATTTCTACAGGGAGCGTGGCCGTTCGGTCTGGTGGAAGCGGTTTGGTCGGCCGTGGCGCTTTGGCGCTGGCGGCGCGCGCGGCGCACTCAGGCCGAGCTGGCAGCGAATTGATCCGCCCGCTCGGCGGCAAGTTGTGAGGGAATCATGAAAAAGAATCTGATTATCTCGATTTTGTTCACGGTGGTGACGACGGTGATCTTCGGGATCATCTATCCGCTGGTCGTGACGGGCATCGCGCAGGTGCTCTTCCCCAAGCAGGCGAATGGAGAGCTGATCAAATCAGGGGACAAGCTGGTCGGGTCGCATCTGCTCGGTCAGCCGTTTACAGCTCCGGGATATTTTTGGTCACGGCCTTCGGCAGCAGGCGCGGCCGGTTATGACCCGACGGCCTCGGGTGGTTCCACGTACGGCCCCACGAACAAGATGCTGATCGATCGCGTCAATGCCAGCGTGCAACAGCTCCAGCCGACGAGTCCAGGCACGCCGATTCCGGCTGATTTGGTTACGGCATCCGGATCGGGGCTCGATCCGGACATTTCGCCTGCGTCCGCGGAATTTCAAGTGCCGCGCGTGGCGAAAGAACGCGGGATGAGCGAGCAGGACGTGCGCGCGCTAGTTGCCAAGCACACCAAGGGGCGGCAGTGGGGTTTCCTCGGCGAGTCTCGCGTGAACGTGCTCGATTTGAATCTCGATCTCGACGCGGCACACCCGATGCAGCCGAAGTAGCCAGGAACTCCGAAAATCCGGCCGTTGCTTTTGCTATTTCTCCGAACGGCCAGCCTTCGGTTTTTCTGCAGTAGGCTCGAAACGGTAGCCGACCCAGGGCTCGGTGTGGATGAAGCGCGGGTGGCGCGGATCGGGCTCGATTTTCTTCCGCAACTGGTTGATGAAGACGCGCAGGTATTCGGTTTCCTCGCCGTAATCGGGTCCCCAAACAGCCTGCAACAACCGGCGGTGTCCCTGCGCTTTTCCCTGATTGGCCACCAAGTGATGCAGCAACTCGAATTCCTTCGGGGTGAGGCGCACAGGTGCGCCCTTGACCAGCACGGCGCGCTTTTCGAAGTCGATTTTCAAGTCGCCTGAGACGAACGGAGGCAACGCCTCGGCAGGGGCGGCGCGGCGCAGAGCGGCGCGAATCCGCGCCATCAGTTCCTCCGAGCCGAAGGGCTTGACGACGTAGTCGTCCGCGCCGGCATCGAGCGCCTGCACCTTGTCGCGCTCTGTGTTGCGCACGGTGAGCATGATGATGGGCACGTCGGACGTGCTGCGAATTTCACGGCAGGTTTCGAGTCCAGAGCGGCCGGGCATGTTGACGTCGAGCAGAATCAGGTCAGGGCGATCATGGCGGAACGTCTCGAGCGCTTCGTCGCCTGATTTCGCTTCAGCCACTGTGTAGCCCTGCGAGGTCAGAGTTGTAAGCAGTACGCGCCGGATCTGCGGCTCGTCGTCGACGATCAATATTTTCGCAGGGGTCATGACTTGGTGAGGGCGGGCGCAGGGGACTCGGGCTGACGGGCCCGGCTGCGCTCGATGGGGAGCGAAAAGGAAAAGACCGAACCGTGGCCGCGCTGGCTGGTCACGCTGATCGTGCCGCCGTGCGCCTCGACGATGGCCTTGGCGATGGGCAGGCCCATGCCGGTGCCTTCAATGCTGTAGCGCTGATCTCTGCCGCGATAGAACTTCTCGAAGATAAGGGCCTGTTCCTGTTCATCGATTCCGGTGCCGCGATCGGCAACGCTTGTGACCACGAAATCGCCCGCTGCTTCGGCTGTGATTGTGATGGGCTGCTCGGGCGGCGAATAGCGAGTCGCATTTTCGATGAGCTGGACCAGGACCTCGCGCGCGCGGCCCACGTCCACGCGGACGCGCGGCAATCCGGGAGGCACTTGCACGACGACTTTGCGACTGCCGAGCGAGCCCCGGCACTGTTCCAGTGCCGCCGTGATCACGTGGTCGATCGGATTCGCATCAGCTTTCAGCTCCACTTCGCCGGCGTCGAGCTGGGCCATCTCGGACGCTTCACCGACCAGGCGGTTCAGCCGGTCGCTTTCCTCGTTGATGATCGAAAGCAGCTCTTGCCGCTGGTTCGGAGCCAGACTCGGATTTGTAAGAAGATTCGTAACCGACGCCTTGATGGAGGTCAGCGGCGTACGGAGCGCATGGGTCACAGCATCGAGAAGCGCAGTCCGTAATTTCTCGGCCTCGCGGGCGGCTTCGGTCTGCCCCACTTGTTCCATTGCGCGCGCATGCTCCATGGCAATGGCGATGAGAGTTCCTATCGCCTCGAGCGTTTGTCTCGAGAGAATTTGACCCGAGATGCCGAGGCTCCCGATCGGGCGCACTCCTAGGCGAATCGGCAGAAAGCAGAGGCCATTGGTGGAGTCGCTTACGGGCTCTTCGCGCGCCATGATCGCTTTCAGGCTTTCGGTATCGAGCTGAGCGACCACGGGGCCCGAGCGGTACACCTTCTGCTTATCGGCGAGGAAGATCGCTACGGCGCCTACTTCGAAGGCATCGACCATCTGGACCGGGATCCGGTTCAGCAGCTCCATCACGTTGCGAGATTCGAGCAGACTGCGGCTGAACGTATACAGGCGCTCGATTTCCCGCTGGCGCGCGGAGGCGTCGGCAGCTTTTTGGCGCGCGCGCGTGGCAAGATGGCTCGAAATCACCGACACGACCAAGAACGTCCCCAACGCCACCCAGTTGCGCGCGTCGGCGATCGTCAGGCGGCCTACCGGCGGCAGGAAGTAGTAGTTGAATGCGAGCGCCGCGACAGCAGACATGACGAACGACACGGCCATGCCCCAAACCGTCGAAACGGCTAAAATAGCTAGTACAAAGGTCAGTGCGACTGTGGTCTCGTTTACGTGCCCAATTTTTCGGTAAATCACCGTGATTGCAGCAATGATCGCAATCGCGCCGGCAAACCGCAGACTGCGGGTTATGAGGGAGAGTCGCACTGGCTCATTCTAGCTAGCTTTCAAAAGCTGTGTAAAAGAGAATATCGCCGTGCCCAAGACCCCTGAACAATGGCTGGCGGAAGTTTCCCCTCCGCCCGAGAAGTTAAAAGGAGCGCTCAAGCTCTTCCTAGGCTACGCCCCGGGTGTGGGAAAGACCTACAGCATGCTCACGGAGGCGATTCGCCGGCACAGCCGAGGCGAGGACGTGGCCATCGGCGTTGTCGAGACGCACGGACGCAAGGGAATTGCCGAGCTCGTTCCGCAGCTGGAAACGATTGCGCGCAAAAGGATCGAATACAAGGGAACCATCTTCGAGGAGATGGACGTGGACGCCGTCATCAAGCGCCGCCCCCAAGTGGTTTTGGTGGACGAACTCGCCCACACAAATATTCCGGGCAGCAAGCATCGCAAGCGCTATGAGGATGTCCTCGAGATCCTCGAGGCCAAGATCGACGTGCTTTCAACCGTGAACATTCAACATATCGAGAGCGTCGCTCCTACGGTGAACGTTTTCACGGGCGTGGTTGTGCGGGAAACCGTGCCGGACTGGGTACTGCAAGTGGCGGATGAAATCGTGATGGTCGATTTGACGCCCGAGGCGCTCCAGAATCGTATGAAGCGCGGCGACGTGTACGGCAAGGAAAAGGTCGAGCAATCGCTGAAGAATTTCTTCCGCCGCGGGAACCTGATCGCGCTGCGCGAGCTTGCGCTGAGGCAGGTGGCCGAGCAGGTCGATCGGAGCCTCTCGTCCTACATGGACGAAAAGGACATCCAGGAAAACTGGGCCGTTCGCGAGCGCATCGCCGTTTGCATCAGCTCGAATCCGCGCGCGCAGTATCTGCTGGCACGGGCGGCACGCATGGCGCGGAGGATGGACGCCGAGCTTTACGCCGTGCACGTCGATGTGGGCAACGGCGTGAACGCGCGCGACGAAAAATCGCTTGAGGCGAATCTGCAGTTCGCCGAAAGCCTGGGCGCAAAAGTTGTGCGGCTGAAAGGCGATAACGTACCGGATGCCGCTGCAAATTTCGTCCGCGAAAAGCACATCACGCAGATGATTTTTGGCCGCACGGCCACCGAAGGACTCAATAAGCTCCGCTACATGAACGCCATCAGCCGCTTTTTGCGCGACGCTCCGGCGGTCGATGTCCACATCGTCACGCAAGAGCCGGACTGACGGGAATCCGCTCTTAGGCATCTCCAGCGGTCGCTTCGAATCGCACGAGATCGGCGCGAAAGCCGCGCGTCCTGATTGCGCCGTAGACGATCCCCGCTGCGAGCCACGCGGCGCCTACAATCTTCGCGGGCCAGCTCAGATTCAGCCAGATGACGAAGCAGATCGAAAACCCCAGCAACGGGAACACCAGATCGATCGCGCGCTTTTCTGTTGCGCGGACAAAATATCGAACGAAGCTCGCCAGATTAACTCCCATGAACGCGATGAACGCGCCGAAATTGAGCAGCTCGGCACCGCGCTCGTAGCTGATGAAGAACGCGCCGACGAGGGCAACGGCGCCGATCAACATGACGTTGTTCATCGGAATGCGCCGCTTCGCCTCGATCGCACCGAAGAACCTGGCCGGAATGGCGTGGCTGCGGCCCATGCCGTAGAGCAGACGCGCCGCTGCGAGCTGCGCGCCCATGCCCGACCCGACGTTTGCGATGAGAATGGTGAAGTTCACGAGGTGAAAGAGAAAGAATCCTCCGGCTTGGCGAGCCACAAGTGGAAAGGCGGACTCGACTAAGTGTTCGGGAAACGGCTTCGGGCCCCAGACCAATTGCGCGGCATACACTTCCAGTGACGACAACACCCCTGTAATCACGCAGACGAGCACGGTGGCCAGCAAAATGTTTCGGCGTGGATTTTCGGCCTCTTCCGATAGCGTAGAAATGGCATCGAAGCCGATGTAGGTGAGGACGGCGATCGACGTGCCGCGAAAAAGTCGGTGAAGACTGAACGTGCCCGCGTTGTAGAAGGGCTGCGCAAGAAACGCGGCGCCGTGCGCGTGCAATTCCCACAGAAACCGCCCCGCAAATGCGAAGAACACAACCACGACGATCGTCATTCCCGCCGCGAGTGTTTCGTTTATCCGCGCTGACGTGCGAATGGCGCGCAGGTTGAACGCGGTGAACATGCTCGCGAATCCGATGGCGAGCAGCCAATACGGAACGTGCGGAAGAATGTTTTGCGTGAGTTTGCTGCAGAGTACCGTGCAGACAAGCGGATTCAGAGCGTAGTCCATCACCATCGCCCATCCGGTGACGTAGCCGAGCGCGGGATGAATTTCCTGCGCTACGTACGTGTATGCCGAACCGGCGGTGGGATAGGCGCGCGCCATTTTGCCGTAGCTGATCGCGGTGAAGAGCATCGCGACCATGGCGATCAGAATCGTAGTTACCACGTGGCCGCCCGCTTCGTTGTTGACAACTCCAAAGATGCCCATCGGCGCGATGGGCTGGACGATCACGATTCCGATGATGATGAGGTGCCAGAGGCTGAGACTGCGCCGGAGGGTCACGGAAGAGGAAGAGCCGACAGCGGGATCAGCGGCTCCTGCGGCCATCAGCGGGGACCGCCGGGAAGCGAAATTGTCACGGGCTCGATGTTCCAGCCGGTGACGTTGAGTTCAACATCGCCGCGGAGAGCATCGGCCGAGAGGAACTGCGCGGCGATCTCGCGCGACTCGCCCGGCATCAGTTCAATGTAATTATCCTGCCAGAGCACGGGCAGAATTTCGGAGTTCGCATCTTTGCGGTGAATTCCGACACGGATCTGAAAGGCGAGACGGTCGCTTGGGTTGCGAAGCGTCACGCGGACGAGCGGCCCCTCGCTCGCTTGTCCGATCTTCGCTGAAGCGTCTAATTTGCCTGCACTCGGGAGCGAGTGAAGCATGGTGAAGTCTTCGTACGACGAAATGGCCGTATAGGCATCGGTGTTCACCCAGTCGTAGAAGTTCCTCTTCGCAGAGAGCCAGTAGAAATTTGTGGAGACGCGATCGCCCTGCGCACTTGTGAGCGTCAGCTCGGCGAAATAGATCGGAGACGGAACCTCAAATGCTTTTCGGGGAAAGGTGAAAACTTTCTCCGTCGAGTCCGCGCCGACGTCCGCGCGCGCCTGGGTTGAGAATCGTTCGTGCAGACTCGCATCGTAGAGTTTCGCCGTAACTTGCAGCCCAGCGGCGTTTTGATACGTGCTATTCACGACCACTACGCTGCGGTCGTCGTAGGAATATTGCACGTGGAGCGGTTCGCAGGCTTTTTTCGCACCGAAGTATCCGCCAGCGGGCTGCAAGTAATAGTCGTAGAGATGCCAGATGAGAGACGGCCAGGCATTGTTGAGCATCCACTGGATCACACCCGTCGCGGTGTACTTGTTACGCGAGTAGGCCTCAAACATGGCGCGCTCACTGTCGTAGGCCATCGCCTGAGCTTTGCGTTCGTAGTCTTCGAGGTTGGTGGGCGGGCCGTAAATGGCATTCATCGAATCGTCGAAGTGATCGAGCGTCACGAATCGTGCTCCGCCTGCATGGTAATTCCATGCGACTCTGCCGGGGACGATGCCGGCAGCAGAGAGAAATTTCTGCAGGCTGCTCTCGGGCGGAATCGCGGGACCTGGAGAGATTTCAGTGGCGAAACCGAAAGCGCCGCCGAATCGCTTCGTGTCCGCGAGCCAATAATCGGGAGGCGTGTAGTCGTAAGGGCCGAGCATTTTCACTCCGGTCGGGCCACTGATCACACCCGATTTTTCCGATGCGGACGAGAGATACGGATTGGGCCAATCGAGGTCCTTGAGGATCGCGTTGTAGGCGCGCTCGACCTCAGCAGGCGGAGTCTCGTCGCTGCCGTTCATCCAGACCAGCATGCTCGGATGGCTGCGCGTGCGCAAGATTTGCGACCGCAGCGACGCTTTCGCGAGGGCGAGATCGGCAGGCCTCCATCTGCGCCAGTCCATCCAGTAGTCGCAGCAGGTCCAACCGGCCAGAACGAGAACACCCTGCTCGTCCGCGAGATCGTAGAACTCATCGGGAACCGCAGGTCCCTCGAGGCGAACCGCGTTGAGATTTAGGTCGCGGATATAGCGGAATTCCGTTTGGAGGCGTTCGGGTGGTTCGCGAAGGAGCATGTCCGACGCCCAACCGCCCCCGCGGATCAGGATTCGCTTGCCATTGATGCGGAAGACGCGATGGCCCTGCGCGTCGACTTCGGAAGTGATTTCGCGGATGCCGTAGCGAGTTGTCGCGACGTCGGATACTTCTTTGCCACTCAAGAACCGCATTGAAAGCGGATGGAGCGCCGGCTCACCCATCTGACGCAGCCACCACAGCTCAGGATCATGGATGCGCAGCATTGGAAACTGATCCCGAGTGAAGCGCACCGTGCGAGTTTCGCCTGCTGCCAGCGCGACGGTTTGGCGCAGCGTCCGGCCTTCGAGGTCAGCTTCGAGAATCCCCGTGACTTGCCGCGAGCTTGGGTTGCGCAGCTCTGCCTCGACCGTAAGATCTGCCTCATCGAGCAGCCCTTGCGGAAAATGCGTCACAACTTGGGGAGATCGGATTTCGATCGGACCCGTCGCACGCAGAAAGACGCCGCGCCAGAGGCCCATGTCCTTGTCGGGAGGAGTGGGATTCCAGTCGTTCCAGTTGATGCCGAGGTCGCGGTCGGTTTGCGCGAAGACTTCAACCGCAAGCGCGTTTGTCGCGCCAAGCGCGAACTGCCGGCTAACGTCAAATTCATAGGCACGAAACGCGCCGGCAACTTCGCTTGTGCGCGCGATCTGGTGACCGTTGAGCCAAATATTGGCGCGATTGTTGATGCCTTCGAAATTGAGCCAAACGTGAAGGCCTTCGAAGTCTCCCGGAACACGAAATTCCGTGCGATACCACCACGAGCATTGGAACGGACTGTCCTTCGGTAGCGGCATCGCGGAGAAATTCTTGCCGATCGGGTACGTGGTCCCCGGAATCGAACGAAGATTCATACCGAAGTAGGGGTCGGGATAGGTGTTGTCCGCGACTAACGCCGCGAGCACGGTGGAAGGGACGGTGGTTGAGTGCCAACCGTCGGTGTGAAAACCCGCAGTCGAGATCTGCGCGCCGCTTGCCGAGACTTTGCAGAGTGACTGGATCATCCATCCGTCGTGCAGAGCGAGCCTCCTGGCGTCCTGAATTTTGGAATCTGCGCGACTGCAAAAAGGCAGCAACAGGAAAACTACGATGAACGCAAGAATAGCGACCGCGGCTTTGATCGATTTGCACCGGAGAGTCATCGCGCGCCGAATGGGATTCGGCACACGAGCATCCTATCGCGAAGCGTTGAGAATTTGGGAGGAGTTCCAACCGCCGCCGAGCGCCTTAATCAGGAGAACGCTCGCTACAACGCGGCGCGTGAGAATGTCGACGGCGGTGACTTCGTCGCCGAGCGCAGCGCTCTGCGCAGTGGTTACCTCGAGATAGCTGGCGACGCCGCCTCGATAGCGAGAGTTTGAGAGATCGAGAGAATGTTCGGCGGCGGCGACGGCGTTCTCCTGCGTTTTCGCTTCCTGTTCTAAGATTCGGAGCGCGGCGAGATTGTCTTCCACATCCTGGAAAGCGCTCAAAGTGGTTTGACGGTAATTATCGACGGACTGCCGGTAAACCGCACGCGCCTGCTCGCTCACGCCGCGGCGCTGGCCGCCGTCGATAATCGTTTCAGCGGCCGCTCCCGCGAGCGCCCAGAAGCCGCTCGGGCCGGTCAAGAGAGAACCGATCGCCTTGCTCTCAAAACCCCCGGCGCCGGTGATCGAGAAGACCGGGAAATACGCCGACTTGGCGACGCCGATTTGCGCGTTTGCTTCCTGCACGCGACGTTCGGCCGCCGCGATGTCCGGTCGCCGCTCGAGCAGTTCGGAGGGCAGCCCAGGAGGAATCGCAGGCGGCGGTCCCGTCAGCGGCGACGGCGGCTGACTGAACTCGGCGGGAGGCTTTCCGATCAGCACCGCGACCGCGTGTTCGAACGCGGCGCGCTGAACTTCAACATCCTGATCCTCGGCACGCGTGGTTTCAAGCTGCGTTTGCGCCTGCGCCACGTCGACTGCCGATGCGATGCCGCCTTGGTAGCGGCTTTGCGTCAATTGCAGGGCTTTCTCATAGGCCGCCACGGTCGAATCAAGGAGCTGCTTTTGAGAATCGAGGCCGCGCAATTGGAAATAGTCGAGTGCGAGTTCGGCCTGAAGGCTCAATTGCACGTTCGCCAGATCGGCGGCGCTCGCCTGAACCTCCGAGCGCGAGGCTTCAACCGTGCGCCGCACTCGGCCCCAGACGTCGGGCTCGTAGGCGACGTCAACAGGTAGCTGATAGTCGGCATAGGTGACGGGCGAGCCAATCCCGAAGAGTGCTCTGTTTTGCGATTGCCGGGTGCCCGCGGCTGAAAAACCTACCGACACGTTCGGATAGTATCCAGCGCGGGCGATGCGCAGAGCAGCGCGCGCCTGCAGAAACCGCTCCTGAGCGGCCTTCAGCGATTGGTCTGAGACGCTGATCTGTTCTTCGAGAGAATTGAGTTGCGGATCGCTATAGACCTCCCACCACTTACCCTTGGCCATTGCATCGCTTGGCTGCGCTGGCTTGAAATTCTCGGATTCCTTGTAGGCGGGTGGAACGTCCGTGGTGGGGCGCTGATAATTCGGACCCACGGCGCATCCGCCGAGTAGAAGCGCAGCGATGCTGAACACTCCTGCCCGGCGGACGCGTGAGTGCCTGTGGGACGGCTGAACCATACCAGAAGGCGCCGAGCTATTTTTTCGTGTAGCTGACTCGCCAGATCGAGTTCGAGCCGTCATCGGTAACCATCAACGATCCATCGTTTGCGACCGTCACGCCTACGGGCCGTCCCCAGCAATTTCCATCCGGCGTGACGAAGCCGGTAAGGAAATCCTGATACGTTCCTTCCGCGTGGCCGTTCTTCATGGGCACGAGGACCACTTCGTATCCGGTGCGCACGGAGCGGTTCCAGGAGCCGTGTTCAGCGCCGAACAGATCACCCTTGTATTCCTTCGGGAACTGCTTGCCTTCGTAGAAGGTGATGTTTAGCGAAGCGTTGTGCGGTTCCATCAGCACGTCGGGAATGATCGCCTTGTCTTTCAGCTCGGGGTGCTTCCCGGGAAAGCGCGGATCGGGATTTCCGCCCGTGTAATACCAAGGCCAACCATAGAAACCGCCCTTTTGCACGTGGGTGATGTAGTCGGGCGGAAGATTATCGCCGAGCTCATCGCGCTCGTTGACGGAGGTCCAGAGCTCGCCGGTCGTGGGATTCACGTTGATCGCTTCGCCGTTGCGAATCCCCCAGGCGTAGACCTCCAGATCTTTGCCGTCCTGATTCAGAGTCGTGGAGTCTGCGACGAGAATGTCGGCGCGATGGAATTCGCTATTGTCGGTGTCCGTATCCGTGACATTCGTGTGCGAGCCAACTGAAATCCACATCTGCTTGCCGTCGAGTGAGAACACGACGCCGCGCGAGAAGTGGTTGGGGCCGGCGGGAAGGTTCGCAACGACGGTTTCGGGGTCGGCGGTCGCCTTCATGTCGCCCTTGGCGTAGGAAAAGCGCAGCACGGCGTTGGTGTCACCGACGTAAAGATATTTCGGATTCGGACCCGGCGGATAGAAGGCGAGGCCGAAAGGAAGATTCAGCTTTGACGCGAAGACAGACATCTGCGCCATCTTGCCGTCAGGGCCGGTACGGAAGACGAGCACTTCGCCCTGATTCTGGGCCGCGACGAAGAAGTCGCCGTTGGGCGCGGTGATGATCGTGCGCGGCGAGAGCGCCTTGCCGTCATCCCCCTTCAAGTTTTCGGCGTAGAGATCGACCTTGAAACCCTCGGGCGCCTGCGGCAAAGCGTCTCCTCTTGGCACCGGGCGCGAGAAGACCGCAGCGGATTTTGTGGCATACGGATCCGGCAGATCGGCGGGCGTAATGTGGTGCACATTGCCCGGCGCTTCGCCCTTGAAATCAGTAAAAACGCCCGGTGTACCCGCTTTGGCGTTCGGATCTACCGGGTGGCCCGGAGGCGGTGTGAATTGCGCGCGGGCGGACCCGCCGCGCGTCGCGATGAACAAAAGCAGCACAACGCAAAACAAAGCTGCGAACCCTTGATAAAAGCGTTTCATGTGCGATTTCCCCCTCTTGAGATACGTTCCAAACGAAGTCGAATCGAAATCTGAGCGGGCGCCTAGATGCCGCCCTGACCCGGCGTCACGACCCTAACAATTTCCCCGGAGATAAGCGAATCAGGCGGATTTGTGATCACGAGATCGTCCGGACTCAGGCCGGAAACGATTTCGACTTCGCTCCCCAGATCGTGACCGAGGACCACATTCTTGAGCGCGGCGCGATTGCCGTTCTCGACCGTGCCGACCTGTAGCCCGTCCGAGCGAAAGATAAGCGCGCTTACCGGCAATATCAACGCGGGTGTGCCCGCCGGAACCTTCAGGTGCACTTCGGCATATGCGCCGGGCAGAAGTTCGCCGGAGCGATTATCCACATCCACTTCGACCAGCAGCGTCCGCGTGGCCAGATCGATCGCATCGGCGGTGCGAACGAGCGTGCCCTTGAAACGACGCCCGGGCAATTCCTGGAGCGTCAAATCGGCCGTCAGGCCGGGCTTGGCTGAAGGCGAGTATTGCTGCGGAACATTGACGTAGACACGCAGCTCCTGAATTGCCGCGATATGAAATAACTCGGTCGCAGGCGCGCCGGCACCGGAATTAATCAGATGTCCGATATCGGTGTTCCTCGCCGTGATTACGCCGTCGAACGGCGCATAGATCTTTTCGAAAGATTGGAGTTGCTCGAGGCGCTTCACGTTTGACTGGGCAGAGGCCACCATCGCCTTCTTTGCGGCGTAATCCCCGTTGGCATTGTCAACATCCTGCTTCGAAACGGAGTCTGTCTTGAGCAATTCCTGGTAGCGGTCCGCGGTGATCTTGGAAAGAGCGAAATTCGCCTCCGCCGTGTTGAGATCGGCCCGCGCCTCGTCAAGTTCCTGGTCGACTTCCGGCGTTTCGATTTCGGCGAGAAGCTGGTTAGCCTTTACGCGCGCGCCGATATCGACATACCACTTCTTCAAATAGCCGTTTGTGCGCGCATAGATCGGCGAATCGGTGAAGGCCTGGACATTCCCCGGCAGAACGATTTCAGTCTGAGGCGCTCCCAGCTTGGGATGAGCTATGGAAACCGTGGGAATCGCGAGGTCGTTCGTGGCCGCTTTCAAGGCAGCGCGCGCCTTGACGCGCGGCAAGACCCCTCCGATGACGATGCCCGCGATGATTAGTGCCGCAACCAAGATCACCAGCCCCCCGTGTTTCAACGGCGAGGGCGGGGAAGATTTGGGCACGCCGCCGGCGCTGGAAGCTCTGATCTGTCCGCTCTCAGACATGGTATTTGCTGCCCGGAAGTATCTCAAATAATAGACGACAACAGAATTGCATCCGTTTCCTTATCAAGCAGATGTGCGCTGCTGGTGCCACGAATGCACTACCGTGAAAACCACCGGCACGAAAAAGAGTGTCGCCACCGTGGCAAGTAGCAGCCCGCCAATTACCGCACGACCGAGCGGCGCATTTTGCTCCCCGCCTTCCCCAAGCCCCAGCGACATCGGCAGCATGCCGATAATCATGGCCAACGCCGTCATCAGCACGGGGCGGAACCGCGTGAATCCCGCCTCGAGTGCCGATTCCACGGGCGTCTTCCCCGCTTCGAGCCTCTCCTTCGAAAAGCTGACTACCAGAATGCTATTCGCCGTCGCCACACCCATGCACATGATTGCACCTGTCAGGGCCGGCACGCTGATCGTCGTATGCGTGACGAACAGGAACCAAACGATTCCTGCCAGAGCCGCAGGCAACGCCATCAGGATGATAAAGGGGTCAAGCCACGATTGGAAATTCACGACAATCAGCAAATAGACAAGCACGATCGAGAAGCCAAGTCCGGCCAGCAAGCCGGTGAAGGACGAGTTCATCGTGTCGATTTGCCCGCGGACCAGAATGCGCGATCCCTGCGGCAAATTCTTCTGACTCTGCCGGATGATGGGCTGAATTTCCCGTGCTACGCCGCCCAAGTCGCGGCCGTCGACCGCGCCGAAGATATCGATGGCCGGCTCGATGTCGTAGTGGGTCACGACGCCCATTTCGGCGCCGCGGCTAAAGGACGCGAGACCCGCCAGGATTTGCGGCGGCGCGTTGCTGCCGCTGGCGTTGGCGATGGGGATGTTCTCGAGATCCTGGAGCGAGTTCACGCGATACTGCGGCGTCTGTGTGGTGATGCTGTAGCTAACGCCGGTTCGGGGGTCAAGCCAGAACGACGGCGCGGTCTGGAAGCTGCCGCTCAGCGCGATCAGCAAATTCTGCGCCACGTCGCGCTGCGTGTAGCCGACTTGATCAGCCTTCGTGCGATCTACGTCGATGTGCAGCTTAGGGTAGTTGAATGGCTGCTGGATGCGCAGGTCCACCATGCCAGGGACGAACTTCAGGCGATTCATCAGATTTTCAGCGAAGTAGCGGTCTCCGACGAGGTTGCGGCCGACGATCTTGATGTCGATCGGCGCCGGGAGACCAAAGTTGAGAATCTGCGTCACGATATCGACCGGCAAGTCGTAGAACATCACGCCGGGAAAATCGTGCGCGAGCTTGATACGAAGATCGCGGACATATCCGGCGGTCGGGTGGTGACCGCGCGCCAGTTCGACCTGGATATCAGCATCGGCCGGGCCGATCGGAGCGGAATTGCTGTAAGAAAGGTTCAAAGTGCTGTAAGGCAGGCCGACGTTGTCGAGGATCGTCGTGAGTTCCGAAGGCGGAATCTCTCTTCGGATGTCGGCGTCGACGCGGTCGCAGAGCGCCGCAACATCCTCAATCCGCGTCCCCGTAGGAGCGCGGAGATGCATAACAAACGCGCCGCTATCGACGCTCGGGAAAAAATCCTCTCCCACAAGCGGCACCAGCGCAAACGACAGACCGCAGGCGGCGAAAAAGCACATGACGAAAACCCTGCGATGGTGGATGGCCGCTTGGAGCAAGTGGTGATAGTGCTCCCGGATACGCTCGAATCCACTTTCGAATCTCGCCTGCATTCGCACGAACGGATTGCGGGAATGCTCCGTCCGCTCGCGGCGCTCCTCTTCGGTTTGTTCTGAGAGCAGATAGCGCGCCATTGTCGGCACAAGAGTCCGCGAGAGCAAGTAAGAGGCGAGCATCGCGAAGATAACCGCTTCGGCAAGAGGAACGAACAGATATTTCGGTATTCCCGTCAGAAAGAACATCGGCACGAAGACAATACAAATGGCGAGCGTTGAAACGAGCGCGGGCATCGCAATTTGCTCCGAGCCATCGAGGATGGCCTGGATTAGTTCTTTGCCCTGGTCGAGATTGCGGTTGACGTTTTCGATCACGACGGTGGCGTCATCCACCAAGATACCTACGGCGAGCGCAAGCCCTCCGAGCGTCATGATGTTGATTGTTTGCCCTAGCGCACTCAAGACGATCAGGGATGTCAGAACCGAGAGCGGAATCGAAATCGCAATAATCAACGTGCTGCGCCAACTGCCCAAAAACACGAGGATCATCAGTCCCGTGAGACACGCCGCAATGGCACCCTCGCGCACGACGCCGGTGATCGACGCTTTCACGAAGATCGACTGATCGGCTAGCGTGTAGATGTCAACGTGTTCGGGGAGAGAAGCCTCCACGGTGGGGAGCTTGTTTCGGATGCCTGCGATGACGTCCAGTGTCGAAGCGTCGCCCAGCTTCAAAATCGACATCAGAGAAGAGCGCGCGCCGTTGACACGGACGATATTGGTCTGTGGCGTGAAGCCGTCGCGCACGTAACCCACGTCCCGGATGTACACAGTCGAGCCGTTCACGGTCTTGATCGGCAGATCGTTTAGCTCGTGTACGGATTGCGGCGAGCCATTCATGTCCACCTGGTATTCGTAAGAGCCGATTTTCGCCGTGCCCGCCGGCAGAATCAGGTTCTGAGCGTTGATGGTATTGACGACGTCGAGCGGAGAAACTCCCTTGGACTGCATCGCAGTCGTGTTGAGATCGACCATGATTGTCCGCTGCTTGCCGCCGTAAGGGTACGGAATGGCCACGCCCGGAACGTTGATCAGACCCGTGCGGATGAAGTTCTGGGCCATATCGGCGAGTTGCTGCTCGTTGAGATCAGGAGCGGACAAGCCCAGCTGGAGGATCGGCACCGATGAGGCGTTGTAGGTGACGATGAAGGGCGGCGTGATGCCTGGAGGCAACTGCTTGATCGTGCTCTGGCTGATGGCCGTAATCTGTGCGATGCCGCCGGCCAAGTTCGTATGTGGGTGGAAGTAGACTTTGACCAGGCCAATGCCGTTGAGCGATTGCGACTCGATATGCTCGATATCATTGACCGTCGTGGTCAGCGAGCGCTCGTAGTTGTAAACCACACGATCTGACATTTCCTCGGGAGAAAGCCCTGTGTATTGCCATGCGACCGTGACGACCGGAATGTCGATGTTCGGGAAGATATCAACCGGCGTTCGGACAATCGACACGATCCCGAGTATCAGGATCAGAATCGACATGACGACGAATGTGTAGGGCCGCCGAAGCGCGAGCCTGACAATCCACATCTGGGAGTGCTCCCCTGACGCCCGTACGGAAGGGCCGCGCCACGTGGCCGGCGCGCGGCCCAATCGAAACTGTGATTATCTCACCGTTGACTGCATCGCCAAAACTTCCGGGAAAAACAGCCCCCGGATTGGCGCAGAAATTAGACGGATAGCTGCCGTGCAAGGGTTCACAACGCTCCTGCGACAGGTTTCTTGGCACACAGCTATTGACGATTCGCCAGCCACTCGCGAGAATCGATGTGCAGAGGGAACAGCGCCCGATCTGGAGGAACGGATGACCGGAACGGCGATGAATATCCTGCTGCTGTGCCTCCTCGTTTTTGGTTCCGTCTTGTTAGTATTGGGTCCGCTCGCGGCCCTGGCGGTCATGTTCTGGCACTGGCGCAAGGAGTTGCGCGACAGCAGCCGCTTGCGACAGGCGAGATCAACGCAGGTTCGATAATTCGCTCGCGTTCGTTGCGCCCCCCGAAGTAGTCAAATCCGAACGAAGCGTACGCCGATAGCGCTAGTTCGGCTCGCGGAACTTCGTTGCACATTTCCGGAACGCACAGTTTGTGGATCGAAAGCCGAAATCGAAGACGCACAGTAATTGCCCTGAGAAATCAGCGAGATAGTCGCTGGCAGAAGAATTGCAGCAGCATTCACTGGGGTAGAGTCTCCGCTTGGGGGAGAGTTGGGTAGAGAGTTTAGGGCCATTCGCTGGGCGCACGTCCTGGCGTTCATAGTCGCGCTCAGCGTCACGATCATCAGCTTCAGGTCGCATCGCCACATCGCGAAAGAATCCGGCGTCGCAACGCAGCGCATTTCGGCACGCTCTTCGGCTCGTATATCCTCCCCAAGCTTGGTTACGCGACCGATCTATCCCTACTCGGTGATTCCGGGCGGCGTCAAGAGCGGAGCAGAGTTGAAGACGGTGATGCTGCGAGATCCGGTTGCCGCGGACCACTATGCCGACTTCAACGTAGCCAAAGCGCGGCTCGTGCGTCTCGATCAAGACCAACTGGCATACGTTTCCTATCGAATGGGAGACCGGATTTTCTGGACCAGCAGAAAGGTCAAACTGCCGAAGGGCGAGACGGTGATCTCCGACGGAGAGCACGAGGCGCGGACTCGCTGCGGCAACCGCATTTCGGAGACGCCCGCTCAGCCGGTGTCGCCAAACGAACCGACACCGCAAGTATTCCAGCCTTCTCAGCCTCCGTTGCCGGTGAGCATACTCCTGCCGCCGACGATTGACTTTCCCCCGGCCCCGCCGCCTGTGCTTCCTCCGGGCCCACCGCTCGCTCCGCCCCCAACTCCGCCGGGAGGAGTGATTTTTCCGCCTTACTTTCCGCCGACCGGCGGAGGAGGTTCACCGCCTCCCTCCACTCCACCGATCGTGCCACCGCCTGTTTCAGTTCCCGAGCCGGCATCATTCGCGCTACTTCTGGTGGGATTGACGACACTGATTGCGATCAGATCGGTCGCGAGTCTTCGGCGCAGACGAAAAACCTAGGAACTGCTTTGTCTACTTCTGAGTGGAGGAAAGGCCTTCCTGAGCAGCTTCGAGAATTCGAATTGTCGGGGCGAGGTCGTGGCGCTCAAAGCAGCGCGCGATCGCTTTCCCGATTTCGTCATAGCGGCCTGTCGCCAGCGCGACAACACTCGGTCCCGCGCCACTTAGAGCGATTCCCAACATTCCCGGCATGCGTGGAAGCGCCAGCGCCTCACCGAGCCCGGGAATCAACGGTTGGCGCGCGGCTTGATGCAGCCGGTCCTGCATGGCGTCCCACAAAAGATCGTACCGCCGGTCCTCCAGAGCTGCAACAAACAGCGCGGAACGCTGCAGATTGAAGACGGCATCGCCGCGCGTGACGGTCGCCGGCAGTACCGCGCGAGACTTTTTCGTTTCGAGCTTCACGTTGGGCGTGACGATGACAAGTCGAATCACCTTCGGCCAGTGCTTGCAGACCGCGCCGACGGTGCCGTCGCTGCGAGTGAACGTCACAACCAATCCGCCGAAAAGCGCCGCCGCGACATTGTCGGGATGACCTTCCATCTCCGTCGCATGGTCGAGAACCGTGTCTTTGGGAATAGCTCGGCCGTTGACGGCGAAGGCGAGCGCGAGTCCGGCGACCGTGGCCGCCGCACTGCTGCCAAGCCCTGCGGCAACCGGAATTTCATTGCGAACTGCGATGCGCACGGGCGGGAGATCGAAGCCTTCGCGTTCAGCCGTATGGCGCATCGCGCGAAATATCAGATTCTGATCGGGCGAGCTCGGAAGTTCAGAAGTGCCGCGGACTCCGCGGCTGCGAGCGCGAGTTCGTCCCTCGGGCCGGGAAAGGATCGTCGCGCGGACGCTGAGATACATCTCCAGTGCCAGACCGAGGCAATCGAACCCGGCGCCCATATTCGCCGTGGATGCTGGAACGCGAACTTCAAACGAAGGTTGACGGGACGGGCTCATTCGGTCGGATGATCTCACAGGATGGTCTCGCCAGCGCGCTCGAGAATTGCGCGGCAAAGGCCGCCGTCTATTGTCGTCGCTCCAGGCTTGCGAGGATAGCAGTTTTGCTGGCGGCCACGCGCTGCGGCGCATTCCGGAAAGCTCCGGCGATTGGCTTCGGCGGCGCCGAGGAGTCTTTTGGACCGTGAGCCGCAGTCAACGTTCCCTCGTGGTAGCGAATCATGTAGTCCGGATCTTTTAGCGCATGGCCTGTGAGGACCGCGACGACGTCGTCCTTGCGCCCGATGTGGCCTGCCGCGACCAGCTTCTTGATGCCGGCAACGGTAGTGGCCGAAGCCGGTTCGCATCCGATGCTGTCGCGGCCGATCATGGCTTTGGCGTCGGCAATTTCCTGTTCGCTTACCGTAATGATCTTCCCTCCGGAGCGCAGAACCGCGCGCAGTGCCTTTTTCCACGAGACCGGTGCGCCAATCTTGATCGCGGTCGCAAGTGTCTGTGGAATTTCGACCGGCTCCAGTTTTTCGGGGAGGTGCTCGAAATCGGCGCGCTGTTTTGGACTCAGCTTGGCGAACAGATGCGCGACCGGCGCGGCGCCCTCCGCCTGAATCACGCTCAGCTTGGGCAATCGGCTGATCAAGCCGAGGTCGTAAAGCTCCTGAAATCCTTTGCCGAGCGCCGTGCTGTTGCCCATGTTTCCACCGGGGACGACCACGTGATCGGGAACCTGCCAGGCGCATTGCTCCATCAGTTCAAACGCGACGGTCTTCTGCCCTTCAATCCGAAACGGGTTGATGGAATTCGCGACGTAGATCGAAGGGTCGTCGCCGAGTTCCTGCACGAGGCGCATGCAGGCGTCGAAGTTGCCATCGATTTCAAGAACGAGCGCACCGTAGTCGAGGCTCTGCGCGAGTTTTGAAGACGATACCTGCCCATGCGGAAGCAGGATCGCAGCCCGTAACCCGGCGCGTGGTGCATACGCCGCTAGACTCGCTGCCGTGTTTCCCGTGCTCGCGCAGACGGCAGTTCGAGCGCCGCAAATGAGAGCCTGCGTCATCGCCGCGGCCATACCCGTATCTTTGAACGAGCCGGTCGGGTTGTAGCCCTGATGCTTTAGGCGCAGATCGGAGAGTCCGCAATATTTCGCCGAGCGCGGTGCGTGGAACAGAGGAGTGTGGCCTTCGAAAAGCGTTACAAACGGCGCGTCGTCCTCAAACGGAAGCATGTCGAGATAACGCCAGACGCCACTTGCGTCGCGCGGAAGCTTCGAAGCACTTTTCGCGGCCCAATAGCGGCGCAGCGCGTCGGGATTTTTCGGGCGCGTGAGCCGGCATTCGATTTCGAGCGTTTCGCCGCAGCGCGGGCAGAGATAGATGCGGTCACCAAGGCCGTAGGTCGCGCCGCAGGCACGGTTGATGCAGCGCTGTACGCCGGGCTCGGCCTTTGTTCCCGCGGCGCGGGAGAGCCTCTGGGGCATCTCAGGAAACCTTGACTGCGGATTCGCGCGAGATGGGCGCACCCAGTGCAAATTCGCGGTGGGCCGCTTCGACTGCCGCCTTCATGTCTTTCTCGGCTACGACAAACGAGATGTTGCTTTCCGACGAGCCCTGCGCGATGGCAATCAGGTTCACGTTTTCGCGGGCGACGGAGCCGAACGTCCTTGCGGCGACGCCCGGAGTGCCGCGCATGTTCTCGCCGACGACGGCTACGATGGCGATGTTCGGATCGAGAGTGATGTGCTCGACCTTTTCGTGCGCTACATCTTGCGCAAACTCTTTCCGCAGTGCTGCGACCGTGCGCTTGGCGTCCGCCGCCGCGACGATGAAGCAGATGTCGTTTTGCGACGATGACTGCGAAATCAGCAGCACGTTCGCTTTTAGCTCAGCGGTTGTTGAGAAGGTCCGGCCGACGACATCCGGTAAGCCAACAATGCCCGGCCCGCCGACGGTAATCAGTGCCACGTCGCGAATTGCGGTTAGCGCCTTCACACCGCCGCCGTTGCTGCGCCCTTTCGGCGTGATTTTCGTTCCGGTTCGCTCGGGCGCGAAGCTATTCCGAATCCAAACCGGAATACCGGCCTGCTCGACGGCGCGCAGCGTCTTCGGATGCAGCACTTTGGCGCCGAAGTACGCCAGCTCAGTTGCCTCGCGATAGGAGATTTCGGGAATCGTGCGCGCTTCCTTGACCAGCCGCGGGTCCGCGGTCAGCACGCCATCCACGTCGGTCCAAATGATGATTTCGTCCGCGTCCAGCGCGGCGCCGAGGATCGTGGCAGAATAATCGGAACCGCCGCGCCCGAGGGTTGTGAGCACGCCACTTTCAGTCGCGCCGATGAAACCCGTCGCTACAGGAACGATTCCGCGTTCGAGCAGTGGCTTCAGCCGCGCCTGAGAGCGTTCCCGTGTGCGCTCGCGGATTGGATCGGCGCCGCCGTGGTAGGAATCGGTGATGATCAGCTCAGTGGCTTCGACGGCTTCGCTCGGTACGCCGAGTTCCTGCAGCGCACCCGCGACCATCGGTGCAGAGAGGCGCTCGCCAAGACTCGAAATCGTATCCAGAGTGCGCGGCGTCAGCTCGTGAAGCAGCGCCGTGCCTTTGCAGAGCTGTTCGCCCTCAGCGAAAGTCTTGGCCAGCGAAGCCGAGAGCCAATTTCGCTTTTCGTCGTCGCGAATCAGCGCCGCGAGGGCTGTATCTTGCTGTTTTCGCAGCGCCTCGAAAATTCGGTGCGCGTGCTCGGCATCGCCCGCCTCAGCGCACTTCGCGGCTTCGATCAGACGGTTGGTGACACCACCCATCGCCGAAACAACGGCGACGACGGGCCCCTCTTTGGCGGCGTCCTTCAAAATCTTCGCCACGCGCGCGATACATCCCGCGTCGCCCACAGACGTGCCGCCGAACTTCATCACTCGCAATTTCTTTTTCATTTGTCAGGAGGATCCGGCGCCGAGCAATTCGAAGTGGCCTGGAGTACGAAGTAATCCGGCTTTCGGGACGGCCGCGCCTTAAAAAACTATACACCATCAGGCCGTTTGTGCGCGATGGGCGGGCACATCGATGTTGCAGGGGATAAACAGGAAGCGGCTGCGCTGGGCCGCAGCCCGCAAGCTTGAAATTAGCGGGCGGCCAGCGCAGGAATCACAGTGGGCGCTTGTGGGGTGCCAAGGCCTGTGACGAAGTCGTAGCCGGGCGTTGCGGTGCAAAGCGCGCCGCAGGTGCCGTTCGTTCCGAACGTGACCGCATGGAAATCGGTCGCGATCGATGACTTCGCGATCGAATAAAGGTTCGTATCGGCGCTGGAGAGATTTGCCTTGCGCGCCGCGGCGCGGGTCGAGTTTGTGATCGCGATGAGCGCGGCCCATTGCGGCGTGCCGGCGCTCGTGCCGCCAATCTGGAACCACCCGCTTGCGCCGTTGATTCCGATCGAATCGTAGATGGCGACGCCTGTGCCGGGATCGGCGTTATAGGAAACATCGGGAGCGCCTCGATAGCCACTCGGATCATTGGGAATCGCGAACTGCGCCTGAAACAGAGGCTCGCGCTCGATCCTGCTCAGGCCGCCGCCGCTACCGCTCCATGCCGTTTCGCTCTGGTAGTTCCCGCTCGAATTCAAGTGCAGCGATGTGCCGCCCACGCCTACCACATCCGGCGAAGCGGCAGGGTATGCGACGCCCGTTCCGCTATCGCCAGCAGCCGCGAAGAACGTGACACCGCTCGCAGTGAAGTGATTGTCGTAGCTGTTCTCGCCCGAAAATTCCGCGACTGTCCAGCTCATTGAGACAACCGAAGCGCCGTTGCGAACCGCAACATCCACGCCTGTCAGTAGATTCGCGAGGCTGTTCGTGGGTGTTTCGACGAGCACGATCGTCGCTTTCGGCGCGATGGCGTGCGCCCATTCAACGTCGAGTGCGATTTCGAGAGCCCAGTTGGCGTTCGTCGCAGGCTTGGAGCCGGAATAGACCTTTCGGAAGCAGCCGTTGACGCTCGTGCACGCCGGCAATCCGAACTGCGCGTCGAAAACGGTCAGATCAGCTTCCACATTCGGATCGTCGTACGCGTCGACGATGCCGATCACTTGGCCCGCACCCTGATTGGCAACCTGATCGAAGCCGTACGCGTGACGAATCTGCGAGGGAATGAATGCCGTCGATGGCGGAGTCGACAGGCTGCTGCCGGCGGCAGTGTGGATTTCGTAGTGAGGGCGCATGAAAGTAACCGGGTTTTCGTCTTCGCCGGTTGTGAGCGGCAGGATTGTGAACACATGCTGCGCGAGCACAGGCTCCGAGAGCACAAGAGCCGCGAGGAGCAGCGTCAGGCTTCGTGCCGACTTGCGGAATCCCTCAGTAGTCATGTCGATTTTCCCCCAGTGGTTCTCGTACCGGCTGGGCTGCGGTCGTTTATGACGAGGTGAGATTACCGTGCGGGTGCGGACCGGCCGATAGAACGGGGTTCACATTCGACTGGTACCAAAGTTCAGGCGGGCACCTGTCTATTGGTACAGGTGAAGCGATAGAAGTCTTTTATTCTGAGAGGATTACGGGAGCGAACACAGGCCCGGCAAGCGTCGCGACACGCTGGCCCTCACATGCCAGTCTTGTCGCTCGCGAGAGTACCCGTGTAAATCGCCATCCCGACGGCAGCATCCATGCCCGCCTTTTCGAGCGCTTGCACCTCGCGCATGCTGCGGATTCCCCCGGCGGCGGTAATGGGGAGGCTCGTAGCCCGGCGCAGGCTTCGGAACCACGAAAGGTCGGTTCCCTTCATCGTGCCTTCATTATCGACAAATGTGGAAAGGAAGCCCGAGCAATAAGGCTCGAGCGCGGGAATCACTTCGCTGGGCCGCAGCTTTAACCTCTCACGCCAGCCGCGAACTACGATCCGGCCCCCCTCGGTATCGAGCGCAACAATCACATGCCTGCGGCCGACGGCCTTCGCGAGTGCGCCGAGAAATTGACAGTCGACCTCCCCATCGCGAAATGCAGCGCTGCCGACAATAATCTTCTCCGCGCCCCATGACAGGATTTGCTTCGCGCGAACAACCGTGCGAATCCCGCCGCCGACGCGCACCTTCATCTTGGACTTGCGGCAGATTGCTTTGACCCAGTGCGCGTTGCTTCCCTTGTGCATGGCCGCATCGAGATCGATGACGTGAAGGATCGGATAATCGCGAAAACGGTCGAGCAGGCCGAGCACGTCGTCGACGGCCAGGGCGCGCTTGCGCCCGCGAACGAGTTGCACGGCCTTGCCGCCTTGCAGATCGATACAAGGAATGAGCATAGGATTGATTATCGGCTGAGGCGCACAGACACGCCGCGATCGGCCAAAAATTTCTTCAGCGTTCCGATCGAATGCGTCTGCATGTGAAAGATGGAAGCCGCGAGTGCAGCGTCGGCCTTGCCGCCCGTAAAAACAGCGAGGAAGTCTTCAAACGTGTTCGCACCGCCGGATGCAATCACCGGTACGGGAACTGTTTCCGAGATTTTCGCGGTCAGTTCACAATCGAACCCACTGCACGTTCCGTCGCGATCGATCGAAGTCAACAATATCTCCCCGGCGCCGAGCGAGACAGCCTTGGCCGCCCATTCAGCCGCGTCCATTCCGGTGGCGTCGCGGCCACCGCGCGTGTAGGGCTCCCAGGAATTTCCCTTGCGCTTGACGTCGATCGAGAGAACCACCGCCTGCGCGCCGAATTGCTGCGCAAGTTCGTAGAGCAACTCTGGCCGCTTGACGGCGGCCGTGTTCACGGTGACTTTGTCTGCGCCGGCGCGCAACACAGCGCGTCCGTCTTCCATCGTGCGGATCCCGCCGCCTGCAGTCAGCGGAATATTCAATTGCTCAGCTACGCGGCGAACCGTTTCGAGAAACGTCGAGCGGCCTTCGAAGGTTGCACTGATATCGAGCATGACCAGTTCGTCCGCGCCTTCGCAGTTGTAGCGCGCGGCAAGATCGGCGGGATCACCCATGTCGCGCAAACCTTCAAACTCAATTCCCTTGACGACGCGCCCGGCATCCACGTCGAGGCACGGAATGATTCTGTGAGCGAGCGTCACTGCACCGACTCCACGAAATTGCGCAGCACCTGCGCGCCGGTCTCGCCCGATTTTTCCGGGTGAAACTGCACGGCGGCCAGATTCTGCCGCTCGATCACGGCCGCAAACGGAAAGCCGTGATCGCAAGCCGCGACGGTGAATTGCGCCGAGGCCGGTGCCGCGTAGGAGTGCGCGAAATAAAAGTAGGCGTCTTCCGGAATCCCGCGAAGCAGTTTGCTCGGCTGCACAGGGCGGAGCTGATTCCAGCCGATGTGCGGCGACTTCACGTTGGTCGGCAGGGCGCGCACTTGCTCCGGGAAAAATCCGAGGCCCGGGTCGCCCGGCGCTTCGTCGCTCGCCGCGAACATCGCCTGCAGGCCAAGGCAAATGCCAAGCATCGGCTTGCCGGAATCGAATGCCGCACGCAGCGATGATGTGAGATTTCGCTCGCGCAGGCCGTCGACGAAAGCGGCAAAGTGCCCGACCCCGGGCAGGACGATTGCCTCGGTGGAATCCAGCTGTTCGGGCGCGACGGCGCGCTCGGTCTCCGCGCCGAGCTTGTGGAGCGCGCGCTCGACCGACGGCAGATTCCCTGCGCCATAATCGACAATTGCAATCTTCATAGCAGCCCCTTGGTCGACGGCAATACGCGCCGTAGTTGCTTATCGCGCGTCACCGCAAAGCGCAGCGCCTTGGCAAATGCCTTGAAGATGGCCTCAACCTGATGATGCGACGAGCGGCCGTAGACGAGACGCAGGTGCACGTTGGCCGCGGCCGCTTGCGCGAAGGCTCGGAAAAAATCCTCCATCAGCTCAGTTTGGAAATCACCGACGTGCATCGCGGAGATTTTGAAATCGCAGACGCAATAGGCGCGGCCTGAAAAGTCGAGCGCCGCAGCGGCCAGGCAATCGTCCATCGGCATCAAAAAGTATCCCGCGCGCAGAATTCCTCGCTTCGATCCGAGCGCTTTCTTCACGGCTTCTCCGAGTGCGATGCCCACGTCTTCGACCGTGTGAT
Source organism: Candidatus Acidiferrales bacterium (assembly GCA_035622875.1). Lineage (GTDB taxonomy): Bacteria > Acidobacteriota > Terriglobia > Acidiferrales > UBA7541 > Palsa-295. The sequence continues at coordinate 85,819 of DASPUN010000089.1, forward strand.
GTTGATCGACATCGAGGTCGCCGCGCGCTGCCAAATCCAAATCGAGAGCGCCGTGGCGGACAACCTGCTCGAGCATGTGATCGAAAAAGCGAATGCCCGTGGCGATCTTCGACTTTCCGTGGCCGTCGAGATTAATGCGCACGCGGATGTCGGTTTCTTTCGTCGTGCGTTGCAGATTTGCTCGTCTCATAGGATGTTTCCCAGTTCGCGAAGCAGGCGGCGCGTCTGCGCCAGAGTGCCCAGCGTGATGCGGACGTAACCCTTTCCGCCGAAATCGCTCGAGCGGTCGCGAACCAAAATGCCTTTGCGCTCGAGCGCGACGACGATTCGTTCTGTTCGCGCCCCAAAATAGACCAGCACGAAATTTCCCGCGCTCGGAAATGACTTGACGCCGAGGCGGGCGAGGCCGCGCGCCAGTTCGCGTCGCCCGCGGCGAACTTCGCGGACCGTCCGTGCGATGAATTTGCGATCGCGCATCGCGGCTTCCGCGGCAGCGAGTGCCGCGACGTTTACTGGATACGGCGATTGCGCCTTCCGCATCGTCGCAGCCAGTTCCGGATTCACGAAAATACAGCCCAGGCGCAGGCCAGCCATACCCGTTGTTTTCGAAAACGTTCGCGTGACGATCAGGTTCCTGTGCCGCTGGATCCACGGGATCACGGTCACGCCGGAGAATTCGAAGTAGGCTTCATCGATCACTACTATCGTGCGCGTCGCGGCTTTCAAGATCCTGCGAAGCTCGGTATGCGACAGCAAGCTCCCGGTCGGGCTATTCGGATTCGGCAGAAAGAATACGCGCGGGCCTTTTCGAAGTTCGGCCAGCACATCGTTCCACGGAAACTGCATCTCCGCGTCGTAACGAGGGGCAGCAATGCGAGCCCCAGCCAGCTCCGAATAGAAACGATACATCGCGTATGTCGGCTCGACGAACAACACGCGGTCGCTCGGTTCGACGAAGGTGTTAACGACGAGGCTCAGCGCCTCATCTGTTCCGTTGGTCAGCAGCAGTTCTTCGGGTCGCACGCCGAAATAGCGTGCGGCCTTGCGCCGCACGGTCTCCTGCTCGGGATACGCGGAAATCGTGGCGGCGCTCAATTTCGCCAGAGCGCGGCGCACGGTCGGGGAGCAGCCAATCGGATTCTCATTGAAATCGAGACGCAACTTGCCCGTGCGCCCTTCGAGCGGCGGATGATACGGACGCATGCGCTTGACCGCGCGTCGGACCGGAATCGCTTTCACTTGCGCACCTCGACGGACCGCGCATGCGCGTCCAATCCCTCAGCCCGCGCAAACTGCTCGACCACCGGCGCCAGGCGGCGGACGCCGCCTCGGGACACTTCCTGCACGCTGATGCACTTCACGAAGTCGGAGACGGAGAGCCCGCCGCGCGTGCGCGCAGCGCCGCCGGTCGGAAGCACGTGATTCGTCCCGCTCGCATAGTCGCCAAACGACTGCGCGCTCCAGTCTCCGAGAAAAATGCTGCCAGCCGAATCGATCCGATCGAAAAGCCCGTCAGCAGAAGTCGGCAAGCTCAGATGCTCGGGAGCGAAGCGATTCACGAAGTTCGCCGCCGCGCCGAGATCACGGGCGACAAGCGCTGCGCCGTTTCTTTCGAGCGAGCGGTGGGCGAGATTCGATTTTGGCAGCTCCGCAAGCTGGCGCTCGATTTCCGCGGCGACTACACGTGCGAGCGCTGTGGACGTGGTGACGAAGAGCGAAATCGCATCGGGATCATGTTCGGCCTGCGCGATCAGATCGGCGGCGATGAACCGCGCATTCCCCTTCGCCGCAAAGACCACAGCTTCGGTCGGCCCTGCGAGCATGTCGATGGCGCAGTCGTTGCTTACCAGCTTTTTTGCGGCGGTGACGAAGCGATTGCCGGGGCCAAAGATCTTGTCCACACGCGGAATCGACCGCGTGCCATAGGCGAGGGCTGCGATCGCTTGCGCTCCGCCGACACGCGCGACGCGCTGCACCCCAAGGCGCTCGGCAGCGGCGAGCAGCGCCGGGCCCGGCTGCGGGCTAGCGACGATGATCTCGCGCACGCCCGCCTCCTGCGCGGGAATTACAGTCATCAGCAGCGTCGAAACTAGAGAGAAGCGGCCGCCCGGCAGATAGCAGCCGATCGAATCAATGGGACGCACGCGCTGCCCTGCGCGAACTCCCGGTTCAACCTCGATAGTCCACTCTCGCGGCTTTTGAGCGCGAGCGAAAGCGCGAATATTGCGCGTGGCATGATCGATTGCCGCGAGGAAATCTCGCGACACTTGTTTGCGCGCCGCCACAAGTTCGGCGAGCGAAACCCAAACATTCCGCGGCGTGAGCGCGATGCGATCCAGCCGCTTCGCCCATGCAAAGAGAGCACGATCGCCGCGTCGGCGAACATCTTCGACGATACGCGCGGCAACTCGCTCCGCATCGCGGCTGCTGGCGCGGCGCGAGGCGAAAATCTTCTCTTCGACCGAGCTTGTAAGCTGGAGAACGCGCATCAGTAGACGACCTTGTTCAGCGGATACTCGACGATTCCTTCTGCCCGCGCGGATTTGAGCTTCGGGATCAGCGCCCGCACGGTTTTCTCTTCGATGATCGTGTTGATTGCGACCCAGCCGGGATCGCTGAGCTGCGCGATGGTCGGATTCCGCAACGCCGGCAGCGCGGCGAGCACCTTGTCGAGGTCTTCTCGCCGCACGTTCAGCATCAGCCCGACGCGTGTATAGGCCTTGATGGCGCCGTCGAGCAGCAGCACGAGGTTTTCGATCTTCTCGCGCTTCCAGGCGTCTTTCCACGCCGCGCGGTTCGCGATGAAACACGTCGCGGACTCCATGAGCGTGTCCACGACGCGCAGGTGGTTGGCCCGCAGCGACGAACCAGTCTCCGTCACCTCGACGATGGCGTCAGCAAGCTGCGGTACTTTCACTTCCGTCGCGCCCCAGGAAAACTCCACGCGCGCCCTTACGCCGTTTCGCGCGAGATACTTTTCCGTCATCTTCACGGCTTCGGTGGCGATCACCTTGCCTTCGAGATCGCGGACGCTTTGAATCGTGGAATCTTCCGCGACGGCCAGCACCCAGCGCACGCGGCCGAGGCCCGTCTTGGAATACACGAGCTCGGAGATTTCCTCGACGTCCGCGCCAGTCTCCTGAACCCAATCCTTGCCGGTTAGACCCGCATCCAGCGCGCCGTTTTCGACGTACCGCGCCATCTCCTGCGCACGGACCATCATGCACTCGATGTCAGGATCGTCGATTCCCGGATAGTAGCTGCGCGAATTGACGGAGATGCGCCAGCCGGCCTTGGCGAATAGCTCGACCGTCGAATCCTGCAAGCTCCCTTTGGGTATGCCGAGTTTCAAGCGGCTCATTGCTTCGCCCCTTTACCGTAGATTTCTTCCGGTGAGATCACCCGTTCGTCAACCACGGTCGCATTGCCGTCGCGATCGAGGCGGCGGAAAAAGCAGCTGCGATAGCCTTCGTGGCAAACGGCGCCGCCTTCGAGTTCCGCGCGCACGAGCACCGCATCGAGATCGCAATCGACGCGCAGCTCTCGCAGCAGTAGCTTTTGCCCGCTCGTCTCTCCCTTGGTCCACAGCTTCTTGCGCGAGCGGCTGAAAAACGTGACGAAGCCGGTCTGCTGGGTCTTTGCCAGCGCCTCCCGATTCATGAATCCAAGCATCAGGATTTCGCCGTTGGTCGCGTCCTGAACGATCGCCGGAATCAGCCCATTTTCTTTTTCGAAGTCGAGTTCCATGTAAGTCTCCTGACGATCCGACCAGGATCGTCACCCCGAGAGCGGCGCTCCGTCCTTATGCCGCTCGAAGGGCTCAAAAACAAAAAGCCCGCTGGCGTTTTCCGCGCCAGCGGGCCGATGAGTGCAGTTCCTTTTTGCTCGAACTAGCCACACCGCCGCGGGCACGGTTGCGCGTGATGATGGTGGTGATGGCCGTGATGCGCCCGCAGCAGTTTCATGACCTTTTGAAGGTAAGCTACGCAGCCGCCATTGTCAAGCGCACAGTCCCGTGGGTTGAATCATCGCTGATGGGTCGCGTAGATCAGGAACAAGAGGAAGAGCGGAAGAAACAGGGTCAGCGCGAGACAAATCCACGCCGAAGCGTGCGCGAAATTGACGGTGTAACCGAACCCAATACGTTTCTCGACAAACAGCGCCGAGTCGTCGGGGTTGAAATAGAAAAGTCCTAGTTTCCAGCAGCTGTCGGGAGTGCCGTCACCGGGCATCCCCACGGCATGCGGCAATCGTTCGTGAGCGTGGCTGACCCATCGGCCCAGAAAAGCCGCTGCGATCAGCAGCGCGGCGCTCAGAATCACGATCGGCGCGACGCCGGGGCTTCCGGTCAGCGGCAAAAGGCCGACGAGAGAAAACATCGCGGCGAGGAAGTATTCGACGCCGAGCAAAAACACTGCGATGTGATGCGGGAAATCGCGGATCGACGACACACCGGCCGGAATGGGTATCCGCCGCGCGAGATGCGAAAAGCTGTAGGCCAGCAGCGAAATGCCGGTCACCAGTGCGCCGGCGACCAGCAGTGGGCCATACACGCCGGCAAGGGTGCGCTCTGACCATCCGTTTGGTCGGCCGTCGATGCCCCAATGCACCGGGAATTTGTCGGGGATTTGTGTCCAATGTGCGCCGAGGTAGATCGCCACAATCGCGAGAATCGCGAACGGTCCAAACTGGAGAACCCATCCTCCCGGCAGTTGCGCCGAGCGCGGCACGAGCGACGCCTCGCGAATGGTCGAGTGAGCCACGGCATGCGGCAACACCGCTTTGTGCGCTTGGGAGACGGCTACCAGAGGAGCGACCACAAGCCAGAACACGCCGAGAATCAGCGGCGCCGTCGTTGGACAAGCGCCCCCACTACGATCAGCCCGAAACCGACGACGACGTGGATCAAAACCTGGATGCGATAGTCGCGCAGGATGCGCGCAGCCTCCGCCGAGTCGCGGAAGCCCGGCACCACGCTGACGGCGAAAAATATTCCCGGGCGCGACCATGTCGGCAACTGCCAGAAAAGCCAGCCGACAAGGGCAGCAATGGCCAGCACGAAAATGCCGAAGAAGATTTGCGGATACGGGGTCATTCAGTTCCTCCGCTGCTACGGCTTCCTCAATTTTTCAGCCAGTGCGGCCATCTGTTCGGCAAGCGCGGAGCGCGGCACGCCGTCGGTGATGGCCTTCGCGACGAGCTCCTCAAGATGGCGCCCGAAGCCGTGTTTCGCGACTGTCAAAGGCTTGGGCTCGCGCCGATCAAGTACGACTGCACCTCGGCCTCGGCGCAATTCGAGCCAGCCTTCCTCGGCCAGAACGCGATAGCTCTCGGCCACCGTGTTGTGATGAACGCCGAGATCGATCGCCAGCTGGCGCACGGTGGGCAGCTGTTCGCCGGGCGCGAATTCGCCGGCCACCAGCAGCGCCCGCAGGCCGCTCACGATCTGTTCGTAAACGGGCCGCGGAGACGCCAAATCGATCCGAAGTGTGCGCGGGCTCCCCATTGCCTATTGTACATGTACAATATACAAGTGAAGAGCATGAGTCAAGCGCGTTCGGTAGCCGCTGTTGCGTATGTGAAAAGAGCGCGATCTAGCGCAGGAGATCTTCGAGCTGGACTTTGGCGTCGGTTTTCGCGTCGCGATACTTCACGATGACGGGCGTGTACAGGGAGAGATTCCAGTCCTTGCCGCGGCCGAGCGAAATCGCCCGCGAGCCAGCAACGACGACGGCATTTTCTGGAATTACCAGTGGCTCGTCGTCTGTCGCGCTGAGAATCTTGCCCGTGACAATGTCGTAGACCGGCGTCGAGCGGTTCAGAATCGTGCCCGTGCCGAGCACCGCGCGCCGCTTCACGATCGTGCCCTCATACACTCCGCAGTTTCCGCCGACGAGCACGTCGTCCTCGATGATCACCGGCATCGCGCCGACCGGCTCAAGCACGCCGCCGATCTGCGACGCAGCCGAGATGTGGCACCTCTTCCCGATCTGCCCGCAGCTTCCGACGAGCGCGTGAGAGTCGATCATCGTGCCTTCATCCACATACGCGCCGACGTTGACGAACATCGGCGGCATGCACGTGACGCCCTTCGCTACGTAACAGCCGTCGCGGATGCTCGATCCGCCGGGTACGATGCGCACGCCGGAATCGCCGCTGAATTTCTTCACGGGGTATGTGGACTTGTCGAAGAACGGTTGGCGCGCCGCGTCGACCGACATATCGACGATCGCGCCCATGCGAAATCCGAGCAAAATGCCCTTTTTCACCCACGCATTGACGCGCCAGCCGGTCGCGCGCGTGGAATCGGGCTCTGCGGCGCGGATTTCGCCTGCGTTCAGCGCGTCCTTGAATTGCTGAAACAAGCGACGGTGCTCGTCGGTGTAGCGCGCCGGATTTTCGTCGAACAACCGTTCGATTTCAGCGGGCAGCATAAACCTGCTGGAGCAAGCCCACGGCTTCGAGCGCGCTGCGGATTTTGGCGAGATTCTCGGGCTTCGGCGCGACAAGCGGCAGTCGGAATACCGGCTCGAGCAGCCCCATCAGCGCCATCGCGGCCTTCACCGGACCGGGATTCGTTTCGATGAAATTCACTTCGAGCAATTTCGCGTAACGGCGATGAATCTCGCGCGCCGCGGCAAAGTCGTTGGCGAGCGCGAGCTGCACGATTCGCGTCATCTCCGCAGGGATTTCATTCGACGACACTGAAATCAGGCCTTTTCCTCCGAGCGCCATCAGCGGCAGCGTGATCGCGTCGTCGCCCGATAGCACGAGGAAATTCGACGGCACCATGTCCAGCACGACCGCCATCTGCGAGATGTTGCCCGATGCTTCCTTCACGCCGACGATGTTGCCGATTTCCGCGAGCCGCGCAATCGTTGCCGGCTCGATATTCACGCCCGTGCGCCCCGGAATGTTGTAGAGAATGATTGGCAGCGAAATCGCATTGGCGATTGCTTTGTAGTGCTGGTAGAGCCCTTCCTGCGTCGGCTTGTTGTAATAGGGCGCGACCGAAAGTATCCCATCCGCGCCGAGCGCTTGGAACGCGCGCGCCATTTCGATCACGTGCTCGGTGTTGTTGCCGCCGGCGCCGGCCACCACGGGCACCTTGCGCGGCCGCGCTTCTTCGATCGTGATTTCGACCACGCGCCGCTGCTCGGCGCTCGCGAGCGTGGGGCTTTCGCCCGTCGTGCCGCATGGCACGAGAAAATTGATGCCGCCGTCGATCTGCCGGCGCACCAGCCGCCGCAGCGCCTCTTCATCGAGCGACAGATCTTTCCGAAAAGGAGTCACTAGGGCCGTGCCGCATCCCGTAAACATGCTTCGCCTCCTTCTGAAACCTTACTCCAGCTCGTTTACAATTTCGCGAAAATCGAAGAATCCCTTTTTGCCTGCGATCCAGCGAGCCGCTCGCAGCGCACCGCGCGCAAACCCTTCCCGGCTCCGCGCCGTATGCCGGATGGTGATCGTGTCTGCAGCCGAATCGAAGCCGATTTCGTGTGTTCCCGGATGCGCGCCGGCGCGGCTCGCGCTCGTATCGATCGGCCGGGCGTAGCCATTTTGCTTCATCGTTTCGACCAGCGCCAGCAGCGTGCCCGACGGCGCATCCTTTTTCGTTGCGTGGTGGATTTCCCACGCCCACGCGCCGTAATCCGGCTGGCGCGCCATTCGCTTCGCCGCCTCGGCTACCAAGTGCGTGAAGATGCTAACGCCCACTGAAAAATTCGGGCTCCAGACCAGCCCCGTTCCGGCACGCTCGACCGCTTTCTTCGCACGGTCCAACTCGGCGAACCAGCCGGTCGTGCCAACTACCGTGTTCACCCCCAGCTGCGCGAGTCGCTCGATGTTTTCCGGCGCCGTTGCAGGCGTCGAAAATTCCAGCGCCACGTCGATGCCGAGGAAGTTTGCTTTCGTGAGGCCTTCGAAATTCGCGTTGTTATCGATATCGAGGCGCAGCTTCACCTGCCCCTCATATTGCGGAGCTAGTTGCTCGATCAGCCGCCCCATTTTTCCGTAGCCCACAATCGCGAGATTCATTCGCGCCCTTCCGAGGCCTTTGCCAACAGCTTCTTTACCACATCCGCGTACATCTGGACCGCTTCCGCGAGCTCGCGTTTCGATATTCGCTCCTCGGCCGTATGCGCCACATGAATGCTCCCGGGTCCAAGCAGCAGCGGCTCGCCCCAGCTGCGCCCGAAAACGGGAACGTCCGTGGTGAACGATACGACCGTCGTCGGCATTCCGTCGACACCCTGAAAGTGGATCGGCGGAATGCACAGCACTTCGTTCAGCTCTGCCCGCGAGCCGACCGCGCGTGAAAACGCCTCGCGAATCGGCGCCGCGTCTCCCACCAGTCGCACGAGTATTTCAGCTTTCGCCGCGTCGGCGATCACGTTGGCCGCGCGGCCGCCGGATATCGTCCCGATATTCATCGTGCTTGGGCCAAGCAAGCCGTCTTTTGGCAAAGGCACGCGCCGAATCGCCTGTAGCGCGTCGAGCAGCGCCTCAATCGCCGATTCGCCCAGCTCGGGATAGGCCGAATGCGCCATCTTCCCATGGGCCACGACTTCATAGCGCAGCACGCCCTTCGAGGCGAGCGCCAGCTTGCTTTCAGTCGGCTCGCCGTTCACAAGATACTTTGAACCCCGGCCAGTGCGCGCAGCTACTTCCGCGCCGGCGCTATTGCGCTCTTCGCCGACCACAAAGAGCAGCGCGAAATTCTTCGTCCCGCCAGCGAGCAGCTTTTCCGCCGTAGCAATCATTGCCGCGATGATGCCCTTAGCGTCGCACGCGCCGCGCCCCCAGACGAATTCCGCATCTTCGCGCGACGCGAAAAACGGCGGCACTGTATCCATGTGCGTCGAGAGCGTCACAACCGGCTCGTCCCACGTCGCCAGCACGTTGAAGCGCCCCGGCTCCACGTTCATTTTCTCGACGCGCCCGCCCGTCCCCGCCGCGAGCTTCGACAAATAGTCGAGCAGGTAAGCTCCGACCTTGCCTTCGTTTTCCGTGATCGACTCGATGTCCACCAGCGCTCGAGTCAGCTCAACGACATTCATTTCGTGCCTGTCTGGAATGGAACGAAATCAGAGGGGAAGGATACGCGAGAGGACGGCTCGTATCTTCACTCCTCGATAGCGCTCCATCCCGGTTTGCCGGGATGACAGTGGATCGGCCTTTCAGCCTATCCCCCAACCGTTCGATGCAGCCACCGAAACGATTTCGGCGGAGATTGCTGCTTTCAGCGCCCCTTTCGCCCGGCCGTCCGATGCTGCTCGGAACTTCCGGCCCGGCTACTTGTGGCCTCCGCACCTCTACCAAGAACATTTCGAGTCTATCGGCGCACCCTGAGCAAGTCAAGGAAGGCGGCACCAGCATCTTAGCTTGTCACAGCGGCTCGGGCGGCTACAAGTGCGGCTACACAAATCACATTCTCGGTTCTGCACCCAAGTGCTACCCTTCAAATCGCTGCGAATGCCCCCAATATCATTGAAAGAAATCGTCGATGACATCGCTGATGCGGTGGTCAGCATCGATGCGTCTGAGCCACCTTTTAAGGGCTTCCAGTCGGGGGTCGGTCCTTACGGAGAGCCCCAGCTAGTCAAGCTAATCGCTGCCCATTTGAACCGTTCGCCGAAATACCACGGCAGCGCAGCGACACGCCGGTCGCCAGACCTGTTAGTCCCGGGAGAGTGGGCCATCGAATTCAAAATAGTGCGGCCATTTGGCGATAACGGCAAGGAAGCCTAGAATTGGTCCGTGAATCTTCTGCACCCATATCCAGGCAATATCAGCGTGATCGGGGACTGCTACAAACTTCGAACACATCCCGGCGTCGAACGACGGGCTGTTGTTGTAATAGGCTACGAACACGATCCCGCTAAAATCGACCTCACGCCACTGGTTAGGTCTTTTGAGGTAATTGCAAAAGAGGTGGCCATGGTTAGTCTATCCGACCGTATTGAGGTCCGGAGAGCTGGATTGGTGCACCCCGTCCACCAAGTGGCGAGGCTATTCGCTTGGCAAGTCGGGGATAGAGTCTCTTAGGATCGCGTTGTGGATTCCGCCAGAATCGCAGGATAATGCCAGCCATGACATCGACCACACGCCTCGCGAAAGCTGAGTTTGCGCACGCACCTGAATTCGAAAAGAATCTCGACCGTCTCGCCGAAGTTGCCGTCCGCAGCGGGCTCGGACTCGCGCCGGGACAAGAGCTCCTGATGACCGCCACGCTCGATGCAGTCCCGCTCGCGCGCCGGATCACCGAGCACGCCTATAAGGCCGGAGCCTCCGTCGTCACCACTTTGTTTACAGACGAGCAGTCGGCGCTGCTTCGTTTTCATCACGCCCTGGACGCGAGCTTCGACGCGGCTCCCTCATGGCTCTACGAAGCCATGGCGCAGGCCTACCGCAGCGGCGCCGCCCGGCTGGCGATCACGGGCAACGACCCCTCACTGCTCTCGAAGGAGGATCCGGAAAAGGTCAGCCGGCTGAATCGCGCCACCTCGAAAGCCTACCGTCCGGCGCTGGAACTGATCACGCGCCACGAAATCAACTGGACCATCGTAGCCAGCGCTACTCCCGAATGGGCGGCAGCCGTGTTCCCCGATCTTCCGCAGGACGAGGCGATGGCCAAGCTTTGGAACGCCATCTTCGCCGCGTCGCGTGCGGACCAAGATTATCCCGTGGCCGCGTGGTCAAGGCACGACGCCAACCTCCATGCGCGCGCCGACCGCCTGAACGAAAAGCGCTATTCGGCGCTGCATTTCCGCGGACCGGGCACCGATCTTCGCGTGGGCCTCGCCGACGATCACCTGTGGCTCGGTGGCGGCACTACGGCGCGAAATGGACGCTATTGCATCCCGAACATTCCGACCGAAGAAGTTTTCACCACGCCGCACAAGGATCGCGTCGAAGGCCACGTCACCAGCACGAAGCCGCTGTCGCATCTGGGAACGATGATCGAAGAGATTTCCGTGCGATTCGAGGCGGGAAGGGTTGTCAAGGCTCATGCTGCGCGCGGCGAGCAAGTTCTGCAGCGGATGATCGAGACAGACGAAGGAGCACGACGCCTCGGCGAAGTGGCCCTGGTACCGCATTCATCGCCGATTGCGTCGAGCGGATTGCTTTTCATGAATACGCTATTCGATGAAAACGCCGCCTGCCACATCGCCCTCGGACAGGCCTACAGCACGTGCCTGAAGGACGGCGACACCCTCACTCCGGACGAACTGTCGGCGCGCGGCGCAAACAAGAGTTTGATCCATGTCGACTGGATGATCGGATCCAATCGCATCGACGTCGACGGCGTCACCGCGGCCGGAAATCTCGAGCCGGTGATGCGCGCGGGAAAGTGGGTCCAAAACCTATAGCCTCCCCCAGAACGCCGACACCACCGCACCCACCACAAAAAGAAACGAGAGCGCGTAATTCCAACGGATCCGCTCGCCCAGGTACACCCACGCGAAGACGACGAACACCGTCAGTGTGATGCACTCCTGAATGATTTTCAGTTGGTAGCCTGTGAACTCGCCGTAGCCGATGCGGTTCGCAGGCACCTGAAAGCAATACTCGCCGAACGCGATCAGCCAGCTCACCACGATCGCTTGCACGAGCGGTGCGGAGCGATGCTTCAAGTGCCCGTACCACGCGACGGTCATGAAGGTGTTCGAGATGCAGAGTAAAAGTATTGTGCGCATGAGCGATGATAGGGCGCAGCCCCGAAATTGATCAACAGCACTCGCGGGGAGCTCCGTCGGCGTGGCTTTTCGGCGCGGAATTTGTATGATGGTGCGCCGCGATTTTTCGCGAGATTGCCGCAAAAATTGCCGCGCGCCAAAATGCCGCCGTCATCCAAATCGAGCCGCAAAGCAGCAGGGTCGCGCAGCATCGATCCGACCAAATTTACGCCCTGTTTCGCCTATCGCAAGGCGGCGTCGGGCGAAGAAGCGCTCTTTTGCGAAGATGCTTCGCTCGATCACATCGCCCAGTCGACAGGTACGCCCGCGTACGTCTACAGCCGCGCGAGCATCGAAAGCACCTATCGCGCGCTCGACGGAGCATTCGGCTCCCTTCCCCACACCGTCTGCTACGCAGTAAAGGCGAATTCGAATCTTTCCGTGTTGCGCGTTCTCGCCGAACTCGGAAGCAGTTTCGATATCGTTTCCGGAGGCGAGCTCGATCGCCTGCGCCGTATCGGCGTAATCGGCGACCGCATCGTTTTCTCGGGCGTGGGAAAAACGCCGGACGAAATCCGCGAGGCCATTCGCTATTGTGTCGACAGCGCAGCCAGCGCCGGAATTTTTCTCTTCAACATCGAATCCGTCGCAGAGCTCGACGCCCTTCTGGCCGAAGCGGCTTGTCACGTTTCCGCTGGCGGTGCGCGGCCTTCGGTCTCCATTCGCGTGAATCCCGACGTGATGGCCGGTGGCCATCCGCACATCGCCACCGGTGCGAGCCATCACAAATTCGGTGTCGACTGGCAAGAGGCCCGTAAACTGTATCTTGCGCACAAGGATTCGCGCTGGATCGCGTGGCGCGGCATCAGCGTGCACCTCGGCTCGCAGATTTTCAGCATCGCTCCGTACCGTCAGGCGCTCGTTCGGCTGGCCTCCTATGTCAAAGACCTCGCGCTCAACGGCATTTCGCTCGACTGCGTCGATATTGGCGGTGGCCTCGGCATCCAGTACACCAAAGAGTCGCCGCTCCTTCCCGCAGCGTACGCGCGCACGCTGTCGAAAATCGTCCGGCCGCTCTGCTGCCGGCTGCTGATCGAGCCCGGACGCACGCTCGTCGGTCCGGCGGGTGTGCTGCTCACTCGCGTCCTCTACGTGAAGCAAAATCGGGGCAAGACGTTCGTCGTCGTCGACGCGGCGATGAACGACCTGATTCGCCCGGTTCTTTACGGCGCCACGCACGCGATCACGCCTTCGATTCGCCCCCGCCCATCGTCATCGAAAGTGAAAAAAGTCGACGTCGTCGGACCCGTCTGCGAATCCGGAGACTTTCTTGCGCGCGACTGGCCGCTGCCACCGGTGAAAGCGGGCGACTTGCTCGTCATCTGGACCGCCGGCGCCTACGGCTTCGTGCAATCCTCGAATTACAACTCGCGCCGCCGCTCGGCGGAAGTTCTCGTCGAGGGCGGAAATTTCCGCGCCGTGCGCCGGCGCGAATCGTATGACGACCTCGTTTGCGGCGAGGAATAGCGCCGATGATTTTGTTCCCCGCGTTCTTGAAGTTGGCCGGCCGGCGCTGCTTGGTCGTCGGAGCGGGGCCAATCGCGCAGGAAAAAACTGAAGGGCTGCTGCGAGCCGGAGGGACGGTTCGAGTCGTCGCTCCCCAGGCCACTCGCAAAATTCAAGCGTGGGCGCGCGCCGGGAAAATTCGCTGGGACGCGCGCAAATTCCGCAGCTCCGATCTGAGCGGAGCCTTCCTTGTCGTAGCCGCCACTTCCTCGCCCGCTCTTCACGACCAGATTTTCAATCAGGCGCAGCGGCGGGGTGTCCTCTGCAATGTAGTCGATGATCCAGAGCGCTGCGATTTTTACTATGGCTCTGTAGTGCGCCGCGGATCGCTGCAAATCGCCATTTCGACAGGCGGCCACAGTCCGGCGCTCGCGCAGCGCCTTCGCAAGCGTTTCGAACGTGAGTTCGGCGCCGAGTACGAGCATTGGCTCGAAGAGATCGGCGCGGCGCGCAAAAGGCTTTTCGCGAAATCGATTCCGCCTGAGCGACGCAAGACGCTTCTGCACCGCCTCGCAAGCGAATTTTCCTTCGACGAATTTCTTCGCCGGCGGAAGCGCAAGCGAAAGTAGCGCGTTTCGATGTTAATTTTTCGTAAACGCCGCCGAAGAAGGTGAAATGATTCAACTAGTTGCGAGGATTCGGAAGACGAATCGCTTCAATCGATAAATCGACGAACGCGCCGCGAGAATCATCTGCTACAGTGCCTGCATTCGCCGACGCGGCTGGGTCGCGGCATTCCCCCCCACCCAAACCTTCCGAGGCCCAGCCGCTCGCCGACTACCAGCAAACGCCTCACCTAGAAACTCCCTTTCGCTTCCGGCTCAACATAGCAGCTGCGTGCTTCGCAGCTTCGTTCACCAGAAATCCCATCTTCGGATGCGGCGGCTCGAAATCGACGTGAAAGCCCTGCTCGCGCAGCTCCGCCGACGTCACCGGTCCAATCGAGCCGACGACCATTGCCGCGAAACCGCGTCGCAGCTCTTGCTCCTTGTTCATTTCGCGTGCGATCCGCAGCAGATGAACGATCTGCACCGAAGTCGTAAACAGCGCCATGTCGATTCGTGCGTGCGCGATGGCTTCCACAGCTTTGCGCAAAGGCGCCGTGTCCTCCGGCAACGCCCATTGATACACCGGCACGCGCGTCACGCGCGCTCCGCGCTCAAGCAGACCCGCCAGCAGCTCGGGATTCGACTCGCCATACTCCTGCACGGCCACGCGGCGGCCTTCCAACGGCACCGAGTCCTTTTTTTCGTCGAGCGCATGGAGCAGATCGCGCCACGTGTTCGGCTCGGGCACCGTGAGCGCCACGGACACGCCCAATTCTTTCAGCGCCGCTACCGGCTTGGGCCCGCGCGCCACGACCGATATCTTCCGCAGCGCCGCCGCGAATTTCTCGATCGGATAAACGCTCTCGACTACACGCGCCAGCGCCCGCGTCCCCACTCCCGTGAGGAAAATGACGACATCGAATTCGCCCCCCGCGAGCGATCGTGCAAAGGCCAGCGCCTCGGTATTGGATTCAAGCGGAACTTCGCGCATCGACGGCGCGACCATTGCGTGGCCGCCGTGATTCTCGATCAGCTTTGCCATCTCGGCCGCGCGCCGGCTTTCGAGCGACAGCACTTGCAGCCCGTGCAGCCCGCCTGCTTTGGTTGATTCACTCATGGGGAGCTAGTGCCGGAAGTGGCGCACGCCGGTGAACACCATCGCCATGCCGAGTTTATTCGCGGCGGCGATCACATCTTCATCGTGTACCGAGCCGCCCGGCTGAATCACGGCCGTGGCGCCGGCTTTGCCCGCCTCTTCGACGCCATCGGGAAACGGGAAAAAGGCATCCGATGCAACCACGCTGCCTGCAAGCGAAAGCCCCACGGTCGCAGCTTTGATCACCGCAATCTTCACCGAATCGACGCGGCTCATCTGCCCCGCGCCGACACCGACTGTTTGTCCCTCGCGCGCAAACACAATCGCATTCGATTTCACGTGCTTTGCGACTTTCCACCCGAAGAGCATCGCGCGCACTTCGGCAGCCGAGGGCGCGCGCTCCGTCGTCACTTTGAGATCCGCCTCCGTCAGCTCGTGCCGGTCCGCCTCCTGCACGAGCATTCCACCTGCGATCGGCTTAAACGCCAGCGCTTCCGCACCCGCGCCGCCCGGCATATCGAGTAGCCGCAGGTTTTTCTTCGACGCGAATTTTTCGAGTGCCGCCGGTTCATATCCGGGCGCTACGATGCATTCGACGAAAAGCTTGGCGACTTCTTCCGCCGTCGCAGCGTCGATGGTGCGATTGAACGCGAGCACTCCACCGTAGGCCGAAACCGGATCACACGCGTACGCCTTCAGATATGCCTCGCGCAACGAGTCCTGCTCGGCCGCCCCGCACGGGTTGTTGTGCTTGATGATCGCCACGGCCGGCCGATGAAATTCGGCGACCAGCGCCGCCGCCGCATCGAGATCCACTAGGTTGTTGTACGACAGTTCTTTGCCTTGCAGCTGCTTTGCGCCTGCGAGTCCCGTCACCGCACGCCCTGCAGGAACGTACAGCGCCGCGGCCTGATGCGGATTTTCGCCATAACGCATGGGCTGCTTGCGCTCAAGCGCGACGTGAATCCGCTGCGGCAGTTTTTCGAGGTCGCTGATCGACACGTTGCCGTTCGCCGCAAGCCGCTCGAGTTCGGTCGCAATCTCGCCGTCGTAGCGAGCGGTGCGTGCGTACGCTTTGCGCGCGAGGCCAAGCCGCGTCGCAAGGCTCAGTTCGCGTTTCTCGCGCAGCTCGCGCGCAATGGAAGCGTAATCTCCCGGGTCGGTCACGACTCCCACGCTCTGAAAATTCTTAGCCGCAGACCGGATCATTGCCGGGCCGCCGATGTCGATGTTTTCGATCAGTTCTTCAGCCGTCACGCCGGGCTTCGCCGCCGTCGCAGAAAACGGATAAAGATTCACGACCACCAAATCGATCGGACCAATTCCGTGCTCGGCCACCTGCTTTCGATCCTCGGCCTTGCCGCGCTGAAACAGAATTCCGCCGTGCACTTTCGGGTGCAGCGTCTTCACGCGCCCGCCGAGCATTTCGGGCCAGCCCGTCAGTTCGGCAACGTCGCGCACCGGCACGCCACTTTCGCGCAAGAGTTTTGCCGTCCCCCCGGTCGAAACGATTTCGATTCCGAGCGACGCGAGTTCACGAGCGAACTCGACGACTCCTGTCTTGTCATAGACGCTGATCAGCGCCCGTTCGATTGCCACACAGCGCCTCCCGAATGAATTTGAGCGAAGAGAGCCGTCAGTGTAAGCGTTTGCGGAGAAATTCGGAAGGGGATGAAAAAGGTTAGCTCGAAACGCGCGCTTTCAATTTCACGCGGCCGCCTTCGATGCTGACGCTGTATTCGACTTCATTGCCGCCTTTTTCCTGCAGGTCCTTGGTCTTCTGCCGGACGAACCGCTCGAAGTCTTTCAGGCTCGGTGCTCCAGCGCTTTCACCGGTTTCCGCTCGCGCTGCGATCAGCTTTTCGTAAAGCGTTTGGACTTTGTCGCCTTCTTTGGCCGGGTTCGAGAACGAAAGCGCAAAAGCCGCTGCTGCGCCTCCCGATGCAGCCGCGCGCTCGCTGCCTGAAACTGCCTTGCCGCTATCCTGCGCAGCCTTGCGCGCGCGCTCGGCCTCGATCGCTTTGGCTGCGGCGCCGTAATGATGTTGCTGCGCGCCGGACTCCTTTTGGATCAGCTTCTTCCGCCACATGTCCTGATATTTGGCGTAGGTCTGCTGGATGTTGTTGAAACGGAAGCGCTGCCCGAAGCTCAGGTCGCCCATCCGTTCGTTGTAGCGGCGGATCAGGTTTTCGACGCGCCACTGCGTGTCCGAAGGAGGACGCGGCCGCCCGCCGCCGAAGAACTGCTCGTACTCGATCTTCAGCGTGCGGATGTCCTTCTCGATTTGGCCGAGATCCTCGTCGATGGTGGCCATGGTGGCGCCGGGACCGGCGAGATTCCAGCGTAAAGTGACTAGCCGGATTGCGTCAATGAAACCGCGAGCAGGCTTGTCGCAAGGGGAAATCCCGCCCCAGAAACTCCACTGGTTGCGCCCTGAGCAGGTGCATGGTCAAATAGGCCCCGATGGCCCTGGCAAAGGCGAAACCGCAGAAAAATGGGGAGATAGCCGCGCGCCTGCGCGAAATCCCGTCCGTGGACCAAGTTCTCAGCCGACCCGGGCTCGTGGCGCTCTCCCATTCGGCTGGACGCGCCGTCGTCACGCGGGTCGCCCGCCGTGTCCTCGGCGAACTTCGAGCCCGGCTGATCAAGGGGATTGACGGCGCATCCGCTGCCGTCGGTATTTCCGGAGATCAGATCGAAGAGCGCATCGCCTTCGAAGTCGAAAAGCTGCTGGCCACGTCGCTTCGTCGCGTCATCAACGCAACGGGCGTGGTTCTCCACACCAATCTCGGCCGGGCGCCGCTCGCTTCTGCCGCCGTCAGCGCCATCGCGGAGTCCGCGCAGCACTACTCCAATCTCGAGTACGACATCGAATCGGGGCAGCGTGGCAAACGCGACGTCCATACGGCCCGGCTGCTCGCCGATCTCGCCGGCGCCGAAGCTGCCATCGTGGTCAACAACAACGCCGCTGCGGTCTTCCTCGTCCTGAACACGCTCGCGAAAGGCGCCGAAGTGATCGTCTCGCGTGGCGAGCTGATCGAAATCGGCGATGGCTTCCGGATCCCCGACATCATGGCCGAAAGCGGCGCCCTTTTGCGCGAAGTGGGCACGACGAACCGCACGCGCCTGCGCGACTACGAGCGAGCCATCAACAAAAGCACTCGCCTGCTCCTGCGAGTCCATCCTTCGAATTTCCATGTGTCCGGATTCACCGAACGGCCGGCGCTCGAAGAGCTTGTGGCGCTCGGCCGCCGCAAGCGTGTTCCCGTATTCGAGGACCTCGGCTCCGGCTGTCTCGCCGATCTCTCTTCTGCGGGAATCACCGAGCCGGTTGTGCGGGCAAGCTGCCGCGCGGGCGCGGCGATCGTATCCTTTAGTGGAGATAAGCTGCTGGGCGGCCCGCAAGCGGGAATCATCGCAGGCAAACGAGAAATCGTAGCGCGGATCCGCCGCAATCCTCTGTTTCGCGCGCTCCGCGTTGATAAACTCACCATTGCCGCGCTCGAGGCGACGCTCAATGCCTATTTCCGCGGCGCGCTCGACGAAATTCCCGCCGTGCGAATGATCCGCATGCCCGTTTCCGAGATTGCTCGCCGTGCACAAGCTCTTGCCGAAAAATTGCGCTCTTCGCTCCCGCCGGATACCGAGGTCAAACTGAGCGCGGGATCATCCGTCATCGGCGGCGGTTCGACGCCGGACCAGAAACTGCCCACGCATCTGATCTCGCTGCGCAGTTCCGTCCGTTCGGCTGCTGCGCTTGAAGAGCGCCTGCGCAAACCGGCAGTCGGCGCGCCCGTAATCGCGCGTGTCGCCGGCGATCGCCTGATCCTCGATCTCCGTACCGTGTTTCCCGAAGAAGAAACGGCACTCGTCGCCACTCTCGCGCAGGCATTCGTGTTAGAGTAGCGCCCGCTGTAGACACCTCGGACCGGCTCCCCGCATCACCATTCTCTCGGAGGTGAAACCATGTGGCTCATCTGGACGATCGTCATTGGAATTGTCGCGGGTTGGCTTGCCGGTCAGCTCGTAAAGGGACGCGGCATGGGCCTGATCGTCGATCTCATCGTCGGCATCATCGGCTCATTTCTAGGCGGCTTTGTGTTCGGTCTGCTAGGGCTTGCGGCATATGGTTTGATCGGGCGCCTCGTGATGTCGGTGGTCGGCGCTGTGATTCTGCTGCTTCTGATCCGTCTGATTAAGCGCGCTTAGCTGCACGCCACGGGGTCGCACATGAAATTCGCCAAGATCCTGTTTTGGGTTGCTGGAATCTGGAGCGTGCTGATGTTCGCGCCGCTCTACTTTATCTTCAATCTGATTGGACGTCAGGAGCCGCCGCCGATTACTCACCCCGGCTTCTATTGCGGCTTTGCAGCGATGGCGCTGGCATGGCAATTCGCATTCTTCCTCATCGCTATCGATCCCTCACGATTCCGCGCGATCATGATTCCCGGCGCGCTTGGGAAATTCGGCTGGGGAATCGCAGTCGTCATACTGTTCGCGCAGCATCGCATCAGTCGTGGAGACATGGCGCTGGGCATTGTGGACCTCGTGTTCGGAGCGCTTTTCGTCGTCGCGTTCGTCAAAACTCAGTCTCGCCTTGCGACATAGTGTCTGAGTGCGTCGCCTGCAAATCCGCGCCTGCAACACGCCGCCGCTCGCCTTGAATTTACCGAAATTCGCCGCCTAGTGCCGTTCCAACTTGCTGTGCTTTACCGCCAGAGCGCATCATCCCGAGGTTGAAAGAAATTGCTCGAAATCAGTTGCAACGGTACTAGACTCGAAGTTTCGCCCCATGGCAAAAGCGAGCACTGAGAGCCGCATCATCACGGTCGGCGTGACGGGCGCAAGCGGCGCGGCCTACGCGCAGGCGATTCTGCGGCTGCTCGACACCGACCGCCGCGTCGCGCATGTCTTTTTCGTCGCGAGCGACGCCGGGCTCCGGCTGCTTGCCACTGAACTCGGCGCTGTCGCGGCGGACGCAAAGAAACTCCCTTCGCTTTTGACCGGCACTTCCGCCAAGAAAATCGAATACCTGCCCAATAAAGACATCGGCGCGAGCATCGCTTCCGGCAGCGCGATCGTCGACGCGATGGTGGTCGTTCCCTGCTCGGCGGGCGCTCTCGGCGCGATCTCTGCCGGCACGGCGAGCGACCTTCTCACCCGCGCCGCGGACGTCTGCCTGAAAGAGCGCCGCCCGCTCGTCCTCTGCCTTCGCGAGACGCCGCTCAATCGCATTCATCTCGAAAATATGCTGCGCGTCCACGATGCTGGCGCTACGCTGATGCCCGCGATGCCTGCGTTCTATTACGGCCCGAAGAGCATCGACGACATGGTCGAGCAATTCGCGTATCGCGTCCTCGCGCAGCTCGGCCTGCCGCAGCCCAAGCAGTACCACTGGAAGGGAAAAGCGTGAGCGCTACCAAGAGCCGAATCCGCACTGTGCTCGAGATGATCAAGTTCGAGCACTCCGTATTCGCGCTGCCGTTTGCTCTCGTCGGTGCGCTGCTCGCCGCGCGCGAGGCCGGCGGCTTGCCTTCCTGGCGCCAGGTTCTCTGGATCGTCGTCGCCATGGTCGGCGCGCGCTCGGCCGCGATGACGATGAACCGCATCGCCGATATCGAATTCGATCGCCGCAACCCGCGCACGGCCAATCGCGCTCTTCCCACCGGCGAGCTGTCCCTGGGTTTCGCTTGGGCCTTCACGGCTATTGCTTCGGCGCTCCTCGTCGTCGCTGCGTGGCAACTGAATCGCCTCGCGCTCGAACTCTCGCCGGTCGCACTCGCAATCCTGTTTTTCTATTCCTATACGAAGCGTTTCACAGAGTGGTCGCACTTCGTGCTCGGCTTTTGCCTCGGGATTTCGCCCGCCGCAGCGTGGATCGCGATTCGCGGCCCGCTCGACCTGCGGATGTTGATTCTCTGCGCCGCGGTGACGCTCTGGGTTGGCGGCTTCGACGTGCTCTACGCCTGCCAGGACATTGATTTCGACAAATCCGCCGGCCTGCACTCGATCCCGAAGAGATTCGGCATCGCGAAGGCACTCGGGATCACTCGCGCAATGCATCTACTTATGGTCGCGCTGCTCATCTGGCTCGCTACCGCCTTTCATCTTGCGTGGCCCGCCTGGGTGGGCATCGCCGTCGTCACTCTGCTTCTGGGCTACGAGCACTCGCTCGTTAAGCCGAACGATCTGAGCAAAATGAATGCTGCGTTTTTCACGGTGAATGGCTATATTAGTCTTCTGTTTCTTCTGTTTTGGGGCGCTGCGACACTCGTCGCCCGCCCGTAACAACCAATGTCACAACTGCAAATTTCCGACGCGCGCCTCGAGCCCATCGCGCACAAAGTTCTCGCGGGCGAGCGCCTCTCGCCCGACGACGGCCTCGCGCTTTTTCAGTCGCACGATCTGCTCGCCGTCGGCTGGCTCGCCAACCACGTCCGCGAACAGCGCCACGGCGACGTCTGCTACTTCAACGTCAATCGCCACATCAATCCCACCAACGTCTGTGTCGCGCACTGCAAGCTCTGCGCCTTTGGCCGCTCCCCCGACGCGCCTGGTGCCTACACGTTTTCGCTCGATGAAATTTACGCGCGCGCCGCGCAAGGCATCGCCGAAGGCGCCACGGAATTTCACATCGTTGGTGGCTTGCATCCCGATCTTCCGTTCGATTTCTATCTCGACATGATCCGCGGCCTGAAGCAGCGCTTTCCGGATGTTCATCTGAAAGCGTTCACGGCCGTCGAGGTGCACTACTACGCGCGGATTTCGAAGCTCTCGATCAAAGACACGCTCCTCAAAATGAAAGAAGCGGGCGTCGGCTCGCTTCCCGGTGGTGGCGCCGAAATCTTCCATCCGCGCGTTCGCCGCATCATCTGCGACCACAAAGTTTCCGGCACGATGTGGCTTTCCATCGCTCGCACGGCGCACGAGCTGGGCATGCGCTCCAACGCGACGATGCTCTTCGGTCACGTCGAAACGCTCGAAGAGCGCGTCGATCACCTGGTCCGCCTGCGCGAAACGCAGGACAAAACGCACGGCTTCGTCGCCTTCATCCCGCTCGAATTTCACCCGGCGAATACGGCCCTCGCGCACATCCCGAAGCCGACCGGTATGGACGCGCTGAAAACGATCGCCGTCTCGCGCCTCATGCTCGACAATTTCGACCACATCAAAGCCTACTGGATCATGCTCACGCCGCGCATCGCGCAAATCGCGCTGCAGTTCGGCGCAAACGATCTCGACGGCACCGTCGTCGAAGAAAAGATCTATCACGACGCCGGCGCCACCACGCCCGAGCATCTCACGCGCGCTGAACTCGAAAAGCTGATTCGCGCCGCAGGCCGCGTGCCCGTCGAACGCGACACGCTCTACAACCGCGTCGACCGCTCGACCATGCCACCCGTTGCGCCATCTCCATCGCGCGGCTTCGTTCCTGCTTCCTCGCTCACCGCGTAGTGATGTGTCGAAAGACGTCCGTTTGTCATCCCGAACCCGGCCCCGACGCCTTCGGTCGGGGACGGCGGTGAGGGATCTGCTGTTTCCCCTTACTGACGAATAGCGCTGCAAAAGCTGGAGCCTTCAGTCAGAATGGCAAGTCTTAAGACCATGCGCCTCTATGCATTCGCGGCCTTGGCGCTGTTCGTCGCGGCACCTCTCCCCACCTTCGCCCAAACCGACGAAATCCAAGTCTACAACGCCGAGATCGCCCCCGTCGGCGTTTTCAATCTCACCTGGCACAACAATTTCACGCCCGACGGTTTGAAGGTTTCAGCATTTCCCGGAGGGATCATTCCGGACCATTCGTTCAATGGCGTTACCGAGTGGGCCTACGGCGTCACCGACTGGTTCGAGGCCGGACTTTATCTCCCGCTCTACAGCGTCTCGAAAAATCACGATGTGACGTTCAACGGCGGTAAGATTCGCCTGCTATTCGTATCGCCGCATGCCGCCGACCGCACATTCTTCTACGGATGCAATTTCGAATTTAGCTACAACCGCGCGTTTTGGGACAAGGACCGCTTCACATCCGAAATTCGGCCGATCCTCGGAGTGCACCTCCACCCCGTCGACATCATCGTGAATCCCATCCTCGATAATTCCTGGCGGGGCGGCTTTGGCAATCTCGACTTCGCGCCCGCGGCGCGCATCGCCTACAACTTCACTCCCAAATTCGCGCTCGCCACCGAAGAATATTCCGACGTCGGGCCTCTGCGCTCCGTTCTTCCCACGTACCAGGAATCGCACGAAGTCTGGGGCGTCTTCGACCGCAGCACGAAGCTAGTGGATATCGAGGGAGGAGTCGGCTTCGGCGTCACGCCCGCATCCGACAAAATCACGCTAAAGCTGATCCTCTCGCGCGATCTGAATTCGCCGAAACACTAGCACGCAGCGCCGCCATGCAGAGCCAGCGCAGGATTGATTCGTCAGTGCATGAGCCGGGCGTGACGAAACGATCCTGAGTCCAAAGATGAGAAAAATTTCCTCACAAGTAGTTCTTAGGGGGGCGGAGCTTTAGCTCCGACATTCGAGTGCCACCCACGAAGGGGCTTTAGCCCCTGAGGACGGTATCTCACGCGTGCGGGTGGGCCTTGTCGTACACGTCCATTAGCTGCCGGATGCTCGCCTGCGTGTAGCGCTGCGTGGTGGAAAGCGAGACGTGCCCCAGCAGCTCCTGAATCGCGCGCAAATCTGCTCCATCGGCCAGCAGGTGCGTCGCAAACGCGTGCCGTAGCGAGTGCGGGTGCAGATCCCAGTTCACGTTTGCGAGTCGCGCGTATTTTTTCACCAGCATGTTCACCGACCGGTCCGTCAGCCGCCCGCCCAGATGGTTCAGAAACACGGCTTCGTGGTTGCCCTTGCTCCCGGTTTTCGCCAGCAGCTCGCCGCGCATGGGCCAGTAGGCTTCGAGCGCCGCGCTCGCCTTCCCGCCGTAGGGCACCACGCGCTCCTTGCGGCCCTTGCCCAGCACGCGCAGCATCCGCCCGTTCCGGTCGATGTCGCCGAGATTCAGCCCCACGATCTCGCTGACGCGCAGACCCGAAGCGTACAGCAATTCCAGAATCGCTCGATCGCGCTTCAGCAGAATCTTTGATTCTTCGTCGCTCTGAGGCGTCAACTTCCGTGCGCGCCTCGATTGCTCCCCATTGCTGCCCAGGTGGTCGAGAAATCCGTTCAATTCTTCCGGCGTCAGCACGCGCGGCACGCGTTTGGGCAGCTTCGGTGTGGCGACCAGCCGCGCGGGGTTCTGCCGCGCAAGCTTCTCGCGCACACAAAACCTGAAGAACGTCCGCAGCGACGAAAGCCTTCGCGCAATCGACGCCTTCTCAAGCCGCCGGTCGTACATCCAGTTCACGTATTCGCGGACGATGTTGTGGTCGATTTCGGAAAGCGCCGGAGCCGTTTCGCCCGGCGGCGTCAGGAACTCGTGGAATTGGCGGACGTCGCGACGGTATTCGCGGATCGTTTCGGGCGACGCATTGCGCTCGTACTTCAGGTACTCGATGAACTTGTCGATGACTTGTTTCATCCCGGTTCGCCGCGCTCTTCGCGATCGGCGCACTGAAATTATAGGCTGCGCGCGTGCCCGCGCTCGCGCCGCCGCATCTTGCGTTGCTTTCGCAGCAAGGGACTGGTTCCTCGTAGCGGCGGCTTCTTGAGTCGGCGCAATCGCTTTCTTGTGGACGGGACGCAAGAAGTCCACAGGACTTTCTTGCTTGAAATGACTGACCTCTCATGCATCATGTGCCAGGGGCTCCTGCGCGATCGGCGAGGCAAGCCCGAGGAAACGCGCGAACCTGGTACGTCGGACGAATAGGAGGTAATTGAATTGTGACGCCAAGCGAAGTTGGAGCGGATAGACCCGGGAGCTTAAATCAGCGCGTCTTTGCGGGCATTTCTACTCGAAAAGACTTTCGAGTAGAAATCGCTGTAACTCATAGAAAACACAGCATCGAGGTCGATTCTACTCGAAAGTATTCCGGGTGGTGTTTTCGCACCCTTTTGTCCTTCCTTTTGGCTGCCGCACTCGCCTACTCTCTCTTTTCGACCACCGCCTCCGCACAGCCGAAGTCGTCAAAATCGCTCGCCGTCGAGCGCATCTACGGCGCGCCGAGCTTGAGCGGCTATCTCACTTCGGGTATCGAATGGAGTCCCGACAGCAAGCGAATTTCGTTCCTCGAACGCCGCAACTCCGGCGTCGAGATGTGGACGATCGATGCCGTGACGGGTGAACGCAAGGTCCTGGTGAAATCGGACGTCATGCAGTCCGTCTTGCAGCCGGAGAAGACCAGCGCGATTCAGTCCACCGGCCTCGGCCGCGTGCAGGCAGAAAATTACATGTGGTCTCCCACCAGCGATGCGCTGCTCTTCGTCGGCAGCACGAATCTCGTACTCCTCGATCTGAAATCAATGGCGCCGAAGCCGCTCGTGCGCGGCACTGACGACCTCCAAGATCCGAAGTTCTCACCGGACGGCAAGTGGGTCAGCTTCGTGCGCGGCTCAAATCTCTGGGTCACCAATGTCGCGACTGGTGAGACTCACGCGCTCACCACTGGCGGCAGCGAGGATGTTCTAAAAGGCCAGCTCGACTGGCTCTACCCCGAAGAGCTCGATTCGACCACCGCCTACTGGTGGTCGCCTGATTCCTCGAAAATCGCCTACTACGAGATGGACGAGCGCCAAGTGACGCGCTATCCGCTGATGGACATGAGCTCGCCCATCGGAGCCACCGAATACGAACGCTTTCCGCAGGCAGGCGAGCCGAATCCGATCGTGCACGTCGGCGTCGTTTCGGTCAGTGGCAGCGAAACGAAATGGATGGACACAGGCGCGAACACCGATGTTTATCTCGCGCGCGTGGTTTGGCTGCGCGATAGCAGCCGCGTGGCCATCGAGCGGATGAATCGCGCGCAGACCCAGCTCGATCTGCTTTTCTGCGACGCCGCTGGCGGCGCGTGCCCGACGATCCTCACCGACGCCGACAAATACTGGATCAATCTCTCCGACGATCTCTACTTTCTTGCCGATAACAAGCGCTTCCTTTGGTCGAGCGAACGCACCGGCTTCCGCCACTACTACCTCTACGATCTCAGCGGCAAGCAGCTCGATCAGTTGACGAGCGGCGACTGGGGAATCACCGGCTCGGGCGGCTTTGGCCCGGGCACCGATAGCCATCCGTCGGTCGATGAAGCCCACGGCACGATCTATTTCTGCTCCAACAAAGATGATGTCCTCGGCACACAAGTCTATCGTCTCTCGCTGCGCGAGAAATCCATCGCGCGCGTCACGCGCGAAGATGGTGCCAACGAAGTAGTCTTCGCGCCGGACGCTTCGGCCTTTGTGGACACCTATTCGAACGCGATGACGCCGCCGCGCCAGGACCTGTATCGCGCTGACGGTGCGCACGCCGCCGTGATCAACGAGAACAAAGTCCCCGAACTCGGCGACTACAATCTTTCGAAGGTGGAATTCCTCGCTCTCGCGGCCGATGACGGCACGAAGCTCTACGCATCCATCATTCGCCCGTCCGACTTTGACGCGTCTCGCAAATACCCCGTGTTGATCGACGTCTACGGCGGGCCGGGGGTTCAAAACGTGCGCAATGAATGGGAGCGAACCGATTTTCTCTGGCGCGAGATGATGGCTGAGAAGGGATACATCCTCTTCAGCCTCGATAACCGCGGTTCCTATCAGCGCGGTCATGCGTTTGAATCGCCGATCTACCATCACTTCGGAAAAATCGAGCTGGAAGATCAGCTCGCCGGCGTGAAGTTTCTGAAGTCGCTTCCCTTCGTCGACGGTTCCCGCATCGGACTCTTCGGCTGGAGCTACGGCGGCACGATGACGCTCGTTGCGATGCTCAACGCGCCCGATGTTTTCAAAGCGGGCGTTTCCGTCGCTCCTGTCACCGATTGGAAGCTCTATGACACGGCCTACACCGAGCGCTACATGGGCCGCCCGCAGGACAATCCCGATGGTTACAAAGATTCATCGGCCGCGACCCATGCGGCGCAGCTCAAGGGAAAGCTGCTGCTCATCCACAGCACCGGCGATGACAACGTCCACTTTGCGAATACGGCCGAGCTGCTCAACGAATTCATCGCCGCCGGAAAATATCCGGTGGACCTGATGATTTTCCCCGGGCGCGGGCACGGCATTACGGACATGCCCGCGCGGATCGAACTCTACAAACGCATGACGCAATTCCTGCTCGATAATCTCTAGAGAGACTGCGCACATGAAAACGGGAGGACGGCGAGTTGAGTTTCGCCGTCTACCATTTCACGCGCACGCGGTAGTCAAGCGTCGCCGTGCCGTCCTTGTCGACCGGAATCTGGAACCCGATCGTCGAGGCATCGAGCTTCGTCCATTTGTAATTCGAGTTCACCACTTCCCAGTCGCCGCCCACAGGCTCCCGCACTTCCACTGTCACTGCGCTGTCCTTGTGATTGCGCAGAGTGATTTCGTACTCCATTTCGAAGAGATTGCTCGCGAGCTTCTTGTAGTCGGTCTGCTTGCGTTCGCACACTACGTCGAATGCGTTGCCGACGTAGATCCGCAGCGATTCATCCTTCGGCGTGTGATTGATCGAATCTTCGCCCGCAAACTGCACACCGCCCTTCGAATCGGCCTGATAGACGCGAACAGTTCCCGCAGGCAGCGGCATGCCGAGTCCGGATTTTTCGTCGTTCTTGAAGCGGTAATAAACCTTCACCGGCTGCGGGATCGCGTTCCCGATGCCTTGTGGGTTGCGATAGTAGTATTGCTGCCCTTCGACCGAGAGATACTTCTCGACCGGAACGTTTGTCCCCGTGAGCAAGTTGATCTGCTTCGATTCGTTGTTCTCGATCGACGTGCGCCGGCCGAGCGTATAGAGGTGATATTCCGAAAACGCCTCCTGCTCGAATTGCGGGGCCGGCGCACCCGCGGCCATCGATTTCACTAGTGCTACGCGCTCGTCTTCCATAGCTGGCGTGGTGCGATGCACCGCTCCGGCGACGAGCTGCAGCTTCGCATTGCGATAGGCGACGCCGCTGTTGTTCACCAGTGTCACCCAGCCGTCAAGATCGGCGCTCTTTTCATCACGTCCCACGGTCAGGACGTAATCGGCGCTCCAGTTCAGATTGTTCGCAAGGTAGGAGGCTTCTACCTTCTGCGCCTCCGCGCCGCGGTTGTCGAGCGCCCAGACCAGCGTCGGGCGGCTGTAGAGATTTTCCGGGAGATCGAGAAAACGGTAGGAATCGGCGGTCACGCCGGTGACGATTTCATTTCCGATTTTCCACACGGGACCGCCGTTGTCGGAGAGCAGCAACGCTTTGGTCTCAACCCATTTCGTCGAGCCTGCGTCTGTCTCGCGCTGGACGAGCGTGACCTCGCGGCCCACGTATTTCTGCAAAAGCTTCTGCGGGTCGAGCAGGTCGTACTCGTAGTTCTGTTCGACGACGCTCAACTTCGCCGGATCGGTGAGCGAGCGAAAGTGCACGGTTTGCGGAATGATCGATGCAGCGACATCCTCGAATCGCAGCGGAAACGTGCCGGATTGCAGGTGAATCTGGCGCACATCGCGCACCAGCGCGAGATTCGAGTTGTAAACCGTGACCGAAAGATCGTACTGATCTTTTTGAGTGGTCGAGGACGTTTCAGCGGCCTTGGCCGGTTTTTCGTCCGCGGCGCGCGCTTCGTTTCGCCTGCCTGCGAGCGGCAGCACGACAATGGCCGCGAGAACCGCCGAGCCGAAAATCCGCGCTTTTCGAGATGGCATGAATTTGTCTCCTTCGCTTCGAAAATGCTCTCTAGGAGAGAACGAACATCGCGCGATTTCTTGCAGCGTAATTTGCTCTTCGGATTCCGCCTAAGGCGCGGGGTTCCAGTGATCTCCGGCGTCATCGGTCGAAAATCTGCGGCCGTCCGCAGCGGTGACCGTCGCGGAGAAATTGTCCGTCGCCGTGACGCTCACGAAGTCCGTCGTTATGGGCGGCGGAATCGGCACCCAGTGAGAGGCGTCTCTCGTCAGAAGAATCACGCCGTCGCGACCCACGAGCCAGCAGATTTTTGCCGTGGGTGCGTAGCCGGTCGTAATCTGCGGATTCGGCTGGAAACTGCGAAGTCGTTGTCCTTGCCAGGTTGCGCCGTCGTCCGTGGAGAGCTCGACCACGCTGCCGGCGGAGATGCGCCACATCACTTTCGGATTAGGCGTCTTGATGATGTTTCCAGTCGAGCGGCGTTCTACGTCTCCGATCGTGAGGGTCTCAGATTGCGCGATCGCTTGTCTCTGCTCTTGCCCCGTCATGGGGCGGACGAAGGTCGGAGATGCGGACGGCTTTGCCTTCGTGGCTTCGGACGCGCTCGCTACGACCTCATTGGCCGAAATCCCACCGCCGATTGCGCCGCCATTGACGCGTGATGGTTCCGGTGCCGGTGACGGCGGAGGCGTTGCCGCGGGTGCAGCCATGCGCGAGGCAGGCACGCCGGCGGCCACGCCGCTCTTCGCGTCCGCAAGGTCGCGCCTCAGGGAATTGTCGTCCTTTTTCAGCTCGTCCAACTCGGCTTGCTCGCGAGCAACCATCGGCTGCTTCGAGGCGAGCTCTTTTTCATTGCTGTTCGCTTGCGATTCGACCGACGCAGAGCTCTGTTTCATCGCCTTATCGACATCGTTATTCGGTGCAGTCAGAGTCTTGTTCGGCATTGTGGAAACAGGACCCGAATATCGTTCCGGCGCCGGCGCTGGTGGAGGTTCGGATCGCTCATTCATCGCGACCAGAGGCTGCGCGGAATTACCATGCGATGGCGTCGTAACCGGACGGCGCGCGGTCCACACGGCCGCGATCACGAGCACAGCGACGGCGGGTGCGAGAAATCGCCAGTCCCAGAGCCAGGCCCAATGCGAGTGCGGGCGCGACTGAGCAGCGCCGGCCGGCGCGGGCTCACCCGCGCGATGCATCGCAGCAAGCTGGTCGCGGCAGCGCGCGCACTGCGAGAAATGCAGCTCATAGCGTCGTGTCTCGTCTGCATCGAGCGATCGCTCGAAATAGGCCGCGAGAATTTCCGGCTCCGGGCAGGCGCCCGCGGAATCGCTCAGACTGCGGCGCAACAGATTGGCGGACGCTCGGTCCCGGTCCTGCGAAGCCATGAAGCTATTCTCCTCCACTCAATAGAACGCCCGAAACTCCAAATCTTGCGCGCCGCACGCTCAATCCCTTGCCGATGCCGCATCGGGTTGCGCTGCCGGCTCGATCCGCGCGCTGCCGGAGCGCAAGGCTTCGGTCAGATCAAAGGGCCACTCGCCTTGCGCACATTCAAGACAAGCGCGCAGCTGCGCCTCGGACCATTTCTTTTCTTCTCGCAGCGATCTTTCCACGAGCTGGCGCACGTCGCGTCGCGTGCGGTCGAGCTTGCGCGAGACGGTCGCCTCGTGCTCGCCGAGCGTACGGCCGATTTCGGCGAGAGTGCGTTCGTCCGCGTAGTAATACGCAAGCCGCAGCCGATCGCGCGGCTCAAGCGCGCCGACCGCCGCAGTCAAAGCCGCCTGCAGCGCGGCAAAATACTGCGCGCGCTCCGAATCAGGCGAGTCATTCGCACCAGCTCGCACATTGGCAGCGAGCGCGGCGATTTCGTGGCGCTCCTCGCCGGATTCGTCTTCGAGCGGTTCGGTGCGGCGCGTGCGGCGAATTTCGTCTACGTGGCGCTGCGAAAGAACTGCGCGCAACCAGGTGCCGAGCTTGCTGCGGCCATGGAAATACTCAAAGAGAGACTTTCTCTGGCCCTCAGATTCACGCAGACCGTAAAGATCGGCGTAAAGCGCATCGGCAAGCTCGCGCGAGTTTGCTTCGCCAGCGATGGCGCGCGCCGCGCGGTAAAGCTCCGGCCGGAATTGCGCCATGAAGTAATCCCACGCAGCAGGACTTCCGTCGCTGCATGCGCGCGCAAGCGCGAGGTCGGCGGCGTGCAGCGTTTCCAGATACGCCTCGATTGCGTTCTCGCTCAGAGACGCGCCGCCAAACTGGCGCGCGACGCTGCGCTCGAGCGTTT
The DNA here is from genome assembly GCA_035622875.1 of Candidatus Acidiferrales bacterium. Taxonomy (GTDB): domain Bacteria; phylum Acidobacteriota; class Terriglobia; order Acidiferrales; family UBA7541; genus Palsa-295. The sequence continues at coordinate 116,733 of DASPUN010000089.1, forward strand.
TTTCAAACTGTTCTCGGGTGAGATTCCAATCTGCAGGAGCAGCGGCTTTGACCCAACAGCGTTCGACGGCGGCCTTCAGCGCGCGCGGAAACCTGAACCGCGCGGCCTGCTTCGGCGAAGCGGACTCCGATTGACCGAGCGCCGTCTCGGCGGCCGTGTTGGCGGGCCGCGGTGCCATTCCTTGGATGATACCGAATTGTGGCTGCCGGGTTGTATTCGCTGCCTGTAGATTTCCCAAGCGGCCACATCCCGAAGGGTACATTTCGACTTTTCAGTTATCTAGCTCATGGCGATTAAATATTCACCGCTATTAGCCAGATGGTATAGATTTCCGCTCTGGAAGCTATTTTCGTTTTTCCGCAGCAGCTTATTTTGGAGCTTCACATGACTGAGCCAACAATCGTGTGCCCCACTTGCAAGACCGAAATTAGGCTTACCGAATCTCTCGCGCAGCCCCTTATCGAATCGACGCGGAAGAAATACGAAGACAAGATCCATCAGATTCAAACAGGAATCGAGTCAAGAGAAGAAGAGATTGCCAGACAGCGAGAGGCGCTGTCCAAAGAGAGGGAGGGAATCGATGACGAGGTTAGTCGGCGGCTTAACGCAGAGCGGGCGAAAATCTCAGCCGATGAGGCACGGAAAGCGCGACTGATGGTTTCGACAGATTTAGATCAGAGAACCAAGGAGATCGCGGAACTAAAGGCGGTGCTCGTCGAACGCGATGCCAAGCTTGCCGAGGCGCAGAAGGCACAGGCCGAATTGATGCGCAAGGAGCGGGAGTTGGATGATGCGAAACGTGAGATGGACTTGACCATCGAGAAGCGAGTTCAAGGGT